>JBFMBF010000050.1:0-2198 GCA_040755315.1 Hadarchaeota archaeon (SeqCode) | reverse complement strand
GTTCGCTCGTTGTCCCCGGTCAGCATCACCACATCTATTTTCATCTCCTTGAGTTTTTTGACCGCCTCTGCAGAACTTTCTTTGATTGTGTCGGCCGCCGCGACTATCCCCACCACATTTTCGTCCACTGCCACTATCATCGCCGTCTTCCCGCCCTCCTCAAGTTCCTTCAGCCGCTTCTCAATCTTCTCCGTCTCCACCTTGTTGTCCCCCATGAGCTTGCGGTTCCCGAGCAGGATTTTCTTTCCCTTGAACTTCGCCTTGACGCCGCGGCCTGGGACCGCCTCGAACGATCCCGCGTCGGGGACATCGACGCCTTTTTCCTTGGCGGCCCTGACTATGGCCTCGCCGAGGGGGTGCTCCGAACCTTTTTCCACCATCGCCGCGTATTTAAGCACGTCTTTGTCTGAGGCGCCAACGCCAATGATATCGGTGACGGACGGCTCGCCTTTCGTCAGAGTCCCCGTCTTGTCGAAAACCACCGTGGTGAGCTTGGGAGTCTGCTCTATGAACTCCCCTCCCCGGATCAGGATGCCCTGCTCGGCCCCCTTCCCGACACCCGCAAGCAGGGCGGCCGGAGTGGCGACCCCAAGGGCACATGGACAGGCTATTATCAGGACTCCAACCAACGCCCAGAGCGCGGAAATCGGCCTGCCAAGCAGGACCCAAAGGATTGTGGAACCAAACGCCACCGCGATAACTATCGGGACGAAAATACCTGCGACCTTGTCTGCAAGCCGCTGGACTTTGCCGCCAGAAGCCTGCGCATCCTCAACCATCCGGGCTATCTGCATGAGGGTGGTCTCACTCCCGACCTTAGTGGCTTTGAACTTCAACGCGCCAAGCTTGTTTATCGTTGCGCCGATGACCTCGTCGCCTGGCTTTTTCTCCACGGGGATGCTTTCCCCCGTGATTATTTTCTCGTCCACGCTCGAGTGCCCGTCGACCACCGTGCCGTCGACCGGAATACTTTCCCCGGGTCGGACGACCACGATGTCTCCTGCCTGGACATCGTCCGCCGGAATCTCTTCCTCTTTCCCGTCTCTGATGACCCTTGCCATGGTGGGTCTCAGATCCATCAGCCTCCTCACGGCCGCGGCAGACCTTTTCTTGATTAACTCCTCCATGAACTTGCCAAGCATGACAAAGGCGATGATGACGGCCGCTACTTCAAAGTAGGTGTACGACTCCTCCGCGGGCAGGGCGCCGGGCGCGAACACCACGACGACGCTGTAAAAGTACGCCGTGAGGGTGCCCATGGAAATGAGGACGTCCATGTTGAAGATTCCCTTTCTGATCGCATCGTAGGCGCCGTGGTGGAAGCTCCAGCCGCCTATGAAGATGATGGGGGTGGTGAACAGAAACATCAGGACCCCATAGTTGAGGAAAGGCAGTTGCGGGAGGGGCGCCCAGGTTATTGTCACAGTGCCGGCCGCCAGCCCCAGGATTATGGCAAGCCTTATCACTCCTATCGCGACCGCGCCGCTGAGGGCGACGGTGACCCGCCGCTTCAGCCTGCGCATCTCTTTCTCAGGAGACGCGAAAGTTTCGGCGCAGGAATGACTACAGAAGTAAAAGGTCTTCCCGCCTATCTCTCGCTTTATCGCGGTCTCCTCATCAACAACCATCCCGCAAACCGGGTCCTTCTTCATGAGACACCAATATATCTTAATACGATATATATTTAAATACTTTGGGAGAAAGTGATAATCGGTGCGACATGCCCGGCAAAGAAGAATCCATCACCAACATGGCCAAATTCTACACGCTACTTATGCTGAAGGATGGGCCGAAACATGGCTATGATTTGATGGGCGAGCTTGAGAAAAGAACCGGGAAAAAACCATCGGCTGGCCAGATATACCCGCTTTTGCAAAAGCTGGAGAAAAAACACCTCATTTCCCACAAGGCGGTCATGATTAGTGGGCGGAGGAGGAAAATCTACACGCTGACTAGCGAGGGAAGAAAAACATCTGAGATGATCATAAGGAGGTTCAGCGACGTGATCTCCATAGTCCTTGAACCGAAGCTGACGCAATGCGCCCACTGTGGCTGCAAGGTCTACGCGGGGGGACATGAGGAAAAAGTGGGAGGAAAAACACTGATGTTTTGCTGCGTTCACTGCGCCAAATCTTACAAAAAAGAAACTGCCAAACTCGGGAGATGAAAACGTTTTCTGCCCACAAAGCGTTGCTTCT
>JBFMBF010000049.1:0-2230 GCA_040755315.1 Hadarchaeota archaeon (SeqCode) | reverse complement strand
AACAAAATCGCGGTGGAGTGATGAAAAACTACGGCGAAATATCGGAAAAGTTCCGGAAGTTCTTCCAGCTCCCGACCAGCCTTGTGGCCGTGAAGATCTCGGACCGGAAGCTGGACGGGCCAAGCGCTAGCCGACCTTCCCTCTTCTGCGAATTCGTGCGCGGGGCTGCCCACAAAGGAGAGCTGGTATCAATATCGGAGACAGACCTCCAGAATTTCACTGCGCGCGTAATCCTCGGCTTCACGGAGCCCAAGTATGTCGACCTCTACCCCAGAATCAAACCCGCGACGACGCAATCTGTTCTTGTGTCTCCACTCGCGAAGATTGACCAGGATCCGGATGTCGTGATAGTGATAACCGACCCGGCACGCATGATGGAAGTGCTGCAGGTTCTCCACAGGGCCACCCGGAAGAGGCTGGAAGCAAGCATGACCTGCGAGGCCTCGGCGATAGCTGGGGAGGCCACGGCCATCCCCTACATGGAGAAGAAGCCAAACCTAACGCTCCTGTGCGGCGGCGCGAGAACCATCGCTGGCTACCACGAGAACGAGATGGCGATGGGGATACCCTACGACATCTTCGTCAAGCTCTCAGAGCAGCTGGTGGAGCCGACGCTTGCCACCGCCCTCTGCGGCTGCCTGATGGACGACATCCCACGCCACCTGAAAGAGGCTTTCATCCAGCTGGGGTTCGACAAAGGCACCGACCACTTCTACGGGGAGTTTCTTGGCAAAGTGTTCCGCATCTACCTGAACAAGGAAGAGCGTGGCTTCACCTTCTTGACAGTGCACTACCCGCTGAAGTTCAAGTCTGAGAAAGATGCTAACGAGGCGGCTGCCCACGCGAAGCGGCTACTATCGGCTGTGGGGGGAGAAGCCACCGTCATGCCACGCGAGAACTGGCTCGACATGATATTGACCTTCGAGTTCGGAGAAGGGTTGGAAAAAATAGCGACGAACATGGATAAGTTCAGCGCCGCTGTGAAGAAGATACTGCTGGACTTCTCGGGCGCCATAAACAAAATAAGGGGTTGAAAACATTAAGCGAGTCCTCTTCGTTTGCGTGGAAAATTCCTTCAGAAGCCAGATTGCCGAGGCTTTTTTCAACAGCATGGCGAAGAACGCGAGGGCGAGCAGCGCCGGGACTAGGCATGCTGAAAAGGTTAGCTCCACGGCGATTCAGCTTATGAAAGAGGTCGGGATAGACATGAGCGGCGCCAAGCCCAAGATGCTAACGCCGGAAATGGTGGAAGAAGCGGACAGGGTAATCAGCATGGGTTGTGAAGTTGGAGAGGTCTGCCCAGGCGTGGTGGCTGACGAAGACTGGGGACTCGAGGATCCCATCGGAAAGCCTATTGAAAAGGCCAGAGAAATACGCAATATGATAAAGGCTAAAGTGGAACGGCTGGTGGCTGAACTTTCGCTGGAGTAATTAAGGCGGCGCCATAGCAAGTCGTGCTTCAATTGTTCTAACAGAAGCAGCCGTGATGATGGGTACCTACTCCTTTGACATGCTTCGCCGAGTTTTTGTCAAACTGGTTCTTGCACGCCGGAGAGCAGAAGTAGTAAGTATTGCCGCCGTAGGTGGACGATAGCTTGGTTTTTTCGTCAACGGTCATACCACACACGGGATCTTTTGCCATGAACCTCACCTCCTTAAACTTCTAACTTTAGCCTCCTAAGCAGCGCGGAGTTGCCCACGACGCTCAGGGAACTCATGGCCATCGCGGCCGCGGCGATTATGGGGGTCAGAAGGGCAAGCGCCGCGACAGGAACGGCGACTATGTTGTAGATGAACGCCCAAAACAGGTTCTGCTTGATCTTGCCCATGACCTTCCTGCTCAGCTTTATCCCCGCAACCACGTCCCTGAGGTCGTCCTTTATGAGGATGATCCCGCCCGTCTCCTTGGCCACGTCAGAGCCGCTACCGATCGCTATGCCAAGGTTGGCCTGCGCCAGAGCCGGAGCGTCGTTTATGCCGTCGCCCACCATCGCGACTACCTTGCCCTCCGACTGAATCTTCTTTATGACATCTGCCTTCTCGCCTGGCAAAACCTCAGCAATGACATTTTCAATCCCGGCCTGTTTCGCTATGGCCTTCGCCGTTCGCTCGTTGTCCCCGGTCAGCATCACCACATCTATTTTCATCTCCTTGAGTTTTTTGACCGCCTCTGCAGAACTTTCTTTGATTGTGTCGGCCGCCGCGACTATCCCCACCACATTTTCGTCCA
>JBFMBF010000048.1:0-2838 GCA_040755315.1 Hadarchaeota archaeon (SeqCode) | reverse complement strand
GATAGTGCTCAAGGACTTCGTGCGGAAGCTGCCTTCCTTGGTACAATTGTTTCTCGCCCATGTGCTCCAATATTCACTGTAACGGACCTCCTATAAAGCTAACATAAATTACGCAAATCACAATAATGGCCCTCAGGATGATCGGCTCCATGCTGTTTGTCTTGGGGTGTGTCGCAGTCTGGCTGTCTTTCCTGGCCCCGCACATCGACGTAATTGACCTGACGTGGGTCGGTGAGCCCTACCGTGCGTGGCTCATCGGCGCGGGCCTCGTCGTGGCTGGGCTCTGCGTCTTTGCCGCTGCGGTGTGGCTGAGCGACGCTTGGAATTTCCGAGTGCCCCCTCCTTACTCAAGCAACACCGACTACGCTAAATTTTTCACGAGCGCTGTAATCATTACGGTGTTCGGGTGGGCGCTAGTCAACTACAGCGGGTTCACGCTGGAGCAGGGGACTGCTCGCATCTACGAGCTGAACGCTGACCCGGGAAAATACGAGAATCAGCAGGTTACGGTAATTGCATATGTATGGACCACCACCGATTCGAAAACAATCGCTAGAGATATCAACACCGCCTCTTTCACGTATCTGGAAAACGTGCCCAAGAATTTTTCTGCGTCGGGTGATAAATATAGGATTGCGGGAAATGTGGTCACTTTTTCCGAAACCGATAGTTCCAATTACAATCGCGTTGGCTCTGTTATAAGAGTCACCAAAATCGAAATGCTCAGATATGGCTGAAATGACAAATGTATTAGGCTTCGCGCTGGTGCCGCACCGCAAAATGTTTTAAGGCGTGGCCACAGCCAGTAATGCAAACAAAAAGGAGTGATCATCCATCGCAGGGGGCTGATGAACATTTGCGAGGCTGCCCTGCGGCGGATGGCGCATTCATCGAAGCACACAAAATGGATAACCATCAATTCTGTCTAACGCAACATAAGCAATGCAATGCCCGCCCACAGAACGGCACTTATGGTGATGCCCAACCCGAGAAGAGACTTTGCCATTTCTCTGTCATCATCGTGGACAAGCGCGTATGCAATCAACCCACCAAATATTCCGAATAAAGTTGGGACCAGGAACCACCACGCCGTGTTTTTGCGTTGCAGGCATTTGGACATTTTTCAAACACGATGGATTTCAAAACAGGGCTTCTGTCAACCGCTTTGCTGATTTCCTCCGCCGAAAGTCCCAAAACGGCAGTGACCTGTTCAATGTCAGGTAGCTTGTCAAGTCCGCCAATGTAATCATAAACCTTCAATTCGACTTCGCATTCTCTGCAAACCCATTTTTTGCCAAAGTTAACATGACCTTCTTTTTTGCCGCATTTTGAACACAACTCGGCCATGATTGCCCACCATCCACACATTACTCTCCACGCGGATTAAAAGAATGACTGAGGATTGTAGTGCTGCTGGTAGAGCGTCTAATACGGGCACTCGACGGCTGGAACCCCTAGGAAGACTTCAGCCCGTTCGCCCACCGGGTGTGCGTGCACCTCGCTTGGTGGAAGCGCGTGTACTTTGTGGGCGACCCGCTGAACTAACGGGAGCCGGGAACGGCCAAAACCGAAATGTGGTAATAACTTGTTAATGTAGTAGTAACGCAACACTTATTACCACATTAACCAGAAGTTGTTCGGAGGCGATAAAACGAGGTCATTGGCGCGAAACTATCTTGACAACCTGAAGCTGACCCCGGCGCACGCCGCCAGCCTGCTGGCGTTGGGCGAATACAAGGGGAAGCAGGAACTTTTCACCCGCAGGTCTCCGGAGGCCCTGCTGACCATGCAGAAGCTTGCCATGATCGAGTCCACGGTCTCTTCAAACCGGCTGGAAGGAATAACGGTTGAGGACAAACGGGCGCGGGATATCGTGCTGAAGTCGGCAAAACCCAGGGAGCGATCCGAACAGGAAGTGGCCGGCTACAGGGACGCGCTCGCGCTCATCCACGGGTCTGCAAAAGACATGCCCTTCACGACGGAAACCGTGCGTCAGCTCCACGCCACCATTTACAGGTTCCTCCCAAAGCGCGGCGGAAACTGGAAAACCAATGACAATATCATTGTTGAACGATATCCCAACGGCACCGGGAAGGTCCGCTTCAAGCCCGTGCCGGCGGCCATGACGGCAGACGCGATGGCACATCTGGTCACCGAGTACGAAGCGGTTGCCAGCAGGGAGGAGCCGATGGTTGTGATCCCGCTGGCAATACTGGACTTTCTGTGCATCCACCCGTTCGAGGACGGGAACGGCAGGGTGGCCCGGCTGCTGACTCTTCTGCTGTTATACCGCGCTGGCTACAATGTCGGCCGTTACATCAGCCTGGAACGGATCATAGAGGAAAGCAAGGAAAGCTACTACGAGGCGCTGGAAAAATCATCTCGAGGCTGGCACGAGGGCAGGCACGACGTCTTTCCCTGGCTGACATACTTCTGGGGGACATTGCTGCGGGCATACAAGGAATTTGAGGAGCGGGTCGGAAGCGTGACAAAACGGGGGGCAAAGACCGAACAGGTGGAGCTCGCCATCAAGCGTAAAACCGGCCCCTTCTCGATATCGGACATCGAGAACGACTGCCCGGGCATCAGCAGGGACATGATTCGTGTCGTGCTTAACAAGTTGCGCAAAGCTGGCAAGATTCGGCTCACCAACAGAGGAAGAGATGCAAAATGGGCCGCCGCCTGAAGAATTAAAATTTTCTCACTTGGGAGGCTATGTGTAAAAAGTCTCCGGGTTTTTAAGCATGGCATAATCAGCTCGCAAACAGCGGCTTGACTCCAAACTCATGGGCCGCCCTGCATAGAACGCTGAAGTTGTATCCAATCCAACCAAGTGTT
>JBFMBF010000047.1:0-2886 GCA_040755315.1 Hadarchaeota archaeon (SeqCode) | reverse complement strand
GGTGTGAATGAAGCCATGGGAAGTCGAGGAGACGGTCAGGCGATTCCGGCGCATGAGCGGTTCGGATAGCGTCGAGCTCGGGTTGGACCTAAGCGAGGGCGCCGCTAGAATATTCGCGAATTCGTTGGGGAAGCGTGAACCCGACGCAGCCGTCTATGAGCTCATAAGGAGCGGGGAGCGATGGCACTCAAAGAAGTCGTGGAAAAGGTAGTCGAGACTCTGAATGAGGCGAGGGTGCAATACGCGTTGACAGGAGGTATTGCGGCCGACTTTTATGGCTTCCCCCGGGCCACGCACGACATTGATGTGGTCGTTGGGCTCACAAAAGAGGGCCTCTCGCGCCTCACCCCGTCCTTGGAGAAGAGGGGTTTTGAAGTTGACCGGTGGGAGGTCGAACGCGTGCTGGAGAAGGGGAATCGTTTTGTCGCTCAATTAGGTCCACACAGAGTCGATTTCTGGCTGGCCAAGACCGATGGACAAAGAAAGGAGTTGAACAGAGCCAGGACGGTGAATATACTGGGCATGAAAATGCGAATCATGGCTCCAGAGGATATTGTCATCCACAAATTGGACGCAGGAAGGGGCAAGGATTACGACGACGCACTCGGCGTGTTGGTCAGGCAGAAAGGGAAGCTCCAGAGAAAATATATGGAGGCGCGAGCGGTCGCACTTGGGTTGGATAAATCTCTCATGGAT
Organism: Hadarchaeota archaeon (SeqCode); assembly: GCA_040755315.1. GTDB lineage: Archaea > Hadarchaeota > Hadarchaeia > Hadarchaeales > Hadarchaeaceae > DYTO01. Next base: position 2,190 of record JBFMBF010000047.1, on the reverse strand, counting down.
TTGCTCAAGGAGGCAGGGATTTCGGAAGGGCAGAGGACCGAGCCAGCGAGGAAGTGCAAGTTCTGCGGGTCGAGCGATATTGTGAAGGCCGGCATCCACTACGCTGGGGGTCGGAAACAGCGCTGGCTCTGCAAGAGCTGCGGCCGCATCTCAATAAGTTGAGCGCGTGAACGGGCAATGCTCAAACTTCAAGCACATATCAAGAAATTTTTGTTTTAGTAAACCGGTTGCGAACGGCCAATCTGCCTGCCCCATGGTCAGTAGTTCTCGGCCATCATCTCGTAATAGTTCTGAGGGAAGCCGCAGGCCGGGCACTTTTCAGGGGCGGAAGCCCCCTCGTGGACATATCCGCAGTTTCTGCACTTCCACTTCACCGCGCGGTCCTTTTTGAAGACCTTCCCCTCTTCCAGGTTTTTCAGCAGCTTCAGGTACCTCTTCTCGTGCTGCTCCTCCACTTCCCCGATTTCCTTGAACATGTCGGCTATTTCATCAAACCCTTCCTTGCGGGCCTCCTTTTCAAAATCAACGTACATCGTCGTCCATTCGTATCGCTCGCCGGCTGCCGCGGCTTTCAGGTTGGCCTTGGTGTCTCCGATGACTCCTGCGGGGTACGCCGCCTGGATTTCCACCTCGCCGCCCTCCAAAAAGCTGAACTCGCGCTGGGCGTGCGCCCGCTCGTTCCATGCAGTCTCTTCGAATATCGCCGCAATCTGCTCGTAGCCTTCGGCCTTGGCCACCTCGGCAAAATATGTGTAGCGGTTCCTGGCCTGGGACTCTCCAGCGAACGCCGTAAGCAGATTCTTCCCCGTTTTGCTCCCCTTCAGTCCTTGTTTAGCCATTTTGCACCATCAGGACTTGCTCCAGAGCCACTTATAACCTGCTATGAAAGATTTAGCAAAGTCAACAGGATGTTAAAAATGGAAAAGATGGATGTCCCCACCTCAAAGGCATACAGGCTCGTCTACCCCCAGCTGGTGGTGCTGGTCAGCTGCGTGGATTCGGAAAGCGGCAAGCCTAACATAATCACCGTGGCTTGGGTTACTCCCCTCTCAATCAATCCACCGATGGTTGGAATCCTGATAGCTCCCAATCGCCACTCCCACGACCTCATTTCCCGATCCAAGGAGTTCGCAGTCAACATCCCGACAGTGGAGCTCCTGGAAAAAACCGTGCGTTGCGGGAAGGTCTCGGGACGCATGGTAGATAAGTTCTCCAATTTCGGGCTGACGCCAAAGCCTGGCAGAGTAATCAAAACCCCGATAATTGAGGAGTGCGTGGCCCACCTCGAGTGCAAGGTTGTGGACCAGGTGGAAGTAGGCGACCACACCATGTTCGCCGGGGAGGTGGTTGCGGCGTACGCGGACGACGGCGTCTTCGACGGGCAGTTAATCGATGTTGGAAATGTGAAGCAGATCTACCAGGTCGGCGGCGACACCTTCACGACATTAGGCAAAGAAAAGTGGACCATCAAGTCACACTAGGAACATCGCGACCCACTCTACGATCACGACCCCCAACAGGAGCAGGATGAACTGGGCCGCCGACATTTTTCCGCGCCTTCCGCCACATGATAGAACATCGTCCGCCCCCATGTAAACAAACCACCCCGCCCCAAAGGCCAGCAGGTATGGGCCGAGGTCAAGCGCCAGCAGCCAGAAGTATGTTAGCACGGCCCCGAGGATGGCGGTTGACGACGACGCCAGGCTGTAGCCGAGCGCCCGCCCCTTGTCGATGCCGCCGTGGAGGAGAAAGCCGAAGTTGCCCAGCTGCTGGACGGCCGCGTGGACTATCACTGCAGCGGCCGCAATGAGGCCGACGGAGGCTGAGAACCAGAAGCAGCTCGCCACCATCATCCCGGCGACCAGGTTCTGAATCCCTTCGCCGAGTAGGTTGATTTGGCTGAAAAGGTGGACCTGGCAGGCTGCTTCGTGGTGGTGGTGCCATATGGTCCTTCCTAATAGAATGGCGGCAGTTATCCCCACAAGGACCGCAAACATGGCCAGAGTGGAGCTCACCGCCCTGGAGATGGACGCCGGGATCAGCTGAAGTAAAGCTGAGCCCAAGAGAAGCCCCGCCGCCAGAGGGCTCACCAAATTCATGGCGTGGCCGATTTTCTTTTCCCTGAACGTGAAGAAAAGCAGCCCGAGGAAGGAGGTGGCCGTCACGATGGCAGCCGCAAGGATTGTTGGA
>JBFMBF010000046.1:0-3541 GCA_040755315.1 Hadarchaeota archaeon (SeqCode) | reverse complement strand
TTTCTGAATTTGATATTACACTCACGCCAACGACTCTGTTGTCCAGCCCGATGCCAACTAGAAGCTTCATCTCACCACCGTAGCCATACCCCCTTGAGATAGTGGCATACCCGATAGGAACGCCTTCTTTGAGCGAGGTGTAGTGTTCATGCTCTTCAATGGAATTATCGGCGTCTGGAAATATTCTTCTCAGGGTCGCGTCAATTTCCGCTTTTTCAGTAGACTCTATAATCGGTTTTGTCACGTTGTAGACGACCGCAAGCGCTGCGGCCCAGAATGCACAGGTTACGGTCAGCACGATTACAGATTTTGTGTGGACTCCTAATTTCATTTTTTCACCTTTCCAGTGCCGTAGACCCTGGGCCTGGTATACCTCTCTATCAAAGGTGTGAATGCGTTCATTATGAGGATGGAGTAGGCCACGCCTTCAGGGAGCCCGCCGAAAAGCCTGATGGCGACCACCAGGCTGCCGCCGCCCACCGCGAAAATTATCCTCCCCCTGCTAGTCATCGGCGTTGTAACGTAATCTGTGGCCATGAAGAACGCTCCGAGGAAGAGCCCGCCCGCCAACATGTGGAAAATCGGATCCTGCCCGAGCGCCAGGGTGAGCACCCCGACCGTCCCGATATAGAAAAGCGGGGTTCTCCAGTCTATGTATTTCATGACAATGAGGTAGAGCCCGCCAATCAGGATGGCGAACTTCGAGACTTCACCAAGGGAGCCCGCGACATTCCCGATGAACAGGTTTGCGTTGCTGATGGTTGTGCCTGTCAGGGGGGTGGCCGTGGTTGTGGCCGTGCCAGGAATCACCCAGGTGGTCATCAGCGCTGGCCATGAGATGGACAGGAAAGCCCTGCCTACCAAGGCTGGATTGAAAATGTTTCGCCCAAGGCCCCCAAAAGCAAACTTTCCTATACTTATGGAGAACACTGCCCCGACCGCGGCCGTCCAAAGGGGCAGGGTCGGCGGCAGAGTGAGCGCGAGCAGCAGCCCTGTCACGACGGCGCTTCCGTCCCAGGTGGGCTTTTGCTTCATGAGCTTAAAAGCCACGAACTCGGTGGCCACTGCAGTAATGACCGAGGTGAGCACGATTAGAAGCGCCTGGAGGCCGAATGACCACACCCCAAAAGCAGTTGCGGGGAGAAGGGCTATCACCACCGCCAGCATTATCCCCCTCGTCGTGATTTTGTCCCTTATGTGGGGCCAGGATGAGACAAGGAGCTTCATTTTTTCATCTTCTTTGCCTTTGTCCTCACGAGGACTTTCCCGAGTCTGATTTTCTGGACGAGTGGAATTTTGGACGGGCAGACGTAGGAGCAGCACCCGCACTCGTCGCAGCTTGTTATCTTGTAGTCAAGCGCCCCATCCACATTCCCGCGCTCCGAGAGGTGGGCGAGGATGGTAGGCATGAGGCTCATGGGGCAGGCCTCGACGCACCTGGCGCACCTTATGCACGGCAGCTCCCTCTCCTCCTTCGCCTTGGCCTCGCTGAAGACCAGAACACATGTGGTTCCTTTCACCACGGGGGCGTCGGCCGGCTGGGCAATCCCCATCATGGGGCCGCCACAAACCATCTTTCTGATTTCACCGACTGGGCCGCCGCACTCCTCCACCAGCTGTGAGAACGGCGTGCCAATCCTCACAAGCAGGTTCTTGGGCTCCTTGACATCCCCCGCGACCGTGACGACCCTCTCCACCAGCGGCTTGCCCTCGTGGACGGCCTCGTGGATGGCCTTGGCCGTGCTCACGTTAAGCACCACGGCCCCGATGTCGAAAGGCAGCCCGCCCTCAGGTACCTCCTTCCCCAGAATGGTCTTGATCAGGTGCCTTTCGTCCCCCTGAGGGTACTTGGTCTTGAGGACCATGACACCGAAGCCTTCGGCCAGCCTTCTCATGTTTTCTGCGGCGTCAGGCTTGTTGTCCTCCACCGCGATTACGACTTTCCCAACATTAAGAACTCCCGCGGCAATCTTTGCGCCCCCCACGATTTTTTCCCCGGCTTCGAGCATCTGCCTGTGGTCGCCAGTGATGAAAGGCTCGCACTCGACTCCGTTGATTATTAGGGTCTCCACCTTCTTGTCTTTAGGCGGGTTCAGCTTCACGTGGGTCGGGAAAGCGGCGCCCCCCATGCCTGCTATCCCGGCGTCGTGGATTTTGGCTAGGATTTCCTCTCTGGAGGCCTTGTCAGCGTCCAGCCCTGTGAATTCCGCCCATTCATCTTTCCCGTCCGACTCCACAACTATGCTCTGGAGCTCCTCGCCAGTTGGAGTTGGTTTCAGCGCCAGCTCCACTATGGTCCCAGAGATGCTGGAGTGTATCGGGACCGAGAGAGGCGCCTCGCAGTCGGCTATCTTCTGGCCCACTTTGACATGGTCGCCTAGGTTCACCAGCCCCGTGCACGGGACGCCGACGTACTGGCGGAGGGGCAGCACTGCGACCTTCGGCGGCTTGGCGTTCTCGATTGCCTTGCCGGAGGCCAGCTTTGAGTAGGGAGGGTGTATCCCCCCCCTGAACCCTGGAATATGGAACATTTGACCACTCGTGAAGTCTAAGAATGGGATTATATCTATTTTTCCAATGGACCGGGATTCTGTAGTATCCCATGACATGTGTCACCCCTTAGTCCAAGAGCACGGAATTGAAAGAAAAGGGGTGATGCAACATGGAAAGGGAACTAAGGCGTAGAAGGTGGATAGTACGCAGAAAACTCCAAGGATGGCCATCTGCCAAAATCGCCGCACATCTGAGAGTGAGTGAAAGAACTGTTTTGAGGTGGTGGGAAGCTTACAGGACTTCAGGATGGGATGGGCTGGTCATCAAGCCCAAAAGACCGAACACGATTCACCGTGCATCGGACGATGTCGTTGAAGAAGTTCTGGAGTTGAGGAGAAGAAAAGGTTGGGGGCCGTGCAAGATTGAGGCGCACATGAAAGAGAACGGGGTGAAGATCGGCCACAACACGATATACCGCGCAATCTGCAGCGCGGGATTGAACAACCCGGTTGACGAACCGAGAAAAACATGGGGCAAGCGCAGGTTTCAGAGATTGCACCCAAATGAACTCTGGCAGGCGGATTTCAAGCTTACGGACGACGACGAGTGGATGCTCACTTTCCTTGACGACCACTCGCGATTCATCCCGGGGTCCAGAATCGAACACGACGCCACGACTGAGTTTGCCTTGAAGCTGTTCGAGAGGTGCGGGAAGAAGTACGGGTTTCCGGAGCAGGTTCTGACGGACCAGGGGGCCCAGTTCTATTGCGCTGACAAAGAAGGCAAAGAGCACGGCGAAAGCGAGTTCACACAGACGCTGAGGGAGCTTGGCGTACAGCACATCGTGGCGAGCAAGCGCAGGCCGACGACAATCGGCAAAGTTGAGAGGTTCAACCGAACCTACGAAGAAGAGGCCTGGAGGTACAAGACACTCAGGGCATTCATCAGGTACTACAACTACGAAAGACCGCACCAAGCGCTAAACTACTTAACGCCGGCAAGAGTGTACTTCATGGGCAGGGTATGACACATGTGGTGGGATAATACA
>JBFMBF010000045.1:0-4788 GCA_040755315.1 Hadarchaeota archaeon (SeqCode) | reverse complement strand
TATGAGCTTGGCCAGAACTTCGCGCCTTCTGGGACTGAGCAGCTTTGAGTCCTTGACGCCAGCGGCCTTGAGGCTTTCAAGCACGGACTCTTCCACCTTCACGCCGCATAGGACAAGAGGGCCGAGCACAGGCCCGCGGCCAGCCTCGTCCACGCCTGCTATCACTGTTTTAACCCCCACCAGCATGAGCAATGCTGCCTTTTGATGGGCCCAAAATGCTCGAGCGCATTTTAGACGCCAAAAAAATATCCGCAGGAACAAACCTCACCAAGCCCTCTGCCAGCTTCATTTCTCGCTCTTCGTCCTTTGTTACGACAAGGCCCTCGCTCACTCCAAATTTTCTCATGAATTCTCTAATGCCTTTCAAATCTCCTGACAAAATTTTTGGCTGGTACTTCACCTCAATTGGGACACCGTTAGCCACGGCATCTACATCGTGCCTATTCCTCCAGAAAAATCTCGCACTTGTCGCGTTTATTACTGCGTTTTCCACCATCCGTCCAAAAAACGAATCCTCGGCTGGGCCGTGGAAAGCCGTGATTATGGAGGTGTCAGCAAGATAAACTCGTTTGAGCTTCCTAACGCTCGCCACCTTCCCCTTCCTGAAATTCGCGAGCAGGCTGACCAAAAATCCATCCCTCAGCCATTCTGTGTAATTCCGCACGACTCTCCGGTCCCTGCCTAGCTGCTGAGCAAGCGACTGATATTCCAGCTGCATGCCTGGATTCTCGGCAAATATTTCCAGCATGCTCATGAAAAGCGCTGCATCCCGCGCTCCAGAAATAGTGATGATGTCCTTGAAGACTAGGCGGTCTATGACGCTTGCCCGCACGTATCTTCTTATTTCATTCAAGTTTGTCTCAAGCGCCGTCTCCGGAAAGCCCCCATGCTCGACGTATCGCCTGAATAACTGCCTCCGCTTGAGTTCGGGCAACCTTGTTTCCACGCCGTTGAACTTCAAAAATTCTCCAAACGAAAGGGTGGGCAGAAAGAACTCGTACATCCTGCCCGCAAGCCGTTCTCTCGAACCCTTCATGACGAACAGGCTCTCCGACCCGCTGACCACAAACTTAACCTGTGGGTAAAGATCATAGTACTTTTTAAGCTGGTCTGCCCAGCCGCCCAGCTTTTGGACCTCGTCCAGAAAAACATAGGTCCGGCCTCCTCGCAAGTCCCTGTTGTAAATCTCGCGGTATGTTTCTATCGCATCACCAAGCTGTCCTGCCGCCTCGTCGAAGGAAAAAAACAGTATGCTGGTGGGCTCAACGCCACTTTCCAACAGATGCTGGATGAGCTGATACATGAGGGTGGTTTTTCCAACGCGCCTCAACCCTGTGATGGCAAGAGCCTGTCTTCGCTTGAGGTGATTAAGCAGATCTTTGAAAAGCCCCCTCTTGAACGGTTGCAGCAGCTCCGCTGGAACCTTATTTGTAAACCACCACTCGTTGAACTCTTCCAGCTTCCTTTTATCCATGTGTAACATAAATACATTGTAATGTACTTATTTTTAAATTTTGTGTACATCATGGTGTGTCGCACAAATGAGTAAAAAAATGGCTTGCGCGTTTCCGTGTTGAGCCAGCGCAAAAATTTCTGCCTTGCTTCACCTGCCAGCACCCAAATTCAGCAACATGTTGTAAACAAATGCCTTCAACAAATTGAAAAAATGAGTCATCCATACAAACCTCCACAAAACAGTCCTCAAGACCGCCTTTGCGATGTTGTGCGACGGAACTTTAGCGGTTTGGACGCGTAAGGATTGCCTTCACTTTTACATCAATGTTAAATTGCAACCTTTACAAATACTGAGAAAAAACTGGAAGACCGCTCAAAATCTGGCGAGTTTTTGACAAGTTTGCTGACCGAATTTGCCTAAAAAAACTTAATATTGCTCTTTTGTCTTAAAAAGAGTTGAAAAATCCTGAAAAGTATTCTTTGCTTTTCAAAATGCCACCGTGTTTTTCGTGCCCTTACTACTATGAATAGAGGTTTCGCCCGCTGCCGAAACCACCTATTTGGCCCCCAACCGGCGTTAGCGACCTCCGCCGAATTTTCATTGCAATTGCAAGGGGTCCGGAAATGGGGTCTATTGGAGAATTCAGTGGGAGGGATGCCGCCCAAGCTTCTTATTGTCAGCCTGCTCCATTTCCGGATTGCACCCCAAAAGACAATTACCATTTGCTGAAGACCCTTGAGCGAGCTGTCAACGATCCTGACGCAAGACAAATCGGGAATCCGACCAATGAAGAAACAATTGATGGAATCGGCGCAACCCGCTCGGAAATTGAAGTGCTCGAGAGGCTGATGCGCGGCAGCATCCCACGCTCATTTAAATCAGACCCCTGCGGGAGCGGTGCCCAGAACCATGTAGAGGGCGCCGCTCCCCCAGACCCCCAGAATTTCAGGAGCGCGATGTTCACCCAAGAGAGGGTTGAAAAAGCGCTCACCATATTTTTGAGCCTCACAATATTCCTCTCGCCACTTTCACCTCTTGTCCCACTCGCTGCGGCCGTGCCGGAAGAGTTCGCCGGAGAGATGTATGACAACACTGAATATTTCGGCGGAGAAATTATGCTGATCTACGGATACACTCGCGGGAGCTACACATCTCCAGTAATAGACGCCGGGGAACAGGTGAGGTGGGACAGATTAACGTGGGAGGAGTCCGAGCCAGTTATTTCTGTACAAGGCGAACAACCCGCTGGCTCTTTCGAGGACTTGAGTGAAAATTCAGTGCCCGTGGTTTCTGAAAATGTCAACCGAACGGAAAACACGGAATCAATGGCTGCGGCTCCAGAAAACTCCCAAAAAGAGAACGTTGAAGTTATTGAAGAAAATTCACTCCAAATTGAGAACATTGAATTGGTCACCGCTACCTCCGAAAATTCCACGCAGAAGTACGCCGGTTTCTCGCTGACCGTCTCTGAAAACACAGCTGAAAACCAGGCTGCGCCAACACTTCTTACCTCTCAGGTGAAGCTGCAGGTCCGCGTGAGCGACGGCGGCCTGATCTGGGGCGGGTGGCTTGGGCCGGATGGGACGCCGAACACCTACTTTGAGACTTCGCCGGGGAACCTCGCAAACATTCCGGCCGGCCGCTACATCCAGTGGCGCGCCTACCTCTCGAGCGATGGGCTGGCACTGAGCGGGTTCAACGGGCCCAAGATTTCCAACGTGGTTATTAACCACATGCCGCTTGCCGCCGACAACGTGGGGCTGGAAAACATTTCAGACAACTTGACCGACAACTTTGAAAACAAGATTTCCAAAAACATGGTGGAGAGGATAGGCAGGATTTCAAGAGGCAGGTGGGGTGAAGCCGACTTCCGCGCCCGCAGAATCCCAGTTAAAAAGGTTAGAATAGCTCCTCTAGATAATGTCGAGAATGCCGAGGTCTCCGCGGAACTCCTGAGCGGGCCGCCTGCTGGAACCCAGCCTATTGATGGCAAGAGGGTTTACGCCTACATGGACATCTCCACAACTATCCCCAACGAAAACATCGCGGGCGCCGAAGTAGAGTTTGACGTTCAAAAGGATTGGATTAATGACAACAGCGTGATTGTTGCCTACCACTATGATGGGGCTGTCTGGAAAGAGCTGCCGACCTCAAAAATGGGGGAAGACACGAGCGTTGCCAGCTTCCTTGCGCTGAGCCCCGGCTTCTCCACTTACGCCTTCGTCGACAACACCTGGGACAACTTCATCGACAACTCCGGAGGCGGAAAAAACTTTGAGAATGTCGACGCAGTCTGGCTGGACTATGACAACAGCGACAGGATATATAGCGGCGGCTACCTGAGGCTCACGACTTATGGAGGTAGCTACGCTGCCGCGTGGGGCGCTCTCGAAAACATTGACGACGTTGCTGGCTACAGTGGCAAAGCAATGGTCGGAGCCGAAAACATCCAATCTGGCAAACGGTACATCTTTGTTCTGTGGTATGACAGTACGACCACTGACAAGTTCCGCCGCTATGACATCTCGGCTGACATCTGGGAGCCTCTGCGAAGCCCCCTTGACAACGGTTTAGCGAAGGCAACAAACGGCGTGGCCATGGCTTGGGACAACAGCAACTACATCTATGCGCTTCGCGGCGAGGTCTACACCGTTTCCGCGGATAACAAATGGTTTTACCGTTATAACATTGCTGAAAATTATTGGGAAGTTTTAGAAAACACTCCAATAGAACAGGGGCCTGGCGGTGCGATAGCGTGGGTAAAGCGCGGGGACAACCAGCAGATTTATGCTTGGATTGGCACAACCAGCATAAACAGAACTGCAACTGAAAATAGAATTTCAGAATTCTGGCGCTACGACATCGGGATGAACAAGTGGGTCGAAAATCTTAAGGATGTTAGATCCTTGGGTGACGGTAAACCAGCAGAATTTTATGGATATACTGAGAACTCCGGTTACGGCTCGGATGACGGGTCCAGTCTTGTGTGGGCGGGTGAAGAAAACTACCTTTATTACCTAGTCGGCGCATACAACGATGGCTTAACCACATCGGACGAAATTCATTTCTTAAGGTACAACATCCCAACGAACACCTTCGAGAACCTGCCGAAGTTCCCAGACAATGGCGACGACACTGGCGGGCACGGGGTCGACGACGGGGGCTCGCTGGCCTGGGACGGCGGCAACTACCTCTACGCGACGAAGGGCGGCAGCGGTAACGGCGGGGTTGATGCGGACAACTTCTTCCGTTTCAACAAACGCGAAAACAGGTGGGAGAACATGCCGCTTCTCCCGGAGCCCATCTCTGGCGGCAACAATGGCGCACGTCTT
>JBFMBF010000044.1:0-6486 GCA_040755315.1 Hadarchaeota archaeon (SeqCode) | reverse complement strand
TGGTTTCGTTCATGAAGCGTGCCAACTGCTTGCGCTGGACATTTGACAACGCTGTCCCTGCTTGCCTACTCATATGGATCACCTCCACATGAATAAACATCACTTAACTTATAAAACTTGGCTTAGATATGAAACGGGCTATAGACCTCACCGAGAAATACGGTCTAAAACCAAGAGACGCAACCCACGCTGCCTGTAGCCTAAACCACGCGATTTTTTCCATGATCTCCGACGACTTGGATTTTGACGCGGTTAAGGAGTTAAAGCGGCTGAACTTTGGAGATGTAGTTTCCACGATGAAGCTGTAATATTGGTCGTGATTTCATGCGGGTAGCTGCCGTGGCTGATCTTCACGCGCCAACGAATCTGAACTTGTTCAAAGAGGCGCTTTTGAAGCTTGGCGGGTGCGACCTGTTCCTGCTTGCCGGCGACATAGTCCTGAAGGGGGACCACACCCAGTTGCCGGGAGTGGTGGCAGCCATCCGCGAGGTTTACAATGAGCAAGTCTTGGCGTGCTTCGGAAACGAGGAGTACGAGCAGGAGGTTGGAAAGCTCAAGGAGTTCCGTGAAATAACTTGGCTGGACGACCAGGCCGTCACGGTGGAGGTTGGAGGGTTGAAGGTTGGGGTGGTCGGCACCAGGGGCTCACTGGACCGCCCGACATTCTGGCAGCGCGCCAACATCCGCGGCATTTGGGAAACCTACCGAAAGAGGGTGGAGACGATTGACCGTCTGCTGGGGGAGCTCCAAACAGACGTGAAGATTGTGGTTTCACACTACTCTCCGACTTACCTCACCCTTGAAGGTGAGCGGGAGACGGCCATGCCCGAGATGGCGTCACAAAAGATGGAGGACGTAATCAAGAAGAGGCAGCCCGATGTCTGGTTCCACGGCCACATACACAAGGGCAAAAAATTGGATGTGGAAATAGGCAGAACTTTAGTGGTCAACTCATCTCTGCCAGCAAGGGGCAAAATTGCTGTAGCGGAGCTTCCGAAGAGGACCGGAATTGAAAAGTTCATTGGTTAGAGTTCTAATGGTTTCACGTGTCAAACGTTTGACATCAGAAAAGTTATGACGCCATGTACATTTTGTATTGTCTGTCCGAGTGGTAAACGATGAAACCGTCACCTGCGAGGACGCCTAAAATGTATGCTTTTTCTGGAGTAAGTTTTGAAGACGTTGGCAACACGCTATGGGGCATCGCTGGGGTTTTCACGCGGCCTTTTTCCAGCCCGAGTTTAATGGCTTCATACTTGTTTCGTAATTTTAAACCCCTCTTTTTTAGGTGATAACAAACGGTATTTGCATCAACCAAATTTTTTGCTGATTGAATAGGTTGATTCACCACCCGCATACAAACATTCAAATTCGGCTTCCATTTGTGCAGTTATAACATGCATAACTGTGCCCCTTGCCCAAGTTACGGCGGCATTTTTAAATCCATTTTTTGGAGAGGTCAGCGAAAGTATTCGTTTTCTCATTTCAAGTTTTCAAGAGCGGAAGTGCATATGTTTAGGGAACGAGTCTTCGCCTATCCCTTGGAAACAGGACCACTTCTCGAACATTGTCAGCACCTGTGAGTACCATTGTTAAACGATCCAGTCCAAGGCCCCAACCAGCGTGAGGTGGGACTGACATCATGTTTTTGACATGCAATTCAAAATTCTTTGGGTTGAGTCCTTTTTCTTTCAACCGTTTTACAAGTAGCTCCTGCTCGTGGATACGCGTACCGCCCGAAGACAATTCCAAACTTCCAAACATAAGATCAAATGCTTCACTTATTTTTGGATTGTCTTTTTTGGGGTGAATGTAAAATGGTTTTATTTCAGTTGGCCAGTCCGTGACGAAGTAAGCGCCGGGGACCAGCTCGGCCAGCTTTTTCTCGGCCGGGGTGGGTAAATCCTCCCCCCACGGCACCTTTACCCCCGCCTTGTCCAGCATCTCCAGCGCCTCATCATAGGTTATCCTGGGAAACGGCTTTTTGGGGACTTTCAGCTCCCGATTCAGCACCTTGAGCTCATTCTGGCAGCTGCGCTTGACATGGGAAAAGACCTGGTGGGTCAGTTCTTCTAGGATGTCCATGACATCGTTGGCGGTTGTATACGCCGCTTCTATGTCAACGGAAGTGGCCTCGTTCAGGTGGCGGGGAGTATCGTGCTCCTCAGCCCTGAAAATCGGCCCCACCTCAAACACCCTCTCGAACGGCCCCGTAAGTACTTCCTTGTAAAGCTGAGGGCTCTGGCTGAGGAAGGCCTCCCTGTCAAAATAGGAAACCGGGAAAAGCGCCGCTCCGCTCTCGGTCGCGGTAGCCACGATTTTTGGCGTTTGGACTTCCATGAAGCCTTCGGAAACCAAGTATTCCCTAGCGGCCTGGAGAGCGGCGTGCCTTATCTTGAAGATGGCAAGCGGCTCAGCCCCTCTGAGGTCGAGGGCCCGGGCGTCCAGCCTAGTGTCCAGATTCGCCTTGACCCGCCCCATGGGATCGAGCGGCAGGGGCACGGAAGCTGGATTCAATATCCTGATTTCCGAGGGGATGACCTCCACACCGCCGGGGGCCTGCTTCGCCGCGATGACCTTTCCCTTGACCGCAACCGAAGACTCCTGAGTGAGGGATGAAACCTTTGATAAAATTTCGGGTTCAGACTTGGCCTTGGGGGCTGTGACCTGAACTGAACCGCTCACGTCTGTCAATACAAAGAACTTTATCCCGCCGAGATCACGGACGTCAGTTACCCTACCCATGACCACTACTTCCTTGCCTGCCAGCCCTTTACCAACTTGGCCGGCCAAGTGGGTCCTACGCATGTTTCCCATTTCGTCCAGTTTCATCATTCCACAACAAAGGAGATATCTGCCGCTCAAATAAGGGTTTTTGCCCTAGCTGACTTAACCATACCTGTCTGAACGTCGGTCTAGATTACTAGAGTTGATGGACTAGATTGTGGGATAAAAATAAAAAGAAAAAAAAACGTCGGAAGAGTTACTTGCTCTTTCCGAGCGCTATTTCTATTGTAGACACGTTCACGGAGCCGCTTTCGCCTTGGACTTGTTCAGTGCCTATGCCGATGTTCTGCACTGCCACTCCAGGAAGGAAGCGGTTTCTCAGAATTTCTGCCACGTCAACGGCCCTGCTTATTGCCTTGCCACGCGCCTTCAAGGTGACTGTGCCAGCCCCCGCGTTGAACTGCGTTATTGCCGCCAAGACGTAGTTCATCACCGGCTTGACCCCGATGAAAACGGCGTTCTCCGCGCTCTTTGCTTCAGCCATGTTTTGTTGCCTCCTTTGTTGTTTTCAGATTTTATGCCCTGAAGCGCATAAATACCTTTCTAAGGCCGGGGCCTAGCTGCCGACCGCCGTTTTTGCAGCTCCCTTGCGATCTGGACCATCCTCCTCTCGATCCTATCCCGCAGAGATTCAAGGTCCCCGGCGCCACGGGCCAAATCTGCGTAATCCGTGAGGTCATCCGCCATGAACTGAGCCACCTTAGAGTCCAAGATTCCGGAGTAAACAGCCAGCTCCAATGTGTAAAATGAGCGTGTTACAAGGTCATTTCCCCTTTTCCATTTCTTCCATGCCCCTGGCTGCTGAATTTTCAGTTTTTTTGCTATTTCCTCAAAAGTAACCTTATCATCGGCGCCATGAAGAAGCAACGCCTTGAGTGTTTGCTCATCCAAGCCTGAACGCTTGAGCAATTCCCTGGCCAGAAGGTCTCCCCGCAACCACTCCTCTGGGCTGGTTTTTTCATTTTTCATAAGTCTCCATACTACTTCCAAAAAATGGAAGTAAAAAGCTATCGGTTACCTGAGAAATGGCAGCAAGCGGGACGCCAGCGACCGCCTGTTTGCCTTTTTCACCGAGCGGGAATCCAAAACAGAGTTGCTCCTGCTCGCATAAAGCAGCGAATTGCTGGCCGCCTTGAGCGCGGAACGTGGCACCCCCCTGCTAATCTTCTGAACCGCTTGAACGCCGTCCAAGGTCAGCAGCCCATCGCAGTTGGTGCAGCCCGAGTGCCTCAGACGCAGCTCCAGAAGCTCCTTTGTCTGGGCAAAATCCAGCGGCCGGATGACCACATGCAGCTGAACCCTATCCAGAAGGGCCGGAACTTTCGCAAGAAACTCCTTCATCTGCTTGAACTCCCCGTTCAAAAGCAGGGAAATAGACGGCAAATCAGCCAAAACTCGTAGAAATTCACCTATTTCCTGCAAATTGGCCGCTCTTTCTGGCACATCATCCACGATAACCGCGAGCTTCTCCTGGTGTTCCTGGGACCACCTTCGAAGGGTCTCAAAAAGTGTGGCAGAATCCTTGTCGGCATCCATCCCCAGCCCGAGGACCATCGCACGCAGGAACTCGTCCGCGGTTTTGTAAGCTGCACCCCTTACCAGCACAGGGATGACCTGCTGAGAAGGGTCGGAAACCAGCAGACTCTCTTCCCGAAGCGCCGCGACCAGGAACTCGCAAACGGTAGTCTTGCCCATGCCGAGGCCGCCTGTCAGGATGCCGAGCTTACACTCTCTCATCAGCTGCAAGATTTTCAGCATGTCACCGCGCTGGATTGGGACAAAAGCCTTTGGCGTGGGCAACTCAAGGCTGAACGGATCGCCATTCAGTCCCCACTGCTGGAAGAAGCTTTCTAGCTGCTGATCCTTCCCCAACTTCTCTTCAAGGAGGGTCATCCGACCACCGCCACCGCCAGCTCAAACTTTTCATCCGAACGTTTGAAGTATCCCAGCTCCGCCATTTTCTCGCAGAAAATGCGCGCGGTTTCTTCTGGGCACTTTCCTTTGTTCGCCAGCTCGCTTATTGCGAACTTTTTCAGGCCTCCGGCGGCTGAAATAAGGTCCCCGAAGGCAGTCCTTTGAATCAGTCCACTGGGATTTAACCCATCCAGAATGAACTGCCGTGAAATCTCATTTTTAGCTTGAAATTTTGGTGTAATTTGTTTATTTTCTTGTATTGAAGCTTGAATAAACGGCTTTTCTTCTATTTGTTTGTAAAATGCTGGACTATCTGGAAAAACATGGACTTTTGGGTGGATGTTTAGATGGCATCTCTGGCATAGGGTGACAAGATTGTCTGGATCATTGCGGTTGGTTCCGTCCAGATGGTGAACATCGAGCATTTCCCTGCTCGCGCAGCTCTGGCAACTGTAACCGTCGCGTACAATTATCGCTCTTTTTACAAGCTCCCAGTCGTCTTTGTGGCGGGAAAAAACAAAATTCAAAAATTGTGAAAGTTCATTCCCACTAATAATCGGTCTTGAAGGTACGGCTAATGCGGGGACTTGCCGCACTATTCTGTTGATTTCGCTTTCAGGGACCTTTCTGTGGCCTTTACCCACTCTGATGGTCTTTATTCTTCCCTGCTTTTCCCACCTCCTGAGCGTATTTGGATGGACTCTGAGCAAAATAGATGCTTCTCCAATTCTGTACAGCTTTTCTCCTCCCTCTGCAAAGCTCACCATTTCTACCACAAAATGAACAATTTCTAACAATATAAGACTATCTGTTGTTGGATAATTGAACTACTTTTAACAATAATTGACAATTTAGTTAAAAACGCGTTTGTACGACCGACAAGCAAAATTTATATATTGGGGTTAACCCACGTCATTTTGATGCCAGCGAAATTCGACTTTCACCTGCACACCCTACATTCAGACGGGCGAAGCGGTCATCTTAAAATGGTTGAAGTGGCCGAAGCTCGCAGGATGGAAGCAGTGGCATTCGCCGACCATGGCCCCGAGCTGATAGTTGGGATATCCAAGCAAAGGCTGCAAACCATGCTGCAGGACATTCAAATAGCCCGTGAAGCCGCAAACATCCCGGTACTGGCTAGCATAGAGGCAAACGTCGCTGATGGAAGCGGGCGGGTAGACGTGGAAAAGGACTTTGCAAAAAACCTCGACTTTCTGATGATCGCCATACACCACATCTCGGGGGCCGACACCTACATGTCATACCAAGAAATCGCGAGGGAATACCTCCGGAGGGCAACCCAAGCGATACAGAACAACGACGTCAAAATCCTGGCCCACCCGTTCTACTTATACCAGCCTCTTCTCCCTTACATCTCGATGGAAGATATTCAAGCGTTTCTGAAGCTGGCGGCTGACCGGGGGGTTGCCATGGAGATCAACGTCAAGTACAGGTACCCGCAGGCCGACTTCATATCACTCTGTCTGAGCGCGGGGGTAAAGCTGAGCATCGGGTCGGACGCCCACTCAATCGAGGAAGTTGGCCAGATAGAGTGGGCTTTTCACGAACTCGAGCAGGCGGGCGCCAAGCGGGAAGACCTAGTTTTGGACATGTTTCTTGGGTAGCACACTGCTGTCCGAACTTTGCAATAACATGCGGGTAAAAAGAGGGCTGGACCAGCTGTTGGCGACGCTGCCGGGATTTGTGTATTACGACTAATGCCGAACCACACTTTAACATTCACCGAAACAACCGGGGATATTTAAAGCTTCTTATCAAAAAACT
>JBFMBF010000043.1:0-6812 GCA_040755315.1 Hadarchaeota archaeon (SeqCode) | reverse complement strand
GGACAAGCGTGGAGAGCTGGGCGGGAACGGCCTCCGGAGCTGCGAGCTGGCGCTCGGTCGAGAGCTGGTACGCGTTTGTAACTACAGTGGCCCAGTATTACCGGACCGTGGAGACGTGGAGCGGCACTGCGACTGCCACAGCGGGCTGGAAAGTTGTTGATACTTGGAGCGGGACAGTTGGCACCGCCGCCGTGTGGAAGAAGGTCGAAAGCTGGACTGGCACCGCTAAAACATACATCTCATGGAAGCTAGTTGAGACTTGGACTGGAACGGTACAGACGACTGCATCTTGGAGAACCGTGGATAGTTGGGCCGGCACAGTGACCGCAACCACTATCATAGGATGGAGCACGGTCGAAACTTGGGCCGGCACGGTAAGAGGTGAGCGAGTATGGTACGCTGTTGAAACATGGGGCGGAGCCGTCTACGCTTTCGCTGGCTGGAGAAATGTTGAAACTTGGGCGGGAACAATCCAAACAGTTGCCACTGCGTGGAAAGCTGTTGAGAGTTGGATAGGAATAGTTGACGCCCCAATCACCATAGGCTGGCGGTCTGTGGAAACCTGGTCTGCGACGGTAACGACGCTTCAAATTTGGAGAGACGTTGAAACCTGGAGCGGAACTGTAAATGCGCCGGCCGACTGGTATTCCATTGAGGCCTGGACTGGAAGCGTGACCACGCCTTCACTTCCTCCACCGCCGCCTCCACCTCCTCCACCGCCGCCGCCCCCGCAGCCAGACTTCAGCATAAACATCAATCCAGTAAGCGGAGAAATCACCCAAAGTGGCACGGCCACAGCCACCGTCACGCTGACACCGACGAACAATTACAATCACTCCGTGAGATTGAGCGCCAGCGGCCAGCCGAGCGGAGTCACCATCACATTCTCGCCGGAGAACGGCGTGCCTTCATACAGCTCAACCATGAATGCGACAGTGGGGAGACGGGTAGCCCCAGGTACTTACACCATAACCATCACTGGTACCGGCACCGACAACAAATCCCACTCAATCACATATTCCCTGAAAGTCGCTGGACTGCCTGTGGTCCTGCCAACTTCTTACATCATGCATGTTGATCCATACTGGATTGGAGCACCTTACGAGATGTCCATAAACGCGAGCGACAATGACGGCTTCATCACGAAAGTCGACATCTGGTACAGGTACTCACCGGACAACCGCGTCTGGGGAGACTGGACATTCCTCGGCACCGACAGCGCCGCTCCGTGGTCTTGGCTGTTCGCGGACCCATTGGGAGACGGCCACTACGAGTTGTACACCGTGGCCACAGACAACGACAACAACAGCGAACCGTTCATGCCTGTCGCGAGCGCCAGATGCGGAGTGGACAAAACGGCACCAGCCACCCCGATGCCAATATCGCCTGCAGAGCTTACGGAAACCACCACGCCCATGTTGGACTGGTCGGATGTTCAAGACCTTACGGCAGTCACCTACGAGCTTGAGATTGATGACAACGCCTACTTCAGCTCCCCGGCCATGAGAAAAATCAATCTCACGGTGTCCGCCTACCAGTTGGAGAACAGTGAGGCCTTGGCCAGAGGCGTCTGCTTCTGGAGGGTCCGTGCTATGGACTCTGTAGGAAACGCCAGCGCATGGTCGAGCGCAAAGACAATGGTGATCCCAGCCGCGCCAGTGCCTACAATCCGCATCGGAGTAATTTTGTCCGGAGAGAATGCCACGGCGGACTTCACGTCATATAATATCTTCATCGTGAAGGTCTCGGTGACCACAAATCAAGACATAGAGAATGGGGAGGTAAAGGCGCTGCAGATAGGCATCGAGGAAATATCTGAGGCTCCTGAAGGGGTGGCAACGCCAAGCGATGTGTCCGTTTACCGCTACATCGGACTCATCACCATAAACACGTCAAACGACAACATCAGGTCAACAAAGATAGAGTTCAAGGTGGCCAAGTCCTGGATTGAGCACGAAAAAATAGATGAAAATACCATCCGGCTGCTCAGGTGGACCAACAACAGGTGGGAGAACCTGCCTACGATATACTTGAGAGAGGACAACGAGCACCTCTACTTCGAGGCAACCACTCAAGGATTCTCACTCTTCGCGGCCATCGGGCAGATGGGCGTGGTGGTCTCGCCGCCGACTGTGCCCATGTACTTGATACTCTCTGCCTTGATGGTGATAGCAGCGGTGCTCGGCGTGGCCGTCCTAATTTACACCCGCTGGATCCCGACAAGACCAGTTAGGATGCTGAGGCGGCTTGAGAAGGGAGTGACCAAGCCCAAGCGGAGGCGCATAGGGGCGCCACTACCAAAAGCGCCAATAACAGTGGAAAAGGTGAGCAAGATGGAACTTGAGGCCTTAGAGCGCCTGAAGCGCATCGCGGAAAAGAAGAAAAAGCTTGAAAAACAGGAAAACTAAGCTAGTGCTTCCCAAGATATTTCATTATCGACCTTCCAAGCTTTGCGAAGCTCTGCGAAGCGGGGGAGTCTGGGTCATAGGACAAGACGGGCACCCCGGCTATGGTTGCCTCCCTGACCTTCGGGTCCTCCGGCACCGAGGTGAGGACTGGCCATCCGAGGGCCCTTCTCACGTCGTCTATGGAAAGCTCGAACGACTCTCTTCTGACCATATTGATGACGCTTCCGAAAACATGGACCTTGTACCTGTCCGCGGCTCCGAATGTCTTGAGGGTGCTCGCTATCGTAGGCGTAAGCGGGGTTGTCACCACCAAAATCTCGTCGCAGGCCTTCATCGCGGCCACCACTTCCAGCCCGACACCAGGCGCCGAGTCCAGTACTATTATCTTGTATTTTGACTTAAGCGGCGCCAGGTGTGTCTGTAAATCCACTAAGTGGACCTCCTCCCCAAAAGCAATGGATCCCAAAAGGACTGGAATGCCGTGGCACTTCATAACCGCCTTGTCAACCCTGACTTCCCCCGCAAGGACATCATGAATCGTGGTCTTCGGTGTGAGCTCCCCAAGGTGGATGCCAAGGTTTGGCGCAGTCAGGTTCGCGTCAACGGCCAGCACCTCGTCTTTCATGCGCTGGTTCAAGTAGGCGCTGATATTGGCGGCGGTAGTTGTTTTGCCAACTCCACCCTTGCATGAAAAAACACCGATCACTCGCGCTTGCTTGTGTTTTATCTCTATTCCTTCTTCTTTTTGTGGCCTGAGAACAGACAAAAAGCGCCTGCGCTTCTCTCTGCCCCTCTCCGATTGTTCCGACATCACCCTACACTACATCTTTCTTATAGATTTAATAACTTGTGCTGTAACAATTTTCTCAAGTGATGAAGTTTTCCAGCCCCACTTCCTCCGCGATTTTTACGGATTTAGAAAATTCTTCCGCCGTCAAATGCCTGTTCACCTCATCATAACACTCAATCTTGTAGCAAGGCCTGTACTGGTCCATGATGTTGACCCTGACTGTTTTGCCGAGGTTTTCGACAATCCACTTAAAGATGGGTCGGGTGCAGCAATCGAGGTTGGCCGGCATCACCAAGTGCCTGATGATTAGCTCGGCGTCCGCAAACGCTAGGCGGTGGTTGCGTGCCACCACATCAAAGTATTTTGGCACTTTTGAATAGCGGAGCCCGCACTTGTTGTTCCCATACTTGAAGTCAGCCAGATAGACATCTTGGGTGCCAAAAAGCAGCTTCATGGCCTCAGGCGACATGTACATGTTCGAGTTCCAGACGCTCGGGATGTTTGCCTTGCAGAGGTTGAGCGCCTCCAGAATGATGTGGAGGTTTGGGGTGGGCTCACCGCCGACCCAGTTCACATTCCTCGCGCCATCCCTTCTAGCGCCTTCGGCTAGCTTTGCCAGGTCTTTCGGAGAGACTTCCACTCCCGCCTCCGGGAACTGCGAGATGTCCCAGTTCTGGCAGAACTGGCAGCTGAAGGTGCACCCGCTGAAGAAAATGGTGTAGCTCGGCACAAGCTCTGGCTCTTCCCCGTGGTGCATGAACTCTGACGACAGCTTCGCCTTCTCGCCTACCTTGCACCATCCCTTCTCGAACGCTGTCCTGTCGACGGCGCACCGCCTCTCGCAGAAGTGGCAGGACTTCAAAACCCTCATTGCAAGCTCTGCCTTCAGGTCTAAAAGTGAGACTTCAGGAAAAGCGAGGCTTTCCAGACTGACCTTCTCTTCGTCTATGCGCGACAGTAAGCTGCGGAACTCCTTCAGTCCCACCTCATGGGCTTCCCAAAGCTCTTTCTCGCCAGCCGAGAGGTTCACCCTGACGCCCACCCGCTTGCACAGCTGGAACCTCGCCGGGAGCTTGTTCTCCATGACCGCAAAGTATCGCCTCAATGACTGGCGTGCTTTCCTGTTGTGGAGCACCGCCAAAGAATCCGGCCTTGGCACATACCACATAATGCTCAAATAAACTAGTTTGTCCAATCTAAGAATTCATTGCCCACCGGTTACTATTTAATAAACGCAGAACAGTTATTACGGAGATCTGAATGCTGGAGCTAATGGCTTTTGGGATTGTGGAGTACGCACTGATTTTCATAGTAGGACTCATTATCATCTTGCTTCCCGCTACAATCAGAATAGTCCGGGAGTACGAGAGGGCGGTAAAGTTCAGGCTTGGAAGGTTTGTCGGCGTCAGGGGGCCAGGGATATTTTTCGTCATCCCCGGCTTGGAGCGCTTCACTAAGGTAGACCTGCGGACCCTGACCCTCGATGTCCCCAAACAAAGAATCATCACGAAAGATAATGTAAGCGTTGACGTTGACGCCGTCGTATACATGAATGTATTCAAACCTGAAGACGCTATACTCAAAGTAGAAAATTACATCTTGGCAACCGGTTTGCTTGGCCAAACCATTCTACGAGATGTCTTAGGGCAAGTTGAGCTGGACGACCTCTTAGCCAAACGGGACTACCTGAACCAGAAGCTCCAGAAGATGCTGGATGAACCAACGGATGTTTGGGGAATAAAAGTGAGCGCCGTGACGTTAAAAGAAGTCAGCTTACCCGAGAGCATGCTCCGTGCACTTGCCAAGCAGGCTGAAGCGGAGAGAGAAAAGAGGTCCAGAATAATAATGGCTGAGGGAGAACTAGAGGCATCAAAGAAGATGGCTGAAGCTGCAGAACAGTACGAGAAAAACCCATCAGCGCTCAGACTTAGAGAACTCCAAACTCTGACAGAAATAGCGAGGGAGAAAAACATGATTGTTGTCACGCCAAGCCAAATCGGAACCTCTTCTGGGGAAATAGCGGGGTTGACATCCGCGCTCCAGAAGCAGAAAAAGTGATTATTTTTTTCTCTTAGCTTTTCCAACTACTAGAATTATTCCTTTGACCCCCTTCACGACCACAAGCTCGCCCTTCTTTATCCGCTTGGTAGATGTCGCCGTCCACAGTTCCCCTTTAATTTTCACCAAACCCTTCGGAGAAATGTCTGTCGCTGCTGTGCCAGTTTTTCCCTTGATGGCTGCCTCACCAAACGGGGAGGGTCGCCGCACGCTTCGCCTGACCAGAACCAAGAAAATCGCGAATGCCACCAGCAAAGCTATCGCGGCGGCTTTTACCAAATCACCGGAAATCCCGCCAACCCAAGGTTCACTATAAATGCCAAACATTCCCAACCCAATTATCAGAGAAAAACCGCCACCAACGCCGAACACGCCAAAACCAGGCGTGAAAATCTCTGTCACAAGTAGTACGACGCCTAACAATACCAACGCAATGCCTGCATAGTTTATCTGGAGAACTCCCATACCATAGAAACTGAGCAAGATGCATATGGCCCCGGCCACACCCGGCACGCCGATACCGGGAGTGGTGATTTCAAAAAGTAAGCCAAAAAAACCGAGAATAAAAAGTATGGAAGCGACTTCAGGGTTGCTCAGCGCTCGAAGCGCCTTCTCGAAAATCCCCATTTCTAAATTAACAGTTCTTGCGCCAGCCATCCTGATATTTTCCAGTATTTCTTCCATCTTGGAGGCGCGCAGGTTGATGACTCCTGCAGAAAGAGCCTCCTCAGGCCCCATCGTCTGACTTTCGGTCACGAAACGTCTAACAACATTCTCTGGGCGGCCTTTGCTTCTAGCAACTGAAGCAATCCACTCTGCCATCGCATTTGTGGTCTTTGGATCCTGTGGACGGGGTTGGGCCGCCCCAATGCTTGTGGCGTTGTCCATGGCGGCAATGTCGGACGCAACGAGGATAAACGTCCCCGCAGAGAATCCCCAAGCGCCCTTTGGAGTTACCCAGACGACTACTTTTACTCGAGAGTTCAGAATATTCTGGACGATTTCCTCCGTAGACTTCAACAAGCCGCCGGGAGTGTTCAATTTTATTATTAGTGGAACATTTTCGGCCTCTGCCTGGTCGATGGCTTTTCTGACGAAGTTTGAAATCCCCGCATCTATTGTGCCCTCTACTTCTATCGCGTAGACAAGGTTTTCCTGGGCACTGGCTTTTTTCTGGACCGCCAAAGAGAATAGCAGAAGCACGCCAATCGCTAAACCAATCGCCCTTTTTCTTGCGAACCCCCATGGAGCGCCACCTTTTGAACTTTTGAAAAGTGATTGCATCAAATTACATTTTAATTGTGGATTAATCTGGTTTTCTACGCGACGCGGGGCTTGTTTCCATTTATGTTTTAAGCTATGGGGTGAATCCTCGATTGGTGGAAGGATGATTGTTGTGGCCGGGTCGGCGTCTCCAAAGCTGTCAGCCAGGGTGGCAAGGCAGCTGAAGTGCCGGCTCATAACCCCTGAGATAAAGAGGTTCCCAGACGGGGAGCTGTACATCAGGATACCCCAAAAGATAGACGGGGAGCGCGCCGTCATCGTCCAATCCACCC
>JBFMBF010000042.1:0-7148 GCA_040755315.1 Hadarchaeota archaeon (SeqCode) | reverse complement strand
TCTTCCACAGGGCAGAAAATTGTTTGTGTGGCGTCGGCCGCACAAGTTTTATTCGGCAGGGCACGACAATTCAAACGGGAGATGATGATTCGTGCACACTCGAATCAAGAGTTCCGAGGAGAACCGGGAATAAATATGATGGTATGGGGTGTTGAAACTATGTGGGAGGGCGCCGTAATGATGGCTGAGGGCGCGATATCGCTTGCCGCAGAAGTTGTTGTTGATGTAGTAGGCGATGCCATTGCTAGCGCGAAAGAAGCACAACACTATGAAGCAGAATATAATTGGGCGTGGGAGATGAATTATGACCGTGACGGGCCAGAGGGACCAGATGGGGACTATGGTTGGGAAGACTCTGGTTGGGAATGGGAAGGCCCAGAAGGCGATGACGGCGGCGGCATGGACGGTGCCGATTTTGGTTGTTAGTTTGATAAAAAGGGAAAGTATGACTGTAAAAGAAATAATACCTATCCACAATTCGTTTAAAAAAAACTCCCTTGCGACCCACATCGTAGTTATTCTGATGTTAGTGATTGCGCTAGTTTTAATGGCAACTTTTGCTGCTGGAAAAAATACTGTGGGTGCAATGATGGCGTTTCTTCCAACGATTGGCCCCGTGGCGAGTATGGCATACCGTTGGCGGAAACTTGAGTTTTGGGTTATTCCCCAGTGGTTAATAAAAAAGGTGCGCATTGTTGTGATTGCCATTTCCATATCAACCATAATTATAACAGGAATTGTCGCGGCACTTAATTTAATTTATGCAACTATTCCGCGGGATTTTTATTTGATTAACCCTCTGTTTGTTATGGCTGCCATTACTTATCTTTCTCTGTCGAACATGGCTATTTTTGTATTGAATAATAGGCTACAATTGCCTGAAAAAAGCAACCTTCCAAAAATCGTTGAGAAGGATAGAAAATTAAGCATGTATTATTTCTATGTATTTTTGATTTTGCCTATTGCTGTTGGGCTAGTTTTTTGGGTATGGATTTAGGGTGTTTTAGATGAACAAGCGACAACCTTTGCCGCCGAAAGTTGTGAAAAAGCTAATGATTGTGGTATTTATTGTGATGGCAGTTTGGATAGCTACTCGAACCTTGTTGAAACTTTCTAATGAGCTGTCGTATTTGGGCACAGCAATTATTGCAATAGTGTCTGCCATTTTGGTTTGGAAGTGGAAAGGACAAAATCCAAGCATCAAATCTTCACCCTAAAGTCGCGGAACCCAAAAAGGTACAGCATTATTGTGATTTGCGTAATTTATGTTAGCTTTATAGGAGGTCCGTTACAGTGAATATTGGAGCACATGGGCGAGAAACAATTGCACCAAGGAAGGCAGCTTCCGCACGAAGTCCTTGAGCACTATCGCTTTCGAGCTGTTGAGCTCTACAAGTCTGGTGAGATGGTAAAAGACATCGCACGCTTTTTCGGGATTCATCCGAATTCCGTTTCCCGCTGGATGATAACGTACCGGCGAAAAGGCGAGAAGGCCCTCGTGGGCCGAAAGGCCACGGGGAGACCGCCCAAGCTTTCGTGGGCGGAGTTCAATGGCATCCTGTCTGACCTGAAGCGCCCAACCACGGACTTTGGATTTGAAACTCCCCTGTGGACATGCAAGCGGGTCCGGTACCTCATTCACCAGCGGACCGGGAAGCGATTGGACATCTCGAATGTTTGGCGGTGGCTGGGCAAGCTGGGGCTGTCGAACAAGAAGCCGGAGAGGCGGGTGATGGAGCAAAACCCGAAAGAGGCCAAACGTTGGCTGAAGGAAAAATGGCCCGAAATCCTCGCCCACGCCCGAAAATGGCAGGCTGTGCTTTATTTTGAGGATGAAGCCGGAGTCTCCCTTGCTCCGGTTCTCGGGAAGACGTGGTGCCCAAGAGGGAAAAAAGTGGCTGTCAACGTGACGGGAAAACGTGGCGGATTGAGCGTGTCCTCTGCCATCAGCCTGGGCGGCCGCCTAGTGTTCCGAATCGAGAGGGGCCGTGTGAACACGGCCACGTTTCTGGAGTTCCTGACACAAATCCGTCAGCACCACCCGCGCAGAAAAGTGATCGTGGTGGTCGATCGCGGACCCGCGCACATCTCAAAGGGAGTGAAGAAGTACGCCGCCGAGCACAAAAAGTCGTTTGCACTCTACTACCTTCCGCCGTACTCGCCAGAGCTCAACCCAACCGAGCGCGTATGGGGGTACTTGAAGGAGAGAAAAATGAAAACGCACACCGCCAAAACCCGCGAGGAATTGAAGTCCAAAACTCTGGCATCCATGCGGAGTATCCAAATGCGGCCATCGCTGATTCGCTCGTTCTTTCACAATCTAACATAAATATCACAATTATCTATAATATCAGTTATTTCATGTATACAGCAGAAAACAGATGGGTGACGAAGAGGTTCTCCTCAGGCGGTATCTAAAGGGGCTCGGCGTTGTAATAAGCAGGTACAGAATTCTCTTCAGCTTCATCGCACAAGTCGGGGCCCGTGAGAAGCCGTTTTTTGTTATGGGCAAGCCCCTACAGGAGGACTACCCAAGCCTCCTTGAGTACGCCTCGGAGAAGCTGAAGATTCACCCAATGCAAACTTACCGGGCAAAAGAAGCCCTTGAAAAAGCCGGACTGATTGTCAACCTTTCAAAGCAAGACCCCAAGTACTGCGTAATCACGACGAGGGGCGGCAGGGCACCCATCTACGCCGTGCCAAAAACCTCGCTTCTCCTGCTGTGCTACCTCAGCGAGGCGTTTCAGAAGTTCAGGGAGGCGGTGAAGCAATGAGCGGGGATGAATTTGCGGTTCTGGTTCTGCTGGTTTTCGTCAATATTGCTTTGCTGTCGTGGCGAAGGCTGCTCAAGAAGCACAATCAAGTCCTGCTGGGCGACTATGCCGACTGCCTGAGAACCCACAAGGCGTCCGAGCCTCTCAAAAAGATTGAACCTGATTTCCCTGTCCTCTTCGGGATGGTTGACGAGGATATTGCGAAGAACCCGATGTCTTCCGCCCGATTCAAATACGACGCCAGCGTAAACATCAAGGATTTGGACAAGCGGGAATTGGCGCTGGAGCTTGACGAGGCCGAGGCGAAATCATGGTTTTCACAACACATCAGAACGACGGGGCGTTACTCCGGCGGCGACTTGGGAAACGAGGTCGTTTTTGTGAGGACGGATGTCAGCCAGAAAAGGAAGCCACCCGAGGCGATTTTTTCGTTGTTTCCATTCATTTCGTTGACGCCATATTTGGTGTGGTTATTGAACCTCGCCATGCTTGCCATTCTACTCGGACAGCTTGTAAATTACAGGAACCAGAAACGATTCAACGATTGGCTGCTTGGCAAAAACTCGTTTTACCATTCGCTCAGCAAAATCGCAAACCATCGTTTGAATCGGTTGGGTGCAGCAAGATGGAAATGCTGAGGCTGCTTCCCGCCACAGGAGAGTTTGCGGTGCTGATACGGGCAATCTACAGGAAAGAGGATGAGATGAACAAGAAAGCAAGGATGATTGGGCTGGGGAGCTTCAGGGAGAAGGAGCTGTTCCGCTCGGAGTTCAGAAGCTGGCTGGACGGGGAATACATCGCCAGGAGGATGACCCTCAAGAGCGCTGGCGGGGTCTTGGCTTCCAAGACTGGCGAGTACCAGACGAGCGCCGAGGAAGGATCAAACTGCTGTTTAGCGCCGTAAGTAACCCGCTCAAAATCTAAAAGTTGGAAATTAAGGAAACTTTCAAACTGCCCGATGTCAAACATACTCTATCGACGATTTCCCGTTCGAGCGCTTCCAAGACGTGCGACGGCGTCCGGCAAATCCTTTGTCGCGACCGTCCAGACGATGTCGATTGCCACTCCGAAGTAGCGATGGATAATCACGTCGCGCATGCCGGCCATCTGCCTCCACGGCACGCCGGGGTGTTCTCTCTTGAACTCCTCCGAAAGGAGCTTCACAGCTTCCCCGACGATTTCAATGTTGCGGACAACCGCGTCCTGCGTCTTCCTGTCCTTCTCAAACCCTGCGAACGTCATGTTGCGGGTGTACTCCTTTGTCCGCCGCGCTGCTTCCAAGATGTCAGCGACGAGATCGGAGTCTTTTCTATCAGACATAGACCAGACTTTCCTCCATTCTTTTTCTTACGGAGGGGACCCGTATTGACTTCAGCCCGGCTGGCGTGAGCAGGTCCACCCGCCTTCCGAGCACCCGCTTCAGCCGCTCCGCTAGATCCACAAACTCCAGCCCCAGCGGCCTTTTGAGTTCTACTACTACGTCGACATCGCTTGTCCTCTTCTGCTCCCCGCGCGCGAAAGATCCGAACAGGGCGAGGCGTTTCACCCCGTAGCGGGAGGCCAGTTCAGGCATGTCCTTTCTCAGGGCTTTGATGATGTCGTCCAAGCTTGGGGCTGCGCCACCGACCCTAACGGATGTTTTGCATCGCGGGCAGGAGGCGTACCACTGGCTCCCGCCCCTGTACTCCCATCCGTGCCCGCAGCGTCCGCACACTAGTTTCATACAGCAGTCAGTATGTATGTAAGTATTATAAATGGCTTTCCTCGCCTTGCCACGAGCGGCCCATCCTTTCAAACCACCTTTTCGGGATGGGCCCACACCCGTTTTGACTCGGGGCCCTCCGGGCCCACCATACTTTGTCGGCGCGGCGTTGGTGATTTAAGAGCCGGAGTGGATTGAAAGGCGAGGACAATCATGCGCGTGGAGGAATATTTGAAAAGGAAGATTGCTGAAGACGGCGCCGCCCACCTCACACTGATAGATCCGGCGAAGCAGAAGCCAGAACTCGCGGCGAAGATAGCCGCCGACGCTGCATCAGCTGGGACCGACGGAATAATGGTTGGAGGATCGACCAGCGCAGGCGGGAAGGTGCTGGACGAAACATTGCTCGAGATAAAAAAAGTCACCAAATTGCCTACAATCCTTTTCCCGGCGAGCGAGGCGGGCGTGAGCGGGCATGCTGACGCCATCTTTTTCATGAGCATGCTGAACTCCAAGGACCCATACTTCATAACGGGCGCTCAGAAGTTGGGAGCTCCGATTGTGAAAAAGCTCGGCATAGAGCCAATCCCGATGGCGTATCTTTTGGTGGAGCCTGGTGGTGCGGCAGGGAAGGTCGGGCGGGCGGGGCTGATCCCGCGGTCGGACTCGGGGCTGGCTGCGGCTTACGCGCTCGCGGCGCAGTATCTTGGAATGAGGTTTGTCTATCTGGAGGCGGGCTCTGGAGCGGATGAGCCGGTGCCAATCAAGATGGTCAAAGCCGTACGAAAAACCGTGGACGTAGCCCTGATAGTCGGGGGAGGAATAAGAACACCAGAGGCCGCGGCCGAGCGAGTCAAAGCTGGAGCGGACATTATAGTGACTGGAACGCTTGTAGAACAAGAGAAAAACAAAAAGTCAAAAATCCACGAACTTGTAACGGCGATTAAAATAAAAAGTTAAGGAGAAAAAATATTGATGAGCAAAAAAGAAATTGGTGCGCTGTTTATTTTTACTTCCGTGCTCATGTTTTTTACCGTATTTGTGGGAACAGCGAACAGCGCTTTAGACAATTTGCGCGTTACTGCTGTTCTGTTCCAAATACCAGAAAATGTAGATTTGGACTTGCACATTTATTCGCACGATAACAAACACGTTGGTACCAACTGTTTTGCTGACAATTATGATTTAGAAATCCCTGGTGCCGATTATTCAGGCGACATGTGGTATGGTTCGGAATGGGCCTCAACACTTTACGGTTATGGGCCGCGTTTTGTTGTAGTTGCTGAAAACAGGTGGGAGGGATATGGAATGTATGTCCTCAGAATTTCGTTTTGGGGAAGCGATAACAAGCGCCATGAGGTTGCAACGCCTTCATTAACACTTCTATCGGGAGAGAACAGAAGTCACACAGTCTCAATAAGTCTAAAATCAAACGGAACTTACGAAATACTAATTGATGGTTTTGGGTCTACAATTGTGATAACAGATTTTTGGATATTAATTGTAATTATTGTCGTGGGCGGTGTTAGTTTACTAGCTTATCGCTTTTCCGTCGTTCAAAAACCCACAAAAAAATCTTGACAAACGACAAGGCGCTTAAATCATCTTGCGGTGTTTGGCGCAGGAGATGCAGGCGTAGCCCTTTTGGTATGGAAGAAATACCTGCCTCCTGTCTAGCCCCGGGATGTTGCGCAAGTCGATCCCAGGCCCCTTCCTAACGGGGATGGCCTTTATGCGGGGGGTCATCCTGCCGCAGTAGGTGCACGACACCGGCTGGCTTCTTCCTCCAGCCTTGTATTGTCCCCATTTTTTGCCCATATTTTCTACCGATTTTGTTTGGGGCTGGAGGCTATAACCGTTTGGTTTTGTGGCGCGATAAACGTTTGACATTCCCAACGCAACCTGTCAAACGTTTGACATCAACCTGAGCAGGCGCCTGACCCGCGGCAGACAAGATAAAATCTCGTCACGATTGGAAAACGCCATTGCCCTCCCGCCGGCGAGTTCCACAAGCTCCGCCGCCTCGTAAAGCTCCCCCAAACCGTCGAACTCCCATACAGAATGCTGGACCATGCGTGCGCCGCGCCGGAGGCGTCTGCTCAGCCGCTGCCTCGCGGAGGAGTTCCTGCCCCTCAGGTCAAATACCAACAGGTACGCCATCACGCCACCTGTCAAACGTTTGACATCTAAGCCACGGCCCTGCCGCCCTTGAGGATGAGCTCCTTCCCGCCGTTGCCGTCGTCGTATATCACCCACGTCAGCCCGGGCGTGGCCTCGGAAATCCTCTGCAGGGTGCCGAGCAGCGCCAGCTTTCCTTTTTCACTTTTCGCCCGGGTGAACCCCCACCTAGACTCGCGCGGCTGCAACCCCTCGAGGACATCCGACTTGCGCCAGAGCTTTATCCTGTCCCAAAATCCCTTCCCGTCGTTGAATCCCTCCCTGATTCTTCTGATGGCGGCGAGGTCTTCCGACCCGACCGGCTCAAGGGTCTGGTAGTGTACTATTCTCATCTGTTCCCGCCGCAGCTTTGGGTGGAGTGGCTATTTAAAGAAGTAAATGTTGAGTTTTCGGCACCAAATTAGGCTCTGCTCCACAAATACAGATGTGGAGGTGGTAAATCATGAAGCGGTATGTAGGGTTGGACGTGCACAAGCAGACGTGCCATGCGACTG
>JBFMBF010000041.1:0-7321 GCA_040755315.1 Hadarchaeota archaeon (SeqCode) | reverse complement strand
AACGGTCACTCAACTTTACCGGGCGGTCGAAACTTGGAGCGGCACTGTCAACGGGGCCGTGAGCTGGCTCTCGGTCGAGAGCTGGAACGGAAGCGTGGCTACCACAGGGAGCTGGAGTTCAGTCGAGACTTGGTCAGGGTCTGTTTCATCGCTGGCCGCGGGTTGGAGATCGGTCGAAACTTGGAGCGGGACAGTCGGGACGACAGCTACATCCTGGAGAAGCGTGGAAAGCTGGACTGGCTCGGTTTCTGCCGCTGCAGGATGGACGGCCGTGGAGACCTGGACTGGTGCTGTGACTGCCAGCGCCGTCTGGCGTTCTGTCGAGAGCTGGAGCGGGACTGTCAACGGAGTTGCTAACTGGAAGAGCTTGGAGAGCTGGAGCGCGACAATAACAACGAGCGCCTCTTGGCGCTCTGTGGAGAGCTGGACGGGAAGCGTTGGCACGGTCACAACATCATGGAGGTCTGTGGAGAGCTGGACGGGTGCTGTGACGACCTCGACGAGCTGGAAGCGTGTGGAGACTTGGACCGGATTGATAACTACCTCAGCTGGCTGGAAGTCCGTTGAGAGTTGGACAGCGACAATTCAGACCATTGCGGCGGCGTGGGAGAGTATTGAAACTTGGGCTGGCACAATCGCTACTTCTACGCAGTGGAAAGCTGTTGAAGCATGGGGAGGTACTGTCTCAACCGCATCTTCGTGGCAATACGTGGAAATCTGGAGCGGAGTTGCCACTGCTGTTGCTCAATGGAAATTCGTCGAGAGCTGGACGGGGATCGTGAACACAACATCGCTATCATGGAAGCCGGTTGAAACTTGGGCCGGGACGATAGCCACGGCAGCTTCTTGGAAAATGATAGAAAGCTGGACAGGATCCGTGGTAGCCGAGCGGATATGGTACGCTACAGAAACATGGAGTGGCGCGGTCGAATCCGCTGCCAGCTGGAGAAGCGTGGAAACATGGACGGGAACAATCCAAACAGTCGTCGCTACATGGAAACCTGTCGAGAATTGGGTTGGGACAGTTGAAGCCCAAGTCGCCATTGGTTGGCAGCCTGTAGAAATATGGTCTGTGACTGTGACGGCGCTTCAGATTTGGAGAAATGTTGAAACATGGAGCGGGGTTGTAACTGCGTCGGCGAGCTGGTATTCCATTGAAACATGGACAGGAAGCATGACAACACCATCGCTGCCCCCACCACCTCCGCCACCACCACCCCCACCGCCGCCCCCACAGCCTGACTTCAGCATCGGCATCAGCCCCGCGAGCGGGGAAGTAACACAGAGTGGTACGGCCACGGCCACCATCACGCTGACGCCAATTAGTGGGTACAACTACTCCGTTAGATTGAGCGCCAGCGGCCAGCCGAGTGGGGTCACGGTCACGTTCTCCCCGGAGAATGGCGTGCCTTCATTCAGCTCAACCATGACATTGGCGGTTGGTAGAAGAGTCTCCCCAGGCACGTACAACATAACTATCACCGGAACTGGCACCGACAACAAATCTCACTCAACCGAATATTCCCTGAAAGTCACGGGCTTGCCTGTGGTCCTCCCAACTTCCTACATCGTGCATGTTGACCCATACTGGATAGGCGCGACCTACGAAATGTCAATACACGCGAGCGACAACGATGGCTTCATCACGAAAGTCGACATATGGTACAGGTACTCTGCGGATAACCTCTCCTGGGGAGGCTGGACATTCCTCGGCACCGACAGCGCCGCTCCATGGTCCTGGACATTCGCGGTCCCCGCAGGAGACGGCCATTACGAGTTGTACACTGCGGCCACAGACAACGACAACAACAGCGAGCCATTCCAGCCTTACGCGAGTGCCAGGTGCGGAGTGGACAAAATGGCACCAGCCACCCCGATGCCAATTTCGCCTGCGGAGCTTGCGGAAACCACCACGCCAAAATTGGACTGGTCAGATGTTCAAGACCTGAATGCAGTCATATACGAGCTCGAGATTGACGATAACGCCCGCTTCAGTTCCCCATCCTTGAGAAAAGTCAGTCTCACAATGTCTGAATATCAAGTGGACAACAGCGAATCATTGACTAGTGGCGTCAGCTTCTGGAGGGTCAGGGCGATAGACTCTGTGGGTAACGCAAGCTCATGGTCCGCCGCTAAGACAATGGTGATACCGGCCGCACCAGTGCCGACAATCAGCGTCGGAGCAATTCTGGCTGGAGAGAATGCTATGGCTGACTTCACGGCATTCAAGATATTTGTCGTTAAAGTTTCTGTGACGCCGAAATATGACATTTCTGACGGCGAAATAAAAGCGATGCAAATAAGCATTGAGGAAATATCCGAAGCTCCAGAAGGAGTTTCAGCACCCAGCGACGCAGCGGTTTACCGTTACATCGGGCTCATCAAGACGAACATGCCAAATGAAAACATTCTGTCAACAAAAATTGAGTTCAAGGTGGCCAAGTACTGGATTGAGCTAGAAAGAATCCATGAAAACACCATCCGGCTGCTCAGGTGGACAAACAACGCTTGGGAGAACCTGCCGACGGTGTTCTTGAGGGAAGACAACGAGTTCCTCTACTTCGAGGCAACTGCCCAAGGGTTCTCGCTCTTCGCGGCCATCGGGCAGATGGGTGTGATTGCCTCTCCGCCGAGTGTGCCAATGTACCTGATACTCTCCGCAGTTATGGCGATAGCAGCGGTAATCGGAGTGGCAGTGCTGGCCTACACCCGCTGGATTCCAGGAAGGCCAGTGAGGATGCTGAAGCGGCTCGAAAAAGGAGTGACCAAACCAAAGCGGAGACGGATAGGGAAGCCGCTGCCACAAGCACCGATAACTGTGAAAAAGGTGAGCAAGATGGAACTTGAAGCCCTTGAGCGCCTGAAGCGCATCACTGAAAAAAAGAAAAAGCAGATGAAAGAGCAGGAAAACTAAACTAAATCTTCCCAAGGTATTTCATTATTGACCTGCCAAGCTTCGCGAAGCTCTGCGACGCAGGCGAGTCGGCGTCGTGGAACAGGACCGGAACCCCGGCGATGGTTGCCTCCCTGACCTTTGGGTCCTCCGGCACAGAGGCGAGGACCGGCCAGCCAAGGGCCCTTCTGACGTCATCTATGGATAGCTCGAACGGCTCCTTCCTGACCATGTTGATGACGCTGCCCAGTACATGGATTTTGTACCTGTCCGCGGCTCCGAAAGTCTTGAGCGTGCTGGCTATTGTAGGCGTCAGCGGGTTTGTTACCACCAGGATTTCGTCACACGCCTTCATAGCGGCCACGACCTCGGGCCCTATCCCCGGCGACGAGTCCAAGACTATCACCTTGTACTTTGATTTCAGGGGCGCGAGGTGAGCCTGGAGGTCAACCAGGTGGACCTCTTCCCCAAAAGCTATGGAACCCAACAAGACCGGGATGCCGTGGCACTTCATCACCGCCTTCTCAATCTTGACTTCACCGGCGAGGACATCGTGAATCGTGGTTCTTGGGGTTAACTCTCCCAGGTGGATGCCGAGGTTGGGCGCGGTCAGGTTGGCGTCAACGGCAAGCACATCGTCCTTCATGCGCTGGTTCAGGTAGGCGCTGACGTTGGCGGCGGTCGTCGTCTTGCCAACCCCGCCCTTGCAGGAAAAGACGCCTATCACTCGCGCCTGCCTATGTTTTATTTCCAATCCTTCTTCCTTTTGTGGTTTTAGGACAGACAAAAAGCGCCTGCGCTTCTCTCTGCCCCTCTCCGATTGTTCCGACATCACCCTACACCACATGCCTTTTGACGATTTAATAACTTGCGCCGCGCCCATGCCGCCCAGGTTATGAAGTTCAGCAGCCCCACGTCTTTCCCAGCGATTTTCACCGCCTCTGAAAACTCCTCCGCCGTCAGGCGCCTGTTCACCTCGCTATGGCACGCTATCTTGTAGCAGGGCCTGTACTGGTCCATCAAATTTACCCTGACTTTTTTACCAAGATTTTCGGCAATCCACTTCAAGATGAGCCTGGTGCAGCAATCGAGATTGGCCGGCATCACTAGGTGGCGGATGATCAGTTCAGCGTCGGCAAATGCTAGGCGGTGGTTGCGAGCCACCACGTCGAAGTAGTTGGGCACTTTTGAGTAGCGAAGCCCACACTTGTCATTCCCGTACTTGAAGTCAGTCAGATAGACATCCTGGGTGCCAAAAAGCAGCTTCATGGCCTCCGGCGTCATGTACATGTTGGAGTTCCAGACGCTGGGAATGTTTGCCTTGCAGAGGTTGAGGGCATCCAGGATTACGTGGAGGTTGGGGGTGGGCTCCCCGCCTACCCAGTTCACGTTCCTCGCGCCGTCCCTTCTGGCGCCCTCAGCTAGCTTTGCCAGATCCTTAGGCAAGACCTCCACTCCCGCCTCCGGGAACTGCGAGATGTCCCAGTTCTGGCAGAACTGGCAGCTGAAGGTGCACCCGCTGAAGAAGATGGTGTAGCTGGGCACAAGCTCGGGCTCCTCCCCGTGATGCATGAACTCCGACGACAGCTTCGCCTTCTCGCCAACCTTGCACCAACCTCTCGTGAAAGCCGTCCTGTCAACAGCGCACCGCCTCTCGCAGAAGTGGCAGGACTTCAAAATTCTCATTGCGAGCTCTGCCTTCAGGTCTAAAAGAGAGACTTCAGGAAAAGCGAGGCTTTCCAGACTGACCTTCTTTTCGTCCATGCGCGACAGCAAGCTGCGGAACTCCTTCAGTCCCGCATCATGGGCTTCCCAAAGCTCGTTCTCGCCAGCTGAAAGTTTCACCCGGACGCCCACTCGCTTGCACAGCTGAAACCTCGCCGGGAGCTTGTTTTCCATGACCGCAAAGTATCGCCTCAATGACTGGCGTGCTTTCCTGTTGTGGAGCACCGCCAAGGAATCTGGCCTTGCGACTTTCCACATCTGTCTCAAATAAACATTCGCCCCAATCTAAAGAACTAGTTTGCTAACAGATTGCTATATAATAAAGCCGTGCATGTTCTATTGGAGGATTGGATGTTGGAACTAATGGCCATAGGGATGCTTGAGGTGGCATTGGTCATCATCGTGGGGCTTGCCGTTTTTCTCATGGCTACAATCAAAATCGTCCGCGAGTATGAACGGGCGGTGAAGTTCAGGTTGGGGAGGTTCGTCGGTGTTAGAGGGCCTGGAATATTTTTTGTGATACCCGGGCTGGAGCGGTTCACGAAAGTGGACCTGCGAACGCTGACCCTAGATGTGCCCAAACAAAGGATTATCACCAAAGACAACGTGAGCGTTGACGTCGATGCCGTCGTCTACATGAAGGTGTTCAACCCTGGTGACGCCATTCTAAAAGTGGAAAATTACATCATGGCGACAGGACTGCTTGCACAGACGATCCTCAGAGATGTCTTGGGGCAAGTTGAACTGGACGACCTGTTGACAAAACGGGAGGAACTAAACCAGAAGCTCCAGAAGCAGTTGGACGAACCGACCGATGTTTGGGGCATAAAGGTGAGCGCCGTGACGATTAAAGAAGCAAGCCTGCCGGAAAGCATGCTCCGCGCGCTCGCCAAACAGGCGGAAGCTGAGCGGGAAAAGAGGTCCAGAATAATAATGGCTGAAGGAGAGTTGGATGCATCAAAGAAAATGGCCGAAGCTGCAGAACAATACCAGAAAAACTCTTCAGCTCTCAGACTCAGGGAACTCCAAACATTGACAGAAATCGCGAGGGAGAAAAACATGATTGTTGTCACGCCAAGCCAGATAGGCGACGCTTCTGGAGAAATAGCGGGTTTGACAGCCGCGCTTCAAAAACGTGAAGAAAAGTAATTATTTTTTTCTCTTGGATTTTACAACTGCCAGAGTTATTCCCTTGACTCCTTTGACAATGACATGCTCTCCTTTTTTTATGCGCTGTGTCGATGTGGCTGTCCAAAGCTCCCCTTTGATTTTAACCAACCCCTTCGGCGATATTTCCGTCTGCGCTATGCCAGTTTTTCCCTTTATTTCCGCCTCGCCAAATGGGGACGGCCGCCGTACGCTTTTTCTAACCAATACTAGGAAAATCGCGAATACCACTAGCAGAGCTATCGCGGCTGCTTTCAGCAAATCACCTGAAATCCCGCCTACCCAAGGCTCGCTGTAAATGCCGACCATTCCCAGCCCGATTATGAGAGAAAATCCTCCGCCTACGCCAAAGACGCCGAAACCTGGTGTGAAAATCTCCGTCACAAGAAGCACAACGCCCAACACTACCAGAGCAACGCCAGCATAGTTTATTTGGAGAACTCCCATGCCATAAAAGCTGAGCAAAAGCAATATGGCTCCAGCAACGCCAGGCACTCCTATTCCTGGAGTTGTGATCTCAAACAGCAAACCAAAAAATCCTAGAATGAAAAGTATGGACGCTACTTCAGGGCTGCTCAAAGCTCGGAGTGCCTTCTCGAAAATCCCCATCTCAATTTGAATTGTACTTGCGTTTGGCATTTCGATATTTTCCAAAATTTCATTCAGGCTGGAGGCGCGCAAATTGATGACCCCCGCGGCGAGTGCTTCCTCTGGCTCCATTGTCTGACTTTCAGTCACGAACCGTCTCACGATGTTCTCAGGGCGGCCCCTACTTCTGGCAACCGATGCAATCCATTCTGCCATTGCATTTGTTGTCTTCGGGTCTTGCGGGCGGGGCTGAGCTGCACCAATGCTGGTGGCGTTGTCCATAGCTGCAACGTCTGATGCAACTAGAATGAAAGTGCCAGCGGAAAATCCCCAGGCTCCCCTCGGCGTTACCCAAACTATTATTCTAACCTGAGAGTTCAGAATACTCTGGACAATCTCCTCCGTGGACTTGAGCAAGCCGCCGGGAGTGTTCAATTTTATTATTAGTAAAACATTCTCATGCTCTGCTTGGTTGATCGCTCTCCTGATGAAATTGGAAATTCCCGCATCAATGGCCCCCTCTACTTCTGCCGTGTAGACAAAGTTTTCTTGCGCGGCAGTTTTTTTCTGAAAAGCAAAAGAAAACAACACGAGCAGACCTACTGCTAAACCAACAACCATCTTGCTTGAAACTCTGCGTTGGGCGCCGCCCCTTGAACTTTTTAAAAGCGATTGCATGAAATTACATCTACTTCTAGATTAATTCAGTTTTCTGTAGTGCGTGCGGCTTTTTCCATTTATGTTTTAAGCTATGGGGTGAATCCTCGATTGGTGGAAGGATGATTGTTATAGCCGGGTCGGCGTCTCCAAAGCTGTCAGCTAGGGTGGCAAGGCAGCTGAAGTGCCGGCTCATAACCCCTGAGATAAAGAGGTTCCCAGACGGGGAGCTGTACATCAGGATACCCCAAAAGATAGACGGGGAGCGCGCCGTCATCGTCCAATCCACCC
>JBFMBF010000040.1:0-7402 GCA_040755315.1 Hadarchaeota archaeon (SeqCode) | reverse complement strand
TCGTTTGAAGTATGTTGAGAAACGCAATAGTAAATAGCCGCGAAAAATTGCTTCTTCACTCAATCCTACACCGAGTTGAGCAATGAAGAGAAACGCTGTTGAAGCAGATAGCCAAAACTGTAGCGATGGTTGGCTAAAAAGCAAACTGGCGATTAGACTGGCAATAATGCCACCAATGATTGATAGAGAGATGTTATGCTTTGAGATGCCAATAGTTTTCAAACCTTGTTTACGGATAAGTAAGGCAATTCCAAAAGGCAAAAAACTCATAGCATTTGCGAATAGTTGAAAAAGAGCCTGAACGAAAGTATATCCATTTGGTACAGTCTCACTTTTAGGAGGGGCGTGTGAGCCTGCTTGCCAAAAGACAAACACTGAGAACGCAACCAGAATTAAATATAGGAATACAGCAACGGAAACTTCAGTTGTTGGTGATCTAAACGTGATTGATAATTGTGCTGGCTGGTAGATTCGCTCCAAAATAGCAAACGCTACAAACGCCGCAAGCAATGCAGCGAACAAAGGTATTTGTGATATGAAGTAATCCATCCTGCTCCAATTACGCAAACGAGCCGCCCAACGGCTCGCGTTACCGGCGGCTGGAGGGACGAGACTCGCCCATGAAACGGCCAAAACCCGAAGCCACGAAAAAAGCCAATTTGGCGGTGTGAATCCAGCCGTCCGCGTGCACGCATTGTTGGGCGCGCTGTGTTGATTACGATTGACTCGTTTGCACATAAGTCATCGTCAGAGTACAAAAGGAATGCCAAGCCTATCCAGTATCATCTCAATTAGGAAGCCAACTACCAATCCTAGAATCAAAGCAAGTGTAATCACAAGAACAAGCTGTATCATCGGCCTTTTATGAGGCGTCGACGTCATTTGCAGTTTCATGCCTTGATAATACGGCACCAACATAATGCCCGTTTCTACTTGTTCTTGTTTATATCGAGAAACATCCTGCTTATCAAATAGAATGGCTCTGTGTTTGCATTTTTCCCAGTCAAACAAGAACTGCTCATCCAAGATTCTTACTTCCACAAAGAAAAGATGAAGTGCTTTTTCGTACTTTGTGATTTGACATTCAGAATACTCGCCACAAACCAAGCACTTGGCTGGCGTTTTGTTGAGGCTTTTATATGAGCTTATGATGCCTGCGGCGTGTGCCCCAATCATGTCTGTCGAGGATTCCTTATACCCTACAAATTTTAGTCACATGCCGAGCGCCCAACGGCTTGCGTTAGTGGCGCTGGGGCGGGGACGGCGAAGCCGTCCAACCAGAAAAAGGCTGAGGCGTAGAAAACTGCTTGAGATTTGCGCAGAATCCCCAGCGTCAGGTGCACGCTTTGTTGGGTTGCTTTTGACCTATCATAACTTACGGTGTGTCCAGATTCCATATAATTACTTGAGCGCCAGCAGTAGCTATTTTAGTACCATCAGGGTTGAAAGCAATTGCTGAAATACCTCTATATTCAACATCTATGTGAAATTCCTTTTTTAGCTCCCCTGTAGTTGTGTCCCAAAAAAATACATACCCATATCCATCACCCAAGGCGACCAGTTCCCCGTTTGGGTCATATGATACTGCCTCAGCAAATCCATCAGTTTCCTTTTGAAAATTGAATAGCAACTTTCCTGTTTTTACATCCCATAAATTGGCTTCATGAATTCCTCCACCTGCTGAAATCATTTTGTTTCCATCGGTGCTTATGGATAAATCCCACGTTTGATCGCCTTCAAAGGTATTTTGAATTTCCCATGTGTCTGTGCTCCAAGTCACGAATTCTTCCTTTACACTCAAGCCTGCAATAAGGGTCTTACCGTCAGGAGAAAATACTACTTCAAAAACACTATCTTGCACGTCAAATTTCTTTATCATTTTCCCCGTTGCCACATCCCAGACAATGACCTTTCCATCAAATCCACAAGACGCGACCAATTTACCATCAGGGCTAAAAGCGAGCCCCAGCACATCGGGGCTGAATACCTTGTCTCCATGTGCAGGAAATA
This sequence comes from Hadarchaeota archaeon (SeqCode), assembly GCA_040755315.1. GTDB lineage: Archaea > Hadarchaeota > Hadarchaeia > Hadarchaeales > Hadarchaeaceae > DYTO01. The sequence goes on along the minus strand of JBFMBF010000040.1, from coordinate 5,392 downwards.
TTGTTACTTCATACTCTGGGCGAATATTTTCAACAGCCCACAATCGAACAGAACCATCGTTTGCAATGCCTACAGCTAATATTTTCCCATCAGGGCTAATAGCTAACGATGAAACATTTGCATTGTTTCCTACAGTTGCAAATATTTTTTTATTAACTACGTCGTAAATAGTCACACCTTTATCGAAAGTTCCGATATATAGATAATTTCCATCTCGCGACCAAACAAGAGACCGAGCTGTAGAGCCAATATCAGGAACCAAAATGGCATTATTGGATTTTATTGTTATTGGTGTTGGAGTAGGACCTGGTGTTAAAGTTGGAGTTTCTGTTGCTGTGGGACTAGGAGTAAGCGTTGATGTGGGAGTGCCTGTTGGGATAGGTGTAAAAGTTGATGTGGGTGGGAAATCAGTAGGAGTAGCAGTTGGAGCATCCACCGAAGCGCAAGCACTCGCTATAAGAACAAATATCAACAATGCAATTTTGCTGATTTTCATATCCTCATCCTGAAAGAGATTGGCAACCCAACGGCTCGCGTTAGTGGCGCTGGGGCGGACGGCGGAACGCCGTCCAAACGGAAAAAAGCTGAGGCGTAGAAAACTGCCTGAAAACGCGCCGAATCCCCAGCGTCCACTGCACGCATTGTTCGGCGGCTTTTCGTTGGTTGGATTACGCCTCCCAGATAACGGTTGCTTGCCTGCTCAATTCAAACCAATACAAAATTACATTTAACCACGATACTGTTGCAGTAACTATTGCAGAGGTGGAAAGTCTTTCTAAAAAACCGATTGTCCAAGATGTCCATTCACCATTGGGTGGAAAAATTGCTTCTTTAACAATTGGTACAGTCAAAATGAGAAGTGCGATAGCAGTAATAAATGCTGCGGCTCCTACTGCCCACTCTGTTCTCCTGCGCTCAATAGCCAACGCCAAACGATTTTTTGGCAATATAGAGCCAGTGAAAGCGTGCATAAATCCCTGCGGCTCTAAGACCTCAATTTTTTCAAAAACAAAAGTTATTTCTTTTTCTTTTTCGGTAACTGATTGCAAATCCCTTACCAATTTCTCTGTTGCTTTTTTGAGACGATCGGGAATTGGGTTCTTTAGGCGGAAAGTAATTGATGTATCGTTTGGTTTATTGACGATGCCCCATGTTTTTGTGGGATCGTCTAGCAGTGTGTATGAAAGCAAAGTTGCTTGAACAATATCAATATCATCTGGATGAACAGTATCAAGAATTTCTTTTCTTCTTGTTTCAAAAAGTACTGATTTGCTGTCAATTCTTGGTGTCCACCCATGACTTCCTAAGAAGTCATCGAGTCTATCGTCTGGCAAGTTTGTTGTTACTCGAATAATAGAACGCATTTTTCCTCCAGGTTTTGAAAATTGTGAACGACATGAGAAGGCGTGCCGCCGAACGGCTTGCGTTAGCGGCTTGCGCCACTTTTGACACTATCATCTTGCGCCGACTCTGGCGCAAGTCCGCTGCACGCTTTGTTAGGTGCGCTCAGGTTATCGAACAAGCCCGCTTGACCAGCCGCCCGCATTTTCCACGCTTCGGGGATGCCCCGTGTGTAATTACATTCTGGATAATTCGGACAGCCAAGAAACTGATTATCGTTATTGCGATTCGTTTTGACAATCAACTTTCGCGGCGGATTGCATTGCGGACACAAAATATCGCTTTCGGTATTCTCAACAAATTTTGCCATGTAGCACCTAACGGTTTGCGTTAGGTGCGGTGGGTGGGACGGGCATTCTGCTTGGAAACGGAACCAACCCAAAGCCAGAAAACTGCTCAAAAAATGCGGCGCAGCCCCACCGTCACCTGCACGCTTTGTTGGCTGGCGTTTGCTAATGGCTTTTCAGTAATCTAGAATACCATTCCGAAAAAATGTCTTGACAGTCATAATCAACTTGACCAAGAGACGATGGGTTTTTACAGTAAAAACTATTATTCTCTAATCGTTTCCAAATTTCTTGCGAGACTTGAATAACAGATGTTTGATAGGAATCGATTTTTCTTTTAATCATCTCTTGGATGATATTTTCAACATTATACCTACCTTCACCGTTTGAATGGAAAGAACTTAAGTTAAGCGTAACGACACGGGAAAAGCCGTTTTCGAGTTTGTACAAAATTGGATACGCATAAAGTCCATTTCTAGGTTTGGCTTGCACAAGGAAAAAAGGCTTAAAATTATCATCCAATAAATTCTGGAGTTTCTTTCCAAACACATAGATGGTTTGGAATATGTTGGTTTCATCTTTGTCTAAGAAATCTTTATTAACAAAAAAGAAATCGACCAGAGATTCAACGCACGCTCTTGGTAATTCTTTTTTCCCTGATTCACAAGATTCCAAAAATGATGTGTTTTCTAACCTGTAAAAATCTGACATTTCCCTTACGGTTAACTCTAGATGATGCTCTCTAAGCGTTTTATGTTTTTGTCCAAGTGTTACTCTAAAAGGATGATTAGTATTATCGCCGTGGCCTTCCTTTTCGGATATTACGTTCTTTGTTTCAGCGATTGCGGGTTCAGATGGCTTTTTTTCTTGAGACTCTGCGCTATAAAAATTGATTGTTTGGGCTGATTGACCATTTGCGGTGATAATATTTTCCCCAACCTGAATTTGTTGAGAAGGTTTCTCGGTCTTATCGCCTTTGGTTTTACGGAATGCATAAATACCCGAAATTATTGCGGCAATTACCGTTGCAACTCCTGTGATTATGGCGACAATTATGGTTGAATCCATTGATATTTTCCAGATGTAATTTTATGGTAATTTGCCAGCCAGCCAACGGTTGCGTTAATGGCTCGGCGGGGGCGGCGGATCCTGAACATTTGGGGCAGATTTAGGCGGGGAAGGATGCACTGAGCGGCGACGAGAAGCCGAGTCCATTGCACGCTTTGTTCGGCGGCTTGTTGACAATAAGAAACCAACGATGACAGAAACCGCTCCCAAAACAAAGCCCAATATCAACGAATTCATTTCAATCATTTCTACTCCTTAGCAAGATGTCCGCCGAACAACGGATGTGCTGTAGCGAATATAATTCCTTTTAGACCTCTCCAAAACCTGCAATCTAATTCCCCAAATTAATTTAGGAGTTAGACTGCAAGGGCTGGTACAATGGCACCGAGTATAGCACCTCATTTTTTCCTTGAAAAGGGAAACATAAATGTCCAGCCCTGTCTCTTCTGCTCCAAAACCGAAAAAACTCCTTGAACAACTTGGCGACGCCATCCGCGCCAAACATTACTCCTACCGCACCGAACAGACCTACGTTGAGTGGTGCAGGCGCTACATCCTCTTCCACAACAAACGCCACCCCGCCGAAATGGGCGTACCCGAAATTCAGGCCTACATTACCCATCTTGCCACCGAAGGAAACGTGGCCGCCTCCACACAAAACCAGGCGTTGAGTGCCATCCTCTTCCTCTACCGCCACGTCCTCCTCCAAAAAATCGAATTTCCAACCGACCTCATACGCGCCAGGAAGCCGGACCGTCTCCCCACCGTCCTTACCAGAGACGAAGCCCTTGCCGTCATCGGCAAAATGAATGGCGTCACCAAACTAATGACCCAACTACTCTTCGGCTCCGGCCTGAGATTAATGGAATGTCTCCGCCTTCGCATCAAAGACCTGGACTTTGCCAACCGCCAGATCATCGTCCGCGACGGCAAGGGTGAAAACGACCGTTCCGTTCCCCTCCCCGAAAGCATGCTTCCTGCCCTCAAAACCCACATCCATCGCGTAAAAGAAATCCACCAACGCGACCTGCGTGAGGGTTATGGTGAAGTTCATCTCCCCTATGCCCTCGAACGCAAATACCCGAATGCCAGCCGCGAACCCGGCTGGCAATACGTATTCCCCGCCAGCCAGCGCTCTGTGGACCCCCAAACCCACAAAACCATGCGGCATCATCTTGACGAGAGCGTCCTCCAACGCGCCGTCAAACAAGCCGCCCGCCTCGCAAAGATAGACAAACCCGTGTCGCCCCACACCTTCCGTCACTCCTTCGCCACCCACCTCCTCCAAAATGGTTATGATATTCGTACTGTGCAGGAACTCCTCGGCCACAAGGACGTGAAGACCACCATGATCTACACCCATGTCCTCCAGCGCGGCGGCCTCGCTGTCAAAAGCCCCCTCGATTCATAATACTTTGCGAGAGTGTCTAGTTGTGGGCTTTCCAAGATTTAACCACAGAGCCCGCACGTGTGCCTGCGGCACAGTGCAGGCAGAGAACACAGAGATTCTCCCTTGTTTTCTCTGTGGACTCAGTGATCTCCGTGGTAAGAGGTTTTCCTGGCCCATCCTTTTAGACACTCCCCTCCCCAGCCAAACCCCGACTCCGCGCTATAATCTGCCTCAATGGCCTCCATCCCCATCCCGGCCCGCGCCCCCGCGCACCCGCACCTGCGCCCCCTCAACGTCCTGCGCGACCTCTCCGCCGTCGCCGACCTGATCGAACTGTGCTTCCAGCCCAATATGGACAGCGACGGGCAGGACTACGTCCGCCAGATGCGCCGCGCCAGCCGCGACGACTCCTTCCTGCGCTGGGCCTCACAGACCATCGAAGGCGCCTCCATGCCCATGAGCGGATTCGTCTGGGAGGAGAACGGCAGGATCGTCGGCAACGCCAGCCTGATCCCCTTCCACCATCGCCGCAAAAAGATCCACCTCATCGCCAACGTCGCCGTCCATCCCGAGGCGCGCCGCCGCGGCATCGCCCGCGCCCTCACCCAGGAATGCCTCAGCCAGGCCCGCCAGCGCAAAGCGGACTCGGTCTGGCTCCACGTGCGCGACGACAACCCCGGCGCGCTCGACCTGTACACCCGGCTTGGATTCCGCGAACGCTTCCGACGCACCACCTGGCTGTCCGCCGCGGGCCCGGCCGAACCTCCCCCCGGGCGGCCCGCCGCCATCGTCCCGCGCGCCGCGCGCTTCTGGCCCCAGCAAAAAGAATGGCTCGAACGCGCCTACCCCGGCGAACTGGGCTGGTACCGCCTGTTCAACTGGAGCGGCTTTGCCCCCGGCCTGCGCTACTGGCTCTACCTCTTCTTCGTGGACATGAACTTCCGTCAATGGGCCGCGCTCAAAGACGACCGACTGCACGCGGTCCTTTCCTGGACCGGCGGCGGGCGCGCCGATCCCCTCTGGCTGGCGGCCGCTCCCGACGCCGACCCGCACGCCGTCACCGCGCTCCTGCTCCACGCCCGCGCCGACCTTTCGGCCCGCCAGAAACTGGTGCTCGAGCACCCCGTCGGCGCGCTGGACGCGTCCATCCGCGCCGCGGGCTTCGACCCCGCGCGCACGTTGATTTGGATGCGCGCCGACGGCGCAACGGCCTGAGTCCGCCTGCGTATACTTTTTACGAAAGCGG
>JBFMBF010000039.1:0-7669 GCA_040755315.1 Hadarchaeota archaeon (SeqCode) | reverse complement strand
ATAATCCGAGCGAGACTTTTCGTAAAGGATGTTCACCTCAATTCCAAACGCGATGTACTTCAATTGATAATTTTCCACATACGAGACCGCGCTGCTAATGTAACTCTGCTTTGTTGAGTTGTCCAACGGCCTCAAAAGTAAACCTGTGGATTGAGTGAAAAACTGTGCTTCAATAATCGGAGTGTAACCATATGTAGATGCCAACCCCGTCACGCTCGCGGGCAGTTCATTCCAGTCGCCTGCCCAGCTGACGACATTGCCAGCCTGCCTCGCCTTCTCGAAAAATTCCGTGAAATCTGCCTGGCTGAAACTTTTGGGAGTTAAGGTCACCCCCTTGAGCGGCCCAGAGTAAGTTGGTGGAGTCCTTTGTCTTTGATATGTGCCGGCCGCGATTATTGCGATAGCTATAACAGCGACTACAATAATCGATACCTTTCTCATTTAGTCCGCCCTCTGTCTTGTTCCCGTTAAAGCATGCGGATGCGAGATTTTTTGTAACCTAAAGCTTTTCCCCGACAAGCTTCCCGGCCTTTATCCTGTCCCACTGCTGCTTCGTCATGGTCTGCAGTATTGCATCGAAGTGGCTGTACTTGTCCGGGTACGGATGCTGCGTGAATCCATATGCGGCGAACAGCTTCCTCCCGCCTATTGCGCTCTCCGCGCTCGCCTCGACTACATCAACGCCCAGCACATCGAAGTAGTGCTCCAGCTTGCACGGCCAGAGGTACGCTCCGACCTGTAGCCCGCGCTTCAGCGTGGTCGTGTGCAAACTGTTCCCGATCTTCGGGTCCCTCAAGGCGCCGTTAGTCACCCCCACTATTTCGCCATTGACCTTGCCAACCAAGCAGAACTGGCTTCCTGCTGGTAGCTCCCAGATTGGCCTGTTCTCGCGCCAGAGGTAGAGTTCTGTGATAATCTCTGAAGTGACCAAATCAAAGAGTTCCTTGTGGTACGTGAGATTCGGCATAAGTGCGTCGCAGACTTTTTCTATCTCGTCCTTTTTCATCCCTGTAACTTCCATCTCGCTGCCGTCCGGAAGGGTAATGATCCTTCCAGGATAAGGCTTCATCACTTTTTCCCAGTCTATTGCCATTTTCACACCCCACCTTCTTTACACCCCATCTTTTTAATGTCTTGTCCAAAATAAAGCCAAAAAGGAGTAATCGAAAAGTTTAAATAGTGGGTATAAAAGAGTTTCGGTTAACAGGTTGTTAATATGCGGCTTCTCGGGAAGGTCCTGCATCTTACGGCAAGGGAAATCATCGTGAAGGGCGAAAAAACACCAAAGTTAGGAATAACTGCCGTCAATTCTAAAAATAGGACAATTGGAAGAATTTACGAGATTTTTGGACCAATAAATTCACCATACATCTCAATTAGGCCAGCTTCGGGCTTTTCAAAGAAGGACCTTGAGGGGCTGGTAGGCGCGGACGTATTTATGGGGGAGGCATATGTCGGAAGAAGGGGCAAAAAAGGAAGGCCGTAACAAGTGCCCGTCCTGCGGGAGCACAAGGCTGGTGCGCGACTACGACAGGGCGGAGCTGGTGTGCGCCGGCTGCGGGCTGGTAATCCACAACAAGATAATGGACATAGGGCCAGAGTGGCGCGCCTTCGACCAAGAGCAGAGGGACAAGAGGGGGAGGACGGGGGCGCCAATGACGCTGAGCGTTGACTGCATTGAGCCCGTAATCCTCGAAAAAGATGGCAAGGTTCTGATCACTCCAATCGGAAAGTTCGTGGATTCGATTATGAAAGAGAATGATGTAAAAATTGAAGACGGCGTTGAAATTGCACCAGTTAGTGGTTACAAGGCCGCAATTTTCACGGAAGACTACAAAGTCGTTTGGGCTCCGATAGATTTTGCCACTCGCCACCCAGCACCTGAACAGCTTTACGAGGTAGAGCTGGAAACCGGAAGAAAGGTCAGAGTCACCGGCTCGCACAGTGTTTACACCGTGACTGATAAAAAAGTGGTACCTGTCGAAGCCAAAAAACTGCGTTTGGGGAATTTTGTGGTTTGCCCGAAAGAGCTACCTTCTACAGAAAACTCGCACACCAAACTTGACCTAATACAAGAATTTACTGACCTTGATTCAACCGGCTTCGTCGTTGATAACGTTCCGAACGAGGCATACAAAATTTTGAATAAAAGTTTTGATAGTCGTCTGATAAAAGATTGGAAAAGACGATCGAGACTACCATTGAAAATATTTTCAAAGCTTGGTATTCCTAGCGGCAACGGCTTCAGGGTGAGGGCCAACCGTTGCTTGATGGGTCTGCCGTCGGAAGTCACTCTCGATGGGCACCTTGCGGCCCTTTTGGGTTTTTACGTGAGCGAAGGCTGCGTCACCTCCCATGGCGTGAGCTTTACTTTCGGCCCACATGAAATGGAATACGCACAAAAAACCGCCGATTATCTGAAAGAAATTTTTGGGTTAACTGCCGGTGTACGACGTCAGCAAAGTTCAATAGTAGTCAGCGCTGGAAGTAAAACACTGGCTCGTTTGTTTTCAGAAGTTTTTGGTGCGGGGGCGCATGCAAAAGCGAAAAGAGTGCCGCCAATGATATTATCCGCGCCGGAAGATGTTAAAAGCGAATTTTTGACTTCTTACATTAAAGGAGACGGTTGCGTTTACTTACACCCGGAAGAAAAACCGCAATGGCGTCCGTTGGCTCATATTTACACTGTTTCAGCAAACGAAGACCTGAGCAACGATTTGATGTACCTTTACCTGCAGCTGGGTGTTTTGGCAGGTTATATGGAAGAGGAGATCCCCAGCCACACTATTGCCACGACTAGGCAGGTCGTTCATGCTAGTAGGTTAACCGGGACGCGCGTGACAGACCCCGACATGGTTCACCGCTTGGGGTTTGCGGGTGGATTTGCCGCGAGATCCAGAAAAGGAACTTTGGCAGATTTGATACCCGCCCCGTTGGAATACAAGAAGGAATGGAAATCGCGGAAGAGGTTGAGAATCAGCAGAAAACTGGCGTTGAACATAGCTAAAAAACATGGGGACGAAAATTTGGCAAAACTTGCAAACAGTCGGCTTGTGTTTCTGAGAGTGAAAAAGATTTCGCAGGTAAAGCCGACTACGCCGCACACATATGATTTAACGATTACCAAGCACCTGAACTTCATTGGTGGAAAAGGAGCCATATGTCTCAAAGACACGATCCACGATAAAGGTTTGTCGACCATGATTGACTGGAGAGACAGGGACGCCCACGGGAAGGACCTCACCCCGAAGCGCCGGGCCCAGATTTACCGCCTCAGGAAGTGGCAGCGCAGGATTAGAGTATCGGACGCCACGGAGAGAAACCTGGCTTTCGCCCTTTCAGAGATTGACAGAATGTCTTCTCACCTCGCCTTGCCCAGAAACATTAGGGAGGCGGCGTCGCTAATATACAGGAAGGCCGTCGAGGAGAGGCTGATCAGGGGGAGGTCGATTGAAGGGGTGGCGGCGGCGGCACTTTACGCGGCCTGCAGGGAGTCGAAGATTCCGCGCACCCTCGACGAGATTGCAGATGTCTCCCGGGTGAGCAAGAAGGAGATTGGAAGGAGCTACAGGTTCATTGCCCGCGAGCTGCTGATACACCTGCGACCGACGAGCCCAATCGACTACATCCCGCGCTTCGGCTCCGACCTGAAGCTCAGCGGGGAGGCGCAGTCGAAGGCCATCGAGCTGCTGAACGAGGCGCAGAAGAAGGGGCTGACGTCGGGACGCGGGCCGACTGGTGTGGCGGCGGCGGCCATCTACATCGCGAGCGTGCTGACGGGGGAGCGCCGGACGCAGAGGGATGTGGCGGACGTGGCGCGGGTGACTGAGGTCACGGTTAGGAACCGCTACAAGGAATTGTGCGACAAGTTAGGGCTCGATGTTGAGCTATAACGACCTTATTATTGCTTATTTTTCAAATCCAAGCTTAAATTTTCATCTTTTGTTGCAAGGTTGAATACTTTCGCTACTTGGTTATGAGGCAGTAAAAACTGAAAAATAACCTTGTCAAATGCGCGATTTGGCGGTGTTTATGAAATACCGATTGTTTAAGTATTACTTTCGCCGACCTCTCTCCCCAAAAACCGCATAAATCTGAAACGACAAAGGACGCCGATGAGGTGAAAAAATGAATGTGGATATCGCGCAAATCGCGCCGAGGAAAACTTCTATCGGCAGAGATGTGGATGTAGTGTTTGATTCTGCAAAAGTCACGATGTTTGTACCAGCATCTAACAAGTGGGGCGGTGGCAAAGAATCCAAAAAGGTCACCGTCAATCGTTTCATTCCCGTAGATGATTTGTTTATGGAAGGATTGGGCCTTTGGCGTGGGGAGGGTGGCAAGAAAAAGGGCATTTATTTCGGAAACTCTGACGTGTTGTTGCGCAAGTTCCTCGATTTTTGTGAGCAAAGATTGGGGCTTCAAAGAACAAACTTCAAAGTAACACTAAACGTGCCCAAACAGAAAGATGAAGAAACAGTAAAACTGTGGTCTGCGAAACTACATGTCCCGCAAGACAACTTCACAAAAATATGCGTGGACTCCAGGACCAATTTTGAATACGCACAGGTTTACTTCAACTCGATTATCTTGGCAGATTTGATGAACTGTATTTATTTACACTTGAAACCCGTTGTCTCGAAGAGCCCTGAAGCTTGCGTGCCTTTCTTACGTGGTCTATTTGCTGCTGAGGGATCTGTCCTTTTGAAACAATCTGGGGTTTTGCATCACATAACTTTCTCTTCGAAAGACGATGAGTTGATCCAGTTGCTTTGCGAGTCTCTGCGATTGGTTGGCGTGAACCCTGGTAAGTATATGGAAAATGGTATGAATCTCCAAATCTACGGCCGTCGCAACTTCGAGCGTATTCGCGAACTCGGCATCCACACCCTCCACCCTAGTAAGCGCGAGAAGTTCGAGCGCGGGTTCGCGAGCTACAAGCGCATTGACGTGCTTGACGGCGAGGAGGCCCGGTCGCTCATCCTGCAGCAGCTCGCCTCCGGCCCGAAGACATACGACGAGCTCGCGGCGGCGCTGGGGAAGGCCCGGACGACAATCCAGGCGCACCACATCCTGGTCTTGGAGGGGCGCGGGCTTGTCAGGCGGGCGGGGAAGAGGGGGCGGGGGTGGCTGTGGGAGCTTGCGGAGCAGCCGATTGATTTTTCGGTGGTGGATTTTTCCGAGGCGCGTTCGCTCACACCGGCGATTTCATGAGTGGTCATGCCGACGCAGAATCAAGTCAAACACCTTGCATCGCCAAACTCAAAAGTGAAAAACGACCTAAAGTTCCATCCCTTTCTCAATCACTATCTTCTTTTCGCCACGTTCATCCACAACTGAAACCTTGACTATCGTGCGGTCGCTCCATCCCAGTGCCTTGGCCTCCGGCGTTATGAACACAATCAGATTATCGTGCTGGCGGACTAGCTTCTTGGCGCGCTTGCGGACTTTCTCGACCAACAAATCACTGAAGTAGGCTTTGGATGTCATGTTAAGAGAGTTAGACATGTTAAACATGTTATTTATATATAAGTGGCGCCGTATGTTCTATGGGAGTAAGATGGCATACTGTAAAAACTGTGGCAAAGCCCTGCCGAAGGATGCCAAGTTTTGCCAAGATTGTGGAACTCCCATAACACAAAAGGCAGGACAGACACCGTCTGCGGAAGTCGCTTGGAATAAATCGCGGTGGATTATCGCCGTGCCAATTGTATTGATTGTAATTTCAGGATTGGCCGCGTTTTTCCTTTTGTCCAAACCTGTGTCCACTGCTGTCAACGTTCCAGTATATGGCGGCGCCGTGGAAAATACAACTGCCGAAACACAACTGCGGCAGCAGCTTGAAAGCGTATTGACCACAAACAGTGATGTAAAAGCTTACGAAAGCACGGACAACTCATCGACTGTCACTTCTTGGTACAGCAGTCAAGTGTCCCAGTTTGGGTTGACAAAAGAAAATGAAAAAAGTGAACAATATTTCTCTCTTTTCCTTCTCAAGCAAGGAAATAGCGGGGCAATAGTGGCTGTGGTAGCTGTAACAAGCGGTAGAACATCAATTACTGTTGTAACTGATAGTTGGGGAAATGTTAACTCAGTTTGGAATTTGCTAAATACACTATCTGATGCGGTTTTTGCCGATGTGTATGTTCCCTCTACCAGAACCATCGCGGGATCGGCAAGCGGAACCGTCTACGACAGCGACCCTACCTCCGCTGAGAGTTACAACAATGAAAACATTGTGATAACATTTGGCACAACAGTGGGGAATCTCAGGTATGTTGGAAATGCCGACAGCGGGCTGACAGTTACGCTTTCATCCCTGAGCGCAGGCAGGGATTGGGGGCCATTCATGGCAGACGTGAAGGGGCAGACAAATTACGGGAGTGGTTATGTTGAAGAGAATGGTTACTGGACAGTTGGTTCTGGCAAGACCATCTGGTGGAGGCTTTACGTGCCAGTAACATCGACCGGAACGCTTGGAGAGGGCCAAACCTCGTACCTTTACCTCAAAACAGACACAGACACAACGTATGACACCGACACCGGCGCTGGAAACAAACCGGCAACTACGTTGTGGGACGAGGATGACGATTTGACGATTTCCATCAGCAGCTACGGCGATACCTTCACCACATCATTTGGGACAATAAGGCTCTTCGGTAGCAACTGGATAACTACTGAAAGTAGCACCACAAGTGAAGACAACATTCCTGCGGCCGAACTGGTAGCGGGTACTGCCAGCGCAACTGTTTACGACAGCGACCCTACCTCCGCTGAGAGTTACAACAATGAAAACATTTTAATAACTTTCAGCACAACCACGGGTTACCTAAGATACGTTGGAGACACCGGTCAAGGACTGACTGTAACAATAAGCAACCCACGAACAGGTTGGGGACCATTCATTGTGGACGTGAAGGGGCAGACGGACTATTCAAATGAGCATGTTATAGAGAACGGCATCTGGACGGCTAGTGGAAACAACGTCTTTTGGAAACTTTACGTTCCAGTCACAGCTGACGGAAAGTTTGAATCTGGGGCGACAGCTTATCTTTATCTTTACACTTACGGCCCAATAGACAGCAGACTTCCAGTAACTAAACCATCGGCCACGTTATGGGATCATGATGACGATTTAACTTTTTCCGTCAGTTGTTACGGTGACACTTTCACCACATCTTTTGGGACGGTAAGACTATTCGGTTCCAACTGGATTCAGTAGCTCCAACCCACCAAAAATAACTGACCAACCGCAAAGCTTTATTCAGCACCGGAGCTTTTCGATTGGGGTTGAAGTTGTCCGTCCACCCGATAGAAAGGCGCTACGGGAGCAATGAAATGCGCTCCATTTTCGAGCTTGAGGCTAGGTTCCAGAAGATGCTGGACGTCGAGGCTGCGCTGGCATCGGGGTTGGCCAAGGCAAAAATGATCCCGCTGGCGGACGCGCGCAAGATTTTCAACAGCGCTTCCACAAAACGGGTGAAGGTCGAGCGCATCCTTGAGCTCGAAAGCGAGGTCTACCACGAGACGATGGCGGTAGTTCTGGCCCTTGCTGAAGCATCTGGTAGCTCTGGGCGCTATGTCCATTTCGGGGCAACGAGCAACGACATCCTAGACACTGCGACTGCCCTGCAAATCAAGGCCGCCCTGAAAATAGTGGAACGAGACC
>JBFMBF010000038.1:0-7691 GCA_040755315.1 Hadarchaeota archaeon (SeqCode) | reverse complement strand
ATGATGATCACAGCGGAAATGCCAATCGAGCCGCCATAAACTGTTCCTTTTTTCTCCATCCTCTCCAAGAAATAACTCCCTCGTGCTATTAAAAAATTGTGATAGCGGCGACATGACCCCAAAAGCTTACTAATAAGAAAGATATTCACATTAGTGTAATCATGAAAAACGCGAAGTCAAACGAGATAGTAAAAATTCTGTTGGACGACCACGAGAGAATACTGATGGACATAGCTCCAGTTGAGGATGTGCTGCGGAACCCAAACATGGGGGATGAAGCGTGGGGCTCGTTGGAAAAGCTGGTAGAAATCGCGAACCAGTTTGACCCCCATTTCATGAAGGAAACCAAATTTTTGTTCCCGGCACTTGACGAGCTGCCGAAAAGCGACATTCACATACTGGCGTTCAACGACCTCTTCCCGCTGGTGAAGTTTGAACACGACGACTGGATCATGATATCTTCCACGGCGAACCGACTGATAAGTGGAGCTGTGAAGCGCAAAAACAAACAATTGAGGGACCTTTCCGTATTGTTAGGAAACAACATGATTACTTTTGTGAAGCGGCACTTCTCGCTTGAGGAGGCCGTGGCCTTCCCGATGGTTCTCAGCCTGAGCGATGAAAAACAGGAAAACATTCTAGCGCGGATGAGGGCGTTCAAATAAGCGTTTGATTTAAATTAGCCGCTGCCTTCTGAATATCGGTGAAGCTTGAGGGACGTCGCGATCATAGGCGCGGGCATGACGAAGTTCGGGCGCAGCCCCGGGGATTTGATGGACATTCTCTCCGAGGCGTCCCTGCGCGCAATCAAGGATGCCGGAGTCGAAAAAGAGGATTTCGACGCTGTTTACGTCGCTAACATGATGGCGGGCGAGACCGTCCATCAGACGGCCGTCGCAAGCTCTCTTGTGGACAGGATCAATCTGGTTCCGGCGGCCGCGGAGAGGGTGGAGAACGGTCCGGCCTCAAGCGGCTCAGCTCTGAAGAACGCTTTCATGGCAGTGGCTTCAGGGACTTGCGACCTTATCTTGGTGGCGGGTGGAGAAAAAATGACGACTGCAGACACAGACATTGTGACAGACCTTGTTTCCACGATGACCCACCCAACTGCCGAATACATTCATGGTGTGACCCTGCCAGCGATGGGCGGGATGCTGACTCGTCTATACATGGAGCGCTATGGGCTGACTGAGCGACATCTGGCCATGGTCGCCGTGAAAAACCACTCGAACGCGCTCAAAAACCCATACGCGCACATCCAGCGGGCCTGCACGGTGGAGGGGGCGATGAGCTCAGGGGTCATCGCGGACCCGCTCAGGCTTTATTATGTCTGCCCCATCAGCGACGGCTCGGCGGCAGTGGTGGTTTGCCCGCTTGAGATGGCTGAAAAGTTCACGAAGAAGCCGGTGAGAATCGCAGGTTTCGGCCACGCCACGGATGTCCAGGCCCTCCATGAGAGGGAAGACCCGGCCGTGCTGAAGTCTGTCCAGGTGGCCGCAAAAAAGGCTTTCAAGATGGCAGGGACGGCTCCGGACGACATGGCCGTGGCGGAGCTCCACGACGCTTTCGAGATATTGGAGATTGTGGAAAGCGAGGACATCGGATTCTTCGAGAAGGGGAAGGGGCACCTCGCGGTGGAAAGGGGAGACACCACTTTGAACGGTAAAATCCCGATCAACACATCGGGCGGGCTGAAGGCGCGGGGACATGCAGTGGGCGCGACCGGAATGGCGCAGATAGTCGAGCTGGTCTGGCAGCTGCGCGGCGAGTGCGGGGAGCGGCAGGTCAAGGACGCGAAGCGGGCGCTCGCCTGCAACTTCGGCGGCTTCGGCAACAACACTGTCATCCACATATTGGAGAGGGGTTGGTGAAATGGAGAAGTTCCTCGGCTTCAAGTGCAAGTCGTGCGGGCGAGTGATGTACCCGAAGCACGACCGCTGCCTGAAATGCAAGGCGACAGAGTTTGAGGAAGTGGAGCTGGGGAAGGAGGCCAAGCTGGTCACCTACACCAAGCTTTACGCCGTTCCCGAGGGGATCGAGATGCCGCCGCTTGTTCTGGGCGTAGTGGAGTTCCCGGGCGGGGCCAGGGCGCTCGGCCAGATAGCCTCGGACAATCCAATGGTCGGCATGAAGTTGAGGCCGGTCTGGGGGAAGCTCAGGATGATGAAGGGGAAGGAGATTTTCGGGTTCAAATTTGAGCCTGCATGAAACAATAAAAATAGAAAAGGAGGGTCGCGCGCGTTTTCCCTCATAAATTTTGACCGTTGCTAAATCACTCTAATCGTGTCGCTTCCCTCGAAGACCGCGCTTCCGACTTCCCCAGTGACCGTCAGTGTCACGTTGCCCGGAGCAAGCAGCGCCTGCACCGCGGCCCTGTCGAACTTGACCATCAGCTCCGGCAGCCCGTCACCGTCGCTGTCTCTGATTTGTGGGTCCTTCACGAACCCGTATTTCAAGTCGGCTACCGCAGAGACCGTGCCGTTCAACTTGACGCTCGAAATGTCTATCTCGCTGGCTGCGTATCCTTCCGGAAGCTCGATGTATGTGGTGATCCAGTCACCCTTGCCCTTCAGGTTCAGGGTGTCCGGGTCGATGTCAACAGTTGCCTGAACCTTGGTCGGTGCGATTACAACCTTCAAATCATCGTAAACGGTCGGCCAACCCCTGTAAGAAAAAAGCCCAACCCGCCCAGAAGTGTACTGGCTGGCTGGTGTAAATCTCAGGAATTCCACGCCGTCTAAGTATCCGATGTATGTGTTGCCTTCTATTTTCACTTTCAGCTCATACCATTGCCCGACTTGGATAAGTGAGGTCTTCACATCCGCGTATTTTACGCCGATACCATTGACGATATCGATGAAGCCAACGTAAAGGTTTGAGTCATAGCGGGGCCATTGGCTGACGTAGAAAACAACGCCAGATTCCGTTGACGGGTCGTACCTCGTGACCACTCCCGCGTAGTCCCAGCAGGGGCTACCTGAAAGCTTGAATTTCACGCTAACCTCATCGGAAGTCGTTGCTGGAATCTCCGTTGAATAGGAAAACATCGAAAGGTGACCGTACCAGTCACCGTCACCGAATACGGCGTAACCGTAACCGGTCAGGCCGGCCGTGTAGTACCAGTTTCCTCTAATCACGGACATGCCTGCCTGGTCTTCAAAGTCCTCCACGTAGACGGTTTGGCCGGTCGCTGCAGCCGCGGTAGAAAAAGCCATCATTGAAATTGAGGAAACAAAAAGGGAACATATTAGAAGCGCTGATGTTAGTTTTGCTTTCACTTTATCAACCTCCTCAGATTGAAATCTTCGTGCACACATAAAAACGGCTACCTCCATTCTGGATATATTTCAACATTTAGACTGCACTTTATTTGAAGTGATTACAAAGGTAATTTGTGATTGGCGCAGTTGTCATCGCGGCCGGGGAGTCAAGGAGGATGGGGCGGAACAAGCTCCTCATCGAGATAGGCGGGAAAACAATCATCGAGAGGGTCGTCTCTTCTTTTCAGGGGCTGGCCGACGAAACAATTGTGGTGCTCGGCTACAAGCCGGAGCAGACGGCGCCGGTTCTGGAAAAACTTGGGATTAAGTGGGTGGTGAACGTGAATTACGCGGATGGGATGGCGACTTCATTCAAGCGGGGGCTGAAGGAGCTTGAGAAATGTGAAGCTGTTTTTCTGGCCTTAGGGGATCAGCCATTCATCGGCGAAGATTTTCTGCGTGGGGCGGTCGAGGCTTGGAAAAGCGGGGCCAAAATTGTGAGCCCTGTTCACGCTGGCAAGAAAGGGCACCCGGTGCTGTTTGACAAGAGTTTGTTCGGCGAGATTTTTTCCCTAAAGCGGCACGAAACAGTCAGAGATGTCATACACAGGCACGGCGATAAACACATTCTGTTGGAAGCCGGTGCGTGGGCAGTAACCGATGTGGATTCCCCGGAAGATCTCGAAAAATTGGGCAATTTTTCTCCTTAATAAACTACCTCCACTCCAAGCGTTGGTGGCATGTTGTCGGGGGCGTGGGGTAAAAGGTAACCCACCAGACTGTCAACCGCTGCCCCGTAGGCAGCACTCTGGAAATCCGAGTTCGAGTCTCGGCGCCCCCGCCCACCCGCGTGCACGGGGGCGCGGGGCATGCCACTATTTTAAGAAATTTACAAAAAAATGGGGCCCGGCAACCCTTGGCTGCCGGGAGCAACCCGCCCAGACTGTCACCAAATTTATCTAATTTTTCAAACGTAAATAAATTGTGGCAAACATTACGCACCCTCTAAATGAGGCATCAGACCAATTCCACCCGCGCCAACGTGCTGTATACCGGCCCCTTCGGCGTCAGGGCACTCTTCTCAAGCTCCACGGCATCCACTCGGGATGTGCCAAACTCTTCCCCAGATTTTGACCTGATGAAATCAACGAGTTTCGTCTTTTCCCTCACAAACTTCACCCGCGCCAGCGTCACGTGAGGATGGAAATCCTTCTCTAGGTCGAACCCCAGCGGCTGAAGCGCGGCGTCTATTTTCCTCTGAATCTGTTTCACCTGCTCGCCGCCCGCGTCCACCCCGGCCCAGATGACCCTCATGTAGTTGATGTTTGGAAAAACACCCAGGCCCTTCACGCCGATGTCAAATGCCCGCTCGCCGGCGGCGGCATTCCTTATCTTTTCCGAGATTTCTCCGATCTTTTCCTCAGGGACCTCGCCCAGGAACTTCAGCGTCAGGTGCAGGTTCTCCGGCTCGACCAGCTTCAGCTGCGCCTCGGGCGAAGGCAGCTGGCCCTGCAGGGAGATGAGCCTTTGCTTCACTTCTTCGCAAATTTCCATCGCAACAAAAGCGCGGACCATCCGGCCACCCTATGAAGAGAATTTCACTACTTTGGGGAGGTCCCTGACGCTCGCTATGACCGCGTCCGGCTTGTACTTCTCCAGAAGCTCCCGCCTCATGAGCCCCGTCAGGACCCCTACTGTCTTCGCCCCGGCCTTCTTGCCGTCCCTGATGTCGTTCCAGTAGTCTCCAACGACGACGCAGTCCTGCGGCTCCGTCTTCAGGTTTTTCATCACCTGCCTGAAAATCTCGGCCTTCGAGAAGTGGTGGCCCTCCTCCAGGTGTTTCAGCACATCATGGGCGGTCACGACGGTCTTCACGAACTTCCCGATGCCGTGCCCTTCAAGCTCCTTACTGAGCTTCACTGACGGCACTATGCAGCTGGTGATGACGGCGATTGGGACCTTTTGCCTGTGCAGTTTCTCGAGCGTCTTTTTCACGCCGGAGATGAGGTCGCACTTTATCTCGCCTTCCCTGTACTTCCAGAGGAACTCCAGCCAGAAGTCGTGCAGGACCGCCTCCCTGTGTCTGGTGCCGCGCGGCGCCACGACATCATCCAAGCTGTCGTCGATGTAGTTCTTGAAGAACTTCGCCCAGTTGACCGGATTCTTCTCGTGCTTCTCGAGCAGCTCGTTGAAAACTTCAAAAAATCTGTTTAGGGTGTCTACAAGAGTGCAGTCGAGGTCGAAGATGACGGCTTTCGCGGCGATCATTCACTCACCGAAAAGAAGCTTCCTGCGCGCGTTCTTCATTTTTTCCACTGATTCGTAGGGGACCTTGACGCTGCCGACCGGATCTTCCGCCCCGTGGCTGTCGCTCCCGCCAGTGATTATCAGGTCGTGCTCTCTAGCCATCTGGAGGTACTTCTCGGACTCCTGCGGGGAATGCCTGGAATGGTAAACCTCGATCCCCATCAGGCCTGTCTTTACAAGTCCAGACAAATCGCCGTCGTTGTATGGGGAGTACTTCGGGTGAGCCAACACTGGGACCCCACGGAGTTTTTTTATCTGGGTGATTGCCTCCTCCGGCGAGATCTCGTACTTCCCGACCCAGGCCGGCCCCCCGTACCTGAGGTATTTCTCGAAGACCTCGTCCATTGTCTTCACGTAGCCGTGGGTCAGCATCACCTTGGCGATGTGAGGACGGCCGACAGAACCTCCCGCGGCCTGGTCCAGCACCTCCTTGAACTCCATCTCGAACCCCAGCTGCTGCAGCTTCTTGACCATGACCTCCGCCCTCCATATCCTGACCTGCTGGATCGTCCGGAGGAGGGCCTGGAACTTCATGTCCTCCCACTCGTAGAAGTATCCCAGGATGTGAACCTCGTGCTCGGCGACCTCGGTGCTCAGCTCTATCCCGGGTACCACCTCCACCCCGTACTTCTCCTCAAGCTCGAGCGCCGCGCGGATTCCGTCTATCGAATCGTGGTCACATATACCGACCGCGGCCAGCCCGGCCTCCTTCGCGACCCTCAGGACAGCGTCGGCCGTGTAGATGCTGTCGGAGGCGCTCGTGTGGACGTGAAGGTCCGCGTACTTTTCCATAACACCAACAAAACCCACCACACCAACCGTTAAAAGGATAGGGTAGGGGGCTGATTGTGGTCTGATGAAAAAAGCGGTTTGCCTGCTCTCGGGCGGGCCTGACAGCGCGACGGCCGCGGCCGTGGCGAAGCGGGACGGGTACGAGGTGCATTGCCTCACTTTTGACTACGGCCAGATCGCCTCGCGGGAGCTGGAAAGCGCGAAGCTGGTGGCAAAGAAGCTCGGCGTGAAGCTCAAGACAATGGACCTTTCGTCGCTCAAAGGGCTCTATGGCAGCGGCGTGACGGCCCTGACCGACGCCAGGATGAAGATGCCGGAAAGGTTCGAGGCTAGCGTCATCGTCCCATTCAGGAATGGTGTGATGCTGTCAATCGCCGCCGCCTATGCCGTGGCAATCGGGGCGAATGCTATCTACTACGGGGCGCAGAAGGACGACTCGCCATTCTACCCGGACTGCCGGTCGGATTTCGCGGACGCCATGTCGGACGCCATCTCATGCGGCACAGAGAGGAAGATCAGGGTGAAGAACCCGCTGGCCAGGCTGGGGAAGTCCGATGTCATCAGGCTCGCCTCGGAGGCCAAGGTGCCTCTCGAGCTGACGTGGAGCTGCTACCTTAACGGGCCGCTCCACTGTGGCCGCTGCGAGTCTTGCAGGAACAGGAAAAAGGCGTTCCGGGAAGCTGGGCTGGAGGACCCGACTGAATACGCCGTGTGACCCGGCGGAAGGATGAAAAAGTTTCCGGGAGAGTGTTAACGACGGCAAAATTAAAAATAATGGCGGTGGACGACGAGCCCGACATAATCTCGTTGCTGGAGAAGGTGATGAGGAGGGCCGGCTTTGATTTCATTGGGTTTTCCAGCGGGAGGGAGTTCCTAGCGAGGTACCCCAGGGAGAAGCCCGACCTTGTGCTTCTCGACATCATGATGCCTGAGATGGACGGCTGGGAGGTCTACAAGGAGATCAGGAAAATCAACCCCAACCAGAAAGTTTCGCCGCTGACGGCCCTCGACGTCCCGCCGAAGATCAAAACAGGAATTCTTGAGCTCGGCGCCTCTGACTACATCACCAAGCCTTTCGTGCCGGACGAGCTTGTGCAGAAAGTGAAGAACATTCTGGCCCGAAAGTAATTGCCCGTGTTTTTGTTTTCAAGTGATTCTGGAAACTAGTACCCGAACTTCCTCTCGTATTTCTTGTGAGAAAGCCAATCGATGATTATCGAGATAATCGCTGCAGAATCCGCTTTTATTGAATAAAGAAGCCTCCAGCCCCTTGGAAAATCATATTTCCACAAGTTAGCAATACCATACTTTTGCACGTAAACTTTTGGAATC
>JBFMBF010000037.1:0-9032 GCA_040755315.1 Hadarchaeota archaeon (SeqCode) | reverse complement strand
AGGTCCCTGTTTCCGTTAGCCAGATATCCTTCCCAGACAGACCGTATGCCGACAGAAGGCCCTTCCAGTAGTCAAGGTAGTACTTTATGTCCTGCGTGTACTGCCCAACGAAGAAGTGGAAGTTGAAGACATCGAAATAGCTGGAAACATTAGAACGATTGAACGCGCCCTTCCAGAAGTTGTCTAACATTGTATCTGCCATTGAGGTGCTGATGGTGTTGTAGGCGGGCGATGCGCCCCCAATAACTATTTTGACACTTGGATACGCAGCTTTAGCCGCGTCGTAAGCCGCCTTGACGGTGTCCATGAAATCGTTGTAAGTTCCAGGTGAATCCCCGAATGACGGTCCTTCCGGCTCGTTCCCAATTTCGTAATATTTTATCGGATACTTCAGTCCCGTCATGTCGGATGTTCCGTCGTTGTCGTATCGCTCCACCATCGCCGTTATGAATGTCTTGAATGAGTCCATATCGTTCGGCTTGTTGTAATTAAAGTTGTTTTTGGTCGGCTGGTCCCAAGCCGCGTATGGATGAACCAGCACCAGAAGCTGTATTCCTTGTTCTTGGACTACTCTAACAAATCTGTCCGGTACGGTCCAGTCGTAAGTGCCTTTATTTTTTTCAATGTCTTCCCACCTGAACTGTCCGCCCATCGGTGACAGTGTCCTGTTCCACCCAATCCCTGCGCTTACAATCCCCTGGGCCTCCCACTGGTAGTTTGACTCCAGCTGCGCGGATGAGACACTTTGGAGCGTGTGGTTGACAGTTTCAAAGCCGTCCACTCCAAAGTGAGAGCTTTCGGACGGTGACCAGGCCAATGTGCTACCCGAGGCAGGCTGCCCCCCGGAGGGGATGTTGTCTTGCCCGCCTGGCCCCGTGCCTGGTCCAGCCGGGGTGGAGGGTTTCAGCACCACAAACCCGGCGCCGGCGGCAAGCACGATTGTCACGATGACAATAACGGCCAACTTTGAGCGTATCATGGTCTTCACCGGCTATTACATTGTAATTCCATTTAAAGTTTATTAAAGCAGAGAGCCAAATTTGTGTGGTGGGATGGAGCTTCAGATAGAAACAGCCGATATCGCGAAGTTCGCGGACAAGTTCTCGCTGGGCAGGGACCGCGGGATGGACTCAAGGCAGTTCCTTAGAGTAAAGGTCCCGGCGGGCAGGCTAACCTCGGAGCAGCTGCGCGTGATCGCCGAGCTGTCGGACAAGTACGGGCGAGGCTACGCGGAGATAACGGACCGCCAAGACATCCAGCTGCACTGGGTCCAGGGGAAGGACGCCCCGGAAATCTTCGCGAAGCTTGACGAGCTCGGCTTCACAACAGACAAGTGCGGTCAGAGTTACCCTGGCCCCCGCTATGGCGACACCAGAAACGTGTGCGTTTGCCCGGTCGCGGGGATCAACAGGCACGAGCTGATAGACGTCGCGCCAATCGCAAAGAAAATCAACGATTTTTTTACGGGCAACTTGAATTATCTTGACCTGCCGCGAAAGTTCAAGATTTCAATCACAGGATGTGAACTTGGGTGCACCAGACCTGAAATACAAGACCTTGGCCTCTTTGCGGTGAGAAAGGGCGGAGAGGTAGGGTTTTTCGTGCTGGTCGGTGGCTCCATGGGGCCTTCCCAGCCCGGGCCGAGGCTCGCGAAGCCTTTGGGAGTTTTCATAAGGCCGGATGAAGTTTTCGACGTGACAAAGGCGATGGTTGATTTTTTCAATGAGCGGGGGAACCGCGAGAGCAAGCCAAAAGCCCGCATCAAGTGGATGGTACACGAGGGGGGAGTGGAAAAAATCAGGGAAGGAATTGAAGCAAAACTGGGACGGAAGCTGGAGAGGTTTGAGCACGGTAGCCCCTCAGTCAGCGGCGAGGAGCACATTGGCATACAAGAGCAGCAGGATGGAAATTATTTCGTAGCCGTGCCGGTCATCGGGGGAGTTCTATCGAGTGGAAAACTGAGGGGCATCGCCAGCGCCTCCGAAAAATTTGGAAAGGGTGAAATCAGGCTCACGCCCTACCAGAACTTCGTGCTGCCGCACGTTCAAAAGGAAAAAATTGGCGCGGCATTGGAATGGCTGGTGAAGGTTGGACTGCCGGTTGGTGGTTCACCCCTCAGATGGACGACGGTCGCCTGCGCGTCGGATTTCTGCGGGAAGTCCGTCGAGCCGCACCCCAAGCAGGTCGCAGGGCGCTTGGTTGATCGCCTTGAAAAAAGATTCGGCGACAAGCTCGGCAATCTCGAACTTCTTGTCCACTTTTCCGGATGCTTGCACGACTGCGGCCTTCACAGGATCGGCCAAATCGGAGTCATTGGCGTGAAAGCTGCCAGCGCCGGGGAAATAAAGCAGCTCTACACCCTTTCAGTGGGCGGGGCGCTGGGGACCAAAAGTGCCTTTGCCCAGCCCATCAGAGAAAACCTGTCGCCGGACCAGGTGATCTTAGCGGTGGAAAAACTCGTAGCAGCCTGCGTCGATGAAGGTTTTGATGACTTCGGGGAGTTTTGCCGCTCGCGCCCGCTGGAGGCGTTGAAATCAATCGCGGCGGAGGTGTGAAGAAATGACGCCGAAAGTCACTCTCAAACAGATTGCGGCCGGGAAATATGCGATAGATGTGCGTGGTTACACCTGCCCTTACCCAGAGATATTCACTCGCCGGGCGCTCGGCGCGATAAAATCCAACGATGTGCTTGAAATAACTCTGGACAACGCTCCTTCTTGTGAAACAATCCCACCTGCTGTGGAAGAGATGAAGAACAAGGTACTCGAAGTCACCAAGCTTGACCAGACAAACTGGAAAATAGTCGTGCGTAAGAGTTGACGTGTATTTACTACAAATCACAGTTTGTTCTGCAGCCAGCCTACTGAACAACTACAGTGCCTGTCATGTACGGGTGTGGCGTGCACTTGTATGTGTACGTCCCAGCCTGGCTGAAAGTGTATGACCAAGACTGCCCCTGCAAAAGATTCCCGCTATCGAATGACGTTGGGCCGCCCGTCGACGTGGCAGTGTGGATAACAGCATCCATGTTTGTCCATGTAACTGTAGTCCCGACGCTCACAGTGATGGACGACGGACTGAAGGCATAGTTCTGGATGTTGACCGAGTTCCCACCTGCTGTCGCTTGATTGTCTTCAGCCGGCATGTAACCTCTTCCAAATATCAAATACACGCCCCCAACGGCGGCAATTACCAGCACTGCTGCAGCTACAACATACAAACTTTTCACTGTTTCACCATTACTATTTTCGCGGCCGCAGAAGAACTTGTGAACAGTTTCGAATCAGGTTATCTGGTCTCAAGTTTGTCCCTCTGCAGTGGTTGGTGCGGCAGTGAACCTGAGCTTGTTCATTAGGTCTTCATATGTCATCTTGTTCACGAGGCTCCAATCAAACTCCTCGGCCTCCCTGAACTCCAGCCGCATAGCCTTGTAGGGGCAGGCTGATATGCATGAGCCGAAACCGTCGCAAAGGCGCTCGTTGACAAGCGTTGATTTCCCGTCCACAATCTGAATGGCCCCCGTCAAACAGGCTTTGATGCACCTTCCGCACCCTGTGCATTTTTCACGGTCCACAGTTATGATCAGGCGTTTGTATTTCACAGGCGCCCCCCGCATCGATGTCCGCCATGTGCTTTCATTTCCATTTCAATCATCGAGCGGTCCACATTACCGAACACGTACGGCTCAGCTTTGCCGGTCGTCACTCGCACGATGTAGTTTTCAACCTTCAAATTCCTGTCTGTTTTTTTCAGGCTGCGGTTAACCATCATGTGAATTGCATGACAGCAGGGGACCTCCATAGTGTAGATTTCAATTTTCTTTGCCCCCGTTTCCCCCAGTATCAGATCTAATTTTTCTGCCAACCTGTCAGGGTCCTCAAGAAGCGGGCATCCAATCACCACAGTTTCCCCGCTGTTGAACCTGCGTGATAGCTCTGTGTTCGACGCCAGAGTACAGTCTGATGCAATGACTAAAGTATCATTCTGCATGAACGGGGCACGGGAGTGTACTAGCAGTATCTTTACTGGCCACTGTTTTCCCATGTCGAACATGTTATCAAATAACATTGTTATATTTTCAGCATTTTTTGGTTGTCCCGAACATGTTCGGTAGAGTTTCAACCTTTGTATTTCACGAGTTTGTTTTCAGCAGCACGCAGAACCTCTGATAAGGTTGATTTTACAACTCCAGCCTTTCGTGCGAGTTGTTCGAGCGTCACCTTTCGCGGAGTTTCATAATAACCGCTCTCTATTGCCAAGTTCAATATCTCCGCCTGCCGTCTGGTCAGCACAGGCTCCTCGTGGTATTTGTCAATTGATTTTATTCTGTATTCGACTCCTTTTTCGTCCAGCATTTTGACAAGCGCCGAAAGTTTTTTCCTAGTAGACAATACTACCCACTCGGCAGTACCTTCCTTGACTTTGACCGGTGGTTTTAGGATTACCTCGCTTTTCATCATGGCTGAGAGAAGCCACGGGTCTTTTGTTTTTGTATTTATCACTGCAGAGTTCTCCGTCCGCTCCAAAAGGTTTAGCTCCACCAATGAAGGATGTTTTTTTATTTCTTTCAGGACAATGTTGATGTCACCACCTTCTATTTTCACGAGAGTGTTTCCAATCAACTCCTTTGTCGGCAAGAAAGAAAGAAGGTAAAATGTTGTTCCGTTGTGCTGCTTGCTTACTTTTGCAAGCCAAAGTTTTTCGGGCATGTGAAGTATAACCTTCGCCCTTATAGTATCCATTTTAACCCCGCTTCAACCTCTGGAGGTATTTGTATGCACTAAGTGTAGCTTTTGCCCCATCTCCGGCCGCGACTATAATCTGTTTTTCTGGAACACTGGAAACATCGCCAGCTGCAAAAACCCCATCCACGCTTGTCCGGCAGGCATTGTCAACAATAATCTCGCCCCTCGCGTTTAGATTTACCAAATCTTTTGCAACGCTTGACAATGGTGTGTAGCCGATTTCTACGAATATTCCTTGAACTTTCAGTTTCTCGATTTTACCCTGTCTTTCGACTACCAACCCAGTTACAAAATTATCCCCGCTTATCTCCTTCGCCATTGTTTCAGTCATCACAGTCACCTTCTTTTCCTGCATAACTTTTTCAATAGTGGTCTCGTCTCCAGTCAGCTTCGGCGTGACTTCTATAAGGTAGATTTTTTTAGCGATTCTGGACAACTGCATGGCCGCCATCAGACCGTTGTTGCCACCGCCAATCACCGCCACATCCATATCGGCGAACAAAGGCGCGTCGCACGTAGCGCAGTATGTGACGCCGCGGTTGGTGAACTCTTTTTCCCCTGGGATGTTCAGCCCCCTAGGCCTTGCCCCGGTGGCGATTATGACTGCCATGGTCTCATAGTTGCCCTTGGTTGTAGTGACCCTGAAGCCGCCATCCACCTTTTCTATCTTTAAAACATCCTCAAACTTGGTGTTGATTTGGAATTCCTTCACATGTTCTTCAAATTTTTTCCTGAGCGCCTCCCCCGTGATGTACTGATATCCAGTGTAGTTCTCTATGTCCAGGCTGATTGCCGCCTGTCCACCTATGTCCTTGGCGATCACTAGAAAGTTCAGCCGCTTTCTTGCAGCATATATTGAGGCTGTTATCCCTGCAGGCCCGCCGCCGATTATTATCAGTTCATACATCATTTCACACCTTTGCCGAGACCGGGCATTTCGTGTCTGAGTAAGCACAGATGACGCAGCACGACCCTTTTGGAGTGCTGATGATCCGTCCGCACTTGTTGCACTTGTAAAACTGGAGGCAACTCGTTTGCGGGACCTCAATTTTCTGGATGTGGCCACATGAGGGGCAGCGAATGTTTGCCACCGCCATTAGCATCACTACGGTATTTTGAGCGCTTTCTTTATGGCGTCGCGGTCGAAACCGACCACTATTTCCCCGCCGATGTCGAGCACCGGCACCCCCATCTGGCCGGATTTTTTCATCATCTCCATCACTGCTTTCCTGTCCTCCGCGACGTTTATTTCCATGTAGTCGACTTTGTTGTTCTTCAGGAAGTCTTTCGCCATCATACAAAATGGGCACGTCGGCGTCGTGTAGACCACAACTTCAGGATTCCCAGCCATTTTATCACAAACATGTTGTTTTTTTAACTGTTAAAGATTTCCCTCTAAATTTTTGCTATGTTGCTCTCCTTGTGCAATCTGAAAATTTCCTCAGCCATCTTGTCAAGTGCCGCAAAGTCCTTTTCTTTTGGGTGGCCTCTGGCGATGACGGGCGCCACGAGTTGAACCTTGAGTGCTGGAATGAGCTTCTTTATATTTTCCACAGCGTTTTCCCCCCAGCCGTATGAGCCTATGATTGAGGCGAACCTGAGCTTGGGCCGCAAGGCGTTTGCAAGGTAAGCCGCGTAGACCACAGTCGGGTGCGGCCCGGACAGAACAGTGGGTGAGCCGATGACTATTGTGGCAGCGTCGACGAGCGCCATTGCCAGCTCCCCCAAGTCGGTTTTTGTCAAGTTGAACATCTTCACGGTTATTCCTTTTTTCATCAGGGCCTCGGCCAAGTAGTCCGCCATCTTTCTCGTGTCGTCATACATTGAGACATAGGCGATTATCACTTCATTTTTGACATCGTTGGAGGCCCAATCCGCGTAGGCCTTGGTTATTAATTCCGGCTTGTCGTAAACCGGCCCGTGGCTTGGCGCAATCATCTCCAGCTCAATCTTCTTTATCCTCTCCAGGTGCTTTCTGATGCTCGTCCTGAAAGGCATCATGATTTCCGCGTAGTACCGCTTGGCGGCCTCGTAGACTTTGGCCTCGTCCCTAACGAACAGGTCGCTGCTGGCCAGGTGCGAGCCAAAGAAGTCGCAAGGGAACAGTATCTTGTCCTCTCTCAGGTAAGTCAGGATGGTCTCAGGCCAGTGTACCCAAGGAGCATAAATGAACTCGAGTGTCTTGTTCCCCAGAGAAATTTTGTCTCCGTCGTTAACAACTTGGATTCTTTCGTCCTTGATCAGCAGCATCTCCATAATAAATTCCTTGCACATCTTGCTAGCCACAACTTTTGCGTTTGGGTAAAGCTCCAGCACCCGTGGGATTGCCCCGGAGTGGTCCCCCTCGGCGTGGTTGCAGACGACATAGTCAATTTTTTTCACGTTGAGCTTCTTCAGGTCGGCCTCAAGTTCCTGCCATTTTGGGGTGTATGTGGAGTCTATCAGCGCCGTCTTCTCGCTGCCATTTATCAGGTAGGCATTGTAGCTGGTCCCGTCTGGCAGCGGTATGAGCTCGTCGAACAGCCTCCTGTCCCAGTCCAATGTGCTGAGCGAGTGGATTCCAGGCTTAATTTCTCTGGCTACCATCAAACCACTTTCTCGAACAGGGATTTATCTGCTCCGCATGAGGGGCAGACCCAGTCGTCCGGCAGCTTTTCAAAAGGCGTCCCCGGGGGTATCCCGCCGACAGGGTCACCAGCAGCCGGATCGTAGATGTACCCGCAGACGCTGCACTTGTATTTTTCCATTTCATCCCAGCATGTTGATTTTCTTTATTTTATCCATAAATAACCAATTGGAGAAGACGCGGCGGTTTGGGGAAAATATACAAAAACTTAAAACAATCCGCGCGAGAATTACATAGATACAATGGCAATAGACGAAAACTTCAAAAACAAAATGAAGGTTGTCGGGAAACACAGCGGCCACGATGTATGGGGCCCCATTGACCCTCCCAAAAAACTTGGAGTGCATGGCACTGATGTCGCCGTTGACTGGGATTGCTGCAATGGGGACGGGGTCTGCGTCGAGGTCTGTCCGGTGAATGTCTTCGATATGGTCGATACGCCGGGGCACCCGACTTCTGCAAAGAAGTCAGACCCGGCCAGAGAGCCAGACTGCATCAAGTGCCTGGCCTGCGAGGTCAGTTGCCCCACCAAGGCAATCAGAATAGAGAAGTAGACCCGCAGCGCCAACCATTCCAGCTGAATCCAGCGGGAGCTTTGACCAGGTTATTGAAAACTTGGGGGGGGAAGACGAAATGGATGTGTTGGGTAATCAGCTAAGGTTTGAGATAAGCATGTCCGTACTCTATGAAACGCTTCCGAGGATGGCCAAATTATTGGACGGCAAAACAGAAATCAAAAAACGTGGCGTTACGGTTTCCCCAGATAGGGCAAAGGTTGTGTTGGAGTGGTTGGCAAAAGACGAAAAAATCCACGCCAAAATAGTCAAGAAAGTTTTGGAAGCTTATGAGAAATCACACGAAGAAATGATTTCAAAGTTTTGAAACAGCGCGGCCAGTCTGTCAGAAAAATATATTGGTCAAAGTGATTTAACAAATTTTAAGTAATACATCTATAACATTATGCAGATGCAAATGCCGTTCAAAGGCGCGAGCGCGGAAGTGAACGAGATAGTGAAATGGCTGGTGGACGACCACAAAAAGTTCCTGAAGGAGCTTTCCAGCGTGGAGTCTGGGCTTAAAAGTCCATCCGGAGGGACATGGGGAGACATGGAAAAATTTTTGAAAATAGTTGAAAGTCTCAGCGGCCATCTGCTCATTGAAGAAGGCACGGTGTTCCCGGAGCTTGACATGCTCCCGAACAAGTACCCGCTGAAGATAGTGCACCTCGAACACGATGATTTGGAAAGAATAACGACCACCGCGAACAGGCACATTGCAGGCATTGTAAAATACAGGGATGAATCCCAAAAACAATCCGCGGTCGAAAGCACACTATCGGTAATAAAATTCATAAAACGGCACTTCGAGCTGGAGGAAGAAATCATCTTCCCGATGATCCCCCACCTTGCCACGGAACAGCAGGAAAAAATTTTACCAAGGTTGAGGTTGGTCGAGCGCTCCTAGACCAAATTTTCTCGGTAGCACGATTGTTCAAATTTCATCGAATTATTTGAATCGCAATTTGTTTTTTCGTAGAAGCAACGCTTTGTGGGCAGAAAACGTTTTCATCTCCCGAGTTTGGCAGTTTCTTTTTTGTAAGATTTGGCGCAGTGAACGCAGCAAAACATCAGTGTTTTTCCTCCCACTTTTTCCTCATGTCC
>JBFMBF010000036.1:0-9372 GCA_040755315.1 Hadarchaeota archaeon (SeqCode) | reverse complement strand
GCGTGCCGAAGATGAACGTAGAGAAGGGAACTTACCTTCTTCCGGCAGGCGTCTCGTTCGAGGTCGGAGTTTTCATAGAGCCGCTCGCCTGCGTGGTCAGGGGGCAGAGGTTGGCGGAAGTTGGGGGTGGCGATACAGTTCTTGTTATTGGCAGCGGAGTTTCGGGCCTACTCCACGTTCAGCTTGCTGGAGTCAGAGGCGCAGACAAAGTGATTGCGACGGACATCAGCACGTACAAGCTGAATGCCGCCAAAAAGTTCGGCGCGGACGAAGCAGTAATTGCGGACGAAAGCATGCCTGAAAAAGTCAAGGAGTTTAACGGCGGTAGGCTGGCCGACAAAGTCATCGTCTGTGCTGGGGCAAAGTCGGCCACCGAGCAGGCCATGCGTTGCGTTGACAGGGGGGGGACAATACTATTTTTTGCCGTTCCCCCGCCGGGACAGGATGTGGCGGCGCCGTTGGTTGACTTTTGGAGAAACGAGGTTACATTGAAAACATCATACGGGGCGGCGCCAAAAGACCTAGAAGAGTCTCTCAAACTCATCTCCAAAAAGAGGCTGAACGTCCGCCAGATGATAACTCATAGGTTCGGGCTGGCCGACGTCCAGAAGGCCTTCGAGCTTGTCGCAAGCGGCGGCGATAGCCTGAAGGTTATCATCGAGCCGCAGAAGTGATGCATTGATGCTAAAAATGGGGGAGGAGCTGCAGCGCAGGTTTCCGGGTCTGGCCGCGCAGCTGGCGCTCGTAGAAGGCGTGACGGTGGAGCGCGAGAAGGCGGAACTTCAGGAGTTCAAGCGGCAGGTGGAGGAGGAGGTCAAGAAGAGCCACGACCTCGCGACAATCAAGGATCACCCTTTGATGAGGGCCTACAGGGACTTTTACTGGAGGATTGAGATAGACCCGACGAAGGACAGGCCTGCGGCGGAGGCCTTGGTCAGAAGGGTCCTGGCCGGCAAGCCTCTCCCCACAATCAACACCTTCGTGGACGCCTACAACCTGGCATCCGTAAAAAGTTTCATCCCGATGGGTGCATTTGACGCTGACAAGATTACAGGGGAGCTGCTGCTTAGGCCCGCGCTCGCAGGAGAGGAGTTCCTTGGAATCGGGATGCAGGTGCCGCAGCTTCTGAAAGGAAATGAGCCTGTCGTGGCGGACGAGGAGAAGCTCATAGCAGTTTACCCATACCGCGATGCGGAATCCACAAAAATCACGGCGTCAACAAAAAATGTCCTTCTCATGATATGCGGAGTCCCAGGGGTTGAGACGGCCAAGCTCGAAAAGGCGCTCGGGGTGGCTGTAGATATTATCGCACGATTTTGCGGCGGGAGGTTTAGAGATTGACGCGGGAAATCAAGGCCATACTCTTTGACTTGGACGAAACCCTCACCGACGCCCAGGCTGGCCTTGGAGCCGCGCACGATTTCCTGGCGAGTGAGCTGTGCAAGTACATCAAAAGCCGCGGGGCAGAAATAGGGGAAAATAAAATCAGAGCAACGCTCGAAAAGCTCGACAACCAGATGAACAGGAAAAGAAAATACGACCGCGACGAGTGGTGGCCCGAGCTGTTCAGAAGGTTGCATGTTCAGGTGAAGCTCCCCTCATCGCGCAAGAAAAAACTCACCAAGATATACTGGGGTGTGCACGCCAAGGGAAGTCCGCCGTATCCTGAAGCTAGAGAAGTTCTTTCAGAACTGAAAAAAAGAGGGTACAAGCTCGGTCTGGTCACGGACACTGATGGAAAGAAGGGGCTGAAGAGGCGCCGGTTGCGGCGGATGGAACTGCTGGAGTTTTTTGGCGCGGTTGTCATCGGTGGCGACGACACTCCGAGACCGAAGCCGAGTCCAGAGCCATTCCTCCTGGCCGCGAGAAAACTGCGCGCGCGTCCGTCAGAATGCTTGATGGTGGGCGACAAGCCGTTTACGGACATCAGAGGAGCAAAGGCAGCCGGTATGAAAACGGTGCTTTTGAAGAAGCGGGAGTGGGATGCGAAAGACAGGCCTGACTTCACGGTCGGCGCTCTCTCGGAAATTTTACATGTCGTCGAAAATCTTTGAAAAGTCTGGGCAGTTGGCCCTTTTTCCGGCCGTCTCCGCCAGGGCATGGGAGATCAGGGGCAGAGCTATAGTCGCGTCGCAGTAGCAGACGGCGTTTTTACCGCCTGGAGATGTCTTGCCCCAGCTTATTGCCTCCTCAAGCGTGCAGCCGCTCAGGCCACCCCACTGCGGCGAATCTGTGGTTATCTGGATTGCGTAATCGTGCGGAGAATCATCATGTGACTTGAGCTCTTGGATAACAGCCAGAAGCTGGGTAAAGTCCTTCGGAACCCCCCCGCCAACATAAATAACTCCGGTTCTCTTCGCGTTTATCGCGACTTTCGTGGCTTCTTCCATGTCTTTCACTTGGTCTATTTCGATGTGGTGCCCGCGGTTCATGAAATGCATCGCGGCCACGCCGTAGCCGCTGTCGATGATTGCAGGGCTGAAGATGGGGACCTTTGCCTTGTAAGCAGAAGTTGCTA
The DNA here is from genome assembly GCA_040755315.1 of Hadarchaeota archaeon (SeqCode). GTDB lineage: Archaea > Hadarchaeota > Hadarchaeia > Hadarchaeales > Hadarchaeaceae > DYTO01. The sequence goes on along the minus strand of JBFMBF010000036.1, from coordinate 6,854 downwards.
TGCTCGGAATGCCCGACTTGTGGAGCTCTTTCCCTAGGAGGTACATGAACTCACGCGATGAATAGCAGTGAGAAGTATCAAGAGTCGACATGAAATCGGCGAGCATGTGCTCCATCTCCCTGTACTGGTACTCGTCAGCAAAAACATCATAGAAGCGGTCAATTTTTTCTTCGTAAAGTTTCGCATCGTCTACCAAGTGGCTGCCTTGCCAGTATGTGCCGCCCATCCCGGCAAAGATGTCCTCGGATATGTTGGCGCCGGTTGAAATCAGGATGTCGATGTACCGGTTCTCTATAAGCCAGCAGACTATCTTCCACATTCCTGCGGTGCTCATCGAGCCGGTCAGGCCCATGAATATCGTCAAGTCTTTCTGGCGAACCATCTCGGCCCAAATCTCGGCCACCTCGCCCAGCTTCTTTCCTTGGAACCCTGTTTGCGCCATCTCGTGGAGAAGGCTCGAAACGCGCTTTCCCTTGGCCACTTCTATTATTTTGACCTTGTCTCGGAAGTATTTGTTTTTTCTTACAGGCATTTTTTTCTTCAACATGTGACCAACTCTTTCAAGCGCTGTTGATTAAAAACCTTTTGGAAAATTTGCGCGCCCAGTTTCACGGCACATTTGAGTACAAGTTCTTGAATGTTAAAATTCCGTCCATGTTCTCCACAGTGATGATAAAGTTGTGTATTCCCGATTGTATGCCGGGGGATTTCCAGCTCCATGTGAAGGTTTTTTCTCCGGTGTTTAACCAGACCCCAACATTTTCTTCCCAAATTTGCGGCCCATCGATAAAGCCGCGGAAGCGTCGGATGTAAGCCGGGAGGTCGCCAGCGTTCGTCAATGTTAAACTCATGTTGTCTATTATTGACTTATTTTCATTGTCTTTCCCCCAAGAGATTGAAGGTACGTTGTCCGATCTTAAATTTGGGCCAGTAAATTCAAAATATTTTTCATAAATTTTCCTACCAAGCCATTCCACATTCATAATGTAAACTCCCGCCGGAGGATCCATTTGTGCTGGCGCCAGTTGGAACGCGGCCATGTTGTCGGATGGGGATAAAACCAAGTTATCTACCACTCTGTTGTCCAGTCGCAGCAGCTTGGCCGTCACGGTCTTGTCTGTGGAATAAAGGAAAGTTAACTTGGCCGTGTTGTCAGCGCTGATGTACCAGTTCCTGAGTGAGAAACTTGACCTGAAAATAATAAACGAGACTGCAAAAGCAACAATGGCTACTACGACAACGGCAGCTATTTTGTACAAAGTCTTCATTCCATCAGGCCAATTTTCCTGTCCATGTTCAAAACTGTTTCGCTAATCCCAGCCAAATCCAATCGGCACACCTTTCTTTGAAGATTCAATGGCCGCGAGCGACATCTCAAGCGCCTTCTTGGCGTCCTGCAGCTTCACGGTCGGCTCATCTTTTCCGATGACCACGGACTTCACGAAATATTCATCTTGCGGCATGTGGCCCCACCTCTCCGGCCTGGTCAAATCAAACGCCCATTCTCTCTGTTCGTTTTTTCCAGTTTGAAGAATCACTTTCTCCGGCCCGTCCAGAACCACGGCGTTCCCCTTCTCCCCCAAGATTTCCATCTTCACGGGGGGACCCATAGCTGAAGCAACGCTGCCGCTGAACTCGTTTACCCATGTGACATCATTTTTGAATTTAATCACGTTCGCAACGGTGTAACCCAGGGTTCCGAACTGCTTGAGATCTTGCCATTTCACGGACGCGTACATGGAAACAGGTTCAGAGCCCAAAATCCAGCGCGCCATGTCCATGCAGAACACGGTCATGGTGGGTATTGGTCCCCCCTTCTCCTTGTTCCAGATCCAAGAAGTTGGCGGCCACTGCCTTGCGAGGCTGTCCGCCGGTACGAACTCCCTGAAGTGCACGAATGTCGGCTCGCCGATTTCCCCGTTGTCAATCAGCTCCTTGGATTTTCTGAAACCCTTGGCGAACCTGTAGCAGTGCCCGGGCATCACCCTCACACCTTTCTCTTTTGCCAACTTGTCCAGTCGCGCTATCACTTCTGGCGTCTCTCCGGGCGGACACTCGAGGATGGCGGGTTTCCCAGACCTGATCACTTCAACCGCTATTGGCTCGATGAACCTGTAAGGGATGGCGCAGATGACGGCGTCGACGTTCGGGTCATGGAGCATTTTTTCAAGCTCGGTGTAGTAATCGTCAATCTCAAAGCCAGCCTTCTTCGTGAACTCCTTGAATTTTCCGTGCTCCTCGGGGAACTTGGACCACGCCGCAACTATTTTGGCCTCCGGTATTCCAATCAAAGCTCTTGAGTGGACCTTGGCCATGAACCCAAGGCCCGCGAGACCTATTCCAACCTGCTTCATCAAACATTGTTTTGGTGAGTTGAATTTAAACATGCCGAGTTAGGTTTCAGTGGTTGTTTTAGGCTCAAGTGGTGCAGGGGAGGGGATTTGAACCCCCGAACTCCTAAGAGACCAGATCTTGAGTTTCGCCCGTGCTGGGCTGGCGCCGTAGACCTGGCTTGGCTACCCCTGCAATTGAAGCTTTTTGTTTAAGACCTAATTAAATTGAGCGACATGGTAGAGTTTGAGCCGCGTCAGGCATTCGAGCACGTGGACAGGCTGGCATACGAGATAGGCCCGAGGCTGGCTGGGAGCAGGGGCGAAGAGGTGGCGGCAGAGTACATCCAGAAGCACATGAAGGGCTATGGACTCAACGTCACCACACAGGAGTTCAAATTTGTCGACCGGGCGCTGAAAAGAAAGGCTTCCGCGGTCCTTCTGACGTCCATGTTGTTCGCAAGCTTCCTGCTCCCGCCGCCGTTCCCGATAGCGGCATGGGCAGCGGCCCTCGCAGTCCAGCTCATTCTTGAGAACATCCTCCCTAAAAGGAGGAGCCGAAACATAATTGCCAAAATAGAAACAAAAAATGCCGAAAAGGAAGTTGTGGTAGCCGCCCACTTCGACAGCGCAAGATGCACCAAAAGCCATCGTATGGGACTGTTTTTGAGGTTCTCTTTCCTCCCGGCGCTGGTGATGGCCACGCTGGCCGTGCTGCTGCTTTCGGCCGGCTTTTCACTCTGGCTGCCGCTGGCTTTGGCCGCGGCCTTTCTCCCGGTTTCCGTGACGCTTTTTGTTTCTGCGGGGGGCAGGAAGGTCTCGCCCGGCGCGAACGACAACGCTTCCGGAGTTGCCGTCTTGCTTGAGGTTGCGCGGGTGCTGGCCGCCGACCCTCCGATGGACAGGGCAATCACTTTCATAGCTTTCGGAGCAGAGGAGCAGGGGCTGGTTGGTTCGAAAAAGTTCGCCGCCGGAAAGTCACTGAATCCAGCCACCGCCATTCTTAACTTGGACACAGTCGGAGTTGGTCCCCAACCTTACATAATTGAGGGGAATGGCCTCATGTGGAGGGTGAAAACCGCCGCGCCGCCGAACCAGGCGCTGTCAGCTTCAATAAATCGCGCTGGGCTCGAGCCCAAGATGTGGTGGGCCGCGCTCGCTGGTCACGACCACATCCCGTTGGTCCGTCGGGGTTACAGCGCCACGACGCTTACATTTGATGCCGTCGGGTTGGACAAGCTTGGCCAGAAGTTGTCAAGGACATTCAAGCTGCCGAACGCCAGGACGCGGAGGTACGGCAAGCTCCACACCACGGACGACACTCCGGAGTACCTTGAGCTGAAAACTATTGAGCTCGCTGGCAAAATTGTGCTCGATTTCCTGAAAGCGATTTAAGGGCGGCGCGCCACCAGAAAATGGTGGATGTTTGAAGATTGGCATAATGTCGGACTCCCACGACAGGATTGATGCCGTGGACAAGGCTGTCGAGTTTTTCAACCAGCAGAAGGTCGAGCATGTCCTCCACGCCGGCGACCTTGTCTCACCCTTCGTGGCCCCAAGGTTCTCGAAGCTGAAGGCGAAGCTCCACTACGTCTGGGGGAACAACGAGGGGGACAGGGAGTTCACGACTGTCAGGTTCGCTGAGATAGGGGTGAAGCCTCTTGGCAACTTCGCGGCCCTTGAGCTGGGCGGGAGGAAAATAGCCCTGCTGCACGGGACCCATGAGACGATAGTCAAAGCTCTGGTTGAGTCAGGCTCATTCGATGTCGTCGTCCGCGGGCACAACCACCAAGCACAAATCCAAGAAGGGAAGACCATGCTCATGAACCCGGGGGAAACATGCGGGTATCTCACGGGCCGCTCCACGGTGGCCCTGTTGGACTTGGCCACTCTCAAGGGTAAAATCATCGAGCTTTGACGCTCTTTTTAATGGGATTGGCAAGTGTAGCATACAGCCTAATTTTAGTTGAAATTCTGTCCTAGATGAGAAATCGGGAAAAGACCAAACAACTTGGCAAGGGCGGGCATTGAAGGCCATTGGGCTTGTTAATCGCCACGACTTTTGCTGTTCAGTTAGAATTTATATTTCAGTTCTTAATTAGATTGGTGAATAAATGTCGAAGCCTTGGCATAGCATGAAAATAGAAGAGGTTTTGCGCGGCTCCAACTCCAAACTGGAGGGCTTGAGCAGCGGGGACGCAACAAAGCGCTTGCAGGAGTTCGGACCAAATGAGCTTAAAAAAGAAAAGAAAGTTTCGCCTTTGAGGCTATTCCTTGAGCAGTTCACGAACATTTTGATCATAATACTCTTGATTGCGACGGTGCTTTCGTTTGCTCTGGGTGAGATCTATGATGCAATAGTAATTGTCGCAATAGTCATCGTGTCCGCTGTTCTTGGTTTCACGCAGGAACACCGCGCGGAGAAAGCTTTGGAAGCTTTGAAAAAGATGACCGCTCCGAACGCCGTGGTTTTGCGGGATGGCAAAGAGGTGCAGATTCCCGCCGTAAACATCGTTCCCGGGGATGTCCTCTTGCTTTACACTGGTGACAAAGTACCGGCCGACGCCAGGCTCATCGAAGCCATGAATTTAAAGATTGATGAAGCGCCGCTTACCGGGGAGTCCACTCCAGTGGACAAGGATGTCCGCCCATTGCCGGAAAAAACTCTGATCTCTGACAGAAAAAACATCGTTTTTACAGGGACTGCTGTTGTCTACGGACGCGGCAAAGCCATCGTCATGGAAACAGGCATGAACACTGAATTTGGCAAGATTGCCAAAATGGTCCAAGTCACAGAGGCGGAAGAAACACCGCTAGAAAAAAGGATGTCGCATGTTGGGAAGTGGCTTGGAATTTTATCGATAACCGTCTGCGCCGTGGTCGCTATTCTGGGGATTGCCAGAGGGTTTGCCATCCTGGCCATGGTCTTGTGGGGAGTCAGCCTTGCGGTCGCCGCAGTTCCAGAAGCGCTGCCAGCTGTCGTGACTGGCGCCCTTGCCTTGGGGATGCGCCGCATGGCCAAAGAAAATGCATTAATCAGGAGACTTCCGGCAGTTGAAACCTTGGGGTGCACAAGCGTCATCTGCTCCGACAAGACCGGCACCATGACAAAGGGCGAGATGACTGTACAAAAAGCGTATGTGAACGGCAGGGAGATGAAAGTCACAGGTGTTGGATACGATCCTCATGGAGAGTTCCTCGTTGATGGAAAGAAAATAGATCCGTCTAAAGAAAAGGAGCTTTTAACGCTTCTCAAAACATCTGCCATGTGCAATGACTCAAAACTGGAAAAGAAAGAGAAAAAATGGGTCGTTAAAGGCGACCCAACTGAGGGCGCTTTGGTGGTCGCGGCGGCGAAAGCTGGGCTGTGGAAGGAAGACCTGGATAAAAATGAGCCGCGCATAGGGGAAATCCCATTCTCATCCGAAAGAACGAGAATGACAACCCTGCACGAGGTCAAGGGGAAAGGCCATGTGGCGTACATGAAAGGCGCGCCTGAAGTCGTCCTGAAGCACTGCACGAAAATTTACATGAACGGCAAGGTACGCGGCTTGACTGAAGAAGACCGCAAAAAGGCTCTGAAAGTAAACGATAAGCTGGCTGACCAAGCTCTGAGAAACCTTGCCCTTGCATATAAGGAGCTTGCCGAAAAGGCGCCATCATTTGGCGAGAAGGACGAGAAGGGCTTCGTTTTTGTCGGGATAATGGGGATGATCGACCCCCCGCGTCAGGAAGTTAAAGAAGCGATCAAGCTGTGCAAGAACGCCGGCATAAAAGTTGTTATGGTGACGGGCGACCACGCGCTAACGGCCGCCGCCATTGCGAGAGATCTTGGTCTGATAGAGGAGAACAAGGAGGGCAAAGTGCTGACGGGGGTAGACTTGGACAAGCTCGAAGACAAAAAATTCGCGAAAATTGTTGAGGAAGTTTCAATTTACGCGAGGGTCCTGCCCGAGCACAAGGTCAGGATAGTGAAGGCCCTGAAAAAGAAGGGACACATATGTGCCATGACGGGAGATGGGGTGAATGACGCCCCAGCGCTGAAAATGTCCGACATAGGGGTCTCAATGGGGATAACCGGAACCGAGGTGACGAAGGAAGCCTCTGATATGGTGCTGGCCGACGACAATTTTGCAACAATAGTCAAGGCTGTCAAGGAGGGGCGAGAAATTTACGGCAACGTTAAGAAATATTTAACCTACCTGCTGCGCAGCAACATCATGGAGATACTGGTTCTGGCCAGCGTAATGTTGATCTCGCCTATAGCTGCGGCGGCGGTAGCATTGACAACCATCCAGATTCTTTGGGTAAACCTGACGACAGACGGGCTGCCCGCGATTGCATTGGGCGTGGACCCTGGTGATCCCGACCTGATGGAGCAAAAACCGAGAAACCCAAAAGAGAGCGTCTTCACGAGAGACGTCAAAATATACCTTGTTGCCGTCCCCGTACTGATGACAGTGCTACTCGTTGGCGGGTACTTCTACGCCTTAAACACAGGCTCCACGGTGGTCGAAGCTAGAA
>JBFMBF010000035.1:0-9398 GCA_040755315.1 Hadarchaeota archaeon (SeqCode) | reverse complement strand
CTTTAAATACCCTGTTCACCCCAAGGTTCGGCGGGAGTACTGAACAATCAAAAGAAAAAAAGGGAAACGGATAACACACCCTCCCGACGGTAATCAATCTCTCTCGTCGGGTAAAAAACTTTCGGTGGGCGCGTGGTGTAACGGATGACACACCCTTCTGACGGTCGCTTGTCCGGCCGAAAGGGGGAAATCTGGGTTCTATTCCCAGCGCGCCCGCACCAAATAACAGTGGATGTTGTCTTGTTTTTGATTCGCAGATGACAGTTATCTCGGTCAAATCCCGAAACCGGCACCCTTTTTATCCCAGTAAAACTATCCCCTTACAGCCAACACCGGTGATTGATTAGGTGAAGATGAAGGAGGTGCAAAAGTGGCAAAGCCAATTTACGTGCGCTTCGAGGTTCCGAAGGAGCTTTCGGAAAAGGTCTACGGGGCAGTAGAGAAGGCGAGGGACACTGGGAAGCTCAGGCGTGGGACCAACGAAGTCACGAAGGCGGTTGAGCGGAAGCAGGCGGCGCTCGTCGTGATGGCCGAGGACGTTGAGCCACCGGAAGTAGTGGCCCACCTACCGGCACTGTGCGACGAGAAGGCAGTCCCCTATGTCTATGTGCCCAGCAAGCGCGAACTCGGCGTCGCAGCTGGGATAGAGGTAGGCTCGGCGGCAATAGCCATCGCCGAAGGCGGAGAGGCCGCGGAAACCGTCAATGAGATAGTGGAACAGGTAAAAGCTCTGAAGAAGTGAGCAGATGCCAGTGGAAGAGGTATCCGGCTTTCCTGCAGAGGTAATAGAGATCAGGGCCAGAACTGGGGTGACTGGCGAGATTCTCCAAGTCAAATGCAGGGTGTTAGAAGGGAGGGACAAAGGTAGGATAATAACTAGGAACGTCAAGGGCCCAGTCAAGGTGGGAGATATGCTGATGCTTCGCGAGACCGAGCGAGAAGCCAGGGAGATCAGGGTGCCGTGAATGCCGGTCGCTAAAAAGTGTTCTTTCTGTGGTGGGAGGATAGAGCCGGGCACCGGGCTCATGTTTGTGATGAATGACGGGACCGTCCAGTTTTTCTGCTCCGGAAAGTGCGAGCGGAACATGAAGCTTGGGCGGAAGGCCCACGAGGTCAGGTGGACGGAGCGCTACAGGAAGATGAGGGGCAAGGCCTGAGCGCGCAATTTAAATCCTCCAATTCAAAATTTTGTGTGATAGCCTTGAAAGAGCAAACTTTTGTTATGGTGAAACCGGACGGCGTGGCCAAAGGACTGACCGAGGAGGCGACAAAAAGGTTGGAGAAGGCTGGTTTGAAAGTAGCCTCCGTGCGCCGGTTGAGGTTAAACCGCAGGCTCGCCGAGGAACTCTACTCCGTCCACAAGGGGAAGGATTTCTTTGAAGCTCTGGTGGTGCACGTGCTTTCCGGAGAGGTTGTGGCGATGAAGGTCGAAGGCGAGAAGGCCATCTCCAAGGTGAGGGGGATAATAGGTCCCACGAACCCTGCTCAGGCCCCGTATGGCACCATCCGCGGGGATTTCGGGCGCGATATAAAAACCATCATAAGAAAAAACATCGTCCATGCCTCAGACTCCCCTGAAAGTGCCAAGCGTGAGCTGGCCATCTTTTTCAAGCCTTAGCCCTGATGTTACCTTAAATTGGATGTCTCTTCATTAACTTGGGGTTGAAATGGTGAACAATGTCAGGCAGCCGTTGATTGCGGTGCTGGGGCACGTCGACCACGGAAAAACCTCGCTTCTGGACAGGATCAGGGGCACCGCCGTGGCGGAGAGGGAGGCCGGGGCCATAACCCAGCATGTGGGTGCGAGCGAAGTCCCGCTCGACGCCATAAAGAAAATCTGCGGCGGTCTCCTCGAAAAGTTCAGTGTGCGGCTGAAGCTGCCAGGGCTCCTCTTCATAGACACCCCTGGCCATGAGGCGTTCACGAATCTTCGCAAGAGAGGAGGGGCGCTCGCTGACATCGCGGCTCTGCTTGTAGACATCAACGAGGGCTTCATGCCGCAGACGCTCGAGTCGCTGAATATACTGAAGAATTACAAGACGCCTTTCATGGTGATCGCAAACAAGGTGGATTTGATTCCCGGCTGGCAGCCCCACCAAAAGGAATTTTTCATCGACTCTTTCCCCAAGCAGCGGCCAGCCGTCCAGTCGATGCTGGACGAAAGAATATACGCGATTGTCGGAAAACTTTATGAGCTGGGTTTCGAGTCCGAGCGCTTCGACCGAGTGACCGACTTCAGGAAACAGGTGAGCATAGTCCCCGCCAGCGCGAAGACGGGAGAAGGGATTGCCGAGGTTCTGACCGTCCTGTCCGGGCTGGCCCAGAGATTTCTGGAGGAGCAGCTGAAGGTGGAGGTTTCCAGGCCGGCGATGGGGACGGTGCTGGAGGTCAAGGAGGAGCCGGGCCTTGGCAAGACTTTGGACGTGATAGTTTACGATGGGGTGCTCTCGCGGGGAGATGTCGTCGCGGTAGGCGGGCTCGATAAAATAATCGTGTCGAAAGTCAGGGCGATACTGAGGCCGAAGCCCCTAGACGAAATCAGAGATCCGGAGGACAGGTTCAGCCATGTGGACAAGGTCCACGCGGCAGCGGGGGTGAAGATATCAGCGCCCGAGCTCGACGGCGCCGTGGCAGGAGCGCCGATTCTGGTTATAAAGGACGTCATGGAAAGCGAGAAGCTCTGGATGGAGATGCAGCGGGAACTTGAGAGGGTGAGGATAAGCACTGACGCGAGCGGCGTCGTGGTCAAGGCCGATGCTCTCGGTTCCCTCGAGGCCATAGAAGGGCAGCTCAAGGCCAAAAACATAACAATCAGGCGTGCGGACGTCGGCGATGTGTCGAGGAGGGACGTGGTCGAAGCCGAGAGTGCCGCGAAAAGCGACCCGCTGATAGGCATTGTTCTGGCGTTCAACGTCGGCGTGCTCCCGGACGCCAGGGATGAGGCGGAAAGGAAGGGAGTCCCGATCATCGAGGAAAAGATAATCTACAGGCTTGTGGAGAATTACGAGGAGTGGCTCAAGGCCAAGAGGGAGGAGGTGCGGGCCAGCCGCCTCGAGGGCTACGTGAGGCCGGCGAAAGTCGCGCTGAAGCCGGGCTACGTGTTCAGAAGGAGCCACCCAGCCATAGTCGGTGTTGCGGTCCTTGGAGGGGTCCTGAAGTCCAAGGCTCCGCTGATGGGCATGGACGGCAAGGCCATCGGGGATGTCAAGGAGATGCAGAAGGAGAAGAAGTCAGTCTCGGAGGCCAGGATTGGGGAAGAGCTGGCGGTCTCGATAAACGGCGGCATTGTCGGGAGGAACATCAACGAGGGGGACGTCATTTACACGGATGTTCCGCGGGACCATGTGCTGGCGCTCAAGAGGGATTTGAAGGACATGCTTACCGGTGACGAGCTTGCGGTGCTGGACGAGATTATCGCAATCAAGCAGCGAGAGGATTCTACTTACGGGATAATGTGACCCGGGCAGAAAAATGATTCAGCTGAAACCCAGACTGTTCAACAGGAAAGCTTCGGATGCCAAAAGCAAGCCGGACGAGATTTTGAAAGCATTGTCTTTGCGGGCGGGCGAGCATGTTGCGGACGTTGGAGCAGGGGGCGGCTATTTTTCCGTCAGGCTTGCCCAGGCGGTCGGGGAAAAAGGGAGGGTTTACGCAGTCGACACAAACGCCAGCTTCCTGAAGTTCATCAACAACCTCGCGAAGAATAGGGGGCTGAGCAATGTTGAAACAGTCTTGGCGAAGGAGGGCAGGTTGGTTTTGCCGAGGAAGAGTCTAGATTTGATTTTCCTGCGGAATGTTTACCACCATCTGTCTGACAGGGTAGAATACTTCAGAAAGCTGGCCGTTCTTTTGAGGCCGGAGGGGCGGGTCGCCATAGTGGAATACAAGAGTCCGGGCATTTTGAGTTACAAAAGCCTTGGGAAGTTCAAGATAATGCGCGGCCATTATGTCCCCAAAGAGGTCATCGTGAAGGAGATGGACAAGGCGAGATACAGGTTGGAGGCCGCCCATGATTTTTTGCCCAAACAATCGTTCACGATTTATTCGCTGAAAAGGCGGCGATAGGGTTTTATGGGCAGTTGGCGAACTTGGGATGCTTCATGACCGGATGGTGATGACACGCCGTTCAAAGTGGTGATTTCGGACCCCGAGGCGGGCAAGAGCTACCAAGTCGAGGTGAAGGAGCCGGAGGCCCGCAAGCTGGTAGGCTTGAGGATAGGCGACAAGGTTGACGGGGCAGCCCTGGCCCTGGCGGGCTATGAGCTCCAGATAACGGGCGGCACAGACAAGGACGGTTTCCCCATGAGGTCGGACATAGGCGGGTCGGGCCGGACAAGCGTACTGCTCGCCGGCGGTTTGGGCTTCAGGGCCGAGAAAAAGGGGGAGAGGCGCCGGAGGCGCATCAGGGGCTCGCAAATATCCGAAGCCATAGTCCAGGTGAACACCAAAGTCGTCAAGAAGGGGGAGAAGCCGCTCCAAGAGATTTTCCCGCCGAAGGAAAAGGCGGAGAAGAAGGCCTGAGTTTAGCGAGGCGCGTAAAGTTCCCCACGCTTTCGGAGCCATTTTTACGTCGTGAGAGAATATTATCGCGGTGATAAAACGCCGCAGGCGGTTGTCAACATAGGCCTAATCGGCCACATAGACCACGGCAAGACCACCCTGACGGAGGCGCTGTCGGGAGTCTGGACGGACACCCACAGCGAGGAAATTAAGAGGGGGATAACGATAAGGCTTGGCTACGCGGACGCCTCTTTTTACAAGTGCCCGGAGTGCAACCGGTACACCACAAAGGAGAAATGTGAGTACTGTGGAGGGCAGGCGGAGTTCATCCGCAGGGTCTCTTTCGTTGACGCACCAGGCCACGAGATGTTGATGGCGACGATGATATCCGGCGCGGCAATTATGGATGGCGCTGTCCTTGTGATTGCGGCGAACGAGCAATGCCCGCAGCCGCAGACAAAAGAGCATGTCGTCGCCCTCCAGATAATTGGGATAAAAAACCTGGTGGTGGTGCAGAACAAGGTCGACCTCGTTCCACGTGAGAAGGCAATAGAGAACTACAAACAGATAAAGGAGTTCCTGTCTGGGACGCAGTTCAGTGAGGCGCCGATCATCCCGATTTCGGCAGTCCACAAGGCGAACATAGACAAGCTCATAGAAACAATTGAAAATGTGATTCCGCCCCCGCAACGGGATCTGTCGAAGCCGCTGAGGATGCATGTGGCGCGGTCTTTCGACATCAACAGGCCCGGAACCATCCCTGAAAAGTTGTCTGGGGGGGTTGTCGGCGGAAGCATCCAGCAGGGGAAACTGAGAGTTGGGGAGGAGGTGGAGCTGAAGCCTGGGATAAGCGTGGCAAGGGAGGGGAGGACCGGCTGGCAGCACCTCCGGACAAAAGTAGTCAGCCTCCACGCCATGGACTCAAAAATTGAGGAGGCGCTGCCCGGGGGGTTGATCGGCATAGGTACCTTGCTCGACCCTTCCCTCGCGAAGGCTGACTCTTTGGTGGGATCCATCTTGGGTAGGCCAGGCACACTTCCCGATGTCACGGATTCATTGGAGCTTGAAGTTCACCTGATGGAGCGGGTGGTGGGGCTGCCGAAGGAGCTCGAGGTCAAGCCTCTCGCCACGGGGGAGCCCCTGATGATCAACGTTGGCACTTCGAGTAGGGTCGCAACCATCACAAGCGCAAGGGGCACCAGGGCGAAGGTGGCCCTCAAGACCCCCGTCTGCGCTGAGAAGGGATCGAGGGCCGCCATCAGCCGGAGGGTCGCCAACAGATGGCGCCTCATAGGTTACGGGACGATTTTGTGAAACTCAAAGTAATCGCGGATTCCAGCTTCCTGATGATCCCGGGACTTTTCAGAGTCGACATCAAAAGAGAGCTGGAGAGGATTTTGGAGCTGGATTATGAGATTGTGGTGCCGCAGCCCGTGGCCTTGGAGCTAGAGCGGATTTCAAAAGAAGGGGCTCCAAAGGAGAGAGCAACAGCAAGCATCGGGCTTCAGCTGGCAAAAGATGGGAAGGTGATTGAGATTGGCAAAATCGCAGACGAGGCAATCGTGGAGCTGGCCTCGCGGGGCAACGCCGTTGTTGCGACCACCGACATGGCCCTGCGGAAGAGGCTCAGGGCAAAAGGCGTCCCAGTTATTTATTTACGACAGAAATCCCACCTTGCACTAGATGGGGAAGTGAGGTAGACTATGACGATTGAGCTACTGGCTCCAATATCCGGGCTTGCGGCGCTGGCTTTGGCCGGGGCGGCGGCGAAGCTGGTGTTGAAAGAGAACCCAGGTTCCCCGAGGATGAGAGAAATAGCCAGCGCAATCTACGAAGGGGGGACGGCCTACCTCAAGAGGCAGTACACGACAATCTGGACTGTCATGATTGCAATTTCAGTTCTCCTGTTTTTTGCACCCAACTGGGGCTGGCAGGCATCCGTGGTTTTCCTGGGCGGGGCGCTCTCTTCCACTGCGGCCGGCTTCATTGGCATGCATGTGGCCCTGAGGGCTAACTCAAGGACGGCGAACGCGGCCCTGTCCGGCGTCGGCAAGGCTTTGAATGTTGCTTTCCGCGGCGGGCTCGTGATGGGGATGTCTGTGGTGGGCATAGGGCTGATCGGTATATTTTTGTGCTTTTCCTGGCTGAACAACCCGACCCTCATCTTGCCGTACAGCTTCGGCGCCAGCGCGGTAGCCCTTTTCGCGCGCGTGGGCGGGGGAATTTTCACAAAGACGGCTGATGTCGGCGCCGACCTTGTTGGGAAGGTTGAGTCCGGCATACCTGAAGATGACCCGAGAAACCCGGCCGTGATAGCAGACAACGTGGGGGACAACGTGGGGGATGTTGCAGGCATGGGGGCCGATTTGTTCGAGTCTTATGTCGCGAGCATCGTCGCCGCGATGATTGTGGGCCTGGCGGTTTTCGGCAACAGCGGCGTGATTCTGCCGCTCGTGATTTCCGCCATCGGGATATTCGCTTCAATCGTCAGCGCAGCGACGGTCCGCGTGAGGAAGGGGAAAGACCCGAGCTATGCTCTGAACACGGCCACGATTGTTGCCTGCGTTCTCACTGGGATAGGCGCCGTGGTCATCACACTCCAGATGTTTGCCCAGGGGACGGCAATCGGGCTATTCCTGGCAATCCTCGCGGGCCTTGTGTCGGGGGTGGTCATAGGCCTCACGTCGGATTACTTCACAAACAACATTCACCGCCCTTCAAAGTTCGTGGCGAAATCCGCGCAGTCAGGCTCCGCGATAAATATTTTGAGCGGTTTTTCAATTGGGATGCTCAGCACAGTGTTGCCGATAATTTCCGTAGCGGCTGCCACGGTGGTCGCATATATCGCGACTGGCGGCGGCCTCGCGGGTTTCTATGGGATTTGTCTGGCAGGCGTCGGGATGCTTTCCGTCACAGGGATAGTCGTGGCGGGTGATGCATACGGCCCGGTGGCGGACAACGCCGGCGGGATAGTTGAGCAGTCGAAGCTGCCGGCCAAGGTGAGGAAGATAACAGATTCCCTCGACTCTGTCGGCAACACGACGAAGGCCATCTGTAAGGGCTTTGCCATAGGCGCGGCGGCCCTGACGGCTGTGGCTCTTTTTGTTACCTATGCACAGGTGGCAGGCTTTGTCAATACAAATCCTACAATCGAAACAGCGGAGTTGGCCACGATTAGCCTGTTGAACCCAGCCGTCGTGGCCGGCTTCTTCATAGGGGGAGGGGTCGTGGCATTTTTCTGCGCCATAACCATCCTTGCGGTCGGGAGAAATGCTGACAAGATGGTCGCGGAAGTCAGGAGGCAGTTCAAGGAAATCCCAGGGCTGATGAAAGGGAAGGCCAAGCCGGACTATGCGAGATGCGTGGACATCGCTGCGAAGGGAGCAATACGGGAGCTTGTGCTGCCCGGAATAGTGGCGCTGGTGGCGCCTCTTGGGGTTGGCCTGGTGCTGGGGAAAGCCGCTCTCGGCGGCTTCCTGGCCGGCAGCATCTTGATAGGATTGATCCTGGCCCTCCTGATGGCGAACGCCGGCGGAGCTTGGGACAACGCAAAGAAGTACGTGGAGGCGGGGAACTTCGGCGGAAAAGGGACGCCGACGCACGCGGCGGCCGTCACCGGTGACACGGTGGGTGACCCGTTTAAGGACACGACGGGTCCGTCGCTGAACATACTGATCAAGCTGATGTCGATAGTGTCGCTCATCATCGTAGTGTTCTTGCCATGAAGCTTCAGCAAGAGTTTAAAAGCCCCGAAAAGAGAGATTTGGAGGTTAGAAAGAAGGTGGTTCTGCGTATAAAGTCATGACCGTTAATGACATCGTGAGAGTCCCGCCGGACAGGTTCAGCGAGCCGCTGGAAGACGTGGTGATGGATCTGTTGCGGAAGAGCTACCACGGCATAACAGACAAGGACGCGGGAGTCATTCTTGCGGTGACAGAAGTAAAAAACATCGGCACAGGGCGTATAATGATGGGGGACGGCGCCAGCTACCACGATGTGACATTCGATGCTTTGGTCTACAAGCCGGAGATCAACGAGGTCATTCTGGGTGAGGTCGTGGAAATCGTCGACTTCGGAGGTTTCGTCAGGCTTGGCCCGATAGACGGCCTCGTGCACGTTTCTCAGGTAATGGATGATTTTGTGAGCTACGACAAGAAGAGAGGGGCCCTTTCAGGTGAAGAGTCCAAAAGGACGCTGAAAGAGGGGGACAAGGTCAGAGCTAGAGTTGTGACCGTGAGCATGAAGTCGGGGAAGGGCGGGAAGATTGGCCTGACGATGAGACAGCCCGGCCTCGGGAAGCTGGAGTGGATCAAGAAGGAGGCCAAGGCATGAAGAAGAAGGAGAAGGCCTGCGAGAACTGTGGGCTGATAACATCCAAGAGCACATGCCCCAACTGCGGCAAGACTGCGCTTTCAGACGACTGGGCCGGGTATGTCGTGGTAATGGATGCTGAGAATTCAGAGATTGCGAAGCGGCTGAACATCTTGAAGCCCGGGAAATACGCGCTTAAGGTCAGGTAGCGGGCCTTAGTCCGAAGAAATAAAGTGATTCCGGAAGGAATTATTTATTAACTAAAAGATCGAAAAGATTCTGTGGCAAACAAGGGAACCTACGGCAAGTCATACAAAGCGAAATGGAAGAAATATTTAGTATTGTACTTGATTGTCGGGGTAATAATTTACTTTTTGATATGGTACTTCTTCTTGAGGGGCAGTTATTAATAATTTTTTTCTGTTCATAGGCCTAGGCTTCGCTTGAAGACCCAATCGTGCTCTTTGGGATTCCCGAGGAAGTGCAGTTTTTCGGGTTCACGAATGAGCGCATACATGTCCCTTCCAGCCTCAATTTCAAGTTCCGGTATGACAGTCGGCCTGACCCGCCTGATATCCGGGACTTTT
>JBFMBF010000034.1:1281-10741 GCA_040755315.1 Hadarchaeota archaeon (SeqCode) | reverse complement strand
GCTTAGTTATGAACGCGTTGTCAAGTTTGGCGATGCATTGAAGATAAACAAGCGGGCATCAAACCCCGAACGCGTTTCGCTGGCGGACATCTTTCTGGAACCCAAGAACCAGAAGCTCGTGATTTACATGCCGCCGACCGTCAAGAGACTTTTGGAACAGATGGCGAAGGACAGCAACGTCACAACGAACAAATGCGTCCTGCACATCGTCATGAAGCAGCTTGAGGAGTCGCGCTACATAAAGTAGAGTAAAAAATAAACCAAGAGGACCGTCCCAGGACGTTTAACGGGATCGATCCTCATCTTCCGTCATCAGCAATCAAGGTATGTATGTCACCGTTGTGGTGGTCCACTCCCTGTCGCCCCCTTCCTCTATGTTGTCCGGTGGCGTAAGTACAATGTCGTACAAAAGCGTGCCCCCACTTCCGCCGTAAACAAGGGGTTGGGTGTAATTGTCGTAGTAATAATCTCCCAGAATTTCTACCTTATATTCGCTGAAATACCATGGATTATTTTCGGTGCCAAACTTCACATTGTCGTCCGCATCACCATCGCCATTCGCATCGATATACAACTCCACCTTGCTGGTGAGTACTCTATCGCCCACATAGGTTCCGGCAGCCAAGCCCACAGTGGCCAGCACCTCTGTGTTGCCATCGCGTGTCAGGTCCAGCGTCATCTCACCGCTCCAGATTTTGGTCCAGGTCCCATCCTCAGACAGTATCCAACATTCCTTGACGGTCGGTTTTATTCTCAGAACGTTGAACGTGGGCGCATCTTTGAAAGCTATCGTTAGTCCAGTTGTTTTTTGAGATCCCAAAAGGTAGTAACTGCCGATTCCCCCCAAAACGATTGCAATGGCTAGCGGCGCCAGAACCCCAAACCGCAAAAGGTGTGCCCTGCTGGTCCTTTTCAGTGTCTTTTTCCACTCCCTGTATTCCTCCATTTTTTTACACCTCCTCTTTCATTTTTTTCACTTCCGACCATATCTTTGTCAAAAGTATAGTTTATACCCAAAGCGGAACGAAAAACGGGCACAAAAATGTGCCTAAATCCTGTACCCGAGATGATTGACAATTTTCATGGCCGCGGTTCTATAAAGCCCACCCACAATCAAGAGGCTCGCCGACGAGCTTGCCAAAGAAACCAACGTCCGAACAAATACATGTATCCCTCGCACCATAATCAAGGAGTTCAAAGAGTTGGGCATTCTGAAGTGGTGGCGTGCGCGTTCTTTTAGCAGTTTCGCAGCAAATAGGTCTTTATCCACGCAAGTTGGTTTTTTCTCGGGCCGGGGTAGCAAAGCCAGGTAATGCGCACGCCTTGAGAGCGTGTGGCCCTATGGGCCTCGGGAGTTCAAATCTCCCCCCCGGCGCCAGATTTTTAAAGTTTAGATGCGTTCAGAAATATGACGATTATTATGGCAAAGTTAGTTCTAGTTCCAGTCATTGTATGCGTTTTAGTTGTTGCCGTGTCCGCATTTGTCTTTCTTAAGGAAGCGCCTCAACAATCACCCGGACAGCCGGCGGGGACTCCAACTTCCCCGCCTTCCGCCTTGATTGGCAGCCTCATACAACCATCAAGTTTGGAATACAAAGGCGCTTTCAGGTTGCCAACAGGGTTATCCGAGACAATAGGTTGGGAATGGGGAGGTAGTGCAATGGCATATTATCCTGATGGCGACTCCAGCGGTACCAGCGATGGCTATCCTGGTTCGATTTTTGGCGCCGGACACAACCAGACTCACTATATTTCAGAGATAAACATCCCTGTCCCGGTGATATCTTCAAACAAAAACCCAAGCGAGCTCAACACTGCCACAACATTAAGACAGTTCACGAACGTGCGGACGGGAATATCCGCGCTCGAACAAATTTACACAGATAGCATGCTGAACTATGTTGGGATGGAATATCTGCCGGCGCAGGGATCTCAAACAAGTGGTAAACTCTACCTTTGTTGGGGAGCTCATTTCCAGGAGGCCCCGTTAGATGTGCCATCACACATGTGGTGCGATACCGACTTGACAAACCAGCAGGGCTCTTGGCGAGTGTTGGACGACTCGGCCCTTACGCTTTACAGCACCAATGATTTTATGTTTGAAATCCCGGAGAACTTGGCAGATAACTATTTCGAGGGAAGACGACTGGTAACCGGAAGATATCGTGATGGTGGTTGGGGAGGTATGGGACCGAGTTTATTTGCCATTGCTCCTTGGGATGCAGGCAATCCACCGACTGCCGACACAACTCTTCCCGCCACAACCCTTCTCCGCTACGCAAGCACCAATCAAGAAGGTTACCAGTACGGGGGAAACTACAAGATGAACAACTACCAAAATTCCGATGAATGGACCGGCGGGGCCTGGCTGACAGCTGACAACAGGTCCGCGGTGATTTTAATAGGAACAAAAGGAACTGGCACAAAAAACTCTTGGTACGGATATTCTAACGGTTTGGTTTGGCCAGACGAAGAACCTTTCCCAGCAGTGCCAGATTACCCCCATGATGAAAGAGGCTATTGGACAGAAAGCTTTGAGGCACAAATCTTGTTTTACAACCCATATGATTTCGTTTCCGTGGCCAGCGGTTCTAAGCAACCGTACGAACCACAGCCCTACGCGAGCATTAGCATTGACAACTTTCTGTTCAACATCGACAAAATCAATCATCCCGACTTCGCAGATTCCCTGAACAAATACCGTCTCGGCGCATGTTGTTATGATCGTTCCAATCAACTGTTGTACATCTTCGAATACCGCGGGGATTCAGAGACAGACCGGCCGCTTTGCCACGTTTTCAAAATAAATTAAAGAGTGAACATCGAGGCACAAAACTATTCATCGTGCAAATTTGAGGAAAGGTAAATAAGCAGCGAAAATCGACCGATGTTCATGCGAGTGATCGGCCTCGACGTAGAAACCATGGGGCTGAATCCCGAGAGCAAGTCAATAACAGCTATTGGACTGGGCATCCCTGAAAAAAAGCAGTTTACTGTGTATTTCGTCAGGAAGCCGCTACAGGAGCGCAATGCCTTGAAATGGTTGCATAAAAAAATACAGCAGAACCTCCCCTGCAGGGTCGTGACATGGCGGGATTTTGACGTGGATTTCATCCGCGTCAGGGCGAAAATCAACAGGGTCAGCGACCCGCTTGCCAGCGCGTCGGAACTCCTAGACCTGCACGAGTGCGCTTTGGATTCAATAGTGCCGGACGGAGGAGACATCCACCTGACCGATGCCGCAAACATGTTTGGGTTAAACAACAGGAAAACACCGTCAAGAGAGATGCCGGCCCTTTACGTACGCTGGCTCGCCGGAGATAAAAGCGCTCGCGAGAAAATAATTTCGCACTGCCACGAGGACATATTCATGATGCTGGGGGTTTACAGCGTGCTGAAGTCAAAATGCTACAATGTGAAAAAGTTGGTCGGGTTGAGCGGGCCGGTCCGTTTATTTTAGCAAAAAGAACAGTATATCGGTGGCATGAAGCGTTACGAGTGGGTCGAGCATCCGTCCGACATTGGATTCCGCGCGTACGGCCGAAACTTGGCGGAAGCTTTCGAAAACGCCGCGCTCGCGTTATTTGAAGTGATGGTCGACACAAGCAAGGTAGAGCCGTGGGAGGAAGTTGAAGTAGAGCTGAAGGCCAAGGATGAGGGGGCGCTACTCTACGATTGGTTGGACAGGCTGATTTACCTGCACGACTTCAGGAACCTTGTGATGTCAAAGTTCAAAGTTGGGATTTCCCGCGTTGAGGGCGGCCTAAAACTGGATGCCAAGGTCATGGGGGAGAAGTTCGACCCAAAAAAACACACAGATAGGACGGCGGTCAAGGCCATGACCTACCACCTGATGGAGATAAAGCAGCAGAAAAACCTCTGCTATGTACAGGCAGTCGTCGATATCTGACCCAAAACCCCAATTTTTTAAACAAGTATTCCAAGTCATAAAGAGAGGGTGATGGAATGGATGAATACGAGGTAAGAGATGGTTTGTACTATAGCCGGGAGCACGAGTGGGTGAAGGTCGAGGGGGATCTGGTCAAAGTAGGGATAACTGACTACGCGCAGAAAAAGCTCGGAGACATCGTCTATGCCGAGCTGCCAGAAGCAGGTAAAGAGGTCAGGCAGGTGACGGAGCAGAAGACGAAGGACATGGAGCTTGGAGCGCTCGAGTCCATCAAGGCCGTCTCCGCCGTCTACAGCCCGATCAGCGGCACGGTTAAGGAGGCCAACAAATCCCTCCAGGAAAGGCCCGAGCTCGTAAACACCAGCCCGTACGACGAGGGATGGATCTGCACGATCGGGCCGGAAGACCTTAGCGCGGAACTCAAGAACCTCATGGGCTCAAAAGGTTACTCGGAATATTTGAAAAAACTCAAGTAGCTGGTCAAATGGGACGCCAGTTTCTTCCTAGCACGCGGGAATCTCGGGAGGACATGCTGAAGGAGATTGGGGTTTCGAAAATAGACGATCTTTTCGCTGATATCCCTTCCGAGGTCAGCCTGGATCGCAAGCTGAATATCCCGGAGGGAATCGCCGAGCCAGAGGTCAGGAGCCATGTGAAAAACATGCTTTCCAAAAACAAGCCTTTCACGGAAATGCCCACGTTTCTTGGCGGAGGGGTCTGGCCACACCACATCCCGGCCCACGTCATGTCAATCGTCCAGCGCTCGGAGTTTTTGACGGCCTACACTCCCTACCAGCCGGAGGTCAGCCAAGGGATGCTCCAAGCGCTTTTCGAGTATCAGAGTCTGGTGGCGGAGCTGGTGGGGCTAGACGTTGCAAACTCATCCATGTATGACTGGTCGACCGCGGTGGGAGAGGCGGCCCTCATGTGCGCCCGCGTGACAGGTAAAAGGCGGTTCCTAGTCCCCAGGCTGATGTCTTCTGAGCGGATGTCCGTGCTTAAGAACTACACTGCCGGGGCAGCGCTCGACGTGGTGGAGGTGGGCCACGACTCCGAGACGGGGCAGATTAGGTTCGATGAGTTGAAGGAGAAGCTGGAGGCAGGGGCCGCGGGCGTATACGTGGAGAACCCGAGTTACCTTGGCTTTCTGGAAACGGGTGTCCAAGAGATAGCCGATGAGGCCCATAAAGCGGGAGCGCTTTTCGTGGTCGGCGTCAACCCGATCTCTCTGGGACTGCTGAAGCCGCCCGGGTACTATGGGGCAGACATAGTCGTGGGCGAGGGGCAGCCGCTGGGCAATCCCGTTAGCTTTGGTGGCCCGACTTTGGGGATATTCGCCTGCCGGGGAGAGCAGAAGCTGGTCAGGCAGATTCCTGGCAGGCTTATAGGCATGACCACGACCCTCGGAGGTAACGTCCGCGGGTACACGATGGTCCTGCAGACCAGGGAACAGCACATAAGAAGGGAGAGGGCCACTTCAAACATCTGCACCAACGAGGCTCTCTGCGCCGTCGCGGCGGCCGCCTACCTTGCTTCCATGGGGCCGTCAGGGCTTCGGGAGGTGGCGGAGGTCTGCGCGGCCAACGCCAAGTATGCGATGAAAAAGCTGGGCAAGGTGAAGGGGTTGAAAGTGCCTGTTTTCAGTTCACCACACTTCAACGAGTTCACGCTCAAGTGCACGAAGAAAGGCCTCAGCATAGAAAAGTTCAACGCGAGGTTGTTGAAACAAGGAGTGCACGGAGGAAAGCCTGTCAGAGAAGAGTTCCCGGAACTCGGCGAGACGGCGGTCCTCTGCACGACCGAGCTGCACACCAAAGATGACATAGACAAGCTGGCCGAGGCGGCGGCAAATGTCGTGGAGGGAGGAAGATGAAGTACCGGCAGGCGCGGTGGTCATCCAATGAAAGCCTTGAGCCGACTGTTTTTGAGATTGGAGGGAAGGGGAGAAGAGGCGCCTCGGTGGGCAGGGAGTTACTGGCCAAGCCCGACATCCCGGATGATTTCATCAGGGCCGCGCTGGACCTCCCGGAGATTTCCGAACCAGAAGTGGTCCGACATTACACCCGCCTCTCCCAGATGAACTTTGGGGTTGATTCGGGGTTCTACCCGCTCGGCTCCTGCACGATGAAGTACAATCCAAAGATATGTGATGAGCTTGCAGGCCTCGAGACCGCCGCGAACATCCACCCCTATCAGGCCGAGGAGACAGTGCAGGGGGCCCTTGAGCTGATGTACTGGCTTGAGCGCTTTCTGGCCGAGATAGGTGGGGTTTCGCGTGTCTGTCTGCACCCTGCGGCCGGCGCCCACGGGGAGCTTCTTGGGATGCTGTTGGTCCAGGCCTACCTGAGGTCAAAAGGCGAGGTGAGGACGGAAGTCATAGTTCCCGACTCGGCTCACGGGACGAACTTCACGAGCGCGGCGATGGCGGGGTTCAATGTCGTGGTCGTGCCTTCGGACTCCCGCGGCAGGGTTGACATCGAGGCGCTCAGGAAGGCGGTTTCGGAGAAGACGGCCGCGCTCATGCTCACCAACCCGAACACCCTCGGGCTTTTCGAGGGGGGCATATTGGAGATAGCCAGGATCGTCCACGACGCGGGGGGGCTGCTTTACTACGATGGCGCCAACCTCAACGGCATCATGGGCAAGGCCAGGCCGGGGGACATGGGCTTTGACATAGTCCACTTCAACCTTCACAAGACGTTCTCCACTCCACATGGGGGAGGCGGGCCGGGCTCTGGCCCTGTCGGGGTGGTTGAGTCGCTTGAGGAGTTTCTGCCGACTCCGGTTGTCGAGCGAGACGAGAAGCGTGGGAGTTTCTACCTTGACTTTAACAGGCCCAAGTCCATCGGGAAGATCAAGTCTTTCTACGGGAACTTTGGCGTCCTTGTCAGGGCTTACACATACATCCTGATGATGGGCGCGGACGGCCTTGAGGAAGCCACCGAGGCGGCCGTGCTGAACGCCAACTACATCATGAGGAAGCTCCAGGGCGTTAAGGGGTATGAGCTAAAGCTTGACGGTCCCTGCAAGCACGAGGTTGTGTTCAGCGCTGAGCCTCTCAAGACAGAGAAGGGAGTGTCAGCCCGCGATGTTGCGAAGAGCCTGCTCGACTATGGGTTGCACGCCCCCACCTATTACTTCCCGCCGATAGTCCCTGAGGCCCTCATGATCGAACCCACTGAGACCGAGCCCAAGGAGGAGTTGGACAGATTCGTGTGGGTGCTTGCGAAGATAGCAGAGGAGGCGGACACAAAGCCGGAGAAGTTGCGCTCGGCTCCTACGGGCACGGCAATCGGAAGGCTGGACGAGGTGAAGGCTTCGCGCGACCCCATCCTCAGCTGGAGGATGTACAAGTCAAAAGCTGTAGCCGGTCAGCAGCCATCTGTTTGAGTTGTCCGGGTTATTTTGTGTGATCTACGGCGTGGCCACATACACGTTCAAAACATCGACAGACATCGACAACCCTCCGGCGCCCGAGTTGATTTCCCCAAAGAGCGGCGCCACCATCGACAACACGCCCGAGTTCGAGTGGTCCTCTGTTGATGATTCCTCCGGCGTGAGCTACGAGCTTCAATATTCAAACAGCCCCGACCTCCCCGACGAGTGGCTGCACGGGTGGGAGTTCAGGAGGGCCGTGACGGTCAACCTTGCCGGGGATCAGGAGGAAGGCATAGTGACGGACGGCCTCGTGGGCCGGTGAAAGCTCGACGGCGACGCGAACGACAGCTGGGGGAGCAACCACGGCACGGTCAAATAATTCAGAAATCGTCATGTTAATATGGCCACAAGGATAATTTTACACGGCGGTAAAATGGTGGAAGCCGAGAAACCAATCTACGATAAGCTTGCCGAACTCGAAAGCGAGATCAAGGGCCTGAAGCTGATGGTGCGCGAACTAGCAGGGAAACCAAAAGGTATTGTAGCTCTTCACGGGGCATTGAAAGGAATTACAGTGGATGAGGAAGAATTCAAAGAGGCGGAGCGCTCTCTTTTTGGCGCCGGGGATTGAATGTACGTAACGGACACCAATGCGTTTGTGTGGTTTTTGACGAAAGATAACAAACTTGGTAGAAAGGCGATGGAAGTATTTCTTCAGGCAGATGAGGCGGAAACGCAAATAGTTGTCCCATCAATCGTTTTGCTGGAAACCTTGTATATATGCGAAAAGCACAGGATGGAAATCAAGTTTGCAGATGTTTTGGAGAGAATACGGGGTGTCTTGAACTATCCAGTTTATCCGTTGGACCTGAAGGTAATTGAAGAATGTCGCAAGTTGAAGCAGTTGGATTTGCACGACCGAGTAATCGTGGCCACTGCGAAATTGTTAAACGCGAAGGTCCTGACAAAAGACGAGGATATTCTGAAATCAAAGCTGGTAGAAGTTATCTGGGCGTAAGTTCATGAAACATTGCTGACGGACTTGTGTTTTAGCGCCGCGGCAGACAACACGCCGGAGTTCGAGTGGTCCTCTGTTGACGACCCCTCCGGCGTCACATACGAACTTCAGTACTCGAACGGCCCGGACCTTCCCGACGAGTGGCTGCACGGGTGGGAGTTCAGGAGGGCCGTGACGGTCAACCTTGCCGGGGATCAGGAGGAAGGCATAGTGACGGACGGCCTCGTGGGCCGGTGGAGGCTCGACGGCGACGCGAACGACAGCGCGGGCAGCAACCACGGCGCACGTGTTAACTATTAATTGCAAACCAAAAAGTGAAGTCAAACATTGCTTACAAGTTTCAGAAACTCGTCTCTAGTCAGCTTGACGTCTTTCATGATTTTTCTCAGCAGCCCTCGCCCTATCTCTTCCCGGGGGTGAACGGGTACCACTGTTGTTCTCCCGTCTGGATGCGCCAGAAATACGTGGCTACCTTTCTGCCGAACAACACTGAAGCCGACCTGTTCAAGCGTTTTGATGACTTTTTGTGGTGGAAGTGGCCTAAGCTTCAAACAGATACCTCTACCACGTGAACGCCGACGAACTCTGTGGCGATATCGGTTGCACCTTTCTCAACTTCAAGGTAAAGCTTGATCGCTTCCTCTATTCGCTCGTCCAACTCGTCCAACGACTTAGCTTGGGTGTGGCAGCCTGGCAATTCTGGCACGGTAGCCACATAATACCCGTCTTCATCCTTTTCGATTACAATGTTGAATTTTTTTCTCATTTTCTCAGTTAAATGTCTGCGTCTTGTCCTATAAACGGTTGCCCGCAGCCCGGGAACTGGCGAGTCGAGGTCCACGGCATCGAGGTCGACAACGTCGCCACGTTCACCCTCAAAACATCGACAGACATCGACAACCCTCCGGCGCCCGAGTTGATTTCCCCAAAGAGCGGCGCCACCATCGACAACACGCCCGAGTTCGAGTGGTCCTCTGTTGATGATTCCTCCGGCGTGAGCTACGAGCTTCAATATTCAAACAGCCCCGACCTTCCCGACGAGTGGCTGCACGGGTGGGAGTTCAGGAGGGCCGTGACGGTCAACCTTGCCGGGGATCAGGAGGAAGGCATAGTGACGGACGGCCTCGTGGGCCGGTGGAGGCTCGACGGCGACG
>JBFMBF010000034.1:0-1181 GCA_040755315.1 Hadarchaeota archaeon (SeqCode) | reverse complement strand
AGCAACCACGGCGAGGTCCACGGCGGGGCGTTCGCCGAAGGCAGGTTCGGGCAGGCGCTCGCCCTCGACCGCAACGGCTACGTAAGAATTCCCGACGGCTCCTCCCTGGACTTCGGGACAGGCGACTTCTCGATCTCCTTCTGGATGAAAACGGGATTGAGCGGGCAGCAGGCGACGCTGGTCGGCAAGGGCGCAGGCCAGAGGCCGTCATACGCTGTGGACCTCTACGGCGGCCAGCTGTAATTTGAGTGGGATACTTAGTCAAGCTTCGAGAAGTCAAATATTCAATCTTTTCAACAGTGCCCGCGTTTGGATTATTTCAATGCAACCGATCTGCTTCAGGGCGAGAAGCTTTTTGTCGCCGGTGGCTAAGTAATCTGTTTTACCCACGGCCGCCGCTGTCAAAATTGGGACGTCCGACTCGTCATCAATCAGTTTAGCATACAGTTTTTCAGAGCTTTTGTACGCGTTTTTTGGGATTTCCTCGTGTTTCACCAATTGCAAAAACAGGGGGAAAAGAACAGCGTGTTTTGGAAACTTCTTCTTGAGTACCGCATTGGCTTCTCTTATCACATCGGCGCTCAACACCAAGGTTAATTTTCCATCCACAATCGCGTCGAGCAATTTTCTCTCGTTTCCAGCGAAGGCCATGCCGGACACTAGGATGTTCGTGTCCAGAAAAACCCTGGACTTTGTCATCTCTTTGCCCGCCTAATTTCCCGAATGGCTCGGTTCAACTCTTTTTTCGTGAGGCCCGCCTCTTTTGCAGCGCGCTGGAAAGTGTTTAGGATCTCCTTGGGGTCCACGCCTATTCTCTTCATCAAAATTATGTTTCCGGCTTCAGCGATGTAAAGATAGTCGTCCTCACCAATTCCCAAATCCTCTCGAATATCTGCTGGCAGGGTTAGTTGGCCCTTCGAAGTGACTTTTACAACGGCTTCTGCCATATCATCACTATTAATAAGTAAGAATTCCTTACTTTAAAGCTTTTGTAATTTGTGTGTCCAGCTTTTACAACCAGTTGTGATTGGGTAAATACCATTTTTGCTTCGCGGGGTTCTCCTCTGAACTTTTGACTTGAACCACATAGTTTCATTTGGAGTCTGGGGTCGGGGCGGTGGTTATAGGGGAAAACGAAAGTGAAGTGTCCTCGGTGCGGTTCGGAGAAGGTAATCAAGGCG
>JBFMBF010000033.1:0-11047 GCA_040755315.1 Hadarchaeota archaeon (SeqCode) | reverse complement strand
GAGCGCAGCATACCATTGCGGCTTTGACCGCGAATAGAAGGCTGCATGTACGCCCCAAAAGGATAAAGGAGGAGATGACCTAAAAAAGTATGGAGTGGAGCTAGCCGAACGACTCACATAGAAGGAAAAAAATCCGCTGAAAAGGCGCCGCCGAAACAACTGACTTAAGCCACCAGAAAAAACAAGCTTGGTGACATGAAGAGATTCTGCTACAGATGCGGCGCCTTCGAGACCGACTCTGGCCCGCTGGTCCAGGGACTCTGCCAGCGCTGCTTCTCGGAACAGGCCCGCCTGCTCGAGGCCCCGAAGGAAATCCAGGTCATCGTCTGCAGGGGGTGCAACGCCTACCAGCTCGGGAAGGGATGGCAAACGGCAAACGAGAAAGAGTCTATTGAAGAGATAGTCAAAAAAGTGGCTCTCTCCAACGTCAAGGTCGTCAAGGTCGAAGAGTCAGGCCAGAAGCTGCTCAGCCCCCCCGGCGCCCCGGACGTCAAGATAAACGTCGAGCCGGACATGGGGGCCGGGATGGTCAAGATAAAAGCTGTTGGAAAGGTCCACGAACTCCAGGCCGAGCCCAAGTCTGAGGAAGCCGACATCAAGCTGAAGCTGGTAAAAAAAAGTTGCGAAATCTGCAGCCTAAAAAGCGCAGGCTATTACGAGGCCATCCTCCAGGTAAGGGGCAAGCTGTCCCGGGAAAAGCTTTCAAAAATAAAAAGCTCGCTCGAGGCCATGGTCCTTGGTACCGAGCAGGAGTTCATAATAAAAGCTGAGGAGCGCCACGGTGGGCTTGACCTCTACGTAAGCTCCCTGCTGCTGGCGCGGCGGATGGCGTCGCTGCTCAAGGACAATTTCCGGATGGGCGTGAGCGAAAGCGCGAAGCTCATAGGCCAGACAAGGGACGGCAGGAAAAAATATCGGAGCACCATCCTCGCAAAGCTGGAGGAGAGGCGCCGATAATCGCTTGCAGGGAGGGCGACCGGCCAGCTGGAGCCCCAGTAACATGAGTTTTAAGCAGGTGAAGTTATAACTCAAGGGGATTTGAATGGTCGAGATGACGGGCTCCAAGGCCCTGTTTGAGGCCCTGAAAGCTGAAGGGGCCAAGCACATCTTCGGCATCCCCGGCGGGTCCATAATCCCAATCTACGACGCCCTTTATGACGAGCATGAAATCCGGCACATCCTGACGAGGCATGAGCAGGGGGCCGCCCACGCCGCCGACGGCTATGCACGCGCGATAGGCAAGCCCGGCATCTGCATGACCACATCGGGTCCAGGGGCAAGCAACTTGATTACAGGTGTTCTCAACGCTTATATGGACAGCTCCCCGGTAATCGCCCTTTCAGGCCAGGTCACCTCGAATGTACTAGGCACCGACGCCTTCCAGGAGGCCGACATGCTCAGCCTGATGCTCCCGATCACCAAGCACAACTTCATAGTGAAAAAGGCCGAAGAGCTCCCGAAGATAGTCAGGCTGGCTTTCAAGGTCGCTATCTCTGGCAGGCCCGGCCCCGTCCACATAGACATCCCAAAGGACGTCCAAGTTGGAAAGGCCGACATAAAAATCCCCGCAGATGTTGATTACGTGAAACATCTGAAGCTTGAACCCACACCTTCCGAGGTCAGAAGGGCCGTGGAGATGCTCGTCCACGCCCGCCAGCCCGTAATCTACGCGGGCGGCGGCGTCGTCTGGTCCGGAGCTTCTGGGGAGCTGGTGCAGCTGGCGGAGATGCTAGGCGCCCCCGTTGTAACCTCGCTGCTTGGAAAAGGCACAATCCCGGAAGACCACCCGCTCTCCCTTGGAATGCTCGGGATGCACGGCAGGGTGGTGGCCAACCTTGCAGTCACAGAGTGCGACCTCTTGGTGGGGGTCGGGGTCAGATTCAGCGACCGCGCCACGGGCGACCTGCGACACTTCGCCCCGAAAGCAAAGATTATCCATATAGACGTGGACCAAGTGGAGATAGGGAAAAACGTCAGGGTGGACCTCCCGATAGTCGCTGATGCAAGGTCGGCTCTCTCATCCATAATCAACGGCCTGCACCAGCATGTCCAGCGTGGAAGGACCAGCGAGTGGATAGACCGGGTGAAGAAGCTACGTGCAGATCTCGCCCCTTCCATGGAATACGACGATATCCCAATCAAGCCTCAGCGTGCACTAAAGGAGATAATGAAGGTGGCCGGCGACTCCGCCATAATCACAACCGAGGTCGGGCAGTGCCAGATGTGGGCAGCGCACTTCTACCAGGTCAAGAAACCAAGGCACTTCATAAGCTCCGGAGGTCTCGGAACAATGGGCTTCGGGTTTCCAGCTTCAATAGGGGCAAAAATCGCCCGCCCAGAATGCGACGTCGTAAACATTGCCGGGGATGGCAGCTTCCTCATGAACTCTCAGGAGATGGCCACCGCTGTTGAGAACAATATCCCCGTAGTCTCCTGCATTTTAAATAACAGATACCTAGGCATGGTGAAACAGTGGCAGGATCTGTTCTTCCAGAAGAGGAGGTCCGCCGTCGACCTCGGGAAGGTCCCCGACTTCGTCAAGCTGGCAGAGGCCTACGGGGGGTGGGGCGACCGCGCGAGCAGGCCGGATGAAATCGCGCCGAAGCTCCGCGAGGCCCTGAATAGCGGGAAGCCTGCCGTGCTCGACATTCCGATAGACCCGGACGAGCACGCGCTCCCGATGATTCCTGCGGGGGGAAGGCTGGACGAGCCGATCCTCACTTAGGTGATGTAATGAAGACAAGAATTTTTTCAGTCCTCTGTCAAAATGTCCCGGGCGTGATGATGAGAATATCAAGGGACTTCACAAGGCGTCAGATAAACCTCGACTCCATAACAGTCGGGATAGAGCCGTCGGGGCTGGCCAGGATAATCCTGATGTTCCAAGCGAACGACAACATGGCCGAGCTCATGAGGCGGGTGCTGTCGCGCTCAGAGCCGATAGTCAATGTGGCAGTCATAGAGCCTGAGAAAAGCGTGGTGAGGGAAGTGGTGCTCCTCAAGACAAAAAAGCTCGAGGACCCCCAGCACTGGAAAGTCGTCGAACAGATAGAAAAGGCAGGTGGAAAAATCGTGGACTCTAAAGATGGGGCAGTAATAGCAGAGCTGAGCGGGGCGCATGGCGACATCGAGAAGCTGATTATCAACCTCGGGCCCGATGTTTTGAAGGAGGTCGCCAGGTCCGGGCAGGTGCTGGTTTCAAAGGAAGTGGATTGAAGGTGTGCGAGCTTGAAGTTTCTTGACCAGATTCTCCACATAAGACCAGGTTTTGGAGGTTTTGACTTCACATACGAGAAGTCAGATGTCGTCTTCCTCGGCGTCCCAATGGACATGACGTCAAGCTACCGCTCCGGCTACAGATTTGCGCCAGCTAAGATAAGGGAGGCCTCGGCCAACTTAGAGACCTATGTCCCGTCTGTAGGAGTGGATGTTTTCGAGACGCTCAACATCACAGACCTCGGGGACTTGATCCTTGTGCCTACCGACATGGAAGAGAGCGGAAGAAGAATCGCAGATGTTGTAAAAGAGATATCGAAGGACGGTAAGCTGCCTTTCCTCCTCGGGGGGGAACACACCCTGAGCTACTTCTCGGCCAAGGCGCTCGGCAGCGGCTTCGTGGTCCATCTGGACGCCCACAGGGACCTGAGGGATGATTACATGGGAAACAAGGTATGCCACGCCACCGTGATGAGAAGGATCCTGGATTTCCTGCCCCCCGACCGTCTAGTTCAGATTGGCGTCAGGTCATGGTCAAAGGAAGAGGCAGAGTTCCTGGATAAAAACAGCATCACCTCTTTCAGCCCATCGGATGTCATGGATGATCCAATCAAGGTGGCCAGGGATGTGGAGGAGCTGGCCATGGACAGGAAGGTTTACATCACGATTGACCTTGATATTGTTGACCCTGCTTTCGCCCCGGGAGTGGCGACCCCCGAGCCAGGTGGACCTTCGACATTTCAGGTGATGCAGCTTCTGAAGGGGCTTGGCGGGCTTAACCTGGCCGGCTGCGATGTTGTTGAGTTGGTTCCGCCACACGATGACGGGACGACGGCGTTCGTGGCTGCAAGGTTAATCTACGAGCTGCTTGGGGCCATCTCGAAAGAATCACTTTAGTAACTCTTGCCCCTTGTCAACAATCACTCTTGTAGGCAGAGATAATTTTGAGCTGGCCCTCCGGAGGGCCTCCTTTGCGAGAGCGATGAACTCCTTGTTTATCTTCAGCGTCATTAATTTCTGCCCTGCGCTCACCCTCGCCGCAACGCCTATGGGCCTGCCGAAAGCGTGCCTCATCCCGTCTGAAACCCTGTCCGCCCCTGCGCCCATTGCCATCGGGTTCTCCCTCAGCACCTGGTGAGGGTAGACCCTGACCTTGAAGTGATAGTTGTCCTTCCCGACCTGGATTTCTAAAATTCTGTTTGCAGCGACCCTGGCAGCTTCTATAGCATTGTGTCTGATTTGGCCAGTCTCTAAAGAAATCAGGGAAAACTCAATTGGGAACACTCCATTTGGGTTGCCCATGTCAAAGAATGTAACTCTCATGCCAGGCACCCCCTTCACAAACTCCCGCCTCGAGTAGGCCGGGCCGCTGAAGTAGCGATATGTTTTTGCTGGTCTCAATGGCATTGTATCCCTTAGATGCTATGTCTCCCAGTATTTAATTGGCTGCCGCCCCGAACCTCACAGGTGAAGCTCCACGATGTCTCTGTCCGAGAGGATGTAATCCCTTTTCACCTGTTGCCCCGGGAATCTTGTTGATCCCCAGACCCTGGCGAACTTCAGGCTCTCCTTGAAATCCCTGTGCACGGCCCCAGCCACGTCAGAAACTGTTGATCCCTTCGGGATTACAAGCGGGCGCTTTGCAGGATCCTCGTCAGGCCGCCTGGTGTAAATCCTGATCAGGTTCATCCCGGAGTAGATTTCAGCCTTGACCTTCCCTGGTTCGCTGCTGGAAAGAATTATCGGAAAGTCCCTGAATTCTCGACTCAAAGACTCGGCCGCGCCCCGGGAGTTGGACTTTGTGACAATAAAGAATGCGCGCCTGTAAACGGAAGCCTCCTCCAGGACACCTTCAAACTCATCCGCCGTGACCGGCTCTTCCACGATCACGAATGCATTGTGGATTCGGTGGGAGATGAGAATTTTTTTCACCTCTTCCTCGCCCCCATCGACAAAACCTCCTCCCTTTATTTCAACCCCTCCAGCAGGCCTGCGCTCGATGGAAACCGCAAGCGGCCGCTTGTTAAGTCTCACCCCTGCCGTCTCAAGCTCTTCGATCAAGGTCCGCGCCTGCCTGACCGCGTTCGAGGAAGAGTCTATGACAAGGGCGACGACGTCTGCGTTTCTTGCGGCACTCAGTGGTTTGGCCCCGAGACCCCGCCCGACGCTCGACCCCTCCACAATCGCCGGTATTTCCACGAGCTGGATCTGAACATCCTCAAACTGCATCATCCCAGGCACCGGCTCTGTCGTGGCAAATGGGTGGTCGGTCACCTCCGGCTTTGCGCTCGTCAGCATCCTGAGCAGCGTGGACTTGCCTGAGTTGGGCATCCCGACGAGCGCCACCTGCGCCGCCCCCTCCTTCTTCACGGCGAAAGGCTGCCCTCCGCCGCGCCCCGACCTGCGCTCCCGCTTTTCCTCGAGCTCCCTGCGCAGCTTGGCTAGCCTCCGCTTCAGGGTACTCAGCAGCTTCTCGGTTCCCTTGTGTTTGGGCGCGGCCCTTATGAGTTCTTCAGTGGCCGCGATTTTCTCCTCAATCGTGCGCGCTTGCTGGTACTTCTGCTCGGCCTTGATGTACTCCGGTGACACGTTGGTTGGCATTTTCCACCAAATATACTGCCAGTTCAGGCAAATAACAGATTTTCTGCCTAGCTCCGAAGCTGAAATATATCCACTTTTTAAAAAAATTTTAAATAGCCGATTGACCCAAGTAATGTCGGCGGGGATGGAAACCTGCAGAGGAGGCCGAACCGAAGCCTAAGGGCAACGGGGCGCCGTGTAAAAACCCGGGCGAAAAACCGGGGAAGGACGCGGATAATCTCCGGGAAGATCGGGGAAAGGCATCGACTGCGGGAGAAAGGCCCTGACTTGAAAAAACAGCGGGCGAGCAAAGTGGTCGAGATTTGCAAGCTCGTTGAGAAAGTAAGGGATGGGTCGAGATCCCCGCCATTTTTATTTGGAAATTAGCCAGCTGCGCTTGCAAGAGGCAGCGATGGTTTGCCGTGCTTTATAGAAAAACAAAAAATAAAAAACCTCAATGCTTGCGAAGCTACTTCTTTCCTCGAGCGCCGAAATATCCCAGCAGCGCAAGTACTGCCCCGACTATTCCTATGTAAACTCCAAAACCAACGACACCGGCTCCGAGGCCAGTACGCCTATTCTTGCGACTGCCCATATCTCCCCAGCAATAGCAAGTATTCCCCCAATTGGCAGAAGCTTTGCAGGTATCTTGGCAGTAAGTGACCCAAGCGCGCCCAGCAACGCCAAGATTCCGCCGATAAGCACCAGCACGGCCATCACCAGACCTTCTCCGCCTGCGTTCAAGACGTCAAGACGTCAAGACCAGAAAAGCTTGCACTGAAACCAAAAACCGTTATGGACATCCAAGGCAGCGCGACACTAACCAGCGCCAAAATCCCGCCGACTAACCCGATGATTCCGACTGTTTTCTTTTCCAACTTTTCACCCCCGTTCGGTTCTCTTCAAGATTGAATTGAAGTCGCGGAATTTAAGCTTTCAAAAACTTCTCAAGTTGCTCCAGCCTGGGTTCTATGGCTATGGGTTTCTCCGAAATTTCTAGAGCAACCTTAACATCCTTCAGCCCGCCGCCGGTGACCTCAACCACGACAACGTCAGATTGGTCTATGGTTCCCTCATCCAAAAGCGTCCTCAGCCCGGCCACTCCAGCCGCCCCAGAAGGCTCGGCGAAAATCCCCTCCCGCCTGGCCAGCATCTTCTCGGCTTCCAGAATCTCTTCGTCGCTCACCGCGACAGCAGCCCCACCAGAGCGCTTTATAGCGGGAATCGCCGTGTCTGCGTCCCATGGGTAAGGGTCTATCAGCCCCCCCGCGATGGTTTTTGGATT
Source organism: Hadarchaeota archaeon (SeqCode) (assembly GCA_040755315.1). Lineage (GTDB taxonomy): Archaea > Hadarchaeota > Hadarchaeia > Hadarchaeales > Hadarchaeaceae > DYTO01. The sequence goes on along the minus strand of JBFMBF010000033.1, from coordinate 3,966 downwards.
GACCCACGTCTCTATCTTCTCGGGCGGAATGTTTTCCGCAACAGCCTTCACGATTGGGGCACTCCCCTTCGCCTGAACACAAACCATCCGTGGTACACCCTTCACCAGCCCCAACTGATCAAACTCAAAATATCCTTTGGCGCTGCCGGAAAGCAGAGTCCCGGCGCCAGTTGGGACTACCACCCAGTCGGGAACCTTCCAGCCCAAACCTTCACAAACCTCGTAAGACATAGTCTTGATACCTTCCCAATGGTAGGGGTTGAAGGCCCCGGCGCTCGGGATGGGATGCCAGCCAAACTTCTTCCAGGACTCCAGCATCATGGTGTATGTCGGGTCGCCCTTCTTCATCCCGGCAACCTTGACTACCCTGGCCCCGTGCATCGAAAGCTGGGCCATCTTGCTCTCAGGTGCATGTGCAGGCACGAAGGCGTAGCACTTTATGCCAGCTTTGGCCGCGTATGCCGCCAGCGACACCGCCGCGTTCCCGCTCGATGCCGTCACCACTGCTTCCGCACCAAACTCCGCCGCCTTCGAGACCCCGACGCTCATCATCCTGTCCTTGAAAGAGCTGGTCGGGTTTCGGGTCTCGTCCTTCAGGTAAAGGTGCTTAATCCCAAGGACTCCCGCCAGGTTCCTCGCCTCGAGCAGCGGGGTGCCGCCTTCGCCGAGACTCACTACGTTTTTCCTGTTCGAGAGCGGCAGAAGCTCGGAATATTTCCAGATTCCACTTCCCTTGGAAAGCCGCCCCCTAGTCAGAGAAACTTTCGCATAATTGTAAACAACCTCAATTTTCCCGCCGCACCTTTCACAGGTGTACAAACCTTTTTTCGGCAGGTGCTCGTGGCCGCACCTGAGACACCTGAGTATCAAGCTTGCACCAGCCCGAAAATCATGTTATAATTTTGAGACGCTGGAAAATGTCCCTAAGGGCATCTGTGTGGTCCGCTGAAACGTCCACCCCGTGCGGATATTTTATCGCATAGATGACCCTTGCCTTCATCACCATCGAGAGGACGACCCCCAATGTCCCCAGCAGCAGCCTGACGACGGCAGAACCGCCAGTGTAGTTCACGATAACCTCGTCCTCCTTCGGGTTGAGCTTGTTCAGTATCTCCCCCAAACACTCGCCGACAACCGCAGGGTCGAAAACATCCTTGACACAAAATTCCAGCTTTACCCCGGCCTTTGCGGCAGCCTCTTGGATGATTTCCTCGTTGGTCTTTGTGTACCCGTACATCTTTGCAACATGTTTGAGCTGGTATTCCGAACATATGACATAAGAGATGTCCGGCTTCTCCTCCTCAAAAACCACCATCACCGTCGTTGGGACTTCACCTAAGCCCTGAATCGCCACCTTCATGATTCTCTATCAAGATGGTTTTCTTGGGTGAATAAAAAGGCTACTGAAGTGATAGAATATTGTTAAACAAACAAAGTCCGCCGCCCCGTTATGTTTAAACCACTTGAGCAAAGTAATTTTTGTAACATGTGGATTGAAATCGTGCTGCTGGCCGTGATAGGGGTCTTGCTTGCCCTTCTGATGTTTGGGAGGAAGGGACCTGAAGAACTGGCGAAACTCAAAAAGGAGAAGGCTGCCCTCGAGAGGGAGCTCAGGTTGAGAAGTATCAAAATTTCGGAGGCCAGAGAATCAAAAGAGACAGCCGAGGAAGCCGCTCTTTACGAGTTTGCCAGAGACATGGAGAGCCTCAGGTCGGCCATAGCCGGCTCTAAAATCAGCCAGAGGACGCTGCGCCGGAAGTACGGCGTGCCGCCCAGCCCCATGCTCTTCGCCGCGATACTCAAGCGCTCCAAGCTTGGCGATGAGATGAAGGCGCGGCTCTCAGACGAGATCCTCGTCGGCGAGGTCGGCAGGTCCATGATGAAAAGCCTGATTTCTGGTAGCACAATAGAAAAAGCGGCTGAAGAGGCGGGCGTCCCGTTGATTATCGCGAAAGGCCAGATCACGAGGCTCCAAGTGCTGGGTTACCTGGATACGGCGCTCAGGCCCACGGATATCGGGCGCAGGGCCATTGGTTAACTCAAAACCCGCTCGGCGGCCCGCTTGACTTTTTCCACCAGCTTGTCCTCAGAGATGACGCGGAGCATGTACCTTGGGGCCTGCCTTTGCTTCAGAGCCGTGGCGAGCGGCGAAACTTTTGAAAGCTTGGAAATCTTCCCTTCTTGGATCACCGGCATGTCGACCTTTTCAATCCTCGGCTCCGAAGTTATGATGTCCACAATCGGCACATCCAGCAGCACACTGCCGCGCCCTACCCCGGCCTCGTCAGCTATCTCGTCTTGGGCCTCGCGCACCATGCTCCACTTGCCGAAGCGCGACAGGTACTTTTGCTTTTCCGACTTGCTCAGCTCTTTCCTGGTCTCTACATGGGCAGACTTGAAAAGCTGCCTGTAGCGGAGCCTCATGACCATCTCCGCGGGATAGCCTCCGACGGAACTGAGTCTCTCCATCAGCTGCGCGTCGTCCATGAGGAAGAAGTTGCGGTTGAAGCCGCTTTTCTCGAGGGCCCTGTCAACGGCGTTCATCAGCATAACCTCTGCCACCCGCACGGTGTGATGGTAATAAACAGAGCTGTACATGAGACCCCTCGCCGTCAGGAGCCCCTCCACCGCCTCGACCCCCTTAGCCATTATGCATGAGCGGCCGCCGTGTATGACCAGTGTCCTCATAAGCCTGTCCATGTCGACCATCCCGAGAGCAACGCCCGTGAAGTGAGAGTCCCTCAGCAGGTAGTCCATCTGGTCAACGTCAACCTCGCTGTGGATTAGATCACCGAGATAGCGGCGCCTGTGCTTCCCCATTAATAGCTGGGAAACCTCCCTTGAAGAAACTCCCCATTTTTTCAAGACATGGTTCGCCCGCGATATCCCAAGCTTCCTCAGAGCGGCTTCATTTTCCGGAGCCATGCTCATCTTCCCCTGGATGATCTGCCCAGTGATTTCCATGTGGTCTTTCTTGAGGTAGTCGACCATCAGGTGCTCCAGTGTGTGGGAGTAAGGGGCGTGGCCGACATCATGGAGGACGGCGGCGGCCTGCAGGGTGTTTTTCTCGCCAGCCTCCAGACCAAGCTTGTTCGCGACTTTCCAAGCTAGGTGACCCACACCGAGGGCGTGCTCGAAGCGGGAGTGGTTGGCGCCCGGGAAGGCCACGTTCGCCAGGCCGAGCTGTCGAATTCCGCGGAGCCGCTGCACCTCCGCGGTGTCGATCAGGTCGAGGATTATCCCGCTCAAGGTCATGCTGCCGTGGACGGGGTCGTGGATTGTTTTTTCTTCTGGCATAAGGCTCACGTGAAGAACTCACGGCGGCCTTGTAAAAAGGCTATGGAAACAAACTAATTTTTAACCAAATTTTTGCTTCCGGAAGTAAGGTATCTCCAGATAATCACAACAAGCACAACAATGAGAATGATTCCCGCAACGGCTACTAAATACATTGGTGGCGCTACAGGGAACGGTTGGGTTGGAAGCGTAGAAATCGTGATCGTGCGGGTCGAGAAGTGTGGGATTGAGACCAGAAGCTGAACCCCCCTGTTCCCGACCAATGTAAGGTACTCTGCCAAGCCGCCGTCATTCGTTGGGTCAAGCACGTCTGCATAGTCGTCTGCTTGGCCGATATTCTCGTTGTCGACTTCAACAACGATATGCCCGACCCTGAGGCCCGGCAGCGTCTCGTTGTCGACGTTCAGCACTATCGTCCGGCCATCAGCATTATCTGAGACCACAGCGACATCTATTCTCTCACCAACTTTCACCTTCGCCTCGACCTGAACGTTGTCGTGACAATAACCGTAAGCGACTCCAGGGACGTTGAATTCTACTCTTAGGGGGGTGCATAATTCTTTCTCCCTGACGCCCTAGATGGTTCGTGATAGACCCAGTGGAACTGGCAAGGATAGCAGTGAACAAGACGATGGTTCAGGAACGCAAGGGACGTGGCAGAAAGGGCTA
>JBFMBF010000032.1:0-11653 GCA_040755315.1 Hadarchaeota archaeon (SeqCode) | reverse complement strand
AGCACCAGCGGGTAGAACAGCGAGATGAGGACGGGCCAGTTCTGTTTTTTCATGATATCGCCTTTGAAAACAATATAATATTGTCAGGCTTGTTAAAACGTTTAAATATTACTTTCGCCGACCTCTCCCCACAAATTGTTTATCTTGCAATGTGAAAATTAATGGGGGCGAGGAAATTGGAGATTTACGAACAGATGAAAGAATTGACGCTTAGTGAATGTTGTAAATTGGCTGCCGTAATGCTTTTGACAGACGGATGCGTCATGAAAAGAAGAAACAGAAAAGCACATTGGTTGGTATACTACGGAAAAGACGTCGCTTTACATCAGATTTTCAGATTTTTGATTATGAATGGACTTAGGAAAACCGTCTGGTTATTTACAAATTCACAATAGATCTTACCGAACAGTATTTGAACGCGGATTGAAATCCGAATGTATGAACACTCTTTTTCGCTGACCCCCTCTTTTAAAACAGGCCCGCAACGAAACAATGATGACAAATTTACAGTTACTACCAACCCAACTTTACAGTTCATTTTCAAAGAATCGTTGAAAGTAAAAGTGTTGGCTTTTAGGCTTGCAATGAGTGCCGATGGAAATGTTTCAATTATCAACGACGGCCAAAAATTTAGATTAAGACTGGGCTGTGCCCACCCAACTCTAGCAAATGAGTGGAAGCTGTTGGCAAAAGAGCTAGGAATATTGATGAACTTGACTAAAGACAAAAATACTTGGTCAGGCATTCATGGGATAAATACTGACCGAAGACCAAACATGTTAAAATTTGCGAATTTTGGTGGGTTCATTGACAGCGTCAAAGCGTACAAATCCCGTAGTTACTGTGGATTTGAAAAAAACGCGATATTGTTTGGAATACGCGACGTGATAACAGAAAAAAGCAATTGCCTTAAAGAAGCCATCGAAACATATAACACGGGGTCGTGGGGTAGCATGGCCTATCCTGCCGGCTTAAGATCTCTTGATCTGCCGAATGGGACGTAGGCCAACGCAAAAAAGCCGGTGACCCGAGTTCAAATCTCGGCGACCCCACCACTAATTTTAGCCGCGCTGGTTTCTCAATGGTCCTTCCAAGCCCGCACTCCAGCGGCGACCGCCAAAATCCCGACCAGAACAAAAAATGAAGACACGCCAGCGATTGCAGAAATCCGAATGTAGAGGAACCACGCAAGCCCGCCGCCAAGTATCATCGCCCCCCAGACGCCGGTGGCGAAAGCTTCCATCTCATATTTTGCTGGGCTCGAACTCTTTATCGCGGCCAAAACCAGGAACCAGGCTCCGTTGAGAGCTGCAACAAGCGGCAGGGTTTCCCACATTACTATGTAGCCAGCGGCGTAGGCCACCCCCGCTACCCCGCATGTCGCGAGGAAAATCCCGAATGAGATTACTCCTATTGGTCTTTTTCCTGTCATGCTCACACAATAAACAACACGAAAGTTTTTAAATCCAGCCGCTCGTGGAGAATAGGTGAGAGGTTGGGGTTATTCGACAGGCTGAACCCGATAAATGCCAAAGTGTCAATCCAGTTTGATAAAGCTACATTTGCGGAGGGTGAGCAGGTCACCGGAAACGTGTTTTTGGATTCAGATGAAAATGTTCGCGCCGACGAAATCAGGCTGGAGGTCCGGGTGACAGAAACATATCAGGCCCCAGGGTGGCGCCATTCTGGAGGACGCACTTACCAAACAATGGAAACCCATGTCAAGAATTTGCATTCCGAAAACGTCAGGGTGTCCGGGCCGTTCGATGTAACAAAAGGCATGAAGGAGTCGTTCCCCTTCAGCTTCAACATCCCCCCCGTGAGGCCATCAATGCCAAATGGCGTAATATCGAGAAAAGTAAAAGGAGTGGTCGCTGTCAAGGGGCGGCCGGACAAGACTCAGGAAACAAATGTCAGCGTTGCCTTCACCCCATATGGTCCAGCGGCTCCACCCTCCGGTCAGGTCGTGGTCAAAGAGGTGATTAAGGTGCCCTGCAAGTATTGCGGTGCCCTTATACCGGTTGAATCTCAAAGGTGTTCCAACTGCGGAGCAAAACTAGGGAGATAAAATGACTGAAAAAACTCTGAAAAAAGTCGAGAGCGAAAAGGCCCTACTTGAGAAAATTTCGCTCGCCATCCCGGGCTTCAGGGGCTACAAGCTGAAGGAGATGAGGCGGGAGGCTGACAGGCTCATAAGGGACAACATCCACCGGAGGCTGGCGGATGCAAAGTCAAGCCTCAGGGAAATCTTCCAGCGCCTGGCGATCAACAAGATCACCGGCCCTATGGGCGAGCTCGACAGGGTCATCGCGAAGTTCGACAGGGTCGCGGAGCTGATAAACCACGCGCCTTACGGGTACGCCGGATTTTTCAACGCCGTGAAGATTGAGGAGGACGACCTGGAAAGGATGATTGACTTTGACATGAAGATGGTCGAAAGCGCCAAGGAGATAGAGGCGAAAGTGAAGCAGTTCAAGAAAGAGGCCCTTGGAGAAAACTTTGAAAGCGCCGGCGACCATATCAGCGAACTCCGAGTCATGATCGACGGTCTGGAAAGCAACTTCAACGAGAGGAAAGAAGTCATCATGGGAGTTGAGATCTGATGCCGCAGGTTATAGAGTGGGAGACTCACGAGCCTGGCAAAATCGTCTGGAAGTATCCAAACGAAAATATAACTTGGGGCGCCCAGCTGATAGTCAAGGAGATGGAGGCGGCAGTCTTCTTCAGGGACGGCAAAGCTTACGATGTCCTCGGGCCCGGGAGGCACACCCTGACGACGAGAAACTTGCCACTCATCGGAAAACTTTTGACCCGGTTGGCGGGTTACAAAGACACGCCGTTCAAGTGCATGGTCATATTTGTCTCAACCAAGCAGTTTGACGGGAAGTACGGGATGAGAGCCCAGACGACCGAGCTCGCTCCGCTTATGGCACACGGCGGCTTCTGGTTCAAGATAGAGAGCCCGCAACTCTTCGTGACCGAGGTCGTGGGAGGACAGGGAGCTTTCCACACCGTCGACGTCAACGAGTTCCTGAGAGGATTTGTCAATGAGAAGATGATTGACGAGCTTTCCCAATACGACTTGGCCACAGTCTTCACTAAACTTGATGAAACATCGGCGACTGTAAAGGCCCACATATTGGACGCGTTCAAGAGGCTCGGGATTGAACTCATAGACCTCAAGTTTGAAGGCATCGACACCGAGCCGCAATACCGGGAGAGGCTGTTCTGGATGCAATCCGGCAGAGCCGCGCCTTCTGAGGTGCTCAGGATGGAGACAATGAAAGAGTCGGCGAAGGAGCTCGGGAAGTCGTCGGGTGCCGGGCTCGGGGCCGGGATGGTTTTGATCCCCCAGATGATGCAGCAGCCTGCCGGGGGAGCCGCGGCAGCCCCTCTTGTCATCTGCCCCAACTGCGGCGCGCAGGTTCCGTCAAACTCCAAGTTCTGCCCAGAGTGCGGAGGGAAGATTGCCACCAAGCCCAAGACCATAAAGTGCCCCAAATGCGGCGAGGCGGTTCCTGCCGAGACAAAGTTCTGCCCCAGCTGCGGAAAGAAGTTATCAAAATAACAGGTGGGGACAACGAGCAAAAATGAGGGATAAACTTGGTTTCTGAAAAAACAAAAGCAAATGTTGGAGGGATTGTTGGATTGGTTGGTGTAATAATTTGCTTGATACCTTTTTTGTTACTCGTGTTTGGAAATTTTTGGCCCAGAATGTGGGCGGCCGATGGAGTGTCGTTTACAACTGAAGGATATTTAGTAATAATCACTTTTACAATTGGAATTATGATGGCGGTGCTGGGGATTGGCACCGCTGTAAGAATAGGAAGGAAGGGAATGAAAGAACAAATAAGCAGTTTCGCAAACCAGATTTTGAAATCAAAAGGGAAGGTTTCGCTTAGAGAAATAGCCAACCATGTAAAAATGGGCGCCAACATCAAAATTCTTGAGACGGAATATCTTAAACCGATGATCGAAGAGGGTTACTTTGAAGACGTCCGTTACGAGAATGGGTGGTTGGTAAGAGACGTCATCCCCTGCCCGTACTGCAGCGAGCCAGTCAAGTTAACCAACAAAAAATGCCCGAACTGCGGGGCGACCATCAAAAAGTGAGTTGCTGGATTATATTTTGGCCAGTCTAACCTTACTCAAAACTTTTTCAATCCGGCTTTTTCTTTTTACAGCCGGTATGTTCACAATCTCTTCCAAGGAATCAACCCTCTTTACCCCGCGAGAATCAAGCAATGAATTAAAAGCTTTAGCAGCCCTTTTCTCCACAAAGTATCTGAAGAAAAACGCGGAAACCAGCGCCGGGGGGAGTAACTCCAGCACCAAGGAGCGGATAAGCGTGAGAAACTGATCGAGTTTGAAATCCAGCAAACCCATCGTGGTGTAAATTGAAGCGAAGGCGCCTATTCCCACCAATATCCCAAGCCTTCCCCGCAAAACACTCCCAATGTCATGTACCTGGTTCTGGCGGTCGACGCGGTAACGCAGCCCGCTTGAGTCGACCAGCCTGAGAGTAGGAGCCAGCCACCCCAGCAAGATGTAAACTATCGGAATCGCGACGGCAAGAAAAGTTATCGTCCGTCCAATGTTTATGGCCCCTGTCAGGTTCAAATATGAACTCTAAAGGATCATCACGGCCAGGGCTATCGTGACAATGAAAATCACAAATGCAAGAACAAGAGTGGCCATAACCCCGATGCTTCTTTTTTGAGGAACCCGGCACAGCACCCCCTCCCGAGTTTTGATCCCCTCAGCAAACACTTCCCCCGCCTTCACCAACCAGAGGGATGTCCGCCCCATGACTCCCGGCAGCGCCCATATCAACCACACCAGCATTCCGACGACAAGGTGCGTCAAGAAGCTGCTGAACCTGAACAGCTTGGCGTTTGGGGGCGCCAGCATGTATGTGATAACAACGTCCACAAAAATTACGGCGACGATGAGTGCAGCCTGAAGCCTGAAATTTTCGTGCTCCAGCTTTTCGTGCATCAGCTCAGCTCCTTCACCATGAAAGGTCCCTCGCGCTCGTAACCGAACCTTTTATAGTAATTCCGTGTTCCTATGCCTGCCAACACCATGACCCTGCGCGCGCCGAAGTCTTCTCTGGAAATCCTCTCTGCCTCCTGCATCAGGCGCTCGCCCCAGCCTCTGTGCTGCCAGTCGCCCGCACCTGCCTCCTCCCCCACCTGCACGAGTGGCCCGAAAACATGCAGCTCCCTCACCAGCATTGCCCTAGCGGCTTTTACCTCCGGCCTGTGTGCCTTCTCGGACGGCTGCCTCAGCCTCAAAAGCCCGACCAAAATGTCCTTCTCCACATCCTCAAACGATACGAAAAGTTCCTCACCCTCAGAAGCATTATACTTCTCAACCATCAACTTCACGTCATCAAGATTGGGTTCAAGGCCGAGCTTGTACTTCACATGCCCGACCTCGCGGCAGCGTATGCATCTGCAGCGAGCGCCATCCTTCTTGAGCTTTTCCTGGACCAGAACACGCAGGTTCCCCATCTTGACCCCGTCGGCGATCAGGTTTGTGGGGATGTCTCGCTGGATGCGCTGTATCCTCACCCACTTCGGCACGCGTTTTTTTATTTCTGAAACTAGCTCGACAATTTTATCAAGCGGATAGGGCTTGTAGTCTCCGCGCTGCCACATCTCGTGTAGCTTTGTGCCGGGCATCACGAGAGTTGGATAAATTTTGACGGCGTCCGGTTTGAATCTCTCATCGCTGAAAATTGTGTCAAATGTGTCGAGATCGCGCTTGTAATCCGAGCCAGGCAGGTTAGGCATCATGTGATAAACCACCGCGAAGCCGGCATCCCTGGTTATCCTCGTGGCCTCGACGACATCCTCCACGGTGTGGCCGCGGTTGACCAGCCTGTAAATTTCGTCGTAGACTGTCTGCACCCCCAACTCCACCCTTGTCGCACCCAGCTTGAGCATGAAGTCAACCTGCGGCGCCTTGCAGTAGTCAGGGCGCGTCTCCATTGTGATGTCGCTTATTCTGATCTGCGAGTTTTCGGCGGCGAGCTGCGCTTCCTCAATCGCTTCGGCTTTTGACCCAGAGATCTCGTTCAAACACTTGATTGTGAACTGTTCCAAGTAATCGGCCGGGTAAGCTGTCAGAGTGCCGCCGAACATTATCAACTCGACCTTGTCAACATCATGGCCGACCGCCCGGAGCTGCTCGATCCTGCTTTTGATTTGGCAGATGGGGTCATAATTGCACTGCACGGCCCGGGCCGACGCGGGCTCTTTTCCCGTGTAAGACTGGGGTATGTTGGAGTCCGGCCCGCCTGGACAGTAGATGCAAGGCTCGTCCTTGGGACAGACGTAAGGCTTGGGCATCACGGTTATAACTGTGACGCCTGAGATTGATCGCACGGGCTTGAGGGTCAAAAGCTTCAGGAGCTTCTCCCTTTTGTCGGCATCGGCAGCCGACAGAAGTTCCGAGTTCTTCAGCGGCCCCGAAAGCCCAAACTCGCGGCACGCCTGAATCTTGGCTTTTGAGAGGCTGCGGGCGTCTGTAATTTTTCCTGTTACTATCCCGTCCCAAACTAGCTTGACTGCCGACTGAACCGCGTCCCCCTGCATGTTCCACCAGATAAACACTGTATTTAATTTAATAACACGATGAGGTCTGAACGAGGCGGTGGGTTTGGAAATCTCAGAAGTGTGCAAAAAGTACGGATTGCCCGGTGAAGTGGCCGAAGCCTTGGAGAAATCAAACGTAACAAAGCTTTACCCGCCGCAGGCCGAGGCCGTGAAGAAGCAGGTTCTTGAAGGGAAAAACATGGTTCTGGCAGTGCCGACTGCCAGTGGGAAGACGCTCATCGCCGAATTCTGCATGCTGAAGTCCGTCCTCAGGGAAAAGGGAAAATGCATCTACATCGTGCCGCTCAGGGCCCTCGCGAGCGAGAAGTACGACGAGTTCAGGCAGAAGTACGGACATCTAGGAGTAAAGGTCGGGATAGCCACTGGCGACTTCGACGTGGCCGATCCCCGCCTTGCACACTATGACATCCTGGTGGCCACCTCCGAGAAGGTGGACTCGCTGCTCAGGCACCGCGCGAAGTGGCTTGCCGACATCGTCTCCGTGGTGGTCTTGGATGAAGTCCACCTGATTGACGACCCAGGTAGGGGCCCCACCCTCGAGATACTGACGGCCAGGCTGAGGCAGGTCAACCCGAAGGTTCAGATACTCGCGCTCTCGGCCACGATAAAAAACGCCGACGAGATGGCGGAGTGGCTCGGGGCTGAGCTGGTCAAGAGCGAGTGGAGGCCGGTTCCGCTGAAAAAGGGAGTCTACTGGAACGGGAAGATAAAGTTCGACGACGGCGGCAGGAGAGAGGTCGCGGGAGGGGGGGAAGCACTGGCGGCGCTGGCGCTGGACACAGTGAAGGAGGGCGGGCAGGCGCTGGTCTTTGTGAACACCCGGCGCTCGGCGCAGACTTCCGCCGAACTTCTGGCATCACACACAAAAAACCACCTGACCGCTGAGGAGAAAGAAAAGCTGGCGGAAGCCGCGAAGGAGGTGGAGAAGGCCCTTGGAGAGCCCAGCAGGACATGCCGGTTGCTGGCCGATTGCGTGAGGCGCGGCTCGGCCTTTCATCACGCTGGACTCCACCCGAGCCAGAGGAAAGCTGTTGAGGACTCGTTCAGGAAGACTTTTCTCAAGGTGATTTGCGCCACCCCCACGCTGGCGGCTGGTGTGAACCTGCCGTCGCGGCGTGCCATTATCAGGGACTACAGGAGATACGTGGAGCCGTACGGGATGCAGTATATCCCCGTGCTCGAGTTCCACCAGATGTGCGGCAGGGCTGGCCGCCCGCAGTACGACGAGTATGGGGAGGCGGTGGCCATCGCGCACGGCAAGCGGGAGGTGGAGGCCCTGTTCGAGGAGTTCATCCACGCGGAATCCGAGAGGATAACCTCAAAGCTGGGCACCGAGCCCGCGCTAAGGACCCACGTGCTCGCCTCGATAGCGGCTGGCTATGTGAGTGACGAAGACAGCCTGCTGGGCTTCATGGGGCGGACTTTTTTTGCACACCAGTTTGGGACCAGGGACGTTAGGCGTGTGGTGGAGCGGATTCTGGACTTCCTTGAAAAAGAGGGCATGATTTCACGCAAGGGGAAGCTTCTCCTGGCCACCCAGTTCGGGGAGCTGGTTTCGACACTCTACATCGACCCGCTTTCGGCCGTGGTAATCAGGGACGGCCTCAAGGGAGTGACGGCGGAAAGGCCGACGGACCTCGCCTTCCTCCACCTGATTTCCAGGACCCCAGACATGACCACATACTATCTCAGGGAGCGGGAGTTGGAGGAGATGGAGGAGTTTTACCTGAGGTACGCGGACGAGCTGCTCGTCCCGATCCCAGACCCGCACCGGAAGCCGGAGGAGTTCGAGCACTTCATGGCCGAACTCAAGACGGCGAGGATAGTGCAGATGTGGATTGAAGAGATGAGGGAGGACGACATCCATGAGGAGTTCGGGATTGGCGCCGGGGACATCAGAAGGACGGCCGACACGGCTGGGTGGCTGCTGCACGCCTCTCACGAGCTGGCCAGGCTTTTCAAGGCCGGGCCCGCGCTGGCCCCCCTCAGGGACCTCCAGAAGCGCGTCAGGTACGGGGTAAAGGCGGAACTTCTGGAGCTGGTGCAGCTGCGCGGAATAGGGCGGGTGCGCGGACGGAGCCTCTTCAGGGCAGGTTACAGGAAGCTGGCGGACATCGAGCGGGCCGCAGAGGAGGATCTGGCGAAGGTGCCCTACATTGGCGCCGAAATCGCGCGGAGCGTCAAGCGGCAAGCCGGAAACTATAATGAAATAAATCCTAACGTATGAGTGGTGAATGAAAAACCGGGAGGACCAAGATTGGAAAAGTTCGCCATCGTTGTTTTCCTGCTGATCATCATCGGGACGGGAGCCGCAGCTTACCTGCTAGGTGAACACAGAACAAAAGAAAAATGGATCACAGTATACGGCGAAAACGGGGAAGATTTTGCGCTATCCGTCACCGCCGCGCATGATGAAGGTTACATTATCGCCGGGGAGACAAGGTCGTTCGGCGCAGGCGTGGCTAGGGACGCTTTCCTCGCCAAAATAGACGCTTTGGGAAGCGTGCTTTGGCTCAAGATATCTGGGGGGAGCGCCAGCGAAAGCGGCCACAGCGTCGCCAAAACTTCCGACGGTGGTTACGTCGTGGCGGGCTGGACGAGCTCTTTTGGAAGCGGAAGTGACGATGTTTATCTGGTAAAGACCAACTCTGCAGGCGAGAACCTTTGGGCAAAAAGTCACGGCGGTAGCGGAACTGACTGGGGCGAATCCGTAGCGCTGGCCGAAAATGGCGGCTACATGGTCGCTGGCAGGACCACTTCCTTCGGCGCTGGCAGCAACGACTTTTATCTCATAAAAACAGACTCCGCCGGAGAAAACCTGTGGAGCAAAACATATGGCGGAACCGCAGATGAATGGGCTTTTTCTCTGAATGCAACGAGCGACGGCGGTTACATCATCGGAGGGCACACCAGCTCCTATGGCGCCGGCAGGGATGATTTTTATCTCGTGAAAGTGGACGCTTCAGGAGGAGTGTTGTGGGAAAACACTTACGGCGGAGAAAACAATGACCGGTGCTTTTCAGTAGTCCAAACAAGCGATGGCGGGTACATCGCCACCGGTTACACGAGCTCTTTTGGCGCGGGGTCTGAGGATGTGTATCTAGTCAAAACAGACAACTCAGGCGCGGTGACTTGGACAAAGACTTACGGGAGCACATATTTTGACAGGGGTTATTCAGTGTCCCAGACGGATGACGGAGGCTACGTGATCGCGGGGTACTTGTCGCCCCGCGGCACCGGCACGAGGGATGCCTATCTCATCAGGACGAACTCTTCGGGGGAAGCCATTTGGGTCAAAACATTTGGCGGGGCCGGCCTCGACAGATTTTATTCCGTGACACAGACGAGCGACGGGGGGTTCATCGCGGCCGGAGGTACGTTTTCTTCGGGTGCTGGGCAGTCGGACATCTATCTCGTGAAGGCCGATAGCTCTGGCTTGGCCGCCTGAACACGTTTACGCCAGAGACATTACGGACGGCATATTGGTAACTTCTTATAGAAGGGTTGATTAAGCATGCTGGATTAGACATTTTGGTGGGCCCGTGGCGCAGCCTGGATGGCGCGGCAGGCTTCGGCCTTGATAAAGGAAGATACCTGTAGGTCGTGGGTTCAAATCCCACCGGGCCCGCCATTTAACTGAAAAATCATGCGACTTTCTTCTTTCGCCTTGGCTTTCTGGCGGCGGGTTTCTCTTCCTTGACTTGGCGCCACCAACCTTCTCCGCGCCTCATCTGTATCGGGATTGTTACTCCACATATGATAAGACCTGCCACAATCACTACCGCCAAATTTTGGTAGATGTTGTAGTTTCCTGCGTAAAACCAGAGGTAGAACACGAGGAAAATTGCCCACACGATGCCACCCGCCATTCCAATCCACGACTTCTTTGGATGCCCCTTCCACTTCTTATCCATCTTTTCAAAATCTTTCGCGTGCTGCATTCCCCAGACAATCCACATTGGGGCCAGTATCGCAATCCCTATGAGAATAGATATGATGATTATTGCGAGGTTCTGGAAGATGCTGAAGTTCGAAGCGTAGAAGGCCAGATGCAGCACCAAAAAAATCAGCCACCCAAAAAAGACCACGGCGCTCACGGCTGCTCTTGATGCAAGCCCGGGAGGCATTTTTTCGCTCATGATATCAGAGAATAGAGGTTTCAACAACATAAATGTCTTTGGTGGAGTTGATGTTGTGAATGCTGGACCTGCCATTCTAAACTTCTTTAACCTGAAAGCATCACTGATTTTGAGGTGTAAATTTGAAGGTCGCGGTCGGGTCCACAAGCCCTCCAAAAGTCAAGGCAGTGGAGAATGTCTTCAGGCATGCTTTTGGCAAAGTGGAGGTAAAAGGCGTTGATGTGGACTCAGGAGTGCCTATGCAACCGTTCCATGCGGGTGAAATAACAGGCGGCGCCATAACCCGCGCAAAGGCTGCGCTGAATGTCACGCGGGCCGACTACGGCGTCGGGATTGAAGGGGGCGTCACAAAGTTCGGCGGCAAGTGGTATAACCTGGGATTCGTCGCCATCGTTGACAAAAAAGGTAGGGTGGGAACCGGCACTTCCGGCTGGTTCGAGTGCCCGCCAGGAATTCTGCGAGAGCTCAAGCGGGGGAGGGAGCTCGGGGATGTCATGGACGGCCTAGTGGGGGAGAAGGACACCAAGAAAAGAGGCGGCGCGATAGGGATTTTCACGCGGGGGATGGTAAGCAGGAAGGCGCTGTACGAGCACGGCGTCTGGATGGCGCTGTCGCTTTTTCTTGCGGTCGAGTTTTTTGAGTAGCCGTTTTTCTATTTATTTTGCGTGCCGATATCAGATTGGGCCGGTAGTCCAGCCTGGATAAGACTCAGGCCTCCGGAGCCTGTGACACGGGTTCAAATCCCGTCCGGCCCGTTATTCCAGCGGGGTTCGACTTCAAGGTTTTTCGGCAATAATCCAACGAGGTGACTACAAAAAGGCAATATGTAGTCACCTACAACCAAAATGCTTAAATATGTAGTCACCCAAACTATTGTTATGTATGTCGAGA
>JBFMBF010000031.1:0-11694 GCA_040755315.1 Hadarchaeota archaeon (SeqCode) | reverse complement strand
CTGCGACTGCCCTGCAAATCAAGGCCGCCCTGAAAATAGTGGAACGAGACCTGAAGAAATTGCTCGGCATCATTCTCCGCCTTGCCAAAAATCACAAAAACACTGTCATGGTTGGGAGAACCCACGGGCAACACGCGGTACCGACGACTCTTGGGCTTAAGCTAGCAATCTGGGCATCTGAGTTGGGGCGACACATCGAACGTCTTGGGCAGTTGAAGCCTCGCATCTTGGTCGGGAAGATGAGCGGCGCCGTCGGAACTGGTGCCGCTTGGGGTGAAAAAGCAATCATGATTCAGGAGATTGTGATGAAAGAGCTCGGCCTGGGTGCTGCAAAAGCTTCCAACCAAATTCTGCAGAGAGACCGACTGGCGGAGCTAATGTCATTCTTCGGACTTTTGGCTGGAACATTGGAAAAAATGGCTCGAGAAGTCCGAAACCTCCAGCGCACAGACATTGGGGAGCTGGCGGAGCCGTTCGCCGAGGGGCAGGTTGGCAGCAGCACCATGCCACACAAGAGGAATCCCATCAGGTGCGAGAAGATATGCGGCCTCGCGAGGGTGGCGAGGGCGGACGCTGGGGCGGCTCTGGAGAACATGGTGCTGGAGCACGAGCGCGACCTTACAAACTCCGCCTGCGAGAGAGTGATCCTTCCGGAATCGTTCCTGCTCACGGACGAGATGCTCAAGTCCACCATCAAGGTTTTCGATGGACTCCGCGTCTTCTCGGAAAACATGAAACGCAATCTTGAACACATGAAGGGGCTGAACATGGCCGAGGCGGTGATGATAGAACTCACGAAAGGCGGGGCAAGCCGTCAGGAGGCGCACGCCCTCCTCAGGAAGTGCACAACCAAGGCGATTGAAAAGAACTCCACGCTGCTCCAGGTCCTTCTGAAGGAACCGCAGGTAACCAAAATTGTTCCGGCAAAGAGACTTCAGGAGCTGATGGACCCGAGCAAGTACTTGGGCGCAGCATCAGCAGTTGTTGAACAGATTGTGAAAGAGCTCTCACCGCTTACGGGATAGCCTGTCCAGCCTGAGCATTTTCAGAGCTGACTGGAGAAAAGTGCTGAATTCTTCCATGACATCTGGCGGGATGGGGCTTTTGCCGACTCCGTACTCATCCAAGTAGTACAGTTTTTTCCCTTTCCTCCCAAAGTTTCCGGGCTTTATGTCCAAGATGTAGCCCCTCTCCCCGGCTTCGAGGAGTAGCAGCAGTATCGGCTTGATGTTCTGCGGGGAAAATACCGGGAGCGGCTCGATGTACTCGTGGAAGGTAGCTAGCGCTGGCCTGACCTTTTTACCAGATTTGACGCCCACCAGCGCCGCCCCATGATACTTTGGGAGGAAGTTCAACTCATCCGACAGCGTTTTGTTGCGGTTGTCTGTCTTCACGGCCCGGGCGTGCAGAGCAGCCTGCTCGCTCCTTTCGTTCCTCTCCAGTTTTATCACCATCTTCCCTAACCTGTAAACTTCCCTGTACATCCCCCTGCCGACCAGCCTTGGCTTCCTATTTAAACACAATATTTCGCTCTTCACCTAAAACACCTAAAAAAGTTTCACTAACTCGGCGGCGGACAGCCGTTACAATGAATTTGTTGCAAAACACTACAAACAATGTGGATTTATTTGTTCTTGCCATTGACTTTTCCCTGTCCTTGGCCGCCTTGGTTGCCGCTTGAATTACCTTGCTGTTCCTGACCGTTTTGACTACTTTGGTTGCCTTGGTTCCTATTTAAGTCGCTTTGACGTTGGCTCTGATTTCCTTGGTTGCCCGCTCCATTTGTTTGGGCTTGCGGCTGATCATCATGACCCGGTAGCGTCTGAGGCGGTCCTTGTCCCTTCCCTTGATCGCCCTGTTCGGAGGACTGCCCACCATGTCTCGGCGGCGTATCTTGCGCCCCATGCCCCTGGTTCGCTCCGGACTGGCCTGACAGTGATTGATTGTTTCCGTGGCCGTTGCTGGTTCCCTGCCCCCAGCCCAAGTCGATCACCCGGATGTTGTCGCTTCCGCGGAACGGCGCCTCGCCCCACCTGCCGATGACTGTTATTTCCACATTTTTTCCTGCCTCTAGCAGAGCTTGCACCGCTGCCCTGTCAAACTTTACCATCAGCTCCGGCAGCCCGTCCCCATCGCGGTCCTTGATTTCTGGGTCCTTCACGAACCCATACTTCGGGTCGGACACCGCTGGAACTGCGCTCTGGAGGATGGTCTCCCCCTCAACCGCGACTGTGTCAATCCTGATTTTTGAAACGTCAAAGCCGGGCAACAGCTCAATGTACGCGGTTATCCAGCCCCCGTTGTTTCGCAGGTTCAGTGTGTCCGGGTCGATGTCAATCATTGCCGGTATCAGGGTGGCGCAGCGGGCGTCTGCCTCGTCGGGTGCGTCCTCGATGTTGCTGGCCACGTCAATCGCCACGGAGTAGAACTCGTAGAACCCGTGACCCGCGGGTATGTCGAAGGACCACTCGTATGGTGCCTCGCCGTCTGAAGCAAACATCTTCCAGTCACCCCATGTGGAGTTGTCGGGGGAGTACCGATAATAAAGTTCAACTTTGGCTGTGCCGCTGGTCTCCTTCGGCATGATACGGTCTACCGTTACTATTTTCTGCAGCGAACTTTCCCAATCGTCGAAATAGCTTACGTTTGTGTCAGCATCTTGAGGCAGCGGCCCCCACCGATACTTCCACTCGCCCCTCCAAGGCAGGTACACCATGTTGGCTTCCTGCCAGTAATTGTACCGCTCGTAAAATGTCCCCACAAACAGCTCCCCCGTCTTTTCTTTCCAGCCCTGCAGATAATTCACCCGGAACGTGCCGTCCTCCTGATAAAACTCCGGGATCGAATAATTGATCTTGTGCAGCGCGTGGGTTCTGAAATCATAGATGTAAAGCGGGTTGGGATGGCCATTCACGCCCAAGATAAACATTCTGTTGTTGTCTGTTATGGTTCTCCACTCACCCAATCCCTGAGTGTCTACTATATAGTGCCACTGGTCGCGGTCCACATCATATTCCCACAGGCGATCATCTACTCCCTCGTCAAAGTTTCTGCCTATGATTCTCCCGCCGTCGGGGGTGACGCGCCATATGCCCGCGCTTCTGTAGCGCCAATGCCCATCAACAATAATCGGCCCTGTCTTCAAAGCCGTGAAAGGCGCTGGCGCAAGCTGTGTCCACTCGACTTCTCCTTCAAACAGCGCGAAAAAGTTGCGCGTGTTTTCTTCCAGTTTGTACGTCACGTTCACATTTTCCGCATTCTTCATCGATGCCGTCACGGTGAAAGGCGTGTCGACCTGCCAGTATGGCTCGATTGGATCCACATACGATGCCGGCGGCGTCGCGTCGACGCCTATCTCCACCTCCGCGTCAAGCGTGTGCACGGACCTTACCGTCACTCTGACTTCGCCGGATATGTTGTCGGGCATGCCCGCGATGATCCCATCCACCGCAAGTATTTCGATATCGCCAGCCAAAACCGGCTCCGGGAGCCATAGCCGTCCGCTGAACCCTTCAAACTCGTATACGGAATCGTATGGCAGGGGAGCTTCCGACCACATCTCCTCAACCTCGGCTTTCACGACAAAGTCCACGCCAAGCACATTCATGTCTATCCACCTTGGCCAGCCGTTTTCCCAGTATCCGCTGACGCCTTCTCCCTCGATTTCAATCCAGCTGATGTGTGGCACCGGGCGAAGATACGTGCCGTATTCTCCTTCCTCTTCAACATAATCAATCCCCCCGTCTCCCCTCAATCTGGCCATTAACAACGTTGACGGGAGGCTAGTGTTTCCGGCGACATCCCTAGCTTCGCTTATGAACCCATAGTGTCCCTCGCCCCATTGTGCGCCGAACTTCCATCCCCAAGGCTCATGATCATTAATGCCGAACCTCAACCATTTTCCATTATCCAAATTATCTGGCGAGTAACGATACCAGAGGGTGACTGTTTCAAGTCCGCTTGGCACTGCCCTGCTCTGCGGTGCAGAATCGCCTGCGGTGGCCGTCACGTCGAGCGGCACCATCCCCGCGTTTTGCCAGTACCGCTCCGTTGGAGTCACGGATGATTGGGGCGACGTGGTGTCAACTCCGGCGCTCGCGTCCGCCAGCTCCTGTACCAAGACGTGGCCGAAGCTCACTGTGTAAACAGGAGCGACCTTTGTGCGCTCCGCTAGGTAAACGTAAGCATTTGTGAACGGAAGCCCGTGAGGCCTCCAGTTTTCAACCTGCTGGTTGTCAAGCCAGACTGAGAAGTTTTCGCCGTTGATGGCGATTTTCCAAGTTCCGCTGAGATTGTGAGTGGAGCCGCTCGTGTAAAGCGTGCCCAAGCCCACGCCCGCGCTGAGCCGCTTTCGCTGGAGCATCCAAGTGACGCCGTTTCGGTCCACGCTGGCGGAGACCCTGAGCCAATCGGGCAAATCATGCGGGTTTGTGCCCGTCGTGAACGCTGACGCCAGATAGAACTCGCTGCGGAAGTCGGCTGGGGCGTTGTCTGTCGGAACCGTCATTTGAACGTCCACAACCAGGCCTTGGGAGATGTCGAACCTCTCTTTTGAAACCAGGTAAAGAGCCCCGTACTCCCCGGATTTGTTGGCCCGGGCACTCATCTCCAGCCGACCGTCCAAAACCCGGACGTTGTCGTACTTTACTCTAACATTGCCCACCGACCACGTTCCAGTGTCAAGTGAATCAGCGAAATGCTCGATGAACCTCTGTGTGACGGCCTCTTCGTTGCCTGCAGCATCGGAGGCCGCGCTGCGGAACTCGTAGTACCCGTCCCCTTCTGGAGCATCAAATTCCCACCTCCAGGGCTTGCCGCCGTCGACGCCGTAAAGTTTCCATTCTCCCCAGGTTAAGTTGTCCAAAGAGTATCTGTAATACAAACTTACTGACTTGACCCCGCTCGGCATTGCCTCGTTGGTTGGAATTGGGTCTGACGCGGCGGCACTTATTTCGAACGGAACCATCAACGCATTCTGCCAGTAGGACTTTGTCTGACCCACAACAGACTCAGGGGTCACAGTGTCAACGCCAGACCAAGCATCCGGCAGCGGGGAAAGATACGCGACTTCAAGGTATGGTTTGTACTCACTCGGGTATGCTGAAGTACCGTCCTTCGAAACAAAGTAAACTATGAGGTCATCTTCCTCGCTCAACAATGCGAAACTTGCAACCGCATCTTTTTGGAACTGGTCGGCGACGAACTCGGTGACTTCAAACTGGTGCCAAGCTGGAGAGCCGCAGTCCACCCCTGTAAAAGATTGTATTGTTAAATTATCCAGCGTTGCCCCAACTGGCGGCCTGCTTTCCCACACAAACGAATCTTCCGACCAAGCGTCGTTTTCCACGTTGCCAATTTTAACAACCGCTTTTTGGCCACCGTCCTCCGCGGCCTTTAACATGAGGTGAAGCTTTGCGGACGCTATGGCGCTGCCTGCAGGCAAACCCGACAGGTCGAATTTTAAGTAGCTCACGTTGTAGGCGTCCACTCCTATTTCCTGCGCGTGGCTCCAAGTGCCCCATTGGCTTGTGTACAGATCGTCGGTTGGAAGGAGATTCTTTGTTGCTTTTGCGCCGAGGTCTGGCAGCTCAGCGTTGCCAGCGTGGTCAAAGGCGACAGAGTAAAACTGATAGTAGCCGTCGCCCTCCGGAGCGTCGAATGTCCACAAGTAAGGCGCGAGGTTGTCAGCACCAAAAGATGTCCACGAACCCCAGCTTGAGTTGTCATTTGAATAGCGGTAGAACAGCTCAACACTCTCAACGCCGCTCAGGCCGTCGCTCGCCGTCACGCTAACGTAGAACGGGACTTCTTTCCGCCAGAAAGAGCTGACCTGGTCGACGGCTGAAGCTGGTGGCTTGGTGTCGATTGTGAACTGCTGAGTTTCTGACCACGGGCTTGGGTTGCCAGCCATGTCCACGACGCGGACGCGCCAATAATAATGTCCATCGGCGAGCCCGACCACTGGAGTGTAGTTGTCAGTTTTTAACGAAACTGCGATAGTTGGCGATGAAAAATAAGCGTCGTCGTCAATCTGGACATCGTACTTGCCGAGGAGCTTGTTGATGGGTTCCCAATCAAAGTTTGGAGTGTTGTCCGTTGCTAGCAGGCCGTCTGGGGGGTTTAGCATGACTGGAGAAACAGAGATAATGTACGAGTGGTTTTCTTCGCTGGATGTTGAAACCTTGGATTTCCACCAATAAACAAAAGTGTTCTCAATGTCCCCAACGGTAATTAAAGTGTAACTGCCATCTTCAGTCCCAATGATTTCCACTCCGTAAGCTTCTTCACTTGGATTCCTTATGTAAATTGCTTGAACGCGCTCATCTAACAACGTGTTATCAATATTTTCAATAAACATAAATTCTGCATCTGGAATCATCGTTTCTACCTCGCCAGTCTCGTAGTTAATCCCAACATGCCGCCCCAACGAATCGTAAACATGCAAATCAGCCGAACTTCCAAGTATTACATCTAACGAGTCCCAACGCAGTAGAGCGTCCATGAATAAATCATAACCAACGTCTTTGATATACTCCAGACGCTCTTTTACCTCCTGACCCATTTGCATCGCTTCTTTTTCTAATTCCCAGTATGTGTTCCACAGCTCAATCGCTTTGGCTGAATACGCTTCTCTTAGTATTTCCTGTTCTTGTGGGCCCTCAGCGCCAATATACGCTAGGTGCAGAGCCTCCAAGTCATTATAGTCTATTTCATATGCCTCTGCCATGTTGGAGATGTCTGAATAATAATCATCAAACGAGGCTTGAAATTCTTCTTGGACCTCCATTATTGTTAAACGAACATCTTCTTGAGCATGTTCATATCCTTCTCTACCGTCGCTGTCTAAGTAGTTGTAAATGGAATAGTTTCCCACCGTAGGATATTCAAAAGGTGGAGACTCGCCCGGCGAGGGAAGGTACGTTTGTAATGGTATAATTTCTATTGTTGTTTCACCCCACAAATCTTTCCATATATTTGGAAATATGTCTGATTCTGGAAACTGCGCCCAAACCTCTTTACCATCCAATATCGCATACCACCCGAATTCTTGCCAAATACCTAAGCTTTCCACAACACTATTCATTTTCTGAATGGGTGCCTGATACTCAAGATGGTAACTTGGGTCCTGCTCGTATACGGCCCACTGCGCCCGCTCTTCCAACTTTTCATAAAGCCAATCCCTTGAATAATCGTCCGTATATTGTTCATATTGGGAATACCAGTCCCCCAGCCATTCCGTTTGCCCCTGTAGCTGATCCCATACATCTCCAAGTTCTGGGTACTCTTGTTCTGGGTATTCTGGAGGCTCCGAATAGTCGGGCGGTTCGTAACCGTTCCCATTTCCATAACCGTTACCTCCATTTCCGCCATCGTAACCATTACCATAACCATCCCCATTGCCACCGTTCCCATAACCTCCACCATTGCCGTCTTGAGCAGAGGCCAACGTAACGGTGCCACCTGACAAAACTAGCATACACACTAGGGCTAGTGCCAATATGGGTCCAGCCTTCATCCTACCTTATTAACTTTCTAATACAACTTTTAAGGGTAGTGATGGCTCAACCGAATCGTGGCGTATCCAGTTCAAAGAAATCGGTTATTACTTGGGAGAAAAAAGGGCAGGCAAAGCTTAAAATATTTTTCCTTTTTTTATTTATCGCTATTTTTATAATTCCAGTTGTCTATGTGGTGTGGCTCTACAAAGGTGAGAAATGGACACAAACATGGGAAGTTAAGGCGCAGGAGAATGATTTAATTACTGGAGAAAAAACTGCCAAATCTTACTTTGAAATGGCGCGGTATATTGAAAATAGAACGTTGCGTGGCGAGAACTATTGGGTTTACAAGTTTTTTAACACGGCCGAGCCCGATACTTATTCACTGTATTATTATTTACCTGCCATGGACAACCGTGCTTATTCTCATGTGATAAGGGAATACTTCCGCCGCGACGAGTTTAAAATACGCGAAGAATTTTGGGACAAACCTCTTTTTCTTTATGAAACTCCACTGCGAGTGGGAAATACTTTTTCAGATAATGGAACGTTCTCCGAGTCCGACTTTGAACAAAACACTTCAGCAAATGCACAAATAACGACGATAACAGAAGTTGTTCGCAAAGAAAATGTGACTGTTCCCGCCGGGACTTTTGAAAGTTATGTGTTGCGCCAGACTGGACAGTATAGTGGCACAATAATATTTAACGCTCCAGATTCCAAAATAGAGATGATGGGGAACTCAAGTTTTACTCAAATTTCTTGGATTCCAGAATCACAACTTACAGTTAAAGTTGTGTACGATTCGACAACAGTGTGGACGCTGGGGGGCCAGTTATACTTCAATAAAACAAAACATTCTGAAAAAACTCTGGTGGGTTATGTTATGACTCCAGATTATGTTGTCTAACGAGGTCCGCTGGGCAGATAACTAAAGATGTTCCGGGGGCTCCGGCTCGTAACCATTACCATCATTGCCGTTCCCGCCGCCGTTGTAACCGTTTCCGTCCCCGTAACCGTTCCCATTTCCATAACCGTTGCCCCCGTTCCCGTAGCCGCCGTTGCCGTCTTGAGCAGAAGCCAACGTAACGGCGCCGCTTGAAAGCAACAGTATTTCGCTTTTCACTCGAACAGCTCCGGAGCAGAGGCCCTCTCGACCCTAGTCGGCTCGCCGGCCGCCTTGTCTCGGTAGAACCTGTAAAGATAGCCGCTCACGGCCGCCTCCAGCCTTTCCTCGTGTGTTATGAGCAAAATCTGCCTGACCTTCTGGGGCAGCCGCTCTCTCATGGCCCTCGCCAGCTCCTGTATCCCCTCGCTGTCTAGGTTGTGGGTGGGCTCGTCGAATACTATCCAGCTTAGGTTCGGCGCCAGAACAGTTGAGAATGCTATCCTAAGTGCCAAACAGGCGCATGTCCTCTCGCCCCCGCTCGCCATCCCCTCAACTGGAACCCAGTTGCCGTCTCTGTCCCTCAGCTGCAGTACATAGTCGCTACCCTTTTCCTCACTCTCCACCGCCAACCTGACTCCGACGTAGTCACCATACGGGTAAATGCTGTCCCAGAAGTCGCCTAGCACTTCATTCACCCCATCCATGAACATCTGGCGCAT
This sequence comes from Hadarchaeota archaeon (SeqCode), assembly GCA_040755315.1. Taxonomy (GTDB): domain Archaea; phylum Hadarchaeota; class Hadarchaeia; order Hadarchaeales; family Hadarchaeaceae; genus DYTO01. Next base: position 2,587 of record JBFMBF010000031.1, on the reverse strand, counting down.
GGCCGTCTGGGTTCTGGACACGGCAGTCTGCACCGTGACCAGAGCTTCTACCGCCCTCTGAAGGTGCTTCGTCTTCACCTCCCCGCGCCTGATTTCGCTGAGCTTTTCCCTTATGCTCCTCACGAAGTTTTCTTTCTCGGCGATTAGCTGGCTGATCCCCTTTGCCCTCGCGTCGAGCTCTGAACACTTCTGCAGCAGAAGGTCCCTCTTCTCCCCGACCTCCTTCACCCTCGCTGGATCGTGAGAAGACTTGGCCGCATCCAGCTCCAGCCTGACCCGAAGGCTTTCATCAAGCTTCACCTTCCTGCTTGACTGCTGGCGTTCTAGGTCAAGCCTCAAGTCAAGCTTCTGCTGGGCTTGAACAAGCGCTCCGCGGGCATTCTCTGCTTCCGCCCTGATTCTTTCAGACTCCTTCGCGGAAACCTCCCATGCGGCACGGAGGTTTGGTAGCTTCCCTTCCAAAAGCCTGGCCTGCTCCAAAACTCGTGAGTAATCTGCCTCTTTGACAGGAAGTTCTCCCGCGTCTTTGACCAGAAGGATGACGCGAACTTGGAGGTCCAGCTTCGCCTTCAGGTCGCTGCTCAGCCTCCCCAGCTTGGCCCCGATGTCTGCCGAACGCTTCAAGAAATCCTCCAGCTGCGACTGTTTTTTCGCGACCAGCTCCTGCTTTTTTTCCTGCTCCAAGGCGCTCTCGCAAACTGGGCACTGAGCTTCCGCCTTTGAAAGGTCAAAGATGGAGTGCTTCAGGTCCTCCGTCCTAGCGTTCAGCGCGGCCTGCTCCTCGCCCAACCTGCGGATCTCAGACTGCATTATCTCGACTGAGGCCCTGAGCTCATCCGGCTTTATCTTCTCGAGCTCTTCCTTCGACCTCCGGCGGCTCTCGACTTCGGACAAAAGCTTTTGTGCCTCTTGCTTCAGGGACTGAAGCTGATTTTCAGATGAACGGAGTTCCAGAAGGGCGTTGGAAGTTTCGGCCTCGGCCTTTCTCTGGAGAGAAAGTTTTTTTAGATGGTCCTGACTCTGCCGCTGTACCTTGGCCTGCAGCTCGGCGGCTGCAACGTCAGCGTCCACACCCAGTCTCTCCCTCAACTGTTCGGCCCTGCTCTCAATCTCATTCACTGCGCTCGCGAGCCCGCTGTACCTGCTTTCCAGCTCCGATATTCTGCGCTCCAGTTCCCTGTAGCTTTGAACCCGCATGTTAAGTTCATCAAGCTCTGGCTTAAGCCTCCGCAGCTCATCTGCCATATGTTTTTTTGAATCCTCGAGCGACGCGAGATCCCGTTCATACTCTGGAAGCTTCGGTAGTGAGGGGTCAATCTTCAGTTGGCTAACCCTTTCGGCCAAATCTTTCGCCCTGTCAGAAACTCTGTTGGAAAGAGTGCCGAGGCCTTTTCTGACGAGCTCCCACCTGTCTATGCCCAAGAGCCGGTCCATGCTCTTCATCCTCTCTCCCTTCTGGAGGGTGAGGAAGTAGTCGAGCCTGTTCTGCTCGGAATAAACCGCCCTCTCGTAGAGGTCGTAGTCCATGTCGAGCAAACTCCTGATATTCTCGTTGACGCGGTCGGAACTCCCGCTCTCCACCAGCTCTCCGCTGGCCTTTCTTAGCTCACAGACGACTGTCCCCTTCCCCCTTTCGATGACCCGCTTCACAACATACTCCGTCTCGTCTGGGGTGAGGAAGCCGACCTCCACCTCTGCCCGATCCTTCTTGTTTGGCCGCGACATTATCAAATCTTCCAGCTTTATCCTGCGGGTTTTCACGTTTGGCAGGGTACCGAAGATGGCGTAGGTTATTCCGTCAAGAACAGCACTTTTTCCTGCACCCATTATTCCCACAAGAACATTCGTGCCGTCCCCGAAGCTCAGCTCTGTTTCATCGTGTGACTTCCAATTCTTCAGTTTCAGGTGGGTTATCATTTGCCCTCAACCTCCGCGCTCGTCTGGCCCTCCACGAGCCGCTCTATCCTTTCGAGAGCCTCGTCCACCCTGTCGTCCAGCAGCAGCTCGTAGAGCTCCCTGACATCTAGTATTTTCACATGCTCGGCATCCTTCAGGAAATCCTCAAGAAGCGACATCGCCTGCTCGTCTATCGACATCTTCTTCTCCCTGAACTCGCGCAGGGCCTCTAGCTTCTCCTCAAGGCCGGAAACAGCTAGATCTCTTTTGGAAATCGCGAGCAGGACTCTGTCCGAGAACTCCTGAGTAATCGAGTGTTCGTCTATGTCGGCGCGCGAGGCCTCCTTTGCCAGCGTCCCCTTCAGCCTCAATCTTACGAGCGGCAACTTCCTTGGATTTTTCCTGAACCTTTTCAGCAGCTCCTCCACCTTCGCCCTGACGGTTTTATTGAGGTCCGGGATACTTGTCTCACTGAACCTCATCTCCTCGTAGAAGAAGTCTCTTGGAGTTTCCAACTCTACGAACCAGAACTTCACACCGTCTCCCCACTCCACCATGTAGAATCCCTTTGGGATTTGTGATTCCTGAAGGAGCAGCTGGGTCCTCTCTGTGCTGCCAGGTATCAAAAAGGGCTTGCCGTGGGCCGAGCTTTCCACCTTGTAGTGGATGTGGCCACAGATGTAAAGGTCAA
>JBFMBF010000030.1:0-11878 GCA_040755315.1 Hadarchaeota archaeon (SeqCode) | reverse complement strand
GGTTTGGTCTCACCATCCCATCAAACGCCATGCCGAGGATGAGGTTCAAGAGATAGGCTATGACGGTGGTGGAAACACCAAGGGCCATCAACCTGCTGTAGGATGTGACGTCCGCGATGAGTCCGACTATCCCATAGACTGCATTTATAGAGCCGCTGAATTTCGCGCGCGCCTCCTTTGATATGATTATTGCCCCGACAACACCTCCCAAGAGTCCGACATAAAACATGGCCCTGAGAATCACAACAAGGGTGGATGCCGGGACAAGCGGGTTGAAGGCGTCGGCGAGCGCCATCTTGGGGAAGGTGAAGTCGACCCCGAATGTTCTCAGGCTTATTCCCAGAATGCAGAACCCAAGCCCGAAAAATCCGATTATGACTAAAGCGCGCGCGATGTCCTCCAAGAAGACTCTCTTCCACTCCCTTCTGAACACATCCTTAATGACTTTGACCAAGGCAAAGGCTATGAATAAGTGCAGTATCCCGATGAATATGGAGAGCTTCAATAGCGAAACTGGATTTTTTATCGGGTCGGACCAGAGAGCAGGGATGTTCGGGCCAAACAAGCCGCCCGTCAAAACTCCAAAAACTATCCCCATAATCCCTGACACTGCTAGGATTGTCCTCCAGTTTCGAGGGAACACTTTTCCTATCCAAAAGCCAGAAATCATGACTAACGAAAGCAGCGCCCCATAACCAACATCGCCGAGAGTTATGCCAAAAAAGATAGGGAATGTCACGGCTATGGTTGGCGTCGGGTCGGCCTCCGTGGGCGAAGGTATCCCGTACATTTCAGCTATGGGCTCAAAATCCTTCACCAGCGGCGGGTTCTCAAGCTTTGTCGGTACGTTCTCGACCTCTTCTTTTGGGACATCCGACGCCTGGAAGAGGAACCTGCCATTTGTGGCGACCGCAAGCGCGCCCTCCAATTTCCCCACGCTTTTCTCTGGCACCCAGCCTTCCATGAGGACGGCTGACTCACTGTAGCCGAAGTTTGAACAGGCGACCAGCCGCTCCTTGTAGATACCCAAAATCTCCGCCCACCGCACGACTTCCAGACCCCATTTTTTGGACATTTTTTCCACATCTTTCTGTACTTCAGCCAGCTTGCCGTCAAGCGCCCCGACCTGCTTTAAGAGATCTGCCATCGCCCTCGTGGGCACCGCCGAGGTTTGCGGTAGCTCAAGCAGTTCCACACCGAACCTGTAAATGAGCGGGGCCAGCTTGGGCTGGTCTTTTCTTCTGCACGCCACCACGACCGTCCTTTTGTCGCCCCTGCCCAGAACCTTCACGAAAACTCGAGACTGCAGGGCTTCTTCCGAGGCGGCGGTGAACTCCTTCACATTTTCCGCAACAATCCGGCCTGCTGCGATGTAAAATTCCTCTGTTGGCTGGAGATATCTCAGCGGGAACTTTATCTCAATGAAGTCGCGGAGGGCCTCTATCTGCCCCTGCAGCTTCTGGCGCTCATTCGTTATTTCCAAGCGCCTCTTCGCTACAGCTTCAAGTTTTGGCTCCATCTTCTCCAGCAGACTTTCCACGCTGCCGACCATCTTCTCGTGGGAATGTTCTTTTACAGCGATGGGGCGCTTTGGCTTCATTTTGCCAAGTGTTGATTGGGCTTCCCCGAGCCTTGAGAGGAGGTTGGAAACCTTGTAAAAATCATCGCCCGCAGCCTTCTTGATGAAGTCTGGGTGAGTCGTTTCCTTTAGATGGATAACTCCCATCTCGTGAAGCCGGGACACGACGTCGTCCCTGTAACTTTGGAGAACAACTGTTTGGGCCTTTTTCATCTTTGCGGGCTTGAACATCAACCCACCCGCGCCACTGAATCCACGACAAGCTTCGTGGCCTTCTTCTTCCTCATTTCAAGCCGCTTGTCCCTTAGCTGGTCTCTCTTCCTCGCTTCCGCGAGCTCATTCTGAACATCTGCCTCGGCCTTGGCTATGGAGTCGTTTACAAGCTTCTGGTGCTTGGCGTGGCTTTCTGACTTTGACTTCTCTTTTATCTGTTCGGCCTCCTTCCTAGATTTTACAAGTATCGCCTGGGCCTGTTCTTTGGCGCCTTCAACTGTGGCCTTCGCCTTTTTCTCGGCTTCGAAGATCGCTTTCAGGTCTTCCATTCGATCACCTCTGGCTTTCCGACCGGCTGAATAAGATAGCGAGATATATACATAAAAGAAGAACTGCCTATCATAGCTGGAGGGTCTGAATGGGGAAAATATTCAGGATAACCGGCCCCGTTGTCATCGCTGACGGGATGAAGGGCGCGGAGATGTACGAGTTGGTGAAGGTGGGGGAGGAGGGGCTTATGGGGGAGATAATAGGCCTGAAGGAGGACCGCGCGACAATCCAAGTTTATGAGGAGACATCCGGGATAAAACCCGGCGAGAAGGTGGAGGGCACTGGAAAGCCCCTTTCTGTGGAGCTCGGCCCGGGACTGGTGGGAGCCATTTACGACGGGACCCAGAGGCCTCTCACTGTCATCAAGTCGAAAGTAGGAGACACCATAAAGCGTGGGGTCTTCGCCAACGCGCTCCCGCGAGACAAAAAGTGGGATTTCATCCCGAAGGTCAAGAAGGGGGCGGATGTCGTCGATGGAGACATTCTAGGGGTTGTGAAGGAGAGCAAGCTCATAGAGCACCGGGTGATGGTGCCGCCGGGGGTGAAGGGGAAGGTTCTCGATGTTTCGGACGGCACCCACAAGGTAGAAGATGCCGTGGCGGTTGTAGAAACCTCAGACGGGAAACGAGACGTTCAGATGATGCAGGTCTGGCCAGTCCGCCGGGCGCGCCCGTTCAAGGAAAAACTTGAACCGCAGGAGCCGCTTCTGACTGGACAAAGGGTCGCCGACACCTTCTTCCCGATAGCCAAGGGAGGGACTGTAGCAATCCCGGGCGGCTTCGGGACTGGAAAAACTGTTTTCCTGCACCAGGTCGCGAAGTGGGCGGACGCCGAGGTGGTGACATACATAGGTTGCGGGGAGCGCGGGAATGAGATGTGCGATGTCCTCGTCCACTTTCCACAGCTGAAGGACCCGCGCACTGGGGAGTCCCTGATGGAGAGGACTACCCTGATTGCAAACACCTCCAACATGCCGGTGGCCGCCAGGGAAGCCAGCGTCTACACTGGAATCACAATCGCGGAGTATTTCCGGGACATGGGGTACAATGTCGCGCTGATGGCGGACTCCACCTCGAGGTGGGCGGAAGCCATGAGGGAAATTTCAGGGAGGCTCGAGGAGATGCCTGGGGAGGAGGGCTTCCCAGCCTACCTGGCATCGCGCCTCGCGGAGTTTTACGAGAGGGCAGGGAGGGTGATGACGCTGGGGAGCGAGAGGAGGCTAGGCTCAGTGACGGTGCTGGGCGCAGTCTCACCACCGGGAGGCGACCTCTCGGAGCCCGTCTCGCAAAATACACTCAGGATAGTCAAGGTCTTCTGGGCGCTGGACACCGGACTGGCCGACCGCCGCCACTTCCCGGCCATCCACTGGCTCACGAGCTACTCTCTTTACGTGGACAACGTGAGGGCGTGGTGGAAGCAGAAGCTCAATGAGGACTGGAAGCCGCTCCGAGACGAGGCGGTCGCCATGCTACAGAAGGAGGCCGAGCTCGAGGAGATAGTGAAGCTTGTGGGGCCGGACGCCCTTCCCGAGCCTGACAGGGCTGTGCTGGAGTCGGCCAGGATGATGAGGGAGGACTTTTTGCAGCAGTTCGCGTTCCATGAGGTTGACACATACTGCGCGGCGGAAAAACAGCTTGGGATGCTGAAGCTGGCGCTTGGTTTCTACCGCAACGCCACTGATGCTGCGAAGCGAGGCGTCCCGGTGGAGGAGATAAAGAAGCTGCCAATCAAGGAGGCCATCGCCGTGATGAAGAGGATGCCGACGGAGAAGTTTGACAGGGAGATGGGGAAGATGGAGCGACAGTTCAAAGAGGAGTTTGAGGAGATACTGAAGACAAAGAAGGCGCCTGCAGGGGGCAGCCGCGGGGAGTGATGTGGTGAAGAGCCGCGAGTACTTGACAGTTTCAGAGGTCTCGGGACCACTGATGATTGTCGAAGGCGTGAGGGGGGTGGCCTACGGGGAGGTCGTGGAAGTGGTCACGCCCGGTGGGGAAACCAAGCACGGCGAGGTGCTGGACGCATACCTGGACCACGCAGTCGTGCAGGTCTACGAGGGGACCAGGGGCATAGACACGGCGCAGACCAGGGTCAGGTTCACAGGGGAGACGACGAAGTTCGGCGTTGGGCTGGAGCTGCTCGGGAGGATTTTCAGCGGGCGCGGGGCGCCCATTGATGGCGGGCCGAAACCCATAGCTGAAGAGGAGTGGAGCATTCACGGGGCGCCTCTGAACCCGGCTGCCCGGGAGTACCCGAGCGAGTTCATCCAGACTGGCATTTCCGTCATAGACGGCATGAACACACTCATCAGGGGGCAGAAGCTGCCGATTTTTTCTGGCGCTGGCATGCCGCACAATGCCATCGCGGCCCAGGTTGCAAGGCAGGCGAAGGTCCTCGGGGAGGAGGAAAAATTTGCCGTGATTTTCTGTGGGATGGGGATAACCCACGAGGAGGCGGCATTCTTCACCCGGGACTTTGAGCGGACGGGAGCCTTGGAGCGGGCGGTGGTCTTCCTAAACTTGGCGAACGACCCGGCGATCGAGAGAATCATGACCCCGAGGCTGGCCCTCACCACTGCCGAGTACTTTGCATACACCCACGGGATGCATGTCCTTGTCATACTCACTGACATGACCAACTACTGCGAGGCTTTGAGGGAGGTCTCGGCCGCGCGCGGGGAGGTCCCGGGGAGGAGGGGCTACCCAGGCTACATGTACACCGACCTTGCGACCATGTACGAGCGGGCTGGGAAGATCAGGGGGAAGAAGGGCTCTGTGACGCAGATGCCGATTCTGACTATGCCGGGGGACGACATCACACACCCCATCCCGGATCTCACGGGTTACATCACTGAAGGGCAGCTGGTGATGGACAGGGAGCTGCACAGGAAGGGGATTTACCCGCCGATCAACCCCCTGCCGTCGCTCTCCAGGCTGATGAAGGACGGTATCGGGGCTGGGCGCACGCGCGAGGACCACGTGGACGTTTCCAACCAGCTTTACGCGGCTTATGCCGAGGGCAGGGATCTCAGGGCGCTGGTGGCGGTCGTTGGGGAGGAGGCGCTCACGGAGAGGGACAGGAGGTATCTTGCGTTTGCTGACAGGTTTGAGCAGGAGTTCATCAGGCAGGGGCGGGATGAAGACAGGCCAATTGAATCAACTTTGAACTTGGGGTGGGAACTGCTGGGGGCGCTGCCTAAAGCCGAACTCAAGCGGATAGATCCAAAGCTGGTGGAGAAGTACCTGAAAGTAGAGAACGGCGGGGGCCACGCGTAACTTTGGAACACGCGGGTTTTGTCATGGGGTACGTTTTTTGAAGTGTGCACGGCCGTGCACTGTTCATGACGGCGAAAAACCGTGGGATGCTATTTTGAATTCGCGCCACTTCAGCTCTTGACCTCCGAAGCGTTTTAAAATTTCCCTGATGTCAAGCGAGTGACGTTCGTCGACGAGATATACTGAACCTCCCACTTTTTCCCAACTTTTCTGCGGAAGGTCCCCCAAAACACGCTTCAGGTTAACGTAGAACCAGCGCTTGCATTTCGCCTTATCGCGAAGCTCCCAGGTAAACAATACCAGTCTGTTGTGCACGGCCGTGAATACCCTCCGCGCCTTTAGGTGAACGTGGTTTATAAGGGAGAAAAACGCGGCAGTGCACGGCCGTGCACTCGAAGTTCATCACCATAACTCAACGGTCAGCCGTCAACTCGTACCAGATCGAATTATCTATTGAAAAGGTTCCATGTGCACGGCCGTGCAGTCATCACAATAACATGCAGCAACAAAAAATGAAATCATTTGCCCAAGCGCGCTCCGAACTCAAAATCTTCATCATTGATCAGGGAAGCCAAGCTCATCATCGCGCACGAAAATTCACTCTTTTGCAGATATAAAGTTAGCCGCGCTGCCGCGTCGAGTTAACATCTTTTTAACACAACAATCAATTGTTTATGGAGTCGTTAGAATGCCTAAGAAGTTCGTCGTCACCCCCTGGGAAGTGAAGGGCGAGGTGGACTATGACAAGCTCGTGAAGCAGTTCGGGACAAAGCTGTTGGACCAAGCGCTACTGAGGAGGCTGGAAAGGCGCGCTGGCGAGCTCCACATGTATCTCCGGAGGAAGATCTTCTTCTCTCACAGGGACATGGACTGGATTTTGGACATGCACGAGAAGGGGGAAAAGTTTTATCTCTACACCGGCAGGGGCCCCTCAGGCAACACCCATATCGGCCACCTGATCCCGTGGATATTCACGAAATACCTTCAAGATGCCTTCGACGCTGAGCTCTACTTCCAGATGACCGACGACGAGAAGTTCCTGTTCAAAAGAGAACTCAGCCTAGAGGAGTCAATGGGATTCTCCTACGAGAATGCTCTAGACGTGATTGCCTGCGGCTTTGACCCCAAGAAGACTTTCATCTTTTCCGACATCGATTATGGCAAGACCCTATACAAGATGGGCGTCCAAGTGGCCAAGCACATCACTTTCTCGACGGCGAAGGCAGTCTTCGGGTTCACCAATGATAGCAACATAGGCACAATCTTCTTCCCGGCCATCCAGGCGGCCCCGTGCTTCTTCCCTTCTGTGCTGAAAGGGAAAAACACCCCTTGCCTCATCCCCGCCGCGATTGATCAGGACCCTTACTGGAGGCCAAGCAGGGATGTCGCGCCAAAGCTTGGTTTCTACAAGCCGGCTCAACTGCACTGCAAATTCATCCCCGGGCTGGGCAAGGGCGGCAAGATGAGCGCGAGTGAGCCCGAAACCGCCATATTCACCACAGACTCGCCGGAGGTCGCGAGAAGGAAGGTGATGAACGCCTTCACGGGCGGCGGCGGAACCGTCAAGGAGCACAAGGAAAAGGGCGGGGTCCCGGAGGTCTGCTCGGTCTACCAGTACTTCGACTTCATCTTTGAGGAGGACGACAAGAAGGTCAAAGAAATGGGCCGGGCCTGCAGGGCGGGGGAACTGATATGTGGAGAGTGCAAGAAAATCTTGGCCGACAAGGTCGCAAGATTCCTAATCCAGCACCAGGAAAAAAGGGAAAAGGCGAAAGATGTCGTCGAGAAGTTCATGCTCAAGGATTGACCTACGGCCGCTCGCGGGCCAACGAGTAGTATGTGACGTCGCCCTCGTCGTCAACTATCGCCCACAATATCTTCTTCCTGACGCTATGTGCCAGCCTAACCGCGCGCGCGAGCTCCGCCGGTGTCAGCCTGATTCCCTCTGGGACCGAGTGGACGAGGAATTTGGAGTGGGCTTCACCCGGCTTGTCCCCACGCTCGTAGACGCGAAAATGCGAGCCGAACTTCAGCCCTGTCTTGACGATATAACCTCGTGACCTGAGGTCGTTGTAGACAGGGTACTTCAAAGCAATCTCTGCATCCTTCTCGGCGAATTTGGAGAACAGTTCCCTGAAGCTGAGCTTTTTCCCCTCCTCATCGACGACCCAGATTTTCCCGCTGTCCAGAAGATAAAGCGACTCCACGGGCGCAAGCTGCAGCTTTCCCCCTGTCAGGGGCTTCCCGTAAGAGCCCCTCTGGTAGAGCTGGTTCGCAAGCGCCTCTTCCCAGACCATCACCCTGCCCTTGTGCAGGCGTGCCTCAACAGGGATTTCGGACTCCATGCCGTCCCCCACCATCTCGGTCCTAGAGTTAAAAAGGCAGCGCACCTGAAATCGGGGCCTCTCCGATAGCTTTAAGAATATAACGGCGTTATAATATTTTGGGAGAAATCCCGGAATCACGCTAATACCGGGCGGCGTGGCCGAGACGATGACGAGAGTTGAGAGCTGAGGCGATGTAGCTTTTCAGCCGAAGATGTGTCACCTCCATCGCAGTCGGTGTGGTTGCGCCGCCTGGTATTACGGAACTTGGCGCTCGCCAACTGTTTTGTGGCAAAAATGCCTTGGCCCCCCGTTGGAAATGGTTTATATTGGGGTATGTGCAATCACCAAGGGGATTGAAGTGGAATACGTACACGCAGCAATCCTGCTCCACAGCGTGAAGCAGCCTGTGAACGAGGATAACGTGAAGAAGGTCCTCGCCGCAGCGGGAGCCCAGGTAGACGAGGCCAGAGTAAAGGCCTTGGTCGCGGCCCTCGAGGGAGTCAACATAGATGAGGCGATCAAGGGGGCAGCAATCCCTGTGGCGGCGGCACCAGCGGCCGCAGCGGCGCCGGCCAAACCAGAGGAAAAGAAGGAAGAGAAGAAGGTCGAGGAAGAGAAAAAGGAAGAGGAAGCCTTGGCCGGACTGGGCGCGCTGTTCGGGTAGATTAAAAACACGGAATTCTGAGATGGCTTAAACTGCCTAGGGCTGGCCAAAACCAGTGCTAAGGTTTCCCTCGCTTGCCAGTTTGCTGGTGTGGATTTTACAACACTGCTTCAGCGCTTGCGTTTGCCTTCTGGGGTTTTGAGGTAGTAAAAACTCACCCAACTGAAAATCAAGCCGATAGCAATCATAACCACCGACGCCAACACTGACACTTCCATTCCCAGTTGGATTGTTGTTCCAGTAGCGGACGACAAGATGGACAGGCCCAACGTCAGGAGCCCTAAGACAATCAATACAGCGCCCGCTATGGTGAATCCAAGACCCATAATTTCCCTCGGCGAACTTCCTACCATTTTGGCACCTCCTTTATAAGGTGAAAACGGCCGCTTAAAAAAATGCTGGTAGACCGGCCAACGGCGGGAAATCCGTGTAAAATGGCCCTGATGCCGACAAACCTCTCGCTGACTCAACCTTTTAACTTTGGTCAAGATATTCACTTGGCGTGAACGTGAAAGACATCTATCAAGTGGAGTTGTTCAAGCGGGAGGGCTTTGAGCAGAAGAAGTGCAAGAGCTGCGGGAGGGTGTTCTGGACGCTCGACCCCGCCAGGGAGCTCTGCGGCGACACCCCCTGCGTGGAGTACACGTTCATCGGCAACCCGCCCACGAGAAAGAAGCTCTCGCTCGCGGAAACCGAAGCCGCATTTCTCAAGTTCTTCAAGCGCCAAGGCCACGAAACCATAAAGAGGTATCCCGTGGCCGCCCGCTGGAGGGACGACATCTTTCTCACGATAGCGTCCATCGCCGACTTCCAGCCCTGGGTGACCAGCGGGCAGGCCCCGCCCCCAGCAAACCCCCTCGTGGTGAGTCAGCCAAGCATCCGTCTGAACGATGTCGACAACGTGGGTCGCTCGGGCCGTCACTTCACGCTGTTCTTCATGGGGGGCCACCACGCGTTCAACTCGTCCAGAAAGAAAGTTTACTGGAATGATCGGACGGTGGAGCTTTGCCACAAATTCCTCACTAGGCAGATTGGCATAAGGCCGCGGGAGATCACCTATGTCCAAGACATGTGGGAGGGAGGAGGCAACGCTGGAGAGGACTTTGAGGTCAATGTGCGAGGACTCGAGGTCGCTACGCTCGTGTTCATGCACTATGCTGGGGAGAAGGGGAAGTACGAGCCGCTGCCGCTGGAGATAGTAGACACAGGCTACGGGATGGAGCGCCTGACCTGGCTCTCGCAGGGGACTCCCACAAGCTACGAGCCTATCTTCGGCCCGGTGATAGACAGGCTCAGGAATCTTTCCGGAATCCAGATGCCTCCTGACGATATCCTTCGTGAGAACTCCAAGCTGGCAGGGATAATAGACATAGCGGGGGGGCGGGACATTCGCGCCCTCAGGTCAAAAGTCGCGGAGAGAACTGGGACCAGCGTCGAAGAGCTTGAAAGGCTGCTCTCGCCCGTCGAGGCCATTTATGCCGTGGCTGACCACCTCAGATGCCTGGCCTTCATGCTGGCGGACGGCATAACACCGAGCAACGTCAAGGAGGGCTACCTGGCGAGGCTCGTCCTCAGGAGGGCCCTAAGGTTCATGCGGGAGTTGAAGATTCAGGTTCCCATTTCAGAAATCATGAAGCTGAACCTGGATATCCTGCACAAGCAGTTCCCGGAGTTGCAGGAGAAGTCGGACTATGTCCTCCAAGTGTTGGAGCTGGAAGAGCGAAGGTACAGGGAAGCGATAGACAGGGGAAAGAGGCTTGTTGAAAGGATGGCTGGCGAGCTGCTCTCGAGGCGGGAGCCTATGTCGGAATCACGGCTGCTCCAGCTATGGGAGAGCCACGGGCTTCCGCCGGAACTGGCGAAGGAGGCGGCTGAAAAGTCCGGGGTGAAAGTGGCAGTGCCAGATGATTTTTACATCAAGGTGGCGCAGTCGCACAGCAGGCCCAGGCATGTCCCATCTGTCACGTCGCCGGTCCCAACAACTGACCTGGAAGGCCTGCCGCGCACGAAGCTCATTTACTACAGCGACCCGTACCAGCAGGAGTCTGAAGCGAAAGTTGTGAGGATGGTCGGGGAATACTTGGTGCTTGACAGGACGATATTTTACCCAGAGGGCGGGGGGCAACCGAGCGATGTCGGCGAGATACTGGCCAAGGGAGCTAAGACTATGGTTAAAGATGTCGTGAAGGTGGGGGACATCGTCCTGCACAGGGTCGGTCGGGCCAGGTTCAACCCGGGGCAGAAGGTCAGGATGAAGTTAGACTGGGAACGTCGGAGCTCCCTGATGGCCCACCACACAGGCACACACGTCCTCCTCGGTGCCATGAGGCGGGTGCTCGGCAACCATGTTTGGCAGCAGGGGGTCCAGAAGGGCGTGGACAGGAGCCGCATCGACATCTCCCACTTCAGACGCATCAGCCCGGAAGAGCTTGTGAGGATAGAGCGGCTGGCAAACGAAGTAGTTGTGGAGAACAGGCCCGTGAATGCCGTCTGGATGGACAGGAACGAGGCGGAGGGGGAGCACGGGTTTGACCTCTATCAGGGCGGCGTCGTCCCGGGGAAGCTGGTGAGGGTGGTTGACATCGAAGGGTGGAACACCCAGGCCTGCGCTGGGACACACTACACGAGGACTGGAGAAGTGGGTTTCATAAAGGTTGTCCGCACGGAGAGGATTCAGGACGGGATAGAGCGGTTGGAGTTTGCCGTGGGAAAGGCCGCCCTGAAGTTTGCGCAGGCGCAGGAGCGCCAGCTTGTCGCGGCGTCCGGGATATTGAGGACAACTCCGGAAAAAGTTGTCTCGGCCGTGCAGCAGCTGTTCGACGAGAGAAGGGCGGCGCAGAAGGAGGTGGAGAGGCTCGGCCGCAGGCTGGCAGAGCTGAGGCTCGCCGAGCTGCGCTCGAAGGCCCGGGCCGTCGGGAATTTCAAGGTCATAGCTGAGGAAGTTGAGGGGGCGAGCGCTGAAGAGCTGATAGAAACTGGAAACTCTCTGGTCAGGGGGGACAGGCGGCTGGTGGTGATCCTGGGCTCCCACAATGGCGTGGCTCGGGTGGTGGTGATGGCTGGGGACGAAGCCGTGGCGGCCGGAGCGGACTGCGGAGCCATGGCTGCTGAGGCCTCCCGCGTGCTCGGCGGGGGGGGAGGCGGCAAGCCCAGGATGGGGCAGGGTGGCGGGCCGAAGAAGGATTTTATAATCGCGGCGCTGAAAAAAGCGATTGAGTTGTGTGAAAAACAACAGAAACAAAGTCAGTGAGCAAAGCAGAAAATAATGGCAGTGAACTGCGGGTCTGAAATCGAAAACGTTTATTTGTAAGTTTCTTGACGTTAATACGGGAGTGAAATGAGGGGGAGCGCCACATCAATGTTATCTAGGGGGGTGCATAATTCTTTCTCCCTGACGCCCTAGATGGTTCGTGATAGACCCAGTGGAACTGGCAAGGATAGCAGTGAACAAGACGATGGTTCAGGAACGCAAGGGACGTGGCAGAAAGGGCTA
>JBFMBF010000029.1:0-13848 GCA_040755315.1 Hadarchaeota archaeon (SeqCode) | reverse complement strand
CGAGGATTCAAGTCCCTCAAAAGCGCCCAGCGATCGTTTGAGGCTTGGGCGGCCGCCCACAACGCGAGACATGTTGGCGTTGAGTTCTGGTACAAGGCCTTCCCGTAAAAAATTTGTTTTTGTGTTGGAAACTGATATTCAGCTTTGTGGTCAATAGCGAGCAAACGATGGTAGTATAGTTAAATTAACAGAACCTAATTTTTTATTTCACTCAGGCAGAGGTCGGACTCGTCGATGCCGCCTCCACTCGGAAATCCCGTTCAGGCCATGTTTTCCTGAGCTATCGCCCTTCCACCATACTCGTCATAGATCGTCACGCCGACCTTTCCATCCAACTGCTCCAGATCGAACCTCATGAACTCGCTGGCGTAGTTGTCGTTCAACTCCGCCTCGAAGGCATCCGGATCAGCCACTCCCTGGGCTTCCTGGTAAACCTGGTGGGCAACCTTGTACAGCCGCCCATAGCGCGGCACCACCCCCGCCTCAAGCTTGATCCCAAAAGCCTTCGTCCCGCTCAGATGCTCGAGGCTGGCGTCAAGGTAGCCCCGCGCCTGAAGCCCACCGTCAGGCAGCCAGCTCAGCAAAAGGGTGTTTTCCGCGCTCAAGGGGACCTTGATCTCCTTGAAGTTTGAATAGCTCCAGCCCGCGGATATCCTCTCGTTGAAATAGCTTCTGACGCGCGACTCCACGCCCGTCTTTGTCTCGCCCCTCCTGCCCGCCTCGTACATCGCGGCCGATATCGCAGTCGTGAGGGCCTCGTTCGCCTCGGTCTCCACGCTGGCGGCCGTGGCCTTAGTGGTATCTATCGCCACGGCCTGATGGAAGCTGGACAGCTGCCTCTGGTAGCCCTCCTCAAAAGTGTTGAGCGCCACTATCGACGTGAGAAACACGAATACTGTGAAGACAGCAAGAGTCGCGGCCGCTCCCCCCTCGTCTGCTCTCAATCCATCACCTGCCTATGACCACCCTGGCGTCTACCTGGGCAACCCTGTTCTCTCCTGCTTCCGCGACTATTATCGTGACAGTCCCTGAGAAGGTGAACTGAGTGGCCCTGGGCTGGCCGGGATATGACCGAGTCCATGATAAATTGTCTTTCGTCAGTTGCACCATGGCGCTGTGGTTCTGGGGAGTCAGATAAGCAAGAAGATTGTCGATCCTCTCCCCCAGGTAGTTCTCCGGCACCACAGTCTCCCCGAGGCCGAGCATGTTCTCCGCCACGGCGCCGAAATATGTGAGAGAGTAGTTCTCGACCTGCCCCAGCTCCAGGGTTCTGTAAAGATACTCCGCCTTTAGCTGGAGCTGGCGGTCGGCCGCCGACACCACGGCATCAAGCCTGTAGGCATGAAGAAGCGTCCCCGCAAACACCATGATTAGTAGCATGAAGGCAATCGCCAGGATGTCGCTTACTCCCTTCTTGTCCTGCCTCAAATCCGCCATACTTTCAACTCCATCTTCCCCGCCTCAAAGCGGTAGTTATCAAAAACAGAAACCGGAATGGAAATTGTCGAAACGGCCTTTTGGGCTGGCGGCGCTGAACCGTACGGCCCGAGAGTGCGCTCGACCCCGGCCATATAATTGAGAGTTATCTGGAACTCGAAGTTTTCTCCACCAATCTCCTGCGTGAACCCAACCGACTGGAGCTTGCTGGCGTCCACCACATACTCCTTGACGCTGGATCCCTGTTGGTAGGCCAAAGTCTCCAGAACCAGGTGGTTGGCGATGCTTGACGAAGCGTCGACGAGTCCGGCCACGGCCAAGTTTGTCTTGTACTGAGTGTAAGCGGAGGCCAAAAGAGCTATGAATGTTATAACAAGGAGAGCTGAAAGCACCGCCTTGAATATTCTCACGAGATCCGTGAGACCACCACCTTATTGTCTTGCACTGTTATTGAAAGGGTGTGTGCACCTGAAGCCAGCTGTGGCGAGTTCTCGGAGAACTTCAGCCCGAGCAGGTTGGCCTGAACGCCGTGGTTGTCTACAAAAATTTTGTTGTCCAGAAAACTCATCTGATACCCGCCCGGGATATTTATCTCGACAAGCCTTGCCCCGCCTGATATCGCGACGAACTCCGACTCAGCCGCGACCTTGAGGGCCGCTTCGGTGGCCGCCCTGTCCCTCATGACCTCCTGGAAGACCCCGTAGCCTATGGCTCCGATTGAGACCACGAAAGAAGCCATAATCACAAGGCCGAGAGTACGCAAGGCTGGCATGTTATCTAAACTATGGTTAGGTTCAGGAGTGCAGTCTTCTCCGCGTCAGTGCTTGCGCCACGGATGGTGATAGTGGATGTCCCCAAGCCCGCAGTGTTGTCCACCCTTACCGTCATTGTAGAACCAAAGTTTGGTTTGTCGCTGCTTGTAGAAAAGCTGACGCTGACCCCTGAAGGTGCCCCGGTATAACTGAGGGAAACATTTTTGTCGTGGCCACCTATGCTTTCAACTGTAACTGTTACGGTCCTAGTGTTTTCACCGCTCACGGGCCGCCCCAGAGTGATGTTGAGCGTGCTTTGACCATCCAGGTAAACATTGAACGACAGCAATGAGGTGGTGCCTTTCCCAGCCCAGGTGTAAACTCCGTAACCGACACCTATACCTATCACGAGCAGCACTATCCCTGCGAAGATCTTCATCGCAAGCGGCTCGACACCTTTCTGATCCAACATCGTCATACGCCTCCTACCGTCACCATCCCTAGTAGAAAGCTCGTGGCGGTAAATATAGCTGTCGAAACCAGGGTGGACTTCATAACGGCCGACCAGAGCTCGACCCTGTCCCTCGACGCTTTGATGCTCGCGATGTACCTTGCGATTATTATCGACAAAAGCATGGCCGTGACGCCCATAACCAACCGTAAGACTGCGAGTTCGCCCGCCCCCATCACCCCGAGTAAAAATGGGATTCCAGTCACACCGGCGACAGCGGTCTTTGCTGCTATCGTGAACCTCATCCCTGACATGAAATCCATCACCCAGACCGACATCGCACACACAACCGGGATCAAAACCACAGCCACAAGCCAGAGGTTCCCCATAGCCTCGTCTATTCTCTCCCTGAACCTGCGCTCTACCCTGTGGAGTGTGCCGAGGAGCTCGGCAGCCATCATGCAGGCCCGGCCGGCTGCCGCCTCGCTCCCGCTCCTGACGCGTGAGATTATTTTTAGGAAGCTTTCTATTAGGGGGTTGTGGCGCCTCCCACCGCTGAAAATCGCCTCGTGAAGTCCAATGCCCAAGCGCTCCATTTTCACTGACGCTTCTTTGAGTTCACCAGCCAGGGGGGAGCCTTCCATCATTTCCGAGGCCTCAGCCATCGCCTGGGCGGCTGGCTTCCCGTCGAGCATGCGGGAGCCCATGGTATTCAATGCATTGCCCCAGTCAGACAGCTTCCGGCGCTCCTCGTCCCTTATCTTGGCTCGGCTTGAAGAAGCCAGGTAGGCGTGAACCGCTATCGCTGCTGCTGCCGCCCACACCAACCAGAATGTGGACAGGCTCATGGCAATAATCCCAAGCACTCCAGACGTCACCCCGAGGAGATGGAGAATGCCCGGCCATACGAGCGCCGAGAAGACGAGAACGGGCGGGAGCCAGCTCGGCAGGAGTTTCCCAAACACCGAGACCTTCCCTTTTGGAGGGAGCCTGGGATCGTCATCGGGGATTGCAGGCGGCTGGATTGTGACCGGGCGGCGCCCACCCATGTAAAGGGTGAAAAGGAAAAACGCCATGATGAGGGCGGCCGACATCCCGATGAAGAACTTGATATCTACCAGCTGCATCCCGATTATGGTGAAAACGGGGGAGAGGCCCACAGTGCCTATTATGGCGAGCGAGCCGAACGTCAGGAAGGCCAGCGTGGGCATGACAAGGCTGTTGAGCCTACGCGTCAGCTGCTCCTCGGCGCCTTCCAGGACTCTCGCCGGAGCCTTAGAAACATCCGCTATCCTGGCAGCCTCCTCCTTTGTGCCGGTCGACCGGAGGATGTCAAAGATGGCCTGGCGGGTGCTCTCGTCAAGCCTCCCCCACTCGTTGGCCACCGCCGTGAGCAGGTGCCTGACCGTCTCGTACTTCCTGCGCTCGTCCATCTCAAGCAGGCCCTTCTGCAGGTCCTCCGCCAGCTTACCCTCGCTCGTATCAGCCGCGTAAACTGTGGCGCCCCTGATGTCCGGACGGTGGTGGAGCGAGAAACTCAGCAGCATTATTGTGTTTATGGCCTTGCCCTGGGCCTCGCTCTTCAGGGAAGCAGCGCGGGAGGATGGGTATGACTGGAAAAGCATCATGCCGAGCCCGCCCACCAACAGGGCCAGAAGGGGCAGATAGAGCAGGCCAAAGATGTCTCCACCTAATAATGTCAAAACGAGCCAGATGAGAAGAAGCGGCAGCGCTGGAACCAAGACGGAAAAAAACATTCCCGACGTCCATTCCTTTGGGGTGACCCTGATCCCGGCCTCCTTCATGGCACGGACGGTCTGGTCGCTTATCTTGGGCTCCCCGACGAGGCCACCGAACACCCGGCCCGCCAGCCCGCAGAACTTCTCGTAAAATCCCTTTTCCAGTGGACCGGATATTTTTTCCAGAGCTAGCTTCACGTCGCTGGGGACGGGGAACTCCTTCGGCAGCTTCTTCAGGGTTTTTTCAGCCAAGCCCGCCAGTCCTCCAGAACCCTCTTGTAATCTGGCGCGTTCCTCTTGAGGGAAGAAAAGTAGACGCCGTATGCCCTGCTGACGAAAGGAAGCTCTAGGTAGCTCGGCTTGCCGGTCTTCCTCGCCATCATCAAAAGGTCGGACTTGATGCGGGCCTCCACCAGAATCCCCTTCAGGAAGTCGTCCTCGCTGACCCCCAGCCTCCTGCACAGGGCAGGTATCAGCTGGCTGCCGCCCTTCTCGGCCGGGAGAAAGTCCACAGACCGGGCGACCTTCATCACGTCAAGCTTGGAGAGGTCGGCGGAGTTCAGGCGCTTCAGAAGCCGGCTGCCGCCCTTGAGGAAGTTCTTCGGCTGCAAGAGGTCGTGGGCCCTGTCGTCCACAAAAAGCTCTGTGTACTCGGGCTCCTCCTTCCAGTCCTTCAGGACCTCCGCCACCTCCACTATTCTCCTTACCGCGCCCGACTTGGTGGTGAAGCGGCCTGTGCTCACGACCAGATCAACATACTTGAAGGCCGCCTCGTGGAGCCCCATTATGTGGACGACCAGGTCAAACATCTCCTTCTTGCTCCTAGCGTGGAAGCTCGCCACGACAGGCTGTGAGCCCTGCCTGGCTGCGGCCCCGAGCGCCGCCCTTACTGCCTCGGCCGCTCTGACCTCTGTAATCAGCCAGTAGCTGGCCCCGCCCCTCAGAAAGGCATTCACCTGCTTGCCAAGGTGCTCCGGGTCCGAAACGCGAACGTTCGCAACCTTGTACCCATGTGCGACAAAATCTTCGGTGTGGAGCTCCTCCGTGTCCTGGAATGCCACGATTCTGTTCTGCTGGCCAATCTCGGGAATGTAAGTCTCGACCTGCGATGTTTTGGCGGATCCCATCTCGCCTATCACGAAAGCGCTGGCACCCAAGCGGAGCAGGTTCCCAAGGAGTGAGCTTGCGAGAGGGGTGAGGGTACCACGCGAGAGGAAAAGCGGCTGGGTCCACGGCTTCGAGCGGCGCTTCCTCACGGCGACCTCCACGCTCCTCGCCCATATTGCCGGGTACCTGCTGAGGAAAAGACGCATCCCGAGCTCCGGTATCTCCGCGTCCAGTTGCGGCCGAACCTCGTCGAAAGACGTCCCGAGACGTGAGGCGAGGGTTTCCCCAAGGCCCAGCAGGGATGGAGTCGTCCAGTAAATTCCAGTCTCAAGCTTCCCCCATCGCTCGTGCTCCACTGTCACCGGCTGTATTTCAGGCGGCGCCGGGATGTAAATGTCGGTGATGTAGTCGTCGTGGCTGAACGGCTCCAGCAGACGGTAGGTAAGCCACCTCGCCATCAGTTCCGACAGCCTGCGAATTTCCACCGTGGAAACTTTCTCTTCACCTTTGAGCATGTGAAGCAGCACATTGTACCACTCCTCGGCGAAGGACACCATTCGCTCGGAATAGGCGAACCTAGCGTGGCCTGGCGCGCCCTCAAGCTTGAACCTGAACGCCGCGTCAAGTATCTCGAGTTGCTTCAGGGGCATCTTGAACTCCGGCAGGACAAGCTCGTAGAACGGTACCGGGTTCTCCTTCCTCTCGTATATCTTGACTTCGCCGCGGTCGTTGGCCAGTTTGTATGAGTCAATCATGCGGGCTCCTGCGGGAGGCGGTTGCCAGACTCCCTCTATGAAGAACGGCTTTTCTCTGGCCAGGAACACCTCGTCGTAGTTATCGGCCGTGAGTTTTTTCACAGCCGGAATTGTCGTCAACATGTCTTTGATGGAACCGACAAGCTCTACAAAGTTTTTCTCAGTGCAGGCTTTACATTCTTTTTCAAGCTTGGCCTTCGGAACTACCTCTTCAAGGGACTTTACTTCGTGGGGGTTGGTCGTGATGTTGTCCATGGTTTTCAGGAGGAGGGACATGCGCGTCTCAACGCACTTTTTGCATCCTTTCTCATCCTCGCCCCCGTAAAGTGTCTTGTCGAGAGCTAGCTGCTGGGATGTCGCTATGCTCCTCGCCAAGCGGGACAAATCGGGGGAGCTGTAAACCTTTGTCATTGGGGAGACCATCACCACCTGGCCCACCTCCCCCTCGGTCTTGAGCGCCTCAATCACTCTGGCGCGGCATCCCTTGTCAGAAAGGGTGCATGCCGCCTCCTGTGGAAAAAAATGCATGACCCTCAGCGGGCCGGACTCCTTCACTTCAACCTCTTGCGGGCACATGAAGTTCATCTATAATTGAATCGCCCGGCTAAAAAACACGACAGATACCCGGTTGTATTACTGGATTGTAACCTGAATGCTCGCGCTGTGGGAAACTCCATCCGAGCTCGCTCCTGTCACCAAAAGCTGGAAAGATCCCATGTTTTCCGGAAGAAGCCCAGTGTCTATCGCGACGGTCGCCGTGGACTCGAAAGTGGGCGTCCCGCTGGCTGGTGAGAAGCTCACGTTTAGCCAGTTCCCCTTCGGAGAGTAATCGAGCGAAACAACTTTACTGTAGTTTTCAGTCAAATTTTCCAGCCGGATGTACCTGTAGTCCTGGCTGATCACTTCCGCATACTGCCCTTTGGTGAAACGGATGCTGCCGCCGGTCGCGGAAATGCTGAAGTCTCCGGCAGGAGTTTGTATGTTGTCTTGGTTTTCCATGTTCTCTGCCGGGGCCCTTGACCTTGCCAGAATTATACTCGCGCCTGCGGCCAAGCTCATCAGCAAAATGACTGCGATGAGTTTTTTTCCAAACAGCCCTACGGGCTGCCTTGATGGCGCGGGGGGGCTAACTTCTGACATTCACTAAAACTCAACGGAACCAATTTATAGATGTTTCCTTTATTTTTACCCGAGGCTGATGGCTGTAAAATCAATCATTCGACGCGGGGACTACAGGGATTCTGTTGTTCTCATGAGGATTTCTCAACAGCTGGAGCAACTGGACGGGGTCTCGAAGGCTTCGGCTATGATGGCCACCGACAACAACAAAGAGTTGCTCAAAGACGCCGGGCTTTTGACAGACGAAATCAAGAACGCTGGCGCGAACGACCTGGCAATCGCTGTCGAAGCTTCCACCCAAGATGCAGCCGAAAAAGCCGTGGGAAAGGCGGCCGAATTTCTGTCGGAGGCGCCACATGAAGCGGGGGGGGAAGTTGTTTACAAGACTGCCAGCGCTGCTTTTGACGCGGTCCCTGACTCCAACCTTGCCCTGATCTCAACCCCTGGTGATTTCGCCGCCCGCGAGGCCATGAAGGCGCTGGGGGCCGGAAAACACGTGATGATATTCAGCAGCGATGTTCCAGTGGAGGAAGAACTCAGGATGAAAAAATTCGCTGCCGAAAGGGGGCTTCTGGTTATGGGGCCGGACTGCGGCACTGCCATCCTAGGAGGGATAGGCCTGGGGTTTTCAAACGTCGTCAGGCGCGGACCTGTCGGGATAGTCGGCGCTGCAGGCACTGGCATCCAAGAAGTTTCTTCGATCCTTGACGAGGTCGGGGTCTCCCATGCCATCGGAACCGGAAGCCACGACCTATCCGACACTGTTGGCGGGATAACAATGCTGGCGGGCCTCGAGGCTTTGGAAGCCGACGAGCAGACGAAGGTGATTGTCCTGATTTCAAAACCACCGTCGCCAAAGGTGTCTGAAAAAATTCTTGAAAAAATAAAAAATATGAAGAAGCCCGCAGTCGTGGACTTCATAGGCGGGGACCCAAATCTTGTGGAGAAGTACGGTGGTGTGTCTGCTCGCACACTAGAGGACGCAGCCCAGAAGGCGATGTCGCTTCTTCGCGGAAAAAAACCGTGGGAACTGAAGTTCACCATTCCGGAAGAAAGGGTCAAGGCAATAGTGGACGGGGAAAGCGGAAAGTTCTCGCCGACACAGAAGTACATCCGGGGACTGTTTTCAGGGGGAACACTGTGCGCCGAATCTCTTTTTATACTGAGGGACTTGATAGGGGATGTCTACTCAAATGTTGCGCTGAAGCCGGAGATGAAACTTGTTGATATACACAAGAGCAGGTCCCACACCTGCGTTGACATGGGGACAGAAGATTTTGTGAGAGGAATCCCGCACCCCATGATCGACTTCAGGTTCAGGAAGGAGCGCATCCTGAGAGAAGCCAAAGACCCCGAGGTTTCCGTGATTCTGCTGGATGTCGTCCTTGGGATAGGTGCAAACTCGGACCCCGCTGGGGAGCTTGAGGGAGCTATCCAAGAGGCGAAAGCAACGGCGAAAATGGGTGGCCGCTACCTGTCGTTCGTGGCCTCGGTGTGCGGGACGCGTGGAGACCCACAGGGGTTCGCGGCCCAGAAGGGCAAGCTGGAGGAAGTAGGGGTTGTGGTGATGCCATCCAACGCCCAAGCAGTCAGGGTGGCGGCTCTGATAGCTACAAAAGGCAAAGTATGGGGGAAGCTGAAATGAAACTGCCCAAGGAACTCAATATAGTAAACATTGGGTTGAGGTCTTTTTACGAGGACCTCCTGAACCAGAAGGCCAACGCGGCCCATGTGGACTGGCGCCCGCCCGCAGGGGGGGACCCAGAGATGGCGAGGCTTCTAGCAAAACTCGAGCGTCCAGAAGTTGACGAAGCAAACAAAAAAGCCATTGAAAAAATCCTGACGGCGAAACCGGTTTTGGTCGGCATAAAAAAGGCGGAAGAAGTTATCCACGGGATGAGTGATAAAACAATACTTCACTCCGGCCCGCCGATAGAATGGGCCCGAATGTCTGGTCCCACCAAAGGGGCGATATGGGGGGCGCTCATATATGAAGGGCTGGCCAAAAACCAGGAAGAGGCCAACAGGATGGCCGCCGGAGGGGAAGTAGAGTTTGCCCCTTGCCACGACCACGACTCAGTCGGGCCGATGGCCGGGATAATGTCACCATCCATGCCCGTCTTCATCGTTGAAAACAAAGAGAACGGGAACCGCGTCTACTCCACCTTCAACGAGGGGCTCGGGAAAGTCTTGAGATACGGTTCTTATGAGGAGAGCGTCATCAAGAGGCTGAAGTGGATCGAGAATACATTGGCTCCCGTCCTAGCTGAGGCAATCAAGCTCTCTGGCCCAATCGAACTTAAGGGGATAATGGCGCAGGCCCTCCACATGGGGGACGAGCTCCACTGCAGGAACGTCGCGTCAAGCCTGCTCTTCATGAAAAACATTGCACCATACATCTCTGCGACAGGCTTTGACAAAGTGGCCATGAACGAGGTTATGAAGTTCATGGGCGAAAACTTTCTTTTCATGCTGAATCCGGTTATGGCATCCTGCAAGGCCACCATGGACGCGGCACACAACATCAAGGACTGTACTGTGGTCACTGTGCTCTCACGTAACGGCACAGATTTCGGCATAAAGGTGAGCGGCACCGGCGGCGAGTGGTTCACTGCCCCGGCGGAGGTGCCGAAGCTTCTGTGTTTTCCTGGATTCACTGAGGCCGACGCCAACCCGGACATCGGGGACAGCGCAATCACTGAGACGGCCGGGTTTGGGAGCTTTGCATCGGCGGCCTCTCCGGCGGTGGTCCAGGTGGTCGGCGGCACGCCCACTGAAGCCATCGGCCACACCAGGGAGATGTGGGAGATCTGCCTGACAAAAGACAAGAGCTTCTCAATTCCATTCATGAACTTCGAGGGGATACCGCGCGGCATCGACCTCAGGAAGGTGATAGAAACGGGGGTTCTCCCGATAATAAACACCGGAGTCGCACACAAAAAACCAGGCTTCGGCACGGTCGGGTTTGGGGTGCTGCGGGCGCCGTCCGAGTGCTTCAAAAAAGCTCTGCACGCGATGGTTGAAAAATAAAACTATTTGGATTTCCTTTTCTTCGGGACTTTAACGAGCTTTTCTATCTGCTTCAGCCGCTTTGTGCGGTCGCCGAGCTTCCCGCTCACCCGGTACACCGCGCGGGACCTCCTCTCGGCAACGGCTTTCGCCTTCTCCAGCTCCTCCTCGCGCTTTGAAATCCTGTGAACATAACCCCCAAGAGTTCTGCGCATGTACACTCCAAACCCGATCAGTATCACTCCTATGACTATCCCTACCGAGCTTGCAAAAAATTCAGTAAGCCATGGGAGCTGGACGAACCAAGCTTTATTCATTGTATTGTTAAAATATGCTAGCACAAGGAAGATTGCGCCCAACGCTAGAATTAAAGAACCCACGCCGATGCTCGTGTTCCCAACCGAACGCTTTGTCACCATACAATCACACAACTGATAGACATGCGGAGATTTAAATAAGCCGTTCACTCGGAGGATTTTATCTTTGAGATTGCGGCCTTTATCTCATCTACGGAAGCCCCTTCCTCGATGGTGGAGAGGTCGCCCAGTTCCCCACCCGTCAACAGCCTTTTCATGACCCGCCTCATTATCTTCCCGCTTCTAGTCTTCGGCAGCATGTTCACGAACTCCATACTCTTGAACACGATTATCGGGCCCATGGTTTTCCTGACGTGGCCAAGCAGCTCTTTCTTCAGCTCCTCTGACGGCGTCCGCCCCTTTTTCAAAACCACAAAAGCCGCCGCGACTTCCCCTCTCAACTCGTCCGGCACGCCACAGACGGCAGTTTCTGCCACCGCTGGGTGGGTGATGAGCGCGTTTTCCACTTCCACGGTGCCAATCCTGTGCCCGGCGATTTTTATGACCTCATCGGCCCTGCCAGCAAAAAATATGTAGCCGTCTCCATCCAAGTATGCAGAGTCCCCAGTGAAATATTTCCTGCTTGAGTATGGCTTGGCTTCCCAGTACTCCCGCACGTATCTTTCAAAGTCGTTCCAAATTGTGGGCGTCATCCCTGGGATCGGCCTTTCAAGGGTTAAAACTCCTTTCTCACTCACCTTGCACTGCTGCCCTGTGCGCTCGTCTATGATCTTCGGCACCACCCCAGGAAGCGGGAAGCCAGCAGAACCAGGTTTGACTTTCGGCATGGAAATCCCGTAAGGATACCCAAAAATCGCGCCAGGAACCTCTGTCTGCCACATGTGATCAATCACAGGTATCCTTTCGCCGAAAACTTCGCGGTGGAGCCAAGACCAGACTTCAGGGTTCAGGACTTCACCTGCGCAAACCACTCGTTCAACCGCGCCCAAGTTGTGTTTCTTCGCCTGATCCAAGCCCAGCTGGCGCAGAACCCTGGCACCAGTGGGGGATGTCCATATTAACGTGGCCTTGTGTTTATCCACAACATCCCACCAAACGTCGGGCTTGGGGTGGTCTGGAGTCCCTTCAAACAAAATGCATGTCGCCCCAGCGAGCAGCGGGGCGAACACTATGTAGCTCTGGCCGACTATCCAACCTATGTCAGATGTGTTGAAGATCACATCGTTTGGCTTTATTCCGTAAATCCATTTGGCGGTCCAGTAAGTCCAGATCTGGAATCCACCGTGGACGTGGACCACCGGCTTTGGTTTGGCAGTGGTGCCAGAGGTGCACATGACCAAGAGAGGATCATTTGCTTCCATTTGTACAATGTCGCTGCTCTGCCCCTTCCCCCTCGACTCAAACTCCTCAAGCCAGATGTCCCTACCCTGCTTCATCGGCGGCTCTTTTTCAAGCACGGCCCTTTTTACCACGACGGATTTTATTGGGTCCACAATTCCTGGGGGAAGAAGATCAAACGCTCGGTCTATGTTGCTCTTCAGCTCCACAAGCTTGCCTCGCCTTGTGGAGAAATCTTGGGTTATGATGAGTTTGGGGGTGGTGAGCTCTATCCTGTCCGCCAATGCTTTAGGCGAAAAACCGGCGAACACGGTTGTTGATATCGCGCCTATCCTCGCGCATGCCAGAAGCGCGGCCACCGCTTCGGGTGAATTCGGCAGGTACAGCAGCACGCGGTCGCCCTTCTCCACGCCTGAGCCCCGCAGAGCAGAGGAGTACCTCTTTGCGAGATCGAAAAGCTGGCTGTAAGTGACGGCTTTGGAAATGCCGAGCTCGGGTACCTCGTAGATGTATGCCGGTTTATCTTTGTACTTCTGCTTGTAGTCCATGCAGTTGTACCCGGCATTGGTAAGCCCTCCGATGAACCACTTGAACTTCGGGTACTCCCACAGGAAGGCCTTGTCCCACCTTTTGAACCAGTGGATGTCTCCCGCGGATTTTTCTGCAATCTCGGCCCAGAAATTTTCTGGGTCATCCAGCGACCGCTTCCAGAGATTGTAATACTCTGGCGGCGCGCGGAAATGAAATTCTTCACCGGCCATTTTTCACCGACCGACATTTGTACCCTTTCAAATAAGGCTTTTGATTACAAGTATTTTTTAAAATGCAGGCCAACCCTCGCCCCCAAGAGGAGCCCGACCATCATGTCCACGCCAGATGTTTCGCCAATCTTTGCGACCTGTTCAACCAGCGGCCCTATTTCCGACTGCGCACCTGACAAAATCGCCAGCAGCAGCTTCCCAACGCGCTCGTTCACTTCACCGTGAACGGCATGCTGCAACAGTTGCCTGCTCAACAAATTTGTTTTTTTAGCTTCATAGAAAATCGACGCGTTGATTTCATCTGCAACAACAATCCCCTTGCCAAATGAGCGGGAAAACCACCAGAGGGCGGAAACAAAGCCTGACAAAAAGTCGTCTCCAGAGGGAGTAAGCCCGGGTCCTAAACCGATTATACCCTTCGCGGATGTTTTCACGCCGGAGATGTCGCCTTTGCGCGTCGATTCCACCATTTTTGAGATATGGGGGAGAGCGGTCTTAGAAATCGCGTTCAGGTCAGCGGAAATTACTCCGCCCTCGATCACCTCATCCAAATGTTTCAACAATTGGCTGATCCCTTCGGTGCCTGCCCATCCGATTGCTACTTTTTTCGCCTTTTCCAAGTTTTGCTCTACCAGCTCCAATGCAAGTGGATTCTCCACGCTGGTCGGCGGTTGCCAGAGTTTTGCTTCTTTCAGCGATATTGAGAGAACACCTCCCACAACGACCCAGCCAGCGGCCACCTGAACTTTCATCCCTGATTTGACTCCCAGAGCGCCCATTGTTTCGCTTGGAGAGATATCCGTCACTAAATCTATGTGGCTCGGAGAAATGTCGCCCCTGACCACACCCACAAGCTCGTCCCTGACCAGAATGTTAAACGTCCGGTCGAAAACACTGTGGACCTCAGCTGTTCCAGGCACCCTGAGCAAGTCGGACGCAAATTTGCTGATTACAACTGCCTTCGCCGACCTCAAAATTTCACCAATTTACTATTACTCACCAGGCATTAACCCAGCTGTTCCAGGCCGGCCTAGCGGTGCCATCGCTGCGGAGCAACCCCATG
>JBFMBF010000028.1:0-14255 GCA_040755315.1 Hadarchaeota archaeon (SeqCode) | reverse complement strand
TAGCCCTTTCTGCCACGTCCCTTGCGTTCCTGAACCATCGTCTTGTTCACTGCTATCCTTGCCAGTTCCACTGGGTCTATCACGAACCATCTAGGGCGTCAGGGAGAAAGAATTATGCACCCCCCTATATCATCCTTTGGCATCTTCTGCCCGCATTCTCTGCAGTGCTTGACGCCGCAGTACGGACAAAGATACATTCCAGATGGAACTTCTCGGCCACACCCTGGACATTGTGAGATAGAATCACCAAAATTACTCTCAGTTGTTGGTTAAATCTTTGGTCAGCCAAAAGTTGTAATCATGCGATGTCAAAACCCAAAGCACAACAAATAAAACGCCACCAAAAGAATCCAGTGTGTAGGGTGTTTGAATGCAACTGGATGACATCGGAATAATGGCGCTGGGTTCACACGAGGAGAGGCACGGAGCGGCCTTGCCAGAGGACACGGACGCCAAGCTGGCAACTTTTGTCGCAGAGGAGGCGGCGAAGAGGACCGGCGCAAAGTTCATCGGCGTGCTTTACTCTTCCTATGAACTGCCTGGAATCGACACTGGACGGCACCAGTCAATGAATGAGGTTTTGGACGAGCTGGAGATAGCCCTCAGGAACGCGAAGCGGGCCATCGGGATAAAGGCGGCCGTGCTCGTGAACGGCCACGGTGGGAACAACCCGATTGAAGAAAAACTCCCGGCAATTGAGGCAAAGCTCGGGGTGCGACTGGTGATGAACAACACTCTCATTGACCTGGAGGGACCGCACGCGGCTACCGGAGAACTGAGCATGGGCGCCGCCATAGAGATAACGAACTCTTCCAAACTTGTCGAACACATGGACTTCGCGAAGCACCCTGAGGTAGGATTTGTGGGGTTGTCGGAGGCAAGGGGAAGGTATCCCTGGGCGGAGGAGCAGGCGCAGGAAGTCTCAAAGTTCAGCGTTCGCTTGAGCAAGTACCTCGGGGAAAAGCTTCTTGAGTGTGCGGTTGCAGACGTGGTCAACACCATGCGCGAGATATAGAAGTGATCACATGCGGGGACGAATAATTTTTCCTTTTTCAGCAATGGTGGGGCTGGACAAGCTTAAGCTTGCTCTCCTGATAAACGCCATCAACCCGAAAATCGGCGGGCTTCTAATCAGAGGTCCGAAGGGTACGGGGAAGACAACCGCGGTGCGAGCTTTGATAGACATCCTGCCGAAGATAACGGTCGTAAAAGATTGCCAGTTCAACTGCGACGCCCACGATTTTTCAAGCTTGTGCCAGAAGTGCTCCGAACGCCGCAACAGGGGGGAGGAGTTGCCTACTGAGGAGCGGGAGATGGCGGTCGTCAACCTGCCGCTGGGCGCCACTGAGGACCGGGTCGTCGGGAGCTTGGATGTGGAGAAGGTGATAAAGATGGGCATCGAAGCGCTGGAGCCCGGCATCCTGGCGCAGGCTAACCAGAATATCCTTTATGTCGACGAAATCAACCTGCTGCCGGACCACATCGCGGACGACCTGCTGGACGCCGCAGCGACGGGCTGGAACGTCGTCGAAAGGGAGGGGATATCCGCGAGCCACCCTTCTCGGTTTGTTTTTATAGGGACAATGAACCCTGAGGAGGGGGAGCTGAGGCCCCAGCTGCTGGACCGCTTTTCCCTGTCAGTCGGCGTTGAAAAAATAAATTCCGCAAGAGATAGGATAGAGGTGGTCAAGAAAAACATTGAGTTCGAGAAAGATTCCGTGGCGTTTAGGGAGAAATACAAGCCCCGCGAGGAGGAGCTGGCCCAAAGGATCGTTCGGGCGAGGGATATCCTGCCAAACGTGAAGATGCCAGAGTCGCTTCTCGAAGCGATAAGCCTGGCATGTTTGGAACTGAAAGTGGACGGCTTGAGGCCGGACATCGTCATTGCCAAGGCGGCGTCCACCCTAGCGGCGTTTGAAAACAGGAAGACGGTCACGTTGGTCGACGTTCTTCTGGCGGCCGAGCTTGCGCTGGGCCACAGGACGAGGGAGGGCGGGTTCCTCGAGCCGGCCACGCCCGAAGAAATTAAGGAGGTCCTGAAGAAAAAATCAAATGAATCCAAATATTTTGACGAAGACATGTCGAGGGCAAAGCCGCCTGAAGGAACTGAAGACAATGAAAAAGACCTAGAGGACCAAGAGGGACTGGAGAGAAAACGGCCGTCTTTCGCGACAAAAAAAGGGGCGGACCTTAGCAAGACAGACCCTTTCAAGGGAACGGTAGCCAAACGCGATTCAATTTTTTCCAGGGCCCTTGCCAGACTGATGTTCATACTTGAGGGGAAGCCTGAGAAGCCGGCCGAGGAAAGCGCGGCATCCAGAGGCGGCGAGCCCGTCAGTGGTGGAGAAAGAGACCAGATTTTTGAGGAGCCAGAGCCGAGATCGGACACAGGCGGAATACCAACTGTGGATGCCGCCTTGATGGAGCCAGACGTGACCAAGGGCGCGCCCATGATCGGGAAAATGGAAAAGAGCGTTCTTCCGCCGTCCAAGCTATCGTTCAAGGTTAAACGGCGGGTGAGGGGCGTCACCAGCAGCGCCGCTGGAAAAAGGGCGGAGGCGGTGACAACGCTCAATCGCGGCAGGGCTTACGGCTGGAGGTACCCGACAGGCAGGCCGCAGGACATTCATCTGCCCGCGACTATCAGGGTGGCCGCAAGGAGGCAAAAACACAGGGAGAGGCCGATTGGGGCCGCACTGAAAATCGCGTTGGAAGATGTCCGGGAGAAGTCCAGGCTATACAGGGCGCCGATGACGATAGTTTTCGTCATAGATTTGAGCGGGTCCATGGCGTTCAGCGTCGACGAGGCGAAGCAGGCAATACTGAAGTTGCACAATGACGCTTACCGCGGCAGGGACAAGGTCGGGATAGTGGCGCTGAAGGGCACTGGGGCGGTCGTGGTCCAGCACCCGATAACAAACCTGAAGGTCGTCGCAAGCAAGCTATCCACGCTGGCCATAAGCGGGTACACGCCACTCGCGGCCGGGATGCTGAAGGCGCTGGAGGTCCTGAGGGAGACCAAGCGGCGGGACATGGCGACCGTGCCGGTGATCGCGATAATAACCGACGGCTGCGCGAACGTCCCGCTGAACAGGAGCCTAGAAGCGGAGGAGGTCAGGATTTTTGACAAAGTGAGAATAGACGATGGGAAGTATGACTACATGGCGACCAATGACGCCCTAGCTGTTTCAAAGATGATCCGAAAAGCGGGGATTTACACGGTTGTCGTGAATACAAATCCTTACTTATACGGGCGGAACACATACGGCTTTTGGGTGACCAGGCAGATAGCCGAACTGACGAACGGTTCCCACCATGAACTAGGCAACCTGCGCGGAAGGTTGCTTGCCAAGAAGATGTTTGAAGACCTAAGCGAAGACCGGAGAAAAATCACGCACGATGCTTCGCTGTCAAGCCGCTTCAAGATTTAATTTTTTAGTGGATAGCTCACCTCTCGTGAGCAGCACCATCATTGTTTAACCAAAAACTTTTTAGAATTATCAAACATATTGTTATTCACACGGGTGGGTATAAGCTACGGCTTGCCCGGCGACCAAAATGTTGTCGGGCGTTTCATTTTTGGGCAGTGCGGCCGCCGCATCCGGGAACGCGACCGTGCGTCCGGCCGGCGGGAGTTGCACCCGCATCTTCCTGTTCTACGGACGGGCGCTCTGCTGTTAAGCTACGGCCGGACCGCCGCACTGCCGCCGTAGTTTTGGGTGAGGGTGGTTTAAAAAAGAGAAAAATAGTCATGTGCAAGTACAACATTATGTAGGAACATGACAAACTTCATCTACCTCCTCGGGCCGGCAGGCTGCGGGAAGTCCACCCTCGCAGCGGCACTCTCCGAAGATTTCGAGTCGCACGGCCTCAGGTGCCCCATCATGAATCTGGACCCAGGAGCGGAGTGGCTGCCTTACACCCCTGAGATAGACATCAGGCCCCAGATTTCCCTCTCGCAGGTCATGAAGGAGTACAGGTTGGGACCTAACGGGGCCCTGATAGTGGCAGTGGACCTTGTCGTGAACGAACTCCCGCGAATAGGTGAAACAATCGCTGCGCAGAACCCGGATTATGTCATTGTTGACACGCCAGGACAGATGGAACTCTTCGCCTTCAGGGAGACAGGCCCGGCCGTGGTGGGCGGACTCAGCCCGCGAGGAGATTCCATCGTCCTCTTTCTGATCGACTCGTTCCTCGCCAAGAGGGCAAGCTCCTTTGTTTCCATGCTGATGCTCGCTACATCCGTTTTGGCTAGGTTCAGGACTCCCCAAATCAACCTGCTTACAAAGATAGATGCAGTTGGTCGGGAAGACAGGGAGAGGGCAGTCAGCTGGGCGGATCGCCGGGATTTACTTCTCGACGCAATTGAGGAAGAACCGAGCCCACTCGGCAGGGAAGCAGCTCTCGGCCTCCTTGAAGCCGTGGAGAAGGTCAGCTTCGCGGGAGAGCTCATGCCTGTTTCGGCGGCCGACCACCGGGGAATCACGGAACTTGTTAGCGCAATCCAGGCGGTTTTCGGCAAGGAAGGAGAGCTCGACCTCGGGGAAGAGACGGAGAAGTTTTAGCGGTGAGACTATGAACCTGAAGGCGAAGTTCAGGGGGGCGATGTTTGGGACGGCGGTTGGAGATGCAGTTGGCAGGCATTTTGAGGGGCGTGGGGCGACAAGCAGGGAAGAAGTCGAGTCTGCGGCCAAAGGCGAGTTGAAGTTCACCGACGACACCCAGATGGCGATGGACCTTGCAGAGTCCCTAGTGGAGCTTAGAGGATTTGACGCGGAGCATGCGGCCAAGCTCTTCGCGAAGAATTACGACCCGAGCCGAGGTTACGGGATATCGACGACTTTTGTGCTTCAGAAGATTAAAGAAGGAGCGGCCTGGGATGCTCCCGCAAAGGAGGCGATAGGTGGCAAAGGTTCATACGGGAACGGCGCCGCAATGAGGATTGCGCCAGTGGCCATCTCCTGCCATCATGACGCTGAACTCCTGAGGTCGGTGGCCGAGGAATCAAGCAAGATCACTCATGTACATGAGCTAGGGATTGAGGGCGCGGTTTTGCAAGCGTTCGCTGTCGCGTTTGCCACAGGAAGTGACCCGTCGGAGGGGTTCACCGCCCAGGAGTTCATACAGACGCTTATGGCAGTGGCTAAGAATGAGGTTTATCTGGAGAAGCTGAAGGCGATCCAGCTGCTACTGGACGGGGGGAAGCCGTCGGAGGTCGTGGAGAGGCTGGGCAATGGCGGAGAGGCTTTCAACTCGGTACTGACCGCAATTTACTCCTTCTTGAGCAGCCCGAAAGACTTCAGGGAGGCTGTTGTAAACGCGGTTTCGCTCGGCGGTGATGCAGACACCATCGGGGCGATGACGGGGGCGATCTCCGGTGCCTTTCTCGGCGAATCGGCAATCCCTGAGGAATGGAGGATGAAGGTGGAAGGCAGGGAAAAGCTGCAGAGGCTCGCGGACGGGCTCTTCTTCACATTCATTGCAGTGGTGCTGGGGAAGAGGTGCGAGGCCTGCCTGACCGAGGAAAGGGTCAAAGCGTATAAGGTGGACCCGGAAGGTGAGGACGATGTTTCAAACTTCATTCTCCTATGCCCGGCCTGCAGAAGGGAGACGGAGGAGGAGAAGGAGGCCATGCTGGCGAAACCAAAGAAGGCTGGTAAATACAGAAGTGTTTACAGGAAGGTTTACAAAAAGGTTGGGTGAGCAACATGGAGATCGACGACATCCAGAGGGACAGGCTGAGCAGGCTGATGGCATACCACCTACGCCACGACCCGGACATCGAGCGCACGGCTGAAGGCTTCGTGGAGGTGGAGAAGCTCACGCAGATACTCAGGGAAAAAGCGCCTTGGGTGGAGCCGAGCAACATCCGGGAGATTGCTATCTTCGATCCGAGAGGGAGGTACGAGCTGAAGGGCAGACTCATCAGGGCCCGCTACGGCCACTCTGTTGACGTGAAGCTGGACTTCCCGGAGGCCAACGTGGACATGCTCTACCACTGCACTTCCCCTGAGATGGTCGCCCAGATCTTGGCCGAAGGGTTGAAACCAATGGACAGAAAGATGGTGCACCTTTCAGCGAAGGTGGAAAATGCGCTCGAGGTCGGCGGGCGGCACACGGCCAAACCGGCTGTGCTGGTGGTGGACGTCAGGAAGGCGAAAGAACGCGGCGTGAAAATCGTGAAGGCTTCGGAAAAGGTGTACCTCGCAGACCGAATCCCCGCCGAGTGTTTGAAAACAATGGAAAAAAGTGGCGCTTGAGCGTCCGAATTCATGAAATAGCCTTAAATAGTAGTTCAAAAAAATTTGAAATAGATGTGCACGCCTCGCAGAATGCTGGAAGAAAAAAAGCTGGGGATTTGGGAAAAGTATCTGACCGTCTGGGTAGTTATCTGCATCCTAACAGGTATTGTCATCGGCAAAACATTTCCCCAGGTCTCCACTTTCCTTGCTCAGCTCCAGGTCGCAAACATCTCCATCCCCATCGCGATAGCACTGTTCGCCATGATTTTTCCGATAATGATCCAAATCCCGTTCCACGAAATAAAGCGGGCGGTCAAGTCACCCAAGCCCATAGGCCTGACGCTTTTCATGAACTGGCTGGTCAAGCCCTTTACCATGGCATTCTTCGCGTGGTTTTTCCTTAGCGTGGTCTTCGGGCAGTTCCTGAGCGCGGGACAGATCCAGCAGTACCAGTCGGGCATGATTCTCCTTGGCGTGGCTCCCTGTACAGCGATGGTCCTGGTGTGGAGTTATCTGGCGAAGGGGAACATGGCGCACACACTGGTCATGACCGCCATAAATTCCCTGACGATGGTTGCACTTTATGCCCCTTTGGCGACGTTCCTTCTGGGTGTATCCGGTATACCTGTTCCGTGGGCGACGATTGCCTTCGCAGTGGTTGTCTATATCGGGACCCCTCTTTTGGCAGGCCACTACACGCGGGACTACGCCATTAAAAGAAAGGGTGAGAAGTGGTTCAAGGAAAAATTTGTGCCTGCCCTCAGCAAAATGGCCATAATCTCGCTGCTTGTAACTCTGGTGATATTGTTCAGCTACCAAGGAACGTTAATTATCGAGCTTCCGGTGATTATTGGAATAATCACTGTTGGAATCTTGGTCAATATCCTGCTTGTTTTCGCGATATCATACTTTGTTGCGCGTACTCTTCGGCTGGGTTATGAAGACGCCGCGCCAGCCGCAATAATCGCTGGCAGCAACCACTTTGAAGTTGCAATCGCCGTCGCCACAACACTTTTCGGCGTAGGCTCTGGGGCGGCGCTCGCTACTACTGTAGGAGTTCTGACCGAGGTTCCAATAATGTTGTTTTTGGTCTGGCTCTGCAAGCGGACTAGGGGCTTTTTCTCTTGAGGGAGCAGCATGAAGAAAACTCAGAGTAGAGGACTCCCATGCAGATTTCCAAGCGACTATGAAATATCCAAAAAAACACTGGAGCGGCTAAAATCAAATGTAAACGCCGAGACAAAAACTACTCTGAAGGCGCTTGAAGCCGTGTCTAACCCAATAAGGCTCAGGATTTTAAGGGCACTGATGGTCAAGGAGCTTTGCGTTTGTGTTTTGGTCTCGCTACTCCGCGTCAGATATTCAAAACTGTCTTATCATCTGAATCTCCTTAAGGAAGCCGGGCTGGTCTCCTCCAGCAAACAAGAAAATTTTCTTATTTACCGGCTCACGAATTTTGGGAAGAGCCTTCTGGCCAGCATTGGCAGTTAGAAAAAATCAATCTTGGTTGAGTTCATGCACTCGCGGACGAGAAATGAATTCTCCGAGAGGCGTTTCTCCAGCTCCTTGTAGTTGCCGAACTCTTTACCGACCAGCTCCCAGAATCTCCTGCTGTGGTTCATCTCAATAAGGTGGGCAACCTCGTGGCAGCTCACGTATTTTATGAGCTCGTGCGGTAGGCAGGCAAGCCAGAGGCTGAAGTTCAGGTTGCCCCTTGAGGAGCAGCTTGCCCACTTGCTCCTCAGCTTCTTCACAGTTATCCGGTTGAACTTGGCGCCGAACTTATCGCTGTACTCCTTGACGACGGGTTCCAGTTCAACAAGCAGTTCCCTTTTCATTATGCGCTCGAGGCGACGGCAGTGCCTTGAATCCTGCGCGTTGCATTCGACAACCTTGTTTGCAAAATCGACTTTAAGCGACTCGCCATCACGGAACTCGAATATCTCTCCGAAGATTGGGAAGACTTTTTTCCCGTTTCGCATGCTTTCCAGCTTTTCCAGCACCCCCCTTATCTCCCTGTGCTTTCTGGCGATCCATCTCTTCTTTTCTTCAAACAACTCCGCCTCATCCATTCCTTTTGGCAGTACAACCAGCAGCCCGTCTGCCCTGAACTCCAGCCGCGCGTGGTTCACCCTCCGCCGCTCGACGCTGTATCGCAGTTGGTCGCCGTTCACCTTGATGAAATTTGGAGTTTCGAGCCGCATGGTGGTCCGAAATCAACTGGTGAAACTTATTTAATAATCTGCGCGTGAATGTTTGTGATAAAAATGGACCCGTT
The DNA here is from genome assembly GCA_040755315.1 of Hadarchaeota archaeon (SeqCode). Taxonomy (GTDB): domain Archaea; phylum Hadarchaeota; class Hadarchaeia; order Hadarchaeales; family Hadarchaeaceae; genus DYTO01. The sequence goes on along the minus strand of JBFMBF010000028.1, from coordinate 5,732 downwards.
TGAGGAATGGTTTCGACGCAGGAAATCGTTTCGCAACGTCATGAAAGACTTTGACAAGGCGCTTGAAGAGATGTCAAAAGAGTTCTCCGAGATGTTCAAGGAAATGCCGCCGTCAGTGCCTGAGAGGCTCTTCAAGGAAAAGAGGTTAAAAGATGGAGAAATCGTCAAGAGCTTCGGCCCGATGGTCTACGGCTATTCCATCACGATAGGGCCTGATGGTGTCCCCAAGATCAGAACTTTCGGCAATGTTAAGCCTGGGGAGCCTGCCCCGAAAACCACAGAGAAAAGGGAGCCCGTCGTGGACATCATAACTGGCAAGGATGTCGTGAGGGTTGTCGCAGAGGTTCCGGGAGTGGAAAAGAAGGATATAAAACTAAAAACAACTGAAAAAAGTCTCGTGATTTCGGTAGACACGCCTGAGCGGAAGTACTACAAGGAAGTGGAGCTTTCAGAAAAAGTTGACCCGAAAAGCGCGGACGTGTCTTACATCAACGGCGTGCTCGACGTGACCCTTAAAAAGAAATCGTAACTCAGCTCCGTCGGAGGCCTCGCAGGGCCACAGCCATCTCTTTGTGGATAGGCGCTCCTTTCTTCCCCAGATATGACTCAAACCTTTCAACTGCCTCAACATCCGGCTTGAACTTAAGCCCTGTGTATTCCACACCCAAAAGAAACAGGCCTTCGGGAGGAGCTGGCTGCAGAGAACGGTCAACCATTCTGTTAAGCATTGCTTCTATTACCTCAAGCGAGATGTCCCCTCGCCCCGCCTGAAGGATGGCCTGAGTAATCCTCCTGACCTGCTGCAATAGGAACCTATCGCCGTGGAAGTCGAGGCGAAGCGGCTTTCCGGATTTAATAGTGACAATGAGCTTCATTTCGGTCGGCTTCCCCGGCTCCCTCTTGCAAAAGTTGAAGAAGTCGTGCCTACCACAAAACATTTTCACCGCCTTTTGTGCCGTGCCGAGACTGAAATTTGGCGGGGCATCGCAGAGATACCTGTAACGCTTTTCCACTGCCATCTTCCTAGCGTCGAAGTCGGGCTCCACTTCCTCTGCAGCCAAAATCGAGATGTCTTCCGGAAGTCCAGTGTTTACAAGCGAGATGTCCGGTTTGGATGTTGTTTTTAAAGATATCACCTGTCCCGTCGCGCTGACTCCCTTGTCTGTCCTTGACGCCGCCCTGTACCCCGCCTCGGTTAGACTGCTGAACACTCCGCAGCCGCGCAGGGCCTTAAGCACCTCGCTTTCCACTGTCGCCTTTCCTGGCTGACGGGCAAAGCCGAAGTATCGCGAGCCGTCATATGCAAACAACAGCGCAAATTTCATGACAACTGTGATTTCATGCAGCAAAATTAAATGGTTAGCGGTAGTCATTAAAAAATCGGAAAGTGTACTTGCATTTCGTGAAGATTCGCGATGAGAAGGACATCAACGTTGAGCTTTTGAGATGGTTGGAAAAAGTTATGCCCTCACCGCTCATTGACACGCGTCTTTACACCGGCGCCGACGTCCAAGCCTTAAAGAATGGCTCACGGCGCGCTATAGCCTCGCGGAAAGCTTCGTGCACGCCATCTGTATCCCCCTTTCTGACAAATGAAATCACATCCACTAGGTTGTCGTTCCTCATCAGGCACGGCTTCAAGCGGCCGTCGGCGGTCAGGCGCAGCCTCGTGCAGTGGGAGCAGAACTCAGTGTTGTGCATTGGGCAGACGAGTTCCACTTCCCCCGCTGGCAGGATGTATTTTTTCCTAGCCTGCATCGAGCGGCGGGTGTTTATTCCCACGGCCATGGAGCGCAGCTTCTGCTCCACGCCGCTCAGCCCCTTGTGGTACGTCGAGAATTCCATCCCGTTCAAATCGATGAGCTCTATCAGCTGAAGGATGGCGCCGCGTTCGGAGGCGTAAGCTATCATACGCTCGACCTCGCCGTCGTTCACCCCGGCGAGTACTACCATGTTCAACTTCACAGGGTTCAATCCGGCCTCAAGCGCCGCGTCCACCCCGGCAAGAACACTTGAAAGAGAGCCATCGCCGGTTATTTTTGAAAAATTGGCCTGGTCCAGAGTGTCCAAGCTTATGTTTACCCTGTGAAGCCCGGCCTCCGCGAGCTCATGGGCAATATCCGCGAGCATGGCCCCGTTTGTCGTCATAGAAACATCCTTTATTCCCGGCACGGAGACCGCGGAGACCACATCAACGACGTCCCCCCTGACGAGCGGCTCACCCCCGGTTATTTTCACCTTTTCAACCCCGAAATCAGCGGCAACCCTGATGATGCTCCCAATTTCAGAAGGAGTCATCTCAGAAGCCGAAGGCGGGCAACCCTCCTTGTGGCAGTAGAAACAGTTGAAGTTGCATCGCTCCGTGATGGAAACTCTGAGCCCCTTCACTGGCCGCCCGAACCTGTCAATCACGCTTCATCACCCTGATCTCGATTATCCCGCCTTCGCCGCCCCTCAAAGATGAAACCATCCCTTGGATCGTGCGCTGGACGATTTCTTGGACGAACGGGTTCAACGCCAGCTCCCTCCCGTCCACCCTGACAATTACCTTTGTGGGCAGGGTCTGGCAGCTCTCTAACTTGGCCTTCCCCGACAGGACAGCTGCGTAAAGCTCGACGCAGGTGTTGTAGCCGCAACGTTTGCAGTTGAGTTCCGGCATCGGCGGCAGGGCCTTCAGCTCTGCGAAGTCTGCCAGCTTCGCCGCATCGTCCAAGCTGAAACTCGGGAGTCCTCGGCCGGAAGCCCCGACCACGGCCACGGAAAACTCGTCCGCGACCTCTTCCACGTCTTTCTCCGTCCTGGCGGCAATGATTTTTGGGTATCCCTTGAAGCTTCTGAACCCCTCAACCACCACGATTTCGACATCCTTCATCTCGTTCAGAACCTCGCCCAGCTCTTCCCGACGCTTCAGAACCCACGCAGTTTCCCCCGGGGCGACTGAAACAACAGCGCTCGCCCCGGCTCTCGCGTGGACCCAAGTGTCCTTTCCGGCTTGGTCTATCGTGAAGTCCTTCTCCGTGATGTGTTTCACGGTCCCGACGCGGCGGCCCCTCCGGACCAGCTCCCTGACAAGGACCTCAACAGCCATGGTCTTCCCGGCGCCGTGCACTCCAACGACCTGTATGACCTTAATCACCTTTCCATCCTCCGAACAGGTTCACCCTGACAGTTTCTCCCTCCGGAATAAATTCCCTTTCCGCCGCGGCGTCTATGTAGCCGTCCGCCAGCAGCAGCGAAGTCACGGCTCCAGAGCCCTTCAGAACGGGCTTCGCGACCATGGCACCGGCTTTCCCCGTGAGCCTCACGGGGATGAGCTCCCTCCTTCCCCTTGCCAGAATCACTTTCTCCGCCAGCTTCGCCTGCATGGCTGGCCCGCCGCGCCCGGAGAGCCCGGAAAGTTCCATGATGTAACCTGCTACCAGCTGGTGGAAAACCATGAGGGCGGAAACAGGATAGCCCGGGAGTCCGAAAATAGGTTTCCCGCGGACCACAGCGGCAAACGCTGGTTTTCCCGGCTTCATCGCGAGGCCGTGGAAAACGAGGCCAGGCTTCCCCATGCCGTCGGCTATTTTTGGGGCCAAATCCCCGGCCCCTGCTGAAGTGCCGCCCGATATTATCACAACTTCAGAAAGACGGAGCGCCTTGTCAATTGCGGATTTAATCGCCGGGGCGCTGTCTTTAACAATCCCTAGGTAAAAGGGCCCCGCACCACATGTCCTGACGGCCGCCGCGATGGCCCACCCGTTCACGTCGTACACTTTGCCGCGCCCGAGGGTCCGCCCAGCCGCCACGAGTTCTGACCCTGTTGATATTATTGCGACTCTCGGTCTGGCGAAGGTTTTGACATTTGCAACACCAACGGCGGCGATTGCCCCAATTTCTACCTCCGTCAGAACCGTCCCCCTTTTCAAGACCTTCTGCCCCGCGCGGATGTCCGAGCCTTTCCGGAGGACGTTTTCACCTGGGGCCACTGGCCTGTTGACCAGAACCCGCGCGCCTTCAGCGGAGGTGTTTTCATACATCACGACTGCGTCCGCCCCATCTGGAATCGGGGCGCCAGTTGAGATTTCCACACATTTCCGGCTCATGAGCTTCGACCTCGGCCACTGCCCGGCTCTCAGCCGACCCGAACGCCGCAACCGCTTCGGCGCCTTTTCGCTCGCTCCAAAAGTGTCCGCGGCCTTCACGGCGTGGCCGTCGTAGGTCGCTCTGTCAAAAGGAGGAACGTCGATTTTTGAAACTATGTCTTCCGCCAGAACCCTCCCGGCAGCATCCCCCAGTCTTGTCGATGCGATGCGAGGGTCTGGGCGCCAATAGCTGCCGATGGCGGCTTTAGCCTCCTCCAGGCTCACAATCTTAAGAAACCTGTGCATTTTCCCATTACAATTAAACGCCGCCAGTTATAATTCTCTTTCAGTTAATCACTTTAGTTTAACAAAAAATATTTTGTCTGCAAGGTTTAAGCTAGCACTCATGAAATCTTCACGCCAGTCGATATGGCAACCCACCAGTTGGTGCTTTCACGGTCGGTGGGCGGCCCGTATGTGACAGTGATTTTCCAAGCTTTGTTTCCATGATATGGAGCTATCCCGCCCAAGTATGTGTCAATCAGGGTTGTAACTGTTGAGCTCTGCTGGTTGTCCGCAAAACTCCAAATCTCTTGATTATTGGACGCAATCTGGGAGGAATCTGCAAAGCTTGTGAGCAGTTGCATCGAAGAGGCATTTTCCATCACAAACTCGAAGCCAGTGCTAGCATAAGATATCTCTGCATTTCTGCTGGATGAGAAAAGCTTGATGCTCCAGCTCGCCTTGCCGTCACGCGTGAAGTTCGCGGCAGAAACATTGTAAGTCAGCTGTGCGTCTGTGTAACCGCGGGCAGTTGCGTCACTCTTGGCTCGCGTAACGGCTTCGGACAACGTTATGTCTGTCAGGCTCACTGTTTCTCCCGTTCCGCCGCTGGTTCCACTCGGTCCGGCGCCTCTGTTAATTAAAATGTAAGATGCACCAATGGAGACAACAATAATGATGATCACAGCGGAAATGCCAATCGAGCCGCCATAAACTGTTCCTTTTTTCTCCATCCTCTCCAAGAAATAACTCCCTCGTGCTATTAAAAAATTGTGATAACGGCGACATGACACCAAAAGCTTACTAATAAGAAAGATATTCACATTAGTGTAATCATGAAAAACGCGAAGTCAAACGAGATAGTAAAAATTCTGTTGGACGACCACGAGAGAATACTGATGGACATAGCTCCGGTTGAGGATGTGCTGCGGAACCCAAACATGGGGGATGAGGTGTGGGACTCGTTGGAAAAGCTGGTAGAAATCGCGAACCAGTTTGGCCCCCATTTCATGAAGGAAACCAAATTTTTGTTCCCGGCACTCGACGAGCTGCCGAAAAGCGACATTCACATACTGGCGTTCAACGACCTCTTCCCGCTGGTGAAGTTTGAACACGACGACTGGATTATGATATCTTCCACGGTGAACCGACTGATAAGTGGAGCTGTGAAGCGCAAAAACAAACAATTGAGGGACCTTTCCGTACTGTTAGGAAACAACATGATTACTTTTATGAAGCGGCACTTCTCGCTTGAGGAGGCCGTGGCCTTCCCGATGGTTCTCAGCCTGAGCGATGAAAAACAGGAAAACATTCTAGCGCGGATGAGGGCGCTCAAATAAGCATTTGAGCGTTTGATTTAAATTAGCCGCCGCATTCTGAATA
>JBFMBF010000027.1:0-14582 GCA_040755315.1 Hadarchaeota archaeon (SeqCode) | reverse complement strand
AGAAGGGCACAAGCATCCACGAGACAATGATGACGATGCTGGCGACATGGGAGCTGCGCGGATTGGATCCAGCTCAAGCACTATCAGAGGCGCTCGTCACGGCGTGGTCAAAAAGCTAAATACGTACGGAGATTTGGATTTTATAACGGCTGGCAAAAGCCACTGGCGTCGGCTGGCTGTCGTCGCTGCGGTCGCTCCACACCAGTTGAACGCTGCTGAGGCTCGTGATGGCCGTATAAATCGAGTTCCAAGCCTGAAGTCTGGTAGTTGTCCAACTGCCCAGAGCGGAATAACTTGCCATTGATTCCAACTGCGTCTGATTGTCTGTCGAAGACGAAGTAATGGCGTTCCAGTAATTGGCATCAATCCAACCCCAGGGCGTCTTCAGGACGCTGAAGTTCCACGTGCTCGAGTAGGGGCTGTAATTGTTGTAGGGGCCGCTTAAAGTCCTGACCTTCCAGTAAAAAGTGTCTGCCTTGTCGGTGGTGTATACTTTGGAATTCAACTCGCTTGAAGAAAGCGTCCAGCTGGTTGCGGTAAGAAAGGATGGCTGGCTGGTGGAGAAAACACTCCAGTCCACTTGGTCGGTCGAACTTTCCAGCAGGTAATAATTTGCCTCGGCCTCGGCGCTCCAGCTGAATGTGATGTCGCCGATTGTGACCAATGTCCCGCTTTCGGGGGATTGCAATGTCGGGGCAGGATAGGTGTCCGCCGCGCCCAAGCTTACCGTGCCTATAACTGCTAATACCATGACTATCACAAACAGGCTTGCGGCAATTCTTTTCATTGCTGACATCACTGCTGCATTGAATTGCGGGATATAAGACTTTCCAGATTTGGAGCGTGGTGCGGGGGAGGAGATACTCACTACCGTTTAATTCTACCAGAATTCATTTTACATTAGCTTTATAAGCTTTGACACCTTAAATGGATATTATGACATCAAAATTAGATAAATTGTTCGGGTCCAAGACAAGGGTAACGTTGCTGGCCAAGCTCATGATGGACTCTGACAAACGATTCTACATTCGTGAATTGTCAAAAAACTTGGGTATACCGTACGGAATGTTGTATAGGGAAGTGAAGAACCTAGTTTTGTTGGGTATTCTTAAAGAGGAAAAGACGGGCAAAGTTACATTAATCTCTGCGAACAAAAAGCTCCCTTACTTTGCCGAGCTGAAAAGCATGATGGTTAAAACAGCTGGTTTGGGAGATTCAGTAAAAAACGCGCTTTCGGGACTGAGGAGGATACGGTATGCACTCGTTTACGGTTCTTTTGCGAGCGGGACGGAAGCTGAAGATAGCGATATCGACCTGCTTGTGGTCGGTGACATTAACGAAGAGGAGGTGCTGAAGGCGGCGAACAGGGTCGAAAAAGATGTGGGCCGTGAAGTTAACTACATAGTCTGGAGTGAAAAGGAGTTCCACAAACGCCTTAAAAGTAAACACCATCTCTTGGCTGAAATTATGGAAAATCCAGTCATAATGCTGGTAGGTGACGAAAGTGAGTTTAGAGGAGTTGTTAAGGGATAGGATCATAAGAAAAACAAGGCCCAATCGAAAGCTGGCGACCGATTCGCTGGCGCGGGCCAGAAGGGACATCGACACTGCCAGAACATTGATATCAAACAGAAAACTCGACTGGTCCTTGGCAGTTTCATACAACTCGATGTTACAGGCGGGAAGAGCGCTGATGTTTGACCAAGGCTACATCCCGTCCAGCAAGGAGGGCCACGTGGCCGTGGTAAAGTTTCTCCGGGCATCGCTTGGCGCCGAAATTGTGGACAGGGTGGTGATGGTGCTCAATGGCCTGAGAAAGAAGAGGCATCGGATAGTCTACGAGGCGATGGACATAGTTTCGGGAGATGAAGCCGAGCAAGCGCTCAAGTGGGCCGAAGAATTTGTAAAAAGAATTGACGGAATACTCCAGAAAAAACCAGGCACTTAAAAAGTGGTTCCCGGTGGTGGAACAGTTCAGAGTTAACCCCAAGTAACATGGAGGGAAGAGACGGCGGCTACCGTTTAATTCTACCATTTCAGAGAGCGATTTTAACCCTTAGAAAGGCTTATAGAAATCCCACGATTAGAGTACATGGTTGGTATGCAATTCCCCGCCGTGATTACCCGTGAGGGAAAACTGTACGTGGCGCTCAGTCCAGAGCTCGACATAGCCAGCCAAGGGAAGACCGTGGAAGAAGCGCTTAAAAACCTGAAAGAGGCCATCGAGCTTTATCTGGAAGACGAGGACGCCGAGGTGCCAGAGCGGCGCATGATGCCCATCGTCACCTCCGTAGAGGTCGAGAGGGTTGAAGCTTCCGGTGATGTCGGGTCGTGAGGTAATAAAGCTCCTCGCGAAAATCGGCTTCCAAGTTGTCGGCTGAAAAGGAAGCCATGTGCGGCTGAAAAAAAGAAACGAGAAAGTTTTCATCGTGGTGGTTCCGGACCACCCAGAGGTGGCAAAGGGGACTCTCAGGTCAATCCTCAGAAGGGCAAATTTGAGCGTTGAAGAGTTCCTAGAGCTGGCGAAGAAATAATGGCGCCTAAGCGGGTTTTTTTGCTTATTTTTTCTGGCAAAAAAGTGAGGTTCACCGATGAAACCAAATTTATTTGCCGTTTAAATTGGTGTGGGCCTCTTCGTAACCTCGCCTGTAAGCTAGTGCACCCATAACCAACAACAAGGCGCCCATAACTACCAACACCAACCCCAAGACGCCCATAGAACTCCCATAAAATGAGAGAGCAAATATCAGCAACCCGCCAATTGCAATAACAAAACCAAATTTCCGCGCCGTTTCTTTTTTCACATCACGGGGCTTGCTTAATCCCATCACAATTCCAGCTACGGCTGTCAACAACCCGTAAAGTACGCCCTCTGTTTTGGGCATGGTCAGGTTTCCAATCAGATTGTGGCTCGCACCGACGATTATGAAAGCAACTCCAAAAACCAACAGCTTAGTTTCGTCACGCACCATTATACAACCCGCTTAACCTCCCCCGCCAACGCATGCCAAGAATGAAAAAAACAGCCGAGGCAATGAAAACCGGCAATGTAATCAAAACGCCCCATACACTTACTACTGCCCCTCTCGTTTGTGCCGAGTAGAATTCCGAAAGAAAAATCACGCCCATCATAAACAGCACCGCCGCCAGAAAGAACCCCACGACCCGCTGATATTTTGCCATAAATCTCACCTTTTTTGGAGTCAATTTTGAAGCGGGAAACAGAAAAACAAACGGGCGGCTTCTGAAAGGCATGCGCATTTTCACCAGCGTTTCGCCTTTGCTGAGCGCTCTTTGTATGCATCGGCCGAAATGCAAAATCAAACTCCCGCCCGCAAATAGAACCAGGATTGGAAGAACGTGCCTCCACAGGGGGCCGTTGACAAAGCTGTAGTACAAAAGCCACGCGCCGCTAATGAGGACGAAAAATCCAATCATAAAATGGCTGACCACGAGGGCTTCCATGCTTGTTTTTCCGACCTCTTTCCGCAACGCCGCATCACGCGCCATTCTAATCGCCCATTGTAATCATCACGCATCACAATAAATCTTGTCGTAAGCGCGTTCGGGTTCAGTCTGCTACGCTACGCTCTCCCAATTTTATTTTCACTTGATTTCGACCAATGTTCCGAGAGTTCAAACCCAGCTGGGAAATGAAGCCGAGCATGAAAACCAATAACGACTAAAAAATAATCTTTCGCAAAAATAAGCAATCATCTTGCTCCCTTTGCCTTTTGGAGCGTGGTGCGGGGGAAGGGATTTGAACCCTCGAACCCCTGAGGGACAGGACATTCCCAGAAAGGTTTGGCCTTTCTTTCTGATTCAGGTGGCAATTAATATGCCATATCCTGCGCCGTAGACCTGGCTTGGCTACCCCCGCCAATTAACTTTTCAACCGCCGCCCGCCTATTAAGATTTTTGGGGGGATATGCTTGGATTAGGTGCCAAAAGGTAGGCAAGCTATGTTTGGCGATTCTAATCTCATGTTGGGCGTAAACCCCGTTTTTAAACCAGTGGCTTTTTGTCAAATTGGGCCTAAATTCTCCTGATTTATTTTTTCAAACGCCGAAAGTATTCACTAATGCATGTGCCAAGGTGTCCTTTTACACAGCTCAATTTTGTCCATGTCCACCTCTAACACCCTAACCACTTTCCAAAAAAAACACTCTATTGGCGCCTTAGACCTGGCTCGGCTACCCCCGCCCAAAAAACTTTTGCGGCTTGGCTTTAACTCTTGCGAGGATAACTTATATGCCGTGCGCAACCCAGTTGAGTTGAGAAAATGGCGGAAATAGACATCATCATGACGCTGATCATCTTGTTCACGTTCAGCATGATTTACACCTTGTTCGCCCCGCAGCTTCTGGGGCTGCAGGCCAGGGCAGGAATAGGGCAGCTCAAGAAGGCAGTGGCAATCCTGGAGAACTACGCGAGGGAGAGCCGGAAGGTGGCCCTGAAATCACTCGCGAAGCACGGAAAGACGAAGCGGGACATCGAGAGGGAACTGGACAACTTCCTAGAGTTCTTCGCCATAGAACCCGTGAGCGAGGATCCAATCGGGGTGCTCGGAAGGCTGGAGCACATCCTCGACGTGAGAAAGAAAAGATTCGAGGATGTCGTGCAGAGGCTCGCCCCGAAAGCAGACACGGAGTCGGCCTCAAACCTGGAGATGGTCATGGAGGGCGCCATGGCGAACTATACCCTCTACCGGCTGAGCCGCCATTTCATGCTGCTGGCAGAGAAGACGAAAAACATCCAGCTCGTCATGCTCATCCAGCTCAACCTCCCGTTCCTGAAGGAGTTTGCCAAGGGGTTCGCGGAGGCCACAAAAGCTTTCGCGGAGGGGAAGGCGATAGGCGACGGTGTCGGGGCCCTGACGGCCACAATCCTGGCCAAGGATGCAAAGTGGAAGGAGCCAGTCGAAGAGACGATCTATGCTGAGACAAAAATTGAGGGAAGAAGGGTGCTCGTGGTCAAGGCCAAAGGGCCTGGCGGGAGAGTGGGGAAGCCCGGAGAGCTCATAAGGTGGCTTGTAAACAGGCGGAAGGTCAACAGGATAATTATGATAGACGCGGCCGGGAAGCTTGAAGGCGAAATCAGCGGCCAGGTGGTGGAGGGGGTCGGCGCGGCGATCGGGGGCCCGCCCACCGAGAAGTACAAGATTGAGGCGGCCGTGACGAAGAAGAAGATTCCCGTCGACGCGATAGTGGTCAAGGAGTCTTTCACGGAGGCCATCAAGCCCATGCACAGGAGGCTGGCCAGCGGGGCTGAAGCCGCGGCAGAAAGGGTGAAGGGTGCCATCCGAGAGCGCACAAAGGCCGGGGACACCGTGATAGTCGCCGGGATAGGGAACACAATAGGGATAGGGCAAAAGTCAAGCGAGATTCCAAAGGAGTACCCAGCTGCCCCGGAAAAGGGGAAAGACGAGCTGGAGTCGATGACTCTGCCAATTCGCTGATATTTAAATGTGGGAAGATTAATTTCTGGAGATAGCGATGCGCAGGTACAAACATCTGGACGACATCCAGAAGATAATGTGGGAGCCGAACAGGATTCGGAACATCGGGATAGTGGCCCATGTCGACCACGGGAAGACAACCCTGACGGACTCCCTGGTGGCTGCCTCGGGGATAATCAGCTTCGACCTCGCGGGCGAGCAGCTTTTCACGGACTTTCTCGAGATAGAGCAGCAGCGCGGGATAACCGTCCAGACGTCGGCCGTCAGTCTCGCCCACAACTACGAGGGGACGGAGTTCCTGATCAACCTGCTGGACACTCCGGGCCACGTAGACTTCACAGGCGATGTCACGCGGGCTCTGAGAGCGATAGACGGGGCGGTCGTGGTCGTTGACGCCGTGGAGGGCGTGATGCCCCAGACGGAGACGGTGGCCAGGCAGGCGCTCCAGGAGAGGACGAAGCCGGTGCTGTACATAAACAAGGTGGACCGCCTGATAGACGAGCTGAAGCTGACCCCCGAGGGTATGCAGGCGAGGTTCATCAAGCTCATCACAAAGTTCAACCAGCTCATCAGGAGGTTCGCCCCAAAGGACGTGGCGGACAAGTGGCAGGTGAACGTGGAGACCGGGTCGGTGGCATTCGGCTCCGCGAAGGAGAAGTGGGCGCTCTCAATCCCGCAGATGAAGAAGAAGAACATCACTTTCAAGGACATAATAACGGCTTACCAGACGGGCAACGTGGCGGAGCTGGCCAAGAAGAGCCCAGTTTACGAGGTGCTTCTGGACATGGTCATCCGACACCTGCCAAACCCAAAAGATGCACAGAGAGAGAGGATCCCTGTCCTGTGGAAGGGGGATCTAAACAGCGAGCTGGGCAAAAACATGGTGGAGGCCGACCCTAACGGCAAGGTCTGCATGGTGGTCACGGATATCATAGTTGACGAACAGGCCGGCGTCATCTCGACGGGGCGGGTTTTCTCGGGTACACTGGAGAAGGGCAAGGCCGTCAAGCTGGTCAACGCCAAGCAAGAGGCCAGGATCCAGCATGTCGGTGTTTACATGGGGCCGGACAGGGTGCCTGTGGAAAAGGTGCCAGCGGGGAACATCGGGGCTATAATAGGGATGAAGGAGGCGCAGGTCGGGGAGACCATCATGGAGGCCGGGACGGAGGGCAGGGGTTTCGAGGAGCTCCACTACATAAGCGAGCCGGTGGTCACGGTGGCGGTGGAGCCGAAGAACTTCCAGGACCTGCCCAAGCTCATCGACAAGCTGAAGAGGGTCGCAAGGGAGGACCCGAACATCCAGGTCAAGATAAACGAGGAGACGGGCGAGTATCTTGTCTCGGGGATGGGAGAGGTACACCTTGAGATAGTGGAGTACAAGCTGAAGGAGGCGGGGCTGGAGGTGAAGAAGTCGGCGCCTCTCGTGGTCTACAGGGAGACCATGACAAAGAGGGCCGGGCCAGTGGAGGGGAAGTCGCCGAACAAGCACAACAGGTTCATGATGGTCGTGGAGCCGCTGGAGCCGGAGGTGGCGCAGGCGATAGAGAACAAGGAGATCACGGACAGGCAGGAGAGGAAGGAGCGGGCGGAGATACTGAGGAAGTACGGGTGGGAGACGCACGCGGCGAGGAACGTCGTGACGATCATTGGGCCGAACATGCTGGTTGACATGACGAAGGGTGTCCAGTTCATGAGGGAGATAGAGGACTATGTCATAGAGGCCTTCAAGAATGTCGTGGACGAGGGGCCTCTCATGAGGGAGCCTTCGAGGGGGCTGAAGGTGCTGATTGACGACGCCACGCTTCACGAGGACTCTGTTCATAGGGGGCCGGCGCAGATCACCCCGGCCGTGAGGCGCCCCATACAGGCTGCTTTCCTCCTCGGGGAGCCGATAGTGCTCGAGCCCATCCTGAAGCTGGAGGTCAGGGTGCCGCAGGAGTTCATGGGCGGGGCGACCAAGGTCATCCAGGGGAGGCGGGGGAAGATAGTCAACATGGAGGCGGACGAGGACATCGTCATACTCAACGCACTGATGCCGGTGGCGAACTCATTTGGACTTGCGGCCGAGCTCAGGTCGGAGACTGAGGGGAGGGCCATCTGGGGGACGCAGTTTGAGAAGTTCGAGAGGCTGCCGAGGGAGCTACAGGAGCAGGTCGTCAGGGAGACCAGGAAGAGGAAGGGGCTGAGCCCCGAGCCGCCCAGGCCTGAAGAGTACATGGAGAAATAGGCCAGAAGCGCGGCAAAACTATCTCTCCGATTTTTTCCAGTGGGGCTTCACGGCATTCCCAATGTGCCCCATCTTTTCCTTTTCCGCCATCTCCATGGCGGCCGGCAGAAGCAGGTTGAAGTACTCCTGGATCACCGGGCTCTCTTCAGGAACATCACGTACGACGGGGACAAGCAGCTCTTCATACTTCCGCAGTATGTGGGACTCTGCCTCCGCCGCTGGCGCTTCGCTGGCGAGGCTTTTCATCCTCGCCTTCTTGGGTGCGAACGTTCGCAACTTCGGCGTCTTTCCAAAATAGTGAAGAATCGCGACACTGGCGGCGGCCCCGAAAATTGTTCCTGCCAGCAAGAGCGTTGGCAGCGCTTGCGGCGTTAGGAGGGCGGGGGCTTCAGGCTGCCCATCCATACCCAGAAGCGTTATCACACCATTGTCAAGCATCTCCCCAGTTTCGGCATCGTAGAGCCCTACTGCGTAAGTCCCAGATTGAATTCCTTCAACCAGTATTTGGACAACTACCGGAGTGTTGCCTTGGGGCTGGGTGCTGATGTCTATCCTGCTGGAGTAGTTGCCAACCCTCAACTCAAGGAGTTTCAGAATCTGGCTTGAGTACGGATTGTCCACCAATATTGTCAATTGCAAATATCCGCCTTCGACGGTTATGGATTTTGACGGCAGCTGCAGGCAAAACACCGGGGAGAGCGACTTCGCGCCGATGGCAAAGTTAGAAAAACCAGGTGACCTGGCCGAGTAAAATACATTGTAGTTGTCTTCGCCTTCGATTCTTGTCTGCAGCTCCGACCATTCTTCTGAACACATACGGTACATTACGACCGCTAACTTGTCGACTCCATTAGACTCCATCCAGGCCTTTGCGACTTTGAAATTTATCGTTGCAGAGAGCGAGCAGTTGCCTGAAGCCGTCACTGAGATGTCAATGTATGTGTAAACTTTCGCGTTGCCCACAAGGACTACTCCCTGCGGACCGCCTGCCCCAAACACCTGAAACGAAACCACGATGTTTTCCGCTTCGTTTTCTTCTGTATTCTCCCCGATTGCCAAGCTCATGCTAGTTATGGGAAGGTTCTCGCCAAAAACAACCGACATGTTTTCGCCTGCCGTGACGGCGCCTACTTGGACGCTCATGACTCCCGTCGCCTTGACAAAGATTTCCGCATTCTCGGCTGCGGCAACAACTTGGAAAGAAATCCCCAAGCTGTTTTCGTTGTGGTTGCTCGAGGAGTCCTTGACTTTCACCACCACCAGATGCGGCCCAAGGTTCAGTCCTGAAAGGTTGGCAGTGATTATCCCACCTTCCCAAGTATGCGGAACTTGGATGTTATCAAGTGTTACAGAAATGGAGGTGGGATCTATGCCGGTCGAGTCCGTGGCCTTCACCTTGATGGCTAAATTTTCACAGACGTTCTCACCTGTTGGATCTAGCACTTCAAGTTTTGGCGGAGTAACGTCTGCTGGCGGCGGAGTGTAGGACGGCCCTGAAGGCGGGGGAGGTGGGGACGGCGTGTTGACAGTGCCTATCCAGACTTCCACAAACAACCAATCTGCGGCGGTCGCCACGTTCCCGCTCCAAGTTTCTACAAGGTGCAGTGACAGGAAACTGAACGACCTGTTTTCCGACCAGGCGCTTTCATAGCTTTTGTTGTCAACCGCCTTCACGCGCCATGTGTAAAAGCCGCTGGGCAAAGAAGCTGTGTAAGAAGAACCCATCAAGCCACTGAAATTCTCCACACCTATCACTTGTAGAGTGTATGTTACTGGAGGATACGGGTCGTTTTCGGCGCCGACGTCCGACCAGTCGAACACCACAAATGGCGCCTGCACGTTTTCGCTATCGCCGGGCGTGAGCAACCCTGGCGGGCTCAAAAACGCGAGCGGGTAGTTGTCGTAATTATCGCCCCCGGCCATTGGACCATACGGTTGATCGATGATGCCGTCTCCGTTGCTGTCAGGCTTGGCCGGCGGCTGCCAGTTGTCCCACCAGTTTCCTTTCCCGTCGTTGTCCCACTTTATAGAATTGATGTTGTATGGGGCCACATGATTATTGTTTCCGATGAACCAGTTCATGAACACAGTACTGTTCTCGCTTATTGCCGCCCAGTATATCCCTGTATTGTTGTTTTCGATCCTGTTCAGCTTTATTATCTGTTCGCTCGGTTCTGTGTTGTAGATGCCATAATAAGTGCAGTTTTTAATAGTGTTGTTTTCGATTGTTGGGTTGGACCACGCGCTTTCCTGTGTAATTCCGTATCCTGTATTATCGATCAAGTTATTCAAGACAAAAACTTTCGTGGCGCCAAGTATTCTAACGCCTCCAAAATTTGTGGAAATATTTTTTATCGTGTTGTTTTTTATCGTGTTATTGTCTGAACCGTTGCTCACGTTAATTCCCTTGTCCCAGCCATTTTCAATTGCATTGTTTTCAACTACGTTGTGGTTTGAACTCCAGAGCCAAATACCGAACCCAGCACGCGACACCACATTCCCGCCAACATAATTGTTATGCGATGAAGCAAGTGTGATACCGCTCCCGTTCGGGTCTCCGTTCACTACATTTTCAATAACGTTGTTTTTCACCGTGACAGAAGAACTGGATACGACATATACTCCTCCATAGACTTTTTTTATGCGGTTGTTCTCGATTGCGCTGCCACTGACCGCACCTCCGAGGCGTATACTGTACGCGCAGTTATCGATGCTTCCGGCCGCGTTTTCGACCGTGTTGCCTGCGATAATCACGTTTTTAACGCTTGAGTAAATCCCCGTTTTGTTGTTTTCAAGAACCGAGTTTAGAACCTGTGCATTCCCGTTCCCGTTCTCATTATCTAAATAAATTCCGTTATCTAAATAAATTCCGTAATATGTGCTGCCATTCTCGACCAAAACGTTCCTGATTACATAGGATTTTGTTACGTTTTCGACCCGTATCCCGTGGGCGGACGCGGCGCTGATGGCCCAGTTCTCGATGATGTAGGGGTCGCCCGCCGTCCCTGCGCCGCCGCCGTTGACGCCGTTATCCAAGTTGAAAAAATTATCGTTCTCTATGTAGATTGGCCCCCGTTGAGTGTACGCGGCCGCCTGTGGGCTGAACAAAAGAACCAAAACAATCGGGGCAACCGCCAGCAACAATGTTCTTAAAAGCGATACGGTGGACTTCCCGCCTCTGCGCTGCTCATGTCCAGCCTTCGTATCATCAACCTCCCTGGACTCGCCTCAAATCCAATCTTATGGACCAGCATGTTAAAAAGGATTCGCGAATGAATTGCATTCGGACGGCATCGACATGAAAGGAAGGATGATAAGCCCAGGCAAGGCCCGCGGGGAAGCCCTGGTCTCAAGGGCACCGCTCAGCTTCTACGGAGGGATAGACCCAAAGACCGGCGTGGTGATAGAGAAAGGCCACGAGCTGGAAGGACAGTGCGTGAAGGACAGGGTACTGGTCTTCCCGAACGGCAAAGGCTCCACGGTCGGCTCCTACGTGATCTACGGCTTGAAGAAGAACGGCGTCGCCCCGGCCGCGATAGTCAACAGGGAGACCGAGACAATAGTGGCGACGGGAGTCATCCTTGCAGGCATTCCGTGCGTCGACAAAATCGACATAGACAAAATCAAAAGCGGAGACAAGCTGACCGTCGACGCGGATGCTTCAGCCGTGGAGCTTGGGTAGGGCAGCTATTCACGTGTTGTAAATCTTCTGGCCGGTTGCTATGTCCATCCACCACTGAGAGCTCTCGCGCGCCTCAGGCGGGCCATGGCTGACGTTGACCCTCCAGGTCTTCAGGCCCCTGTAGGGGTCGACGGGTCCCATGAATGTGTCCACCAGTATGCTCACCGAGGCGTTCTGCTTGGAATCAGCAAAGTCCCAGACTTCCTGGTTCTTGGAGGCCACCTGCGAGGAGTCCGCCCATACCGTGAGAGTATCCGCCGAGCTGTTCTCGGTTATGCTCTCAAACCCGGTACTGATGTAGGATATGATTGAGTTATCGCTTGGGGAGTAGAGCTGCAGGTTCCACCTCGCCTTGCCGTCGCGCGCGAAGCTTCCGCCTGACACTTGGTAGGTCAGCTCTGCATCTGAGTAACCCCGGTATGTTGCATCGCTCTTGGCCCGCGTCACGGCTTCTGAAAGGGTTATGTCGATCAAGTTCTCCGCAACTTGGTCTCCGGCCCCGTTGTCTCCACCGCTCCCGCCTCCTGTGCCTGTGTTGTCGCCCGTCCCGCCGAGCGGGCCTCCAGGCCGCGTAAGTAAATATGCCGCGGCAGCAGCCACTGCGACAATGACCAGTACCGACAGAAGACTTCTGCCTGGGAACGGCTTTTTCTCCTCAAAACTTTCCGAGGTCTCCATTCTCCCGCCAATAATCATTTGTCTTGCTCCATTTAATACAACTGCAAAACAAGAGAGTTTGGTGAAATGACCGGACCGGCTAAAAGCAAGGTCGAGATTTCGGCGAAGGTTTACATCCACAAGCGCGACCCGGCCACCCGCTCTAAAATCCCGCACATTGACATAGAGTCGCCTCTGCTGAACGAGATAATCAGGCCGGGCGAGGCCACTTACGCCAGCGGGAAGGATGGCGGCGTGTTCATAGGGCTGAAGAAGGAGATGCTTGCGCGCCTGGAAAAGGTCCTGAAATCGCTCGAGGGCGGGGCGGCGACAAGGACATAAACGATGTGGTACAACATATAATGGGGATTGATATGGCTAAACAGAAACCAAAGACGGCAAAAAAGCGCGCGGCCAAACCTGCGCCGGTGAAGAAGCCCGGGATGTCCAGGAGGAAGAAGGCCGCGCTGGCCGGGGCGGGGATCGCGGCTGGGGCGGCGGCCGGCTACCTCATCTACAAGAAGAAAAAGCGCAAGCGATTGCGGATTTGAGGTATGCGTTTGGGCGCGGTGCTGAGGCCAGAGGACTTGCTCAAGGGGAGGAGGAGGGCTCTTGAGAGGGCGGCCGGGGACCTGGCTCCAGGGCAGCTTGAGCGGGTGAGGGAGCTGCTCCAGAGGTTCGACGAGAGGTCAAGGGGGGAGCTGGTGGATCTGCTGGGGAAAGAACGGACCAATCGCCTCCTGAAAGAACTCGGCGCCAGATAGCAGTGCCCAAAAGATTTTTACATTCAAAGAAAAACCAATTTGGTGCGAAAATGGCTAAAACAAAAAAGGCCAGAAAAGGATGTTCGGGCTGCTGATTTGGGATTGTGAAGACACTCCAACCGAGAAGGCTAAATTGGGCGCAGTCTATTTTCTCACGTGGCCAGGGTAGTGTAGCGGTTAGCATCCGGGACTGTGGATCCCGTAGCCCGGGTTCAAATCGCGGTTGACCCGCGTGAAATTCCCGGCCCTGGCCCCTCAACTCCACAACAATTAAAGCCCCGAGGTGGATTTCTCATGAACATGCCGAGACCTTACGTGATCCTGAACGCCGCCATGACCCTTGATGGCAAGATAGCCACGGCCGCCGGCGACAGCAAGATATCCTGCAGGGAGGACCTGGAGAGGCTCCACAAGCTGAGGGCGGAGGCCGACGCCGTGATGGTTGGCGTGGGGACTGTGCTGGCGGACGACCCCACTCTCACGGTCAGGATAGTGAAAGGAAGAAACCCCACAAGAGTCGTGGTCGACGGCGGGGCGAGGACTCCGCTGAAAGCGAAAGTGCTCGGCCGGGGGGCAAAAACAATAGTGGCCGTATCCGGGCGGGCAAATCGAAAAAAGATAGAGAAGCTGAGGGCCGCCGGGGCCGAAGTGATCGTTTGCGGGAAAAACGATGTGAATCTCAGAGAGCTGCTCGGAAGGCTCCACTCAATGGGCGTCAGAAAACTTTTGCTTGAGGGGGGCTCCACCCTGAACTGGGGCATGATTAGGGCCGGCGTCGTGGACGAGATCATGGTCGCCGTGGCTCCTTTCCTTGCCGGGGGGACCAAGGCAAAGTCCCTGGTGGGGGGCGAAGGCTTCCGAAGTATCGGCGTGAGCAGGAGACTTAGACTTCTCCGCGTCGGGCGCGTGGGCAGGGACCTCCTTCTGGTGTACCGGGTGGAGGAGAAAGATTGATGAGGAAGATCGGGAACAGTTTTTTCTTGCTTGGCGTGGCCCACGTGCTTCCACAAAGCATTGAAGACGCCAGAGAAACCATTGTGAGGGAGCGCCCGGACATAGTCGCCGTGGAGCTGGACGCGGCCAGGTACCTCGCCCTGCTCCAGGGAGAACAGCAGCAAACCGTGAAAAACCTGCGGGCCGGAATGAGGCTTTCCATCCTAAGCGTGATAATGTACCTGATCCAGTCAAGGTTCTCAAGGCAGACGGGCATGCCGGCCGGGGTGGAGATGCTTGAGGCCATCAAGGCCGCGAGGGAGGTCGGGGCGAGGGTCGAGCTTGTCGACCGGGAGATAGGCGTCACCCTCAGGAGACTGAACGAGGCTGTCCCGCTGGGAGAAAAGGCGAGGGTTTTCGCCAACCTTTTGATCAGCTTTTTCCCATTCCAGGGCCGGCCAAAACTCGACCGCCTGACTGAGGATGAGGTGGTGGATTTCCTTCTCCACGAGTTCAGGAATATTTCCCCAGAAACACACAAAGTCCTAATTTCAGAGAGGGACGCGTACATGGCGTCAAGGCTCATCCATCTCATGAACTCCGGGAAAGTAGTCTGCGTGGTCGGGGCCGGCCATGTCCCCGGAATCTATAAACTCTTGGAAGAAGCAGTTGGTGGATGGGGAGTAAAGCTGGAGTACAGGTCGGGATGAAATGCTGGTTCCAACAATCCTTGCGGCTGCCATCGTGACGGCCACCTCCTTCCTCGGGCTGCTTTTCTTCACGTTCAGGGAAAAGAAAATCGGCCACGCCATGAATTTGGTGAGCCCTCTGGCGGCGGGGCTTCTTTTGGGCTCAGCTTTA
>JBFMBF010000026.1:0-16940 GCA_040755315.1 Hadarchaeota archaeon (SeqCode) | reverse complement strand
ACTCATCGCGGACGTCACATCCTACAGCAGGTTGATGGCCCTTGGTGTTTCCACCACCGTCATAGCCTATCTCTTGAACCTCATCCTCGGCATGGCGTTTGATGGGATGGTGAGACCAAACCTGGTCCTGTCGCCGGCGCTGATAATTGCGATTGCCATGATGGTCGGCATAGCGTTTGTCTTCATAGCCGGGCACTGCTTCACTCTTTTCCTCGCGGCATTGGGGGGAACCATCCACACCCTGCGTCTCCATTTTGCTGAGTTTTTCAGCAAGTTTTACGATGGCACCGGGGAAAAGTTTGCTCCCTTTAAAGCTAAAAGGGCGGTTACACAAGTGAAAGGGGGTGAGTTGATTGGTAAGTGAATCGGTGCTGGTGGCTCTGGCGGCGGGATTGGCAGTTGCAATCCCCGGGCTTGTCTCGGCCGCGTCGGTGCACATGGTCGGCGTAGCCTCGGCTGCAATCACCGCGGAGGATCCCAAGAAGTGGACGAAGCTCTTCGTGCTGGAGGTCATCCCCGGTACCCAGGGATTCTACGGCTTCATCATAGGCATGCTGACGCTTATCGGGACCGGGCTCTTCAGCGGGGCGCTAAAGCCCACGGTTGTCGGGGCCGCGGCGTTGGTAGCAGTCCTCCCAGGAGTGGTCCAAGGTTTCACGGCATATTATCAAGGGAAGGTCTGCGTCGCAGGTGTTTCGGCTTTCTCCAAGAGGGCAGAGGCTTTCACGCCGTCGGTGGTCTACGCCGTGATGGTGGAAACCTACGCCATACTCGGATTCATAGCCTCGTTCCTCCTCCTGATGGGACTGGGGCTCTTCTGATTGGGGGGTGAGGCGTTGGCGGTGAGCAAGAACACGCAGCTGATGGTAGCGGAGTTGCTAAAAGAGGCGAACCAGAAGGCCGAGGAGCTTATTTCTTCGGCAAAAAAGGAGGCCGCCACCATCCTGCATGCGGCAAAGTTCACGGCGAGGGAGGAAGAAGAAAAAATCCTGAATGACGCCAAGGTCGAAGGAAAGAGGGCCGCCGTGGAGGTTTTGGCGAAGGGCAAGCTCCAGGCGAAAAAGGAGGCGCTGCAGAGGAGGGAGGAGAAGATTAACAGCATCTTCAAGGAGGCGGAAAAGGGGCTGGAGAAATTCGTCAGGCTGGAAACATACAAAAAGAGCCTGGTGAAGCGGGCGGTTGCCGCGCGAAGGAAACTTGGCCGTGCCGATGTCGTCATCTTTGCGAACAGGCGTGACCTCCAGGAGATGAAAAAGTCGGAAAAGGAAATAATCAAGGCGCTCGGGGGGAAGGCCAGCGTGGCTTTCGGCGAGCCGATTCAGGTGATTGGCGGTGTCATGGTAAAAAGCGCGGACGGAAAGGTGGAAGTGGACGAAACATTCGACGGCCGGATGAAGAGGGAGCTGGATGAAATCAGGGTAAAAGTCGCAAAAATCATTTTTGAAGGGTCCCGATGATAGAAATAATATTCGTGCTGGCCCTTAGCGCGGTCCTCTTGATTGGTGTCCTCCTGAGCGCCAGAAGGAGCATGAACTATCTATTCTGCAACGCCACGGCGAGCGCCTGGGAGGCCAAGCTGATATCGGAAACCCGCATGATGGAGCTGGCGGACACCCCCAACCTCCAGGCTCTGCTTTCCGCCCTAGAGGATACCGAGCATAGGTTCTGGGCCACCGAGGTCAGGAAAAGCGAGGCCCCCGACATTGCGGATGTCGAGAGGGCGCTGTATGAGCACCAGAGCTCCAAGTACAGGGAGCTTCTGGAAATGCTGCCGGACGAGAGGAAGAAAACAGTGCGGAAACTTTTGGAGAGGACGGACGCCTGGAACCTGAAAGCCATAATCACGATGATTCACAACAGCGTCCCCAAAGAGCTCAGGCTCAAGGACATTGTCCCCTCGCCGACCATGCCTAGGGAGAGGCTTGAGATGCTGGCGTCGGCAGGCGACTTCAATGGGCTGCTGGAGTTCCTCAAGGGCAGCGAGTACTTCAGCGTGATTTCCGGGTCTCTTGAGGATTACAAGATAAAGGGTCTGCTTCCAATCCTGACCGCCATAGACAGGCAGTACTACTCGAGCCTGTGGGCTGATGTCCAGTCAAAAAAAGCCCAGAGGAAAATACTGGCGCCAATTGTGGGATTCCAGATTGACTCCTTGAATGTGAACCTGATCCTCCGCCTGAAGTCAGAGGATGTGGTTCGGCAGGACATCGATGGCTACCTTGTAAAACCGTCGCATGAACTTACCGAGCCGATGCTCAGGGAAATGATAGTGGCAGAGGATGTCCGTTCGACCATTCACATGATCCATATCACCACGCCGGCGAGGGCTCTTGAAGGGTGCATGGCTGAAGTCGAGAGTAAAGGTCCAGCCGCGGCCGAGAAGGCCCTCGAAGAATCGTACGTCAAGCTGTGCAAGTGGTTCGGGTTCACCCAGTTCTTCAGCATAGCACCGGTCCTTTCTTACATCGCCCAGAAGGACAACGAGGTGAGGAACCTGCGGGCGGTGATCAGGCTGAAGGCCGAAGGGGTCGAGCCCCAAGAGATAAAAGAGATGATCAGGAGAGTGCCGAAAGTTGAGTTATGAAATCGCCGTGATTGGTGAGCTCGAGACTGTGCTCGGGATGTCGCTGGCGGGCGTGAGCCACTCCCACGTCCACTCGTCCGCCGAGGGCAGCCTTTCAAAGCTTGAGGAGTTCATGAACAAAAGTGAGATCGGGCTGATTTTGGTGACTCACAGGGTCGCCGATGAGATGGGCGCCGGCTTCCGACAGCTCATGAGAAAGAAGGGCCCCCTCCCAGTAATACTGAGGATTCCTGACAAGCGCGGGCAGGTTCCGAAGTTTGACGAGCTCAGCGAGATGATAAAGCGGACGGTGGGGGCCGAGATAGTGGTCAGGAAGGAGGGATGAAATGGCGCTAGCTCTGACGGTGTCTCCGACCAGGATGGAGCTGATGAAGCTCCGGCGGAGGATTTCCCTCGCCAGCAAGGGCCACGACCTGCTGAAGGAGAAGATGGACGCCCTCGTCATGGAGTTTTTTGGAGTGCTCGGGAGGATTCAGGAGGCCAGGGCCAAGTCGCTGCAGCAGCTTTCCACAGCCCACCGCGCGCTCGTCAGGTGCCTCGCGGCTATGGGCACTTTGGAGACGGCCGAGGCGGCGAGGGAGAGCAGGAAGGAGGTCGGGATGGAGATATCGACCAGGTTCATAATGGGTATTGAAGTGCCCAAGCTGGAGGCGGGGAAGATTGAGCGAAATGTGATTGAGAGAGGGTACAACATCCAGATGACATCATCCCGATTGGACGCCGCCGCCAGGGAGTTTGAATCGGCGCTCAAGTCGCTGGTGGAGCTGGCGGAGCTGGAGGCTTCGGCTTATGCAATCGCCGGGGAGCTGGAGAAGACCAAGCGCAGGGTGAACGCCCTCGAGTACATAATAATCCCGGGCCTGAGAAGTAGCCTGAAGTTCATATTGATGAGGCTGGACGAGATGGAGAGGGAGAACTTCACCCGCCTGAAAAGAATAAAGGCGATGCTGGAGGAGCGAGGCGGCGAGGGCAAGTTGGAAAGCGGAGGTTGAGGTGTCAGCAAAATTCTAAACAAATGTTGCGGGGGCAGTATTATTTGTAGGGAAACTTTTTTGAATAGTTTCCCTCTTAAAGAGCGCACTGCCATTCCTCGCATGTGTCATGCCCCCTTCATGGAGCATACTTTTTGGGCGTCAAGTTGTGGGTTTACTTTACACGAGTGAACTGAGGAAGTTCGACAAGAAGGTCCTGATGATGGGCTACGGCGCCGTGGCAAATTGCACGCTGCCACTTTTCCTCAAGCATGTGAAGCGCCCCTACAGGAACCCGACAGTAATCGACCTGGAGGACAAGGCACAGCCCTGAAGAAGTGGACGAAAAAAAGACCCCAACCTCAGGCAGGCCCGGTATATTAGTGTAAAAATTGGAACGAAAGATTTAAATATTCGTTTCAAAAAAGACACTAATGTGAAAGAATGGAGGACGTGACACGGTTCCTGAACCACTGGTGGAGGGAGGGCAAAGTAAGGGGAACATTTGCGCGGGAGTACAAGCGCGGATATTTCGGCGAGCTTAAGGAACTCCTAGGGAAGCGGCAAGCCATCGTCATACACGGCCTCAGAAGGACCGGGAAGAGCACGCTGATGTTTCAGCTAATCCAGCAATTGATCGAGGACGGCGTACCCCCTCTGAGCATCCTGTACTTCTCTTTCGACAAGAAGGTGGCCGAGGCCAAGCAAGTCCTGGACGCTTACTCGATGATGACGGAAAAAGACTACGAAAAGGAGCGCATCTTCGTCTTCTTCGACGAAATTTACAAGTTGAAGAATTGGCACGAGGAGCTCAAGATCCTCTACGACGGCCTGCCAAACGTGAAGTTCGTCGTTTCTGGGTCGGCCGGGCTGAAGGTGGAAAAAGAAGCCAGGAAAAACCTGGTCGGCCGGGCTTTTTACGTGGAGGTGAAGCCCCTGTCTCTTTCGGAGTTTCTAGAACTGAAGTACAAGACAAATCTTGTAAAAGAAAAGGTCTGGGAAGACAAGCTCAAAACCAATTTCCCGGCTTTTCTCAGAAAAGCGTTCCCGGAGGTGGTCGAATGGGCTGGCGAACGTGTTGCTGAATACGTCAGGGAACTTGTACTGGACAAAGTGATTTTTTCGGACTTTCCATCAACATTCAAAAACGTGGACATCGGCCTGCTCCAGACACTGACTGAGATTTTTTTCTCCAACCCCGGCATGTACCTGAACATGGATTCTTTGTCGAGAGACTTGGGAAAAAGCAAGAAGGATTTGATTTTCCACACCAAGCTGCTGGAATTCGGGTATCTCATAAGGATAGTTGGGAACTACAGGGGCTCCAGGCTCTCAGCCTCCAGAAAACTGAGGAGGGTTTATCCCTACCACCCGAGCCTAATATATGGTGTGTTCAAAGACGTCAATGAATCAAAGTTGGTGGAATGCTGGGTGAGAAGCCACTTGGACGCCCAATTTTACTGGAGAAAAGACGGCAAGGAAATTGATTTCATCCATGAGGGCGCTCCGGTTGAGGTCAAGTACCAGGAAAAAATATCGCGAGAGGGCATGAAGAACGTTATCGAGTTTATGAACGCGTTTGGAGTCAGGAAAGGATACGTTATATCCAAAGATGTTGAAGACGAACTTAAAATTGGAAATAAAATCATCAAAATTTTGCCAGCCTGGCGCTTTGCCATCCGGCCGGATTTTTAGACCCACTGTAATTTTACCACGTCCCCGACAGGTGTATTATCCCACCACATGTGTCATACCCGGCTCATGGAGCATACTTTTTGGGCGTCAAGTTGGGGGCTTGCTTTGCAGGTGGGAGGCCATTTATAGTCACCGTTGGCGCATTCCTCGCGTGCATGAACGTGCAAATGGTTCGTTCATCCCGGTAGCTGTTGCGCGTGGTTGGGCAGCGTAGCAAATTCCATTTGGCTCATGGCGGGTTTCGGCCTTTAAAACGCCGCTAAAACGCCGCCAAAACCTTTATAAGGGTGGTTTCGGAGTTTCAGCCGTAGGTGATAAAATGAGGAGTTTGAGAAGGGACAAGAAGGGCATATCGCCGATTATCGCGACGATTCTGCTGATTGCAGTGACAGTGGCGGCCGCGGGAACCATAGCTGTCTATGTTTCCGGCCTCTACATTTCTTCGACAAGGATAGTCGCTGGGACCGCAAGCGCGAACATTTACGATTCCGACAACACCTCTGGTGAGGAGTTCAAAAACGAAAACGTTTTGATAACATTCTCCACGACGACAGGGAACTTGAGATATGTTGGAGATGCTGACAGAGGGTTGACAATAACGCTATCTTCGCCGAGGAGAGGTTGGGGACCATTCGTGGCTGACACAAAGGGCCAGACCAACTATTCTGCTGGTTCTGTATCAGAACAAAGCAGTTGGAGTGTTGCGAGTGGGGTCAACATCGTATACAAGGTTTACGTTCCAGTGACTTCAGCGGGCAGACTTGAGGAAGGAGCTGTTGGATATCTTATTGTAAAAAGTGCAACTTTGGGGTACCCCGCGCAAACCGTTGACAATGCCGTAAAGGTGGCATCGTCGACAAGGGTTCTGTGGGAAGACGACGACGACTGGACTGTCTCCGTCAGCAGCTATGGTGATTCCTTCACCACGCAATACGGAACGGTAAGGCTCTTCGGTTCCAACTGGATCCAGACATAACGCCAACTATACTTTTTTTCTTTATTTATTTTTTCAGAGGTCAGTGGGATGACTTTGCACCGCATCGCTTCAGGGCAGCGTCACAAGCTGGCATGGAAAGAAGATAAAATTCATCCCGCTGTGGGAATGGCTGATTGGCGCATGCCGTCCTTGAGATGTGTATGACAAAACAGCAGAGATGACAAACAGGAAGCAGCGATGTCCCCGATGGCATTCCTCGCGATGTTTTCGCCGCAGAGTCCCCGTCAGGTAATTTGTGCCGATGTCGCCCAAAATCCAAATGCTTTTGGGCAGTAAAAAAAAGGCTAGATTGATGCCAAAGCTGGTCCCATCAGGGGCGGAAGAGCGCGGCGTTTCCCCAATAATCGGTGCAGCCATCGCCCTGTCCATAGTTATGATGGCCCTCACCACCTATGTCAAGGAGGTGGTCCCGGCTTATGAAAAGGCCAGCGAGGCGGACTACACAAACGAGCTACGCACTACCGTCCTGAAAATCCAGAGTGCCATAGTCAGCCGGACCAGCACCGAAATTTCCATGAAAATGTCCCCGGATCCCCCGCAGATTTTTCCCCCGCCGCGCCCCCTAACCGCCATCGAGGTGATCCCTGCCAGATGGGCCAAGAGGTTCCAGCCGATTGAGGACGCTTTTGTCGACCAGTATAGCGGGAACGGTTTCAACACAAACGTTCTGTCGGTCAGGTCGTGGAGATCAGGCGCGTCTCAAAGAAACAGGTATGTTTTACTGAAGTTCAGCGCCGCGGAACTCGCCGGGATAAGCCCCGACAGCGTCTCGGAGGCCTGGCTTGCGCTCTACAACGAGAACATTCCAAAGTTCATGGCGGCGCCTTGGAACGACACAAGGTGGAATCCTGCTGGGGATAATACATTGCCTGTGGACAGATTCTACCTTCCGGATGTCCCGATAGATGTCGAGGTCAGGACCGTCTCGGACCAGGGCTGGAGGGAGGAAACAGTAAATTGGAGTAACAAGCCAGCTTATGGAGACACGATCAAGTCCATCGGCTGGCTGGCCGAGGACAGCCACGTTATAAAGGAGAACGAGGTCTGGTTCACCTGGGACATCACAAGCTGGGTGAGAGAGCAGATGACGGCCGGGGTGGAAAACATCAGCGTCATGCTCAAGCCCAAGGTGGAGGACTCCACCCAAGAAAGGTACGGCAGCTTTTCTTCCACGGAAAGTCCAGGGCTGCCGGTGCTGAACCCCCTCAGCTTTTACGACCCTGACGGGGATGAGTCCGGGAACAAGGTCACGGGCCACCCCCCTTACATAAAGCCATACCTCGCCGTGTTCTACGAGAACGGGACCAGGCCGGGCCCCCGCGTCTACGACAACTGGGGGGCGCTCGTCGAGGACGGAAAAATAAGGTTCGATACCAATTATTACGGGTATCCCAGCACCTCCTTTGTCTTCGAGCACGGGGCCGTCTTCCAGCAGCTTTACGGTGGGGCCTATACCCTGATGATCTCAGACCCGGGCCTCATAGTTGGGGAACGGCTCGACATAGACATTTACCACGACAACATAGCCGTGAATCTGAACAGGTACAGGATTGTCAATCGGGACAGATTCGAGTCTTCCTCTCCGGTCAAGCTCAAGCTCAACATCAAGGAGAACACTGATTACCAGATTGTGCCTCAGGACAGCGATGGTGACGGGTATCCAGAAGCCAACAGAGAGAACGTGATGATTACACTCCGCACGGAGTTCGAGTGGCCGTGGAAGTACTACGCCAGGGACATGACTTACAGGTGGAACACCTCGATAAGCAAGGGGGGCATGCAGTGGTGGGCTGAGTACTACCAAAACATCCTTAAAAGCGGCACGGGCCCGCGCGGCACGGACTACACGGACAACAGCATGTGGTCTGGCAACGTCATAGAGTTCATAGCCAAGATGTACGTGGACCGCAACAACCGCTTCTACATCTGGGGCAACATAGAGGACCCATCTGTGAAAGACATCCTTTACTACGACAGGACATACGACGTGGAGGTTGAAGTCGTTGTCTGAGGCATCTTGCCTGGCAAGGAGGCTTTCGCTGGCCTTTGTAGTACTGCTGGCCCTGGCAACTGCACCGGCGGGCGCTGCCTGGGGAAGCTCTGTCCACCACGATCAGGCGATAATAATAAGCAACGCCCTTAGGAACACTAGGTCGATGCCGGACAACATCAAGGAGAATGTGGACAGCGATGCAATCTACAACGCCTCCTTGTCCCCGGACGACTGGCGGAGCGTCACTGGGGAGTGGGGCACATACCAGTACAACATGGCGGAGAACGCGTATCTGGAATTCAAGAGGATCAGGGACGCTTGGGCGGCCGGAGACTTGGATAACGCGATTACCAGAATAGGCGTGGTCCTCCACTACATCGGCGATGTCATGTACATGCCGCACAACTGGGGCGTACGCGATTATTACAGGAAATTTGTCCCGCCACTGGGCATGGATGCCCCCCTGTGGTCGGACTACGAGAGCGGGAAATATTACGACGCAAACAGATATTTTGATTCCAACCATTACTCTCACCAGCAGGTCGAGGCTTACACAGACTCCGACTCTGCATGGTACCCGCTACTGCCGGAGAACTACGGCGGTTCTGACGACGGGAGCCTCGAATGGTACCTGGACAGCTACTTCAGGGGCCCGAATCCTTTGTACAGCGACAACGACACTTCAGGATACGCTGGCTGGCCATATGTCATGCCAACATTTATCAGGCAGACGAACCCATTTGACGGCTGGACCACCGACGACAAGGTCGACAACAGGTGGTTCTACTGGGTCGCGACAAGGGACCCTGCCATATCCAAGCAGGATGCAGACAACACCATCCGCCTGACTTACAACGGAGTCTACAGGGCGATAAGGGATGGGGAGTGGAGGCGTCAGGGTCAGTCGGGCAGTCCCCCCATGACCTGGTCCTACTGGCCATGGCCGACAACTGGCAAATATCTGAGCCTCAGCGATGACCTTTACAGAGAGGGGATGGACACCGCCCGATGGTACCGCGGCGTCAGCAACTACGGGTCGGACGAAGGCGGGCAGCAGGGGGAGGCTTCGCCGCAACCGTCTTCCAGTACCCTGCTGGTTGCCCTGCCACTGGTCTTTGCGGGAGCGCTGGCAGCTTTTATCGGTTGGAGAAGGTGGAGGCGTGGCGTTTTCTGAATGCGAGAGAGGGATATCTGAAGTCGTAGGCGAGATCATCCTGATAGCCGTTATTATTGCGGCAATGACGATGCTCGCGGTTTTGGTGCTCGTGCAGCCAACGACCCCCTACAGGCTCGCGGAAATAGAGGTGAGGCTGGAGAACGCGGGGCCGCTCCCCGCCAACAACATAAAGATAACATTGTTCCACAGGGGGGGAGATGTTTTGGGAATACCGACCGGCTCCAACAGCGAGTTTTTGGTGAGGGGGTATGACCCGAATGGCGCTTGGGAGAACTTCGTGCCTTGGGACAGCTGGGTGTTTTCGAGCCCGACCGGAGGGTTCCAGGCCGGGGAGAACGCCGTTGGCAGCATCAGGCACAGCGGTGCCAGAGTCAACCTCGGGGACAAGGTCAGAATAACCATAACCGACATCTACTCCGGCGGCACTCTGCTGTACAGCAGGCTTTCTGCACTGGAGAACTCCGTGTTGTACAGCTAGTTTTTTAGTTCAAAAACAATATACATGTGGTAAGAATGCGCCGGCTTCTGATGGAAGAGGGAGGGGTTTCGGCCATGGTTGCCATGGCAATTGTCGCTGCTCTTGTGACAATGGCTCTGGTGGCGTATGTTTCAGAGCAGGTGCCTTGGGAGTGGAAGCAGAAGGAGCACGAGACCATGAACGAGGTAAGGGAGTCCTTCCTGAACATGCAGGAGGAGATCTACTCGCTGGACCCAGGTGAAGTAATAACTGTGCCGTTGATGATGGGGACGCTTTCTCCAAGCGCCGCCATATCTTCATCAACCACGGCCGAACTCAGGGTCACTTCCGCGAGGGATGTAGACGGTGCGGAGGAGGCAGAATATGACGACACTGTTCACTTCTATTCTCCGGGCGACCCCTACTGGCGGACTTTCGGGACCTACGTCAGGGAGGCCAGCCCCAACTCCTACCACAACACCAGCGATTATGACAATGACGTGCTTCTCGTCTCAACAACGGAGAACAACAGGATGAGGACTTACCTCAAGTTTGACCTCTCGGATATCGCCGTGTATGACAGCAGTGATTACAAGTTCCAGTACGATGCCCAGATAGAGAAAGCCGAGCTCATAATGTATGTCCAGGATGTAGACCTGATGGAGGAGCCGAACTCGGAGCTTGAGGTCATGCCGCCGATGGTGGTCGAGGTCTGGGGAGTGTGGAATGACAACTGGGACGAAAATATTACTTGGAACCGACAGCCCCACGATAATAATGTGGACTACAAGCTGGAGCGCCAGGATGTCGACGGGGAGGGCGAGTTCGTGGTCTGGGACGTCACGCCTTTCGTGAAGCTGGAGTTCGAAAAGTACAGGAAGTGGGGGAAGTGGGAGCAGGATGACTGGTACACCCTGCAAGCAACCCTGGAGAGCGGAAAGTTGGGCGCCGACTACAGCAAGTACAACAGCAACACGGGGGCCAGCACTGGTTCTTACTTGAGCGGAATCGGAGTGGTCACATCGATGGCTTTTGACGCGGGAGACCCCAATGCCTTCTGGA
This sequence comes from Hadarchaeota archaeon (SeqCode), assembly GCA_040755315.1. GTDB lineage: Archaea > Hadarchaeota > Hadarchaeia > Hadarchaeales > Hadarchaeaceae > DYTO01. The sequence continues at coordinate 6,004 of JBFMBF010000026.1, read as the reverse complement.
ATTATGTGAATTACAGTGGATCCACTAACTCCTTGATAGACGTCCGCTTCGACAATGATCTCGGGATGACAAGTCCGACACCTTGGATGAACATAGGCTCCGACAATTACAATAAGCTAATCGTTTACGCCCGCTACGCCCAGTACCGAGTCAACCCGAACGGCGGTACATTTTACAGCATCACCATCGAGTACACATGTTACGTGAGCTTCGTCCTCCGGGAGCCGCAGGACTGGACCCCCACGACCCTCCAGACCCGGGCCGCCTTTGCCACAAAAGAAAACTCCCGGGCGGACGTTTTAGGGTTCGGCCCCATGCTCAGGCTCACCTACACGAGGCAGGAGCGCCTGGCTTACCTGACGACTGGGACGGTGGATTTTGGCTCGATCAAATACATAGCCAGGAACCAGCAACTGCCCGAGAGAAGCTACGTCTACGAGGGAGGGATGGTATACCTTGCGGGAAGCACCGGGTGGTACGCGGTCACCATCAAGGAGCCCCAGGATTTCATAGTAGTGAATGAAGCGGAAGGCAACAACATAAGGGTCACCGTCAACCGCTACCAGATAAAGGCTGGGAGCGTCATGGGGGAGACCACAGGGGGCACGGGCTCCACTTCGCTCAGGATTTACAGGGACAAGGTTGATTATGGTGTGCTTCCGCCAGCCAACCCCAACCGCGACGAGTTGAAGATCACTATAGTCTCGGACGTGCCGGCCCTCTGGAGGGATTACATGGAGAAGATCGCGTCCGAGATCAACTTCAAGCTGGGTGGAGACTACGACCCCTACGGCCCATATGCAGTCTATGACTACGACTCCGTGAGCCTGATAATCCGCGGGAAAAATGTGGACGAGCCGTCAGTTCAGGACATTTACTACACCGAGCGCGCGATATGGCTGGACGTTACCACAGGGTTCTTCCCGGGAGGAAGAACCTGAGCTGCGTGGCGTGCTTGATGGCGATCACGGCCAGTTGAGTTAAATCGGTTCTTGTGTCTAATCATCTGTCACACTATGCGTGCGGTCTGGGCCGGTACAAAATTCGGGCCGTTTTAGGTGAATCTGACCCAATTCTTTTTTAACTCTATAAATGTTTAAATAATTTTAATAGAATAATTTGTGAAGGAAATTTACGAGTTGCTTAGTCAACCTATTAATCTGTTTCACAAATTTTTGAAACTTTTAAATATCTCCAAAAGAGGCATTGCAGTATGGCCTCAATGTTCTATTGGGGGGTCAGCCATGCCCAAAAAGTCCCTTCGGCCGGAGGAGCGGGGCGTTTGGATATCTGTAGCGGCAATTCTAATGGTCGCAATCTTCATAGCGTCCAGCACCATCTACTACATGACTACCGTCCCCAGGATCTTGTATCAGGAGGAGATGAAAAAGTCCAAGGAGATCGAGACGGACTTCACAAGGATGCAGGAGCTTTTGAACGAGATGGGAGTGGGGGAGACCACCAGCCTGACCGTGCCCACCTTCCGTGAAGCGCCGGGGTTCCCTCGCCAGCTCAGCAAAGGAATGAACATCATCCCCTCGCCCGCGTCGCCGGGCGTTCAGGGGGCCATGACCGAGGTATCCGCGGATTTGTCCTCCACAGACAGCGATGGCTCTGCGGTGGCGGTGGTCTCGCAAAGGACCAAGCTGGATCTGATGCAGGCCACCCAGAAGAGCGACAACGGGCTGAGCGAGAACATCTACGTGGATGAGGACGGCGTGATAATGCTGGAAAACAACTGGTGGGGCAACAGGTTCGTCACGAACACCTTCAGGGAGCGCACGTATGAAATCACCGCCTACGACTACCAGCTCAGCATGCGGTTTGTGGCCCAGAGAACCGGCACAATAGAGAACGCGCGGGTTTATGTGTATGTCTACGACTCCAACTACCCAGCCCTCAGGGTGACGTACACAACCGGATATTATGATTATTTTTACCCAATCCAGGACACGACGGTGAAGTCTGGGGCAGACAACGCAGTAAACTTCGGTAACGACGACGCCATCGTGGCCGGGCAGTCCACGAGCAAGCTCTATAGGGGATTGCTGAAGTTCGACCTCAGGAGGATCCCCGCCGACAAGACCATCAGCACCGCGGAGCTTTATCTTTCGGCTTCCAGCGTCTACGTCGGGACAGGGGGGTCCAGTCCGGTTATCGACGCCTACGACGTCGCGAGCGACACTTGGGATGAGGACACGGTGAATTGGAACAACCAGCCGGCGTACGGCAATCTTCTCGACACCAGGACAGTGTCTGCCACCGGGTCTTGGACTTGGAACGCCACAGCCTACATCAACACACAGAGATCGGGCGACGGCATCGCGTCCATATTGCTCAAGCACTCCACAGAGGACCAGGCGTTCTCCGAGTATGCATACTTCAGCGCGAACGAGCACTTGGGGGCCATGATGTGGATCGCCAAGGACCGCAATGGTAAGCCTGGTGAAATCATAGACAACGGCAACCAGGGCCTGTCCAGGTTCCCCCGCGGCGGCATATGGTCCTCGGCTACCACCGCTGGCTGGGTATATGCGGAGAATTTGAACGCCCAAGTCACCGCCGGCAATGTCTACCACCTGATTGTGCTGCCGGAGGCGGGATACAACTACCCGAACGTGTACTCTTACTACGCCGTTGCTTTTGCCGGACCAAGAAACGACTTTTGGGTGGACGGAGGAGTAACCAATGAAAACCGCGGGGCGCTCTTTTACGGGCGTGAGAACCCCGACGTGAACGTTCGCTGGGTGGAGTTCCCCAACAACGAGCCGCTTTATGTCCTTGGTTACTCGACGCCCGCGAACACCTGGGAGGGCAACCCCTACCATGCGGGCTTCAAGTTCTACTCCAGCAGCTACTACTACTGGGACACCGGAAGAATGGGAGATGACGGCCTTTACGTCAGCTACCTTTATTCCGACTACGAGTACTCGACCGGGAAGGTCTACTCCACCGGCTCGTCCAGCGACGATTATGTCTGGGGCGAGAACTTTTACGTTTCCTCCCCGCAGACCGTGACGGCCTTCGAGGTCCCGATTGCAAGGTCGGGCAGCCCTAGCTACAACCTCACGGTGAGGATTGAGAACACCACGTGGGGCGAGAGTTTCACGCTCAGGCCGAACGACGTGAGCAGCGAGCAGAAGCCGACCTGGTACAGGTTCACCCTGGGCCAGCCCCGCATCTTCTCCGGCAGGTACTGGGTCTACCTGAGAGTCAAGGGCTACACGACTTACGACTATTATCTGGTCCCGATTGATAATGCCACTCTTGACAACCACTTGGGCGGCACTGTGAACCTCAGCTGGGACGGAACCACCTCCCGCGCATTCCGCGCGACAATGCCCGATAACAAGGACAACCTCATGGTCAGCGGTTCTACAATCATCCCCCGCGACTATGCCGACATGCCGTTCAGGCTGGTTTACCAGAACCACAAAAGCCCGGGCGCCTACACTTCACCTGTAGTCTCTCCAGGTCACAAGGTCAAGTGGATGAACCTGACTTGGGACAACACCACGCCGGCTGGCACTTTCGTGAAGGTCGAGGTCCGGCTGGGGGACACCACCCACCCGCCGGGCGAGGATCGGAACGTCACGGACGATCCAGTACACAAGTGGACCGAATGGAAGGAGGTCCAGAAGGGCCAGAACATTGGGGACCTTTTCTCGGAAAACAGCATTATGAGGGTCCTGCAGTACCGCGTGGTCCTCTCTTCCACAAACCCCACCCTGACACCCAAGGTCTGGAACATCCAGGTCAGGTATTTTGATAGTGTTGGGACATGGCGGGATGTCCCCGAGCGCACTCTGATCCACACGATGAACGGCGACTTCAACCCGGGGCTGAGCGTGCAGGGGACGGAAAATGTTTCGGTGGTTTCCGGCGCCGTGAAGCTGTACAGCATCGGGGGGGAGGGCTGGGACACCACCCTTAACTACCCGGCAGACGGGGTGGGGGAGAAGAACGGCCACAGGATTGCCACAATTGGGGGCTACGTCTACATGTGGACGGCTTACGGCGGGACGCCCGGAACCAACTCCATCGGGGACACGAGTTTTTCTAGGTATGACCCGTCGACGAACATTTGGTCCTCGGACTGGAACGCGTCATACGCCGAGACCGTCCCGTTCTCCACATCATACGGGCAGGGGATAGTCGAGGCCAAGGACCCGTCGGGCAACCCCGCCATCTATGCTTTGGGGAGCTCCACCACGAACAACAGCCAGAAGCTCTACCGCTGGACTGAGCAGGCAGGCTGGGTGGGACCCCTGAGCGCCACCATCCCATGGGGAGGCAGCGCCACCCAGCTCAAGCCGCGCAACGGCTCGGAGTTCGTCTGGGACGAGCAGAACACCCTTTATTACTTCCCAGGCTCAGGCTACGATTACACCCAGTATGACTGGTATAAGTACACCATCTCGACGGACACCTGGACCTACATGGGGGAGGCGCCGACCAAGAATGGGCCCGGGAACAGCGGGCAGTGGGTCACGGTCGCCGGCGAGAACTACATTTACCTACACTTCGGGTGGACGCCGTCGAGCGACTACACCTTCGCACAGTTCTGGCGCTACAAGGTCTCGACCGGCACCTGGGAGCAACTGACAAAGGGACCATACGGGGCTGACGACGGCTCCGACCTGCTCTGGGACGGGGGGGACTTCGTCTACCACTTCCCTGGAGCCTACAAGGAGGGGCTCCCGCACACCGATGAAACCCGCTTCCTCCGCTACTCCATTTCGGGCGATAGCTGGGAGGAACTGATGCCGCAACCATATGTGGACGCGGGCGGCTCGGACGATGGAGGGTCAGCCGTCATGATAAGCGGCTCCATTTACAGGCTCAAGGGCGGGAGCGATGTCCCGGATGCCGGGGGGTCGACCGCCGCAAATGAATTCTGGAGGTATTCAATGCCAGACTACGAGAACAACGGCACATACATTTCCCAGACCATCGATTTAGGAGAAGTCGTGACCTGGCGCAACGTAAGTTTTGACAACGTCACAATGGTTGACACCACCCTCACGCTTTACATTCGCTTTGACAACACCTCGAGCTGGATTCAGGTCACGCCCGAGAATTCTCTAAACACCCAGAGCCAGTACATCCAGTATCGCGCCGACTTTGCAAAGCTGCCGGGAGCCAACGCGGGGGCCACGCCGATAGTAAGGTCTGTCACCTTCCGCTACAAGACCGGCGAGCAGCTCCAGACCTACTCCTGGACGCAGACCGACTGGAGCGGGAACAGCGGCCAGCTGGCGTGGAGCGACACCAAGCGCTACTACGACAACTCTGGAACCTCAGGAAGGGTCAATGTCGGGGACCTGGTGCTGGTGCCCAACTCGGGCGACAACCTCTGGGGGGACAACTTCCAGGTGGACACAACCCTGGGGAGCGACAACATCAACCTGGGCGCCGAGCGCCTCTCCCTCAGGTTCCGCGCGCGCAGGGACGAGAATGTGTATGGGATAAGGGTCAATGTTTACAACTACAACAACGCGAGCCTAGTCGCCAGGATCCACAGGGACAACGTCAGCAGCCCCGGCAACCCAGGCGAGAGCATCACTGCGGAGAACAGCGTGGAGATTGCGGGCGCAGGCTGGAACTACATTGGCTTCGGCTCCCCCGCCGTGCTCGTGAAAGACAACGTTTACCACATAGTCATGAGGATGGTCGAGGTCACGGAGAACACAAACTGGTGGACGCAGACCACCTGGGTTGGCGGCCCAGGGCAGCAGAACTGGAGCCTGGACAACAGATTCTATGAGAACGACAACGTCAACTGGTCGCTGGTGCCCGGGAAGCTCAGGGCGGACAACGTGACTTCGATTACCCCCCCAAGCGATATCGCAGAACATGTCGTCATCTCAGAGGTCAGCCCAACGAGCACCCCAGGAGAGTATGTAGAGCTGTACAATCCTACAAGCGCGCCAATCAATATGAACGGCTGGTACTTGGACATGTACGCGGGAGATTACACTTTCGGAAACGTCGACATTGCTTC
>JBFMBF010000025.1:0-17031 GCA_040755315.1 Hadarchaeota archaeon (SeqCode) | reverse complement strand
CTCTGCTTTTTCGAGCTTGGCGTCGCGGTAGTGGAATATCACGGCGAGTGCCCGGACCATGATGAGGTCAAGGCCGTGGAGTTGCTGTTCAAGCAGTCCCCCGTCGACCCCAGCCACCGCGGTTTCCTTGAGCGGGTGCATCTCAACCTCGTTAACGAGGGACTGTTCGGCAAGCCCATCAACATTCAAGTTAATCTTGCTCAATCCTTCAAGCGTTTCAGCGATCTTTTGTCTTCTTTCTCGTTGTTGTAGTATTCGCTCGGTAATAATTGCGAGCGCGTCATCAAGGCCGCCGTCTATTTCCCGGCTGGCGGACACTATTGAAGATATCATTTTATCCTCCGGTTAAAGCGGCGCGTGGTTTGCCAGCGCAGGGAATCGAACCCTGCCGCCCACCTCTCCTCCCCCACAGAGGAGTTGATGAGGAGTGGGTTGCACACCCGTGCTTTTTTTATTTTGCAGATGGCGGACATTTTCATCCTCTGCCCCGTTCATTGGCGGTGCGATTTAAGCCGATTTTGGGGAGAGAGGTCAGCTAAAGTATTGTTTAAAAGCTGCTTAAAAACTCGGAAAAGGGGGAAATTGCAGCCATTATACTGTTTTTCAATATTGGGCGTGGGCGAAAGTATTCGCTGGTCTGCGTGAAAGTCCGTCCGAAGACCTTTTGAGGTGACCCACATCTGTCAGTAGCGGGTGGAAACATCCGTTTGTCTCCGACTCTCGAGCTAGCAAGGCCACTGAATTGCGCCATCACGGGGCTGGCGGTTGTCATAGGCTCCGCTGTTGCCATAGGCCCCCTGCGCGTCCTCTTCTGGCCGCTGATTATCCCGTTCATGGCGGCCGCGATTGTCGCCGCCGGGGGCAACGCGATAAACGATTATTTTGACTGGAAGATAGACAAGGTGAATAGGCCGGGGAGGCCAATCCCTTCCGGCAGACTCACAGCAGAAGAAGCGCTGAAGAGGGCCCAGGCCCTTTTTGCAGTCGGAGTGTTTCTATCTGCATTCCTCGGCTTTTTCGCGCTTGCCCTCGCCGCCGCCAACTCGCTGGTGCTTGTCGCCTACTCCTGGAGGCTCAAGCGGCGAGGCCTCGTTGGGAACCTGGCAATCGGCTACCTGACTGGGTCAACCTTTCTCTTCGGCAGCTTTGCGGCGAACTTCCTTTTCGGGACGCCTCTGATTTCGGCCGAGCTTTCCGTCCTCGCTCTGATGGCGGGCCTCTCCACGGTGGGGCGGGAGCTGATAAAGGGGATACAGGATATGCCGGGGGACAAGAAGATGGGGCTGAAGACATTTCCGCTCGAGCACGGAGCTCGCAAGGCGGCGGCGCTGGCGATTGTTTTCATATTGGCGGCGGTGGCGGTCTCCCCAGTGCCATACTTCCTCGGGATTTTTGGGTGGGCGTACCTGGCGCTTGTCGCGGTTTCAATTGCCGCGTTTATAGCCGCAGTTTTGATTATTGCTGGAGGCAAGAGGTCGGCCGGGCGAGCGTCGCTGGCTTGCAAGGTCGGGATGGCGTTGGGGCTGCTGGCGTTCTTGGCTGGCGCGGTCGTCAGAATTTTGTGATGTCAAACGTTTATCACGCGTGTTTGAGGGATGTCAAACGTTTGACAAGACTCGTAATTTTTTCACACCCACGCGTACGGGTTGAACTCCGACGGCGGGATGTACAGGACTTCCGCGAGCCCTCTTCTCAGCAGCTCGGCGTTCAGGTTCATCCAGCCGCCATTTTCCTCTACGTAGACTATCGCCAGCGTCCGGCCGTACTTGTCCTTCGGTTCCAGGTCGTCGACATCCAGCCCGACCTCGGCTCCAGGCTGGCAGACACTTTTAGTGAACTCCTTCGCCTCTAGGCTCCCAAGCTCCGGAGTTGGGTAGGTCTCCGGAGTGTTAACCCCGACCATCCTGACTTTTTCCCCGCCAACCAGGTAAATCGTGTCGCCGTCCACAACGTGGTCCACGGCCTCCGTCCTCTCGATGTGGGCCGAAGCCTGCGCCGCCCCGGCTTTGTTAGGCGCAGGTGAATTTACCACGACATGGCCAACGGCCGAGCATGCAGCGGCAATCGCGATGATGAATGCGGCCACCAATTTGACGTTCATCTTCTCGCCAAACCTTTGGGCGGACCCCCTTCTTAAAGGATGAAAATATTCGTTCTGAGGCTCTTGAAACACTTGAAATATTTGCAGAAAAATACTAGTCACGTCACGGGGCCCGCTGCCTCCGGCCAAACTTTGGGCGACCCGGCTTTGTAAAGGCGCGGGATCGTTGTTATAAATATAACAAAAGCTTTAAAAGGAGTTGTTATAAATATAACAAGAGAGCGATGCCAAAAATCCTCATCGTGTGGGACGTGAAGTCGCGCGGCACCCCGGCGACGTCATTCTACCGCGCCCTCTTCGGCTACAACTACGAGACGATATCGGGCAGAAGCCACTCCAACGGCATCCTCGACGAGATCCCCGACGATGTCTGGGAGCGCGTGAGCCAGAGCGTCATCATGATAGAAGAGGAGTACGCCAGAATGGTCGAAAAAATCTTTAAGGAGTTCGACGAGCACCTGAAATGGTTCAGGTTCAGGGTGGAGGAGTGAAAATGTCAGAAAAAGATTTCAAGCTCACCGTGGCGGAGAACCGCCACCAGGCATACGTCAACCGCGGCTTCGCCCTTATCGAGCAGTCTACAATGAAAAAGCTCGGTTTGAAGCAGGGAGACATCGTCGAGATAACAGGCTCCCGCCCGACTGGTGCGGTGGCCATCAGGGGCCTCCCGCAGGACGAGGGCTCGGCCATCGTCAGGATAGACGGCCTCATCCGCCACAACGCCGGGACATCCATCGGGGAGAAGGCGACCCTGAGGAAGGCAGATGTCAAGGAGGCCAAAAGGGTGACAATCGCCCCGGCTGACCCCCACATAAAATTCATGAACCCGGAGGGGGTCGGCGAGGAAGTAAGCCGGAACTTGTTAGGAAGGCCCCTGACAAAGGGGGATCTGATTGCCACCACCTCCCCCGAAGAATCCATCTTCCAAGATCTTTTCGGCGGCTTCGGTGCAGTGCTCAGGCCATTCGGGCTGGGCGAGCTGAAATTCGTCGTCACAGCCACCAACCCCGCCGGCATAGTCCTGATCACCGAGGCGACAGAGGTGGAGGTTCTCCCGGAAGCCGTCGAGGTGAAGGAGGCAAAAGTCCCGGCCGTGACATACGAGGACATAGGCGGGCTGAAGGACGAGCTCCAGAGGGTCAGGGAGATGATAGAGCTCCCGCTCAAGCACCCAGAGCTCTTCGACAGGCTGGGGATTGAGCCGCCGAAGGGGGTGCTGCTCCACGGCCCTCCGGGCACTGGAAAAACGCTTATAGCTAAAGCAGTTGCGAACGAGTCCGGAGCCAACTTCACCTCAATCAACGGCCCTGAAATAATGAGCAAATGGTACGGCGAGTCTGAAGCGCGGCTAAGGGAAATCTTCGAGCAGGCCGAGAAGAACGCCCCCTCGATAGTGTTCATCGACGAGCTCGACGCCATCGCCCCCAAGCGAGAGGAAGTGACGGGAGAGGTCGAGAGGAGAGTGGTGGCCACCCTGAACACCGCCCTAGACGGGCTGAAGGCCAGGGGGAAGGTGATCGTCATCGGTGCGACCAACCGCGTGAACTCCCTTGACCCGGCCCTCCGCCGCCCGGGCAGGTTCGACCGCGAGATTGAGATAGGCGTCCCCGACAGGGACGGCAGGAAGGAAATCCTCCAGATCCACACGAGGGGGATGCCGCTGGCCAAGGATGTCGACCTGGACCGCTACGCCAGCATCACACACGGCTTCGTCGGCGCCGACCTCGAGGCCCTGGCCAAGGAGGCCGCCATGAGCGCCCTCCGAAAAATCCTCCCCGAGATAAAGCTGGAGGAGAAGGAGATCCCGGCAGAGGTGCTTGAAAAGCTACAGGTGACGAAAGACGACTTCGACAACGCCATGAGGGTGGCCGAGCCATCCGCCATGAGGGAAGTCCTGATAGAGGTTCCAGACGTCCGCTGGGAAGACATAGGCGGCCTCGACCTAGCCAAGCAGGAGCTTCGCGAGGCCGTGGAGTGGCCCCTGAAGCACCCCGACGCCTTCAAGAGGCTAGGAATAGAGCCGCCGCGAGGAATCCTCCTCTACGGCCCCCCCGGAACCGGCAAGACCCTCCTGGCGAGAGCCGTGGTGACCGAAAGCGAGGCAAACTTCATCTCAATCAAGGGGCCAGAACTGCTGAGCAAATGGGTAGGGGAATCTGAACGCGGGGTCAGGGAGGTCTTCCGCAAGGCAAAGATGGCCGCCCCGACCGTCATCTTCTTCGACGAGATAGATTCCCTGGTGCCGAGGCGCGGCTCTGGTTTCGGCGACTCCCACGTGACCGAGAGGGTCATAAGCCAGCTCCTCACCGAGATGGACGGCCTCGAGAAGCTGGAAAATATAGTCGTGGTCGGCGCAACCAACAGACCGGACCTCGTTGACCCGGCCCTCCTCAGGCCAGGCAGGTTCGACAGGCTGATACTAGTTCCGGCACCGGATGAAAACGCCAGGCTGGAAATCCTGAAAATCCACACGAAGGGGATGTCGCTTGCGAAAGATGTTGACATCAAGCAGCTCACTAAGGAGCTGGAGAGCTACTCCGGCGCGGACATAGCCGCCCTATGCAGGGAGGCCGCAATGCTGGTGCTTCGAAAGGACATAAAGGGGAAGGAGGTCAAGCTTTCCAACTTCCGCGAGGCCATGGGGTCTGTCAGGCCATCCATCACAGCCGAGCTGAATAGCGCGTATGAAAATTTCTCGGAGAGGCGGGTGAAGCGGGCGGCGGAAGAGACGACAAAGATGCACTATTAAGTTTTATATGGGTGAAGCCGAACTTATGGCAGAGGTCATAACTTGCAAATATTGGCCAGCAGGCTCCGGGCAATAGGCGTGGTCTCCGACCGCGGGCTCCAGATAGGGAGGTTGGCCGACATGACATTCGATGAAAAGGATGGGAAGATACTCTCCTTGGTCGTGAAGCCGATCTCAAGGGAGTCTCTCACGGGAATCCCCAAGGACCCGGACGGCAACGTCATGATTCCATTCTCAGCCGTGATGTCCATCAGGGACTTCATCATAGTCAACGAGCGGGTGTTGGCCATCCAGCAGCTGAAAACTCCTCCGCCAATCAAGCAGGCCGGGCCCGCCGAGCCGGCCCCGCTACCACCCGAGAGAAAGCCTTGAGGCCAGTTCCTCAGGAAGCCCCGCAGCAGTTATTTTTTCGGCAGCAGCGGCAACGTCATACTCCACCCGCCTGAACTCCACCTTGACATCTTCCTCGATGGTCAGGACGGCATAGCTGGCTCTCGGATCCCCATCGCGGGGCTGCCCAACGCCGCCGGGGTTTACGACCAGCTTCCCGAGAATCATCCGCTTCATCTGAATATGCGTGTGCCCCAGCACTATGATGTCTTCTTCCACCCCCTCGACAAGCCTCGCCAGCTCCTGGTTTGAGATGTCTGGAAAAATGTACTCGTTCATGGGGTCGCGCGGGCTCCCGTGGACGACGTAAATCCTGCTCTTCCCAATCTTGAGCCTGAGTTCCGTTGCGAGGCCGGAGAGGTGGCGGAGGCTCTCCTGTGAAAGCTTCCGGGATGTCCAGAGGGCAGCCTCCGCCGCAATAGAGTTGAGGTCGCCGACGTCCCTCGTCAGAGCTGCTTGGTCGTGGTTGCCCTTCACAGTCTGGACGCCCTTTGACTTCAACAGCCCCACGACCTCGTTCGGCTCCGCCCCATACCCAACCAGGTCGCCAGCGCATACCACCCGATCCACCCCAGGCATGTCTTTGAAGACCGCTTCCAGCGCCAGTAGATTTGAATGTGGGTCTGCTATCAGGGCTATCTTTGTCATGTCATTCGCCTAAAAATCCCCCTCAATCAGTAAAAGTTAATACCCCTGAGAAGATATACCATGGAAGTATGGCGAAAATCATAGCGGTTGATGACGAGCCAGACATAGTGAAGCTCATAGAAAAAATCCTGAAAAAGGCCGGCCACAAGGTCAAGGGCTACAACAGTGGCCAAGAGTTCCTCGAGGAATATGGGAAGGAAAAGCCGGATCTCGTCATGCTCGACGTCATGATGCCCGGCATGGACGGCTGGGAGGTATACAAGCGGGTGAGAAAAATAAACAAGAAACAAAAGGTCCTCTTCATCACGGCCGTCACCATGGAGTCTGAATCCAGAAAGACCATGGACGAGCTCGGCGTCTCCGACTACATGACCAAACCATTTGAGCCGCAGGAGCTAGTGGAAAGGGTGAAGTCCGTCCTGTCCGCGCGGTGAGCCGGAACCCGCAACCCGCCCCTTCTCAAGCTTTTTAGTTTGTTTGGTCAATCAACTATCGGGCAAACCCGCATGGTGAAATAATGTCACACATCGTCGCTTTCGGCTGCAGCAAGGGAGGCTCGGGCAAGACCACCGTGACCGTGAACCTCGGGGTTGCGATGTCGCGGCTCGGCAAGAACGTGGTCATCCTAGACGCCGACGTGATGATGGCAAACCTCGGGCTGATGCTCGGCCTCGAGGGGCAGAAAACAACACTTCATGATGTCCTCGCAGGCGAGGCTCAGGTCTCCAAGGCCATCCACCGCGCCCCCGAGGGGGTGAGGGTGGTCCCGGGAGGCGTTGTCCTAGAGGGTGTCAGGAAGGCGAAGCTCGAGCGGCTGAAGCAGGTCGTCCAGTTCCTTGAGAAAAAGTTTGAGTATGTGCTCGTGGACGTCCCGTCTGGCCTGGACAGGGACGCCATCACAGCCATGAGCTTGGCCACCCACCTAGTGCTGGTCGTCACGCCCGACATCGCTGCCCTCTCCAACTCCATCAAGACAAAGCTCATCGCGGAGAAACTCGGCCTGAAGCTGCTGGGGGTGATCGTCACCAGGGCCAAAGGAGGCGACTCGGACATCCCGGAGGAGCAGGTCTCGGCGACGCTTGATCTCCCAGTCCTCGCGACAATACCCGAGGACGCCGCCGTAAGGCATGCGGCCTCAATAGGCGAGCCGGTGGTGACTCACAGCCCGAAGTCAACGTCCGCCATGGAGTTCAAGAGGCTGGCGCTCAACTTCAGGGTCAGCGAAAAGAGCTGAGGATTTTCTCCACAGCCTCGGCGACCCCTCCCCCGTGATAACCTTTCGTCACAAATTTGCCGGCTTTTTTCACTTCATCAGATGCGTTAGCCACGGCAAAGCTGACCCCAGCCGCTCGCAGCATCTCCACATCATTCTGTCCGTCCCCGATGGCTGCAATATGGTCCAGCGGGATGCCCATCATCTTGGCCAGCCTCCGGAGGGCGCCGCCTTTGTTGACCTCCGGACTCTTGATGTGGATTGCAAAGCCAGAGTCGACCGCGACTAAATCAAATCCCTTCCGCTTGAGAGCTTTTCTTACATCCTCAACGGCAACCTCCCTCTCAAGGGTAAGCCCCGTCAGCCTCTCTGGAGAGTTCTTTGTCTGCTTCAGCGGCCCAAACTCCTCCTCAAGAGCCGCCAGCCCTCTGTCCGCCTCGGCCCTGCTCCCCAGCACCTCTTTCCTTCCGGTGACCTGGTCAAAAATCACTCCACCATCCTCGGCTATGATTGGCCCCGACAACCCTGTAAGGACGGCCGCGGCCTCCGCAAATGGAAGTATATTCCCAGTCGCAAGGCCAACGGGGATGCCAGAACTCTCGGCCCTCCGCAAGGCCTCCACCCCCTTGAGGTCGAGTTCCCTGCCTTCAAAGGAGATGGTCCCGTCAACGTCAGTCATTATCAGCTTGATCAATTCCCCCACCCCGACGCCCGGCTACTTTGAGCCCTTGGCCTTCTCAACAGCGTCCCTTATCCCCTGCTCTGTGATCTGGAAGACGACCTCCCCCTCCGGGAGGTTGGGGCTATCGTAGATTCTGGCTATCCTGTTAGGAGCCCTTGATTTTCTCAGGTAGATCCTGGTGGTAGCGAGGTGGGCCACCACATGCCCCCCGACCGGCCTCGTCGGGTCGCCGAAGAATATATCTGGAGTGGCCTGGACCTGGTTTGTCACAAAGACCGAAAGGTCATGCATGGTGGCAATCCTCATGAGCGCCTGCATGTGCCTGTTCAGCTTCTGCTGCCTGTCCGCCAGCCTGCCCCTCCCCTGGTACTCCGCCCTGAAGTGGGAGGTCAGGGAGTCCACAACTATGAGCTTGATCTTCTCCTTCTCCGCCAGCTCCTCCGCCTTCTCCACCGCCAGCAGCTGGACGTCTGTGTTGAACGACCTCATGTAATAAATGTTCTGCAGCACCTTCTGCGGATCGAGCCCCGATCCCACTGACATGTCGGAGATCCTCTGGGGCCGGAAAGTGTTCTCGGTGTCTATGTAGATGGCCTTCCCGTCAAGCCCTCCGCTCCCCTCGGGCAGCTGAACATTGACGCAAAGCTGGTGCGCAATCTGTGTCTTTCCCGAACCGAACTCCCCAAAAGCCTCTGTTATCGACTGTGTCTCCACCCCACCCCCCAGCAGTTCGTCTAGCTTCTGGCTCCCGGTTTTTATCAGCCCTATCCTGTTCCTCTGCTCTAGGACCTTGTCGCCCGTGACAAACGTCCCCACGTCGGCCGCCTCCTTGGCGGCGGCGATTATCTTCTTTGCCACTGCCTCCCCTATTTCAGCCGCCTCGCAGAGCTCTGTGGTGCTGGCAACCGCGATCGACTCCACCGTCCGGTAGCCCGCGTCCATCAGCTTCTCAGCCGTGGCCTCCCCGACCCCTGGCAGGTCCTGAATAGTTTTAACGTCCTTTTGCGCCATCACCATCACCCTTCATGTCTCCCCTTTTATCCATTTGAGCAGTCGCCCAGCCTCTTCCTCAGGCTCGGCGGCAGTCACCCCGTAGCCTCGCAACTCAAGCTGATCAAAGTACTTGTCATGGCGGGTCACCCCGGTTACCACCACCTCCCGCCCCACAATCCCCAGCCCATCGTAAAACTTCGCCAAGTCTGGGGTGGTCTTGAACAATTGGAACAGCTTCTGCCCGTCCATCCCCAACAGCTGCTCCACCGCTTTCCCGAAGATAGCGACCCTGATGTTGCCTGTCCCATCATCCAGCAGGAAGCTGAGCACGACCCTCTGTTCAGGAACCACAGCCTTCCCGCACTCTCCGCAGATGGGGTTCGCGTCGGAACTTCCGAGGCCCCTCCCGCAGTTGGGGCAGACATCAAAGACCGGCCGCCTGTGGAAAACTTGGACGATCGTGCCTCTCACCTCTCCCCTGATCCCCTCCCTGTCCAGCTCAGCCACTGTTTTCCTGTCTGCGGCAGGTTTCTTGAACTGCAGTTCATCCAGCGGCGGCACATCCACCCCCTGCGGGTTCACCTCAGCCCGCCCGGCCCTCCCGAGGTGCAGATCAATAGACTCAAACTGCCCAGGGCTGCTGTATGCGTCCACAAGCCTGACGACATCCCCGATTTTAACCTTCTCCGCCACCCCGGCCAGCTCGTTCCAAAGCGATACCCTGGTCTGGGCAGTCCCGTCTGAAATCTTCAAAGTTGAAACCATCCCCCTACTCCCGTCCGCCCTCGTGAACTCTCGTGGCCGAGAAGCATCCAGAACCCTTCCGACGACCTCAATGCATTCCATGTTCGGTCCCAGCTCCTCCAGCTTCATCATCATCGGCCTGAGCTCCCCGACGTCGACTCCTACCGGGTTTATTTCAACACCGCCGGAATTGCCCACGTGAACCTCGACGGCTCCGCCAATCCCGACCTTTGAATATGCATTTTTGACCAGCAGGGTATCCCCCGCCCGAACATTCTGGACCAACTCGACTGCCGCGTCCCAGAATGAGGCCCTGATTGTCCTGCTCTCGTCTGCAAGGATCAGGCTCACCACCCGCCCGAGACTGCCGTTGGCCCGCTTGAACTCAACCGGCTGCAGCTTTCTCCTGACTTTTGCGGCCAAGTCAAAGGAAGGCACGCCAGCCTCCACCTCGCTTATCTTCAAGGGTCTGAGCGGCACCTCAGGGATTTCCACTTCAACCTGCGGATTCTTGACAAGGCGTCCCTGGGACCCAAGGCTCAGCTCCGCCTGCCCCCTCATCCCCGGCTTCACGAACGCTGCTTCAAGCTTCACCAGATCGTTGCGTCCAAGGTCCTTCGCGGCCTCCGCCCAGCCATTCCAGAGAGAAACCCTGACCGCCCTCCCGCTTGAGTCCGTTAAAATTACTGATGATACTTTCCCCTGCGTCCCGTCAGGTCTTTCAAAGCTTCTCATCTCGCTCGTCGACACCACTCTCCCGACGACATCCACCTCCCTCATCTCGGGCTTCAAATCCACAAGCCTCACAACTCCTTCTACCAACGGGGGGAGCTCCTGGACCCGCGGGTCGTCTGGGTCGACAGTGATGTTGCCGCGCATCCCCAGGGAAAGCTCAAGCCGTTTGTCCACCCCCCGCCTGACGTAAGAGTTAACAACCTTGACCACGTCTCCCTTTTTAATCATCCCTTCCTTTATGAGGTCGGTCTTTTCGTCCCAAAGCGCCAGCCTGATGGCGCCAGTGCTGTCGTGGAGGAGCAGCCCACCCCTCATCCCCGGCTTCCCGCTTTGCCTTGGGAATTCCTTCGGCTCGTAAACCCTCACCACACGCCCGACGATGTCCACTTTTGACATCTGTGGAACCAAATCCCCAATATACAAAGGCCTTACTTCTGTCTCCTCCCTTTCTATTACCACCCCCAGCTCGCGGGCCACTATCGACGCCGCCCCCTCGGGGGTGAGAAGTCCAAACTCCTCCTGTTTTTTCCTTATCCTGACCATCGCCTCGTCACGGGTTATTCCCGCGCCCAAGATCTTTTGGACCATCTGTTCAAGATCCATTGCCAGCCTCGAAACAACTAACCCAGACACTTAAAGGTTTTTTTGAAGAGGTGGCCGAAAGTATTCCCTAAAAACTGAAAAATCCTTTTGTTACTTTTTCCCGCCCTTTTTTAATTCATCCAGTATTTCTTTCGCCCGGTCAATCCTGATGTTTCCTTCCTTGGCTAGCCTGGCCGCCACAGCGTCCGCAAGGTCTCCCTCCGCCCCTGCCATTGCCGCGATGTTCCGAGCGTGCAGCTTCATGTGACCCTTTTGAATCCCTTCCGTCGCCAGCGCCCTCATCGCCGCCAGGTTGTTTGCCAATCCCACAGCAGCCATCACCTCTCCAAGTTCCCGTGCTGATTTCACGTCAAGAATCTTCCTGCATATTTTTGCTATAGGGTGGACGGCCGTGGCGCCGCCGATTATCCCGAGGGCCACCGGAATCTCGATCTTGCCAACGAGATCCCCATCCAAAGTTTTCGTCCATTCGCTGAGTGGCTTGTAAGCCCCCTCTATGGCAGCGTAAGCGTGCGCCCCGGCCTCCAGGGCGCGGGTGTCGTTCGCGGTCGCAAGCGCCACCCCGATGACCCCGTTCATCGCCCCCTTGTTGTGGGTGGCGCAGCGGTAGGGGTCTGCCGCGGCAAATGCATAAGCTTGGAGGACTCCATCAACAACATCCTCCCCCCCCAATGCTTCAGCTGAAAAGACTGCCTTGGCGGAGGCCAGCCTGTGTACTGCCAGGTTGGAGACTATCCTGAGGAATGCCTTTCCTTCCGTAAGTTCCTCTACGACAGGTGAGATCGCCTCGCACATGGTGTTCACGACGTTTGCCCCCATAGCGTCCTTTACGTCCACCAGCAGATGCAGGATAATCATCGGCCCCTTTTGGGTCTCCAGCTCCCTTACTTCAAGGTCTACCGCCCCGCCCCCAAACTTCACTAGGACAGGGTCCCTCTGGTTTGCCATCTTCAGTAGTTCCTCTTTTGCACCCAGGATTCTCTGCTTTGCCCAATATCTGTCCTTAACCCCCGTCAGCTGAATTTGCCCAATCATCACTGGAATGGTGCTTTCGGTCATGAATCCACCTTTAGCCCGGGCAATCTTCGCCGCGTTTGAAGCCGCGGCCACGACCGAAGGCTCTTCAGTCGCCATCGGGATGAGGTAGTCCCTCCCGTTGATCAGGAAGTTGGTGGCTATGCCAAGAGGAAAATGAGTGGCCCCAATCACATTTTCTATCATCCTGTTGGCTTGGTCAAGCGGGAGAGCTCCGGTGCCCTGGAGCAGCTCCACCTCAAGGTCAGTCAGCCCGGCAAACTCCTTCACCAGCTTCAGCCTCTCCTGCGGCGTCAACTTGTAAAACCCGGGCAGTTCGGATGTCTTCACAATTTCACCCCTTAAACATTCAATCATTAGCTATAAATCGTTCTTCCATGAAAATCAACTGTATGCAAGAAGCCACGAAGGCCAGGGATGCAAAGCGGGAACTCCAGATAATCGAGCGTGACCTGTATCACTTGAGGAGGACCCAGTGGATCTTCGCCAAGAACATGATGAAGATGGGCATAGCCTCCTGGTTGGTAGGCCTCCTGATGTTCCTGTTCGGGGTGATGGTGTTCACAGGCTTCCATATACTGTTCAACACCCACGGCGTGTGGATCCCCCTGATAATAATCGCCATGGCGGTTCCAGTAATGATCACCGCGGTGTTCGTGCACAGAATCGTGGTGAAGATAAGGCGGCTCGAGCGCGCCCGCAAGGTTCTGCTTGACAAATACGAGAAGGCCATGCTGAAGAAAGTCCAAAAGATGGTGAAGGTCTAGTCCAGCGGCTTCAGTAAAAGCCTGAAGTTGTTTTCGTCTATTTTCCAGTCCTTCAGTTGCCCTTCCCCGGAAACCTCCTTCTGCAGGCAGATCTTGAGAAGATTTATCCTGACTTCTCTTGTGAGGTAGGACCTCTGGCCAGCCAGCAGCTTCAGCTCCTCGCCGCTTGGGACGCCGATCACGACATCGACCCTCTCCTCCATCCCCAGGTCCATCTCCTTCCTCATCATCTGCAGCCTCCGCCCGAGTTCTCTCGCCAGGCCCTCCGCCTTTAGCTCAGGTGTTATTTTTGTGTCAATTGCCAGCTTCCCCACTTCAGTGTCCGCCATGGCGAAACCTTCTTCTACTTCTTCCTCAAAACTTACGGCATCCGCCGGGACTTGGATTTTTCTCCCGCCAACATTGAGCCCGACGAAACCCTGGTGTTTGATTGCCTCTGTTACCCTGTCCACTCCGAGCCTCATGACAGCGGCGGCCACCAAGGGCGCCAGTCCGCCGAAATTTTCCTTCAGCTTTTTCTCGCTCGGCTTCAGTTTCTGCCCGAACATGTTTTCACTGGGCAGGAGGAGGCGGAGTTCCTTGCAGTTCAGCTGGCTCTGGAGCAGCCTCTCCAGCCCCGCCAGTTTTTTGATTGTCGCCTCGTCCGAGACTTTTATCAAAGCACTGCTGACTGGCCACCTAAGCTTTATCCCCGCGTCCTGCCTGAGCTTGGCGGCGACTTCCACAACCTTCCTGACAGCTTCCATCCCCTCTTCCAGATTTTGATCTGTTGAAAGCTCGTCGGAGGAGACCCACGGAAGCATGTGCACGCTTTCCGGAGCATCCTTGAAGACGGCCCTTACCAGGTCCCTGTAGATGAATTCCGTGACATGGGGCGTGAAGGGCGCCATAACTCTCATGAGCACGTGCATGGTCTGGTAAAGAGCAACATAGGCCGCCAGCTTTTTTGGGTCATCCCTTTCTATCCATACTCTTTCCCTAATCAAGCGGATGTACCACCTGCTCAAATCCTCAAGTATGAAGGTGGAGATGGCCCTCGTCGCCCTGTGTAGGTCCAGCGCCTCCATGGCCTGCCCGACTTCGCTCGCGAGGTTGCTCACTCTGGAGAGAAGCCAGAGATCCTCCTTCGAGAAGTTCTCCCTCACAATCCCGATGTCCACAGAGTTCGGGTCAAACATGTCCAGCGCCATGTAGTTTGTCGTGAAGACATGGACGTTCCACAGGACGTTTATCATCTTGTTCACGATGTCGATGCCGGTCCGGCTGAACTTCAGGTCTTCCCAGGGCGGGTTGGTGGACAGCATGTAAAACCTAAGAACGTCAGCACCGTACTTCTCCACGACTTCCCCAGGATCTATCACGTTGCCAAGAGACTTTGACATCTTCCGTCCCTTTTCGTCCAGTACAAAGCCGTGCATCAGAACATTCTTGTAAGGCACGTCCTCCAGCGCCACAACCGAGAGGACCTGCTGGCTGTAGAACCACTTTGTTACTTGGTCCTCCCCCTCCGTGATGAATTCGCTGGGCCATAACTTCTTGAAATCATCTTCCGCCTTTGGGTACTTCAGACTGGCCCATGAAGCCACCCCAGAATCAAACCAGACGTCGAGCACATCGGGGACCCGCTTTGACTCCCCGCCGCACTTCTGGCACTTTGTCGTGACTGCGTCTACTCCCGGGCGGTGCAGGTCCAGCTCTCCCAGCTGTTTCTCCGAGAGCTTCTGGAGCTCTTCAAGCCCTCCCACCACCGCGATGTCGCCGCAACTTGCGCAGACCCAGATTGGAATCGGGATGCCCCAGTACCGCTGGCGGGAGATGCACCAGTCTCCGACAGACTCCACCCCGTTTGAATATCTCGTCGCGACCCAGTCGGGCACCCACTTTGCCCCCTTGGAGTTCTTCTCAAGGATGAGGGGCTTCATCTCCTTCACGATCAGGAACCACTGGTCGGTCGCCCGGAAGATCAGCGGCGTCTGGCACCTCCAGCAGTGGGGGTAGGAGTGGAGGACAATCCCGTGCTTCATGAGCGTCCCCTTTTTCTTCAAGTCCTCTGTAATCACAGAGTCGGCGGCCTTGACAAATATCCCGGAGTATTTGCCGGCGTCCGCGGTGAACTTCCCGTCCGCTCCGACCGGGCTGAAGACCGGCAGGTTGTATTTTGAACCGATGGCAAAATCTTCCTCTCCATGGCCCGGTGCTGTGTGTACGCAGCCCGTCCCCTCTTCCAGGGTGACGTGGTCTCCGCAGATCACGCGGTGTTGTTCGATGTACTCCTTTTGTTTTGGGACCTCCTCAAGCAACGGGTGCTCGTACTTCAGCCCTTCAAGTTCAGCACCTTTCTTTCTCTCGATGATCTTGTAATCTTTGAGCTCCAGTTCCGACATCGTCTTGTCTGCCAGCGCCTCGGCCAGGATGTAAATATCCTCACCGACCTGCACCCTCGCGTAGGGGTGTTCTGGGTGGACGCAGACGGCGACATCGGCTGGCAGGGTCCATGGTGTGGTTGTCCATATCAAAAGGTACTCGTTGGGCCGGTCGCGCAGCCTGAAGCGGACGTGAATAGATGGGTCTCGGTCGTCGTAGTACTCCCCCCTGACCTCGTGCTCTGCCAGTGCCGTCTCACACCTTGGGCACCAGTGGATGACGCGGAGGTCCTTCCTGAGCAGGTTCCTCTCGTAGGCCCTCTTGACTGTCCACCAGGCCGACTCGATGTAGTCGTTTTTGAAAGTGATGTAAGGATCATCCCAGTCCATCCAGACACCGAGCTTCTTGAATTGGTCCGTCATTATCGTGACGTGTTCGAGGGCCCAGTCCTTGCAGCTCTGGATGAATTTTTCGACCCCGATTTTTTCCTCGATTTCCTTCTTTGTCTTCACGCCGAGTTTCTCCTCGACCTTCACCTCGATCGGAAGGCCGTGGCAGTCCCACCCTGGCTGGCGGCGGACGTTGAAGCCGCACATCGTCTTGTAGCGCAGGATTGCATCTTTTATTATCTTGTTCCAAGCAGTGCCGAGGTGGATGGAGCCGCTGGCGTAAGGTGGGCCGTCAAGGAAATACCAGGGCTTTTCAGCAGAGTGGAGCGCCTTCACCTTCTCGTAGATTTTTGTGGATTCCCACCACTCCTGAGTTTCCTTCTCCGCCTTCATGGCGCCATAAACCTTCGCCGCAGGTTGTATCATGGTTCCAACCTAATTTACGCCCACCCCTTAAAATCTGCGGGAAACATCCGAAAGTGTTTAGAAGCTGGCGGAGGAGCCTTGAAGGGAGTGCATGGAAGAGACCGAGGAAATCTGGGTCGAGAAGTACCGGCCCAAGAAGCTTGCCGAGATGGTCGGGCAGGAAGAGGTGGTGTCGAGGCTGGAGAGCTTCGTGGCGAAGAAGTCGCTGCCCCACCTGCTCTTCGCCGGGCCAGCCGGGACCGGGAAGACCACGGCAGCCCTCTGCATAGCGCGCGAGCTCTTCGGCGACGGGTGGAGGCAGAACCTTCTCGAGCTCAACGCCAGCGACGAGCGCGGGATAGACACTATCAGGACGAAGGTCAAGGACTACGCACGCACGAGGCCCATTGGTGACATCCCCCATAAAATAATTCTTCTCGACGAGAGCGACGCCTTGACATCCGACGCCCAGCACGCCCTCCGCAGGACAATGGAAATGTTCACTCACACGTGCAGGTTCATCCTTGACTGCAACTATTCAAGCCGCATCATAGAACCAATCCAGTCGAGGTGCGCCGTCTTCAAGTTTAAGAGACTTTCCGAGGAAGACATCAAGAAAATGCTGAGCAAGATTGGCAGGGGCGAGAAGCTCACGTTGGCTCCGGAGGGGATGAAGGCGGTGATCCAGGCGAGCGGCGGCGACATGAGAAAGGCAGTGAATGTCCTTCAGGCCGCCGCAGCCGTCGGGAAGAAGGTGACTGAAAAAAGTGTCTATGACGTGAGCTCAGCCGCCAAGCCGGAGGATGTCAGGAGAATGATTGAACTCGCGTTCTCAGGAAGGTTCTTGGAGGCTAGGGAAAAACTTCAGACTCTTCTGATTGATCAGGGGCTGGCGGGCGAGGATGTGATCGATCAGGTTCACAGGGTGATATTCAGTATGGAGTTGCCGGAACGTGCAAAGGTTGAGCTGGTGGACAGGCTCGGCGAGTTCTCATTCAGACTCACTCAGGGGGCGAACGAGAGGATACAACTGGAGGCAATGCTCGCGCACTTCGGACTCGTGGCCGCGCGGATGAAGTAGCGCTTCTAGCACCTCCAATTTTATAACCAACGCCACAAGTTGATTTTGGGCCCGTGGTCCAGTGGTTAAGACACTACCCTCACAAGAAGTCTGGGATCGGTAGTTACCGGGGTTCGAATCCCCGCGGGCCCA
>JBFMBF010000024.1:0-18219 GCA_040755315.1 Hadarchaeota archaeon (SeqCode) | reverse complement strand
TCTTCGTTTATCAGAATACAATCTGTTTTGGTAATAGCACCAAATTTGTTCGATAACAGGGAAACATCATAAACTTTTTTCATTTTGGGAAACTCTTTTACTATTTTATTTCTTTTTGATTTGGTTTTGAATTCTTGATATTTTTCCAAACCTTTATTCTCTTTTGCAGTCACTAGCTGAGGGGATTGTAAAACATAAATGAAGTAAATGATTCTCGGACAATACAAGTATTTCATCACATCAGTTGCCGAAACCAGCCCATCATACTTCATCATTCCCACCGATGATATACCAGTCTTTTTTCTTAGCAACAGCATCATCGAAACTACCGTGGATTATCTTATCTTGAAAACAATTCGTGCATGTCGGGATAAGAAAAATACAGTCGCCTTCTTTTATGACATCTTTTAGTTCCAATGATAACATCTCCGCGCGGTTTTTACTAAGCTCCCCCAGAAACGCACTTTTTTGGACTCTGACTAACCCGTAATTTTTACACTTGGATGATGCACACGACCTGACTTTATTTTCAGAAATATCGTAGATAACCCACCACAGCATGTTATCCGACCAGCCCATATGGTTGATAGCGCTCAGCCGAACCAAGAACAAATCTGGCCACTGCACGAGCCTGTTCAACTATGGCGTTTTTTAGTCTCTTCTCGGCGTTTGTCTGCTCTTCTGTTCCGTGAAGCCGTGCCATAACCGCTTCGATGACTTTCTTTCGCCCGCTTTCGCTCAAAAGAACCGTTTCACCATTTTTCTCAATATCCTTGTCTTCAACCTGCTTTCGGGCAATCAGAGTTATAACGGCCTTATCGGCGATTGGTGCACGGAACTCCTCAATCAAATCCAATACCATAGATGGTTTTCCATAACGGTCAGTGTGGAGATAGCCGAGATATGGGTCTAGCCCTGCCAGAATGCACGCTTTCTCGACCTCGGAGTAAAGAATTCCATACGCATAGTTGAGCATGGTATTGAATATGTCCCCGCTTTTTCTGTCGCGCTTTTCAAAAGGCAGAATTTCAGACAGCGCTTGGAAATATTCGCTCGCCGCATTGCCCTCTATCCCAAGCAGCTTTTCGCGAACATCGTCCAAACCGCCATTAATCTCGCCAATCTGAGACAAGCCCGCGTTCATTTTTTCTATTTGTTCAGCAAAATCGACATTTGCTCTTGTCTTCTGCAAAGCTTTCAAAACGGTCGCTTGGTTTTTTACCTTCCCGCTGATAAAATTCTTCGCCAGCTCCAACCCTTTTCCAGAAAAATAGGCTTCAAGTTGCCTTTTGCGGGTAAATGTGGTACCGCCAAGCTTGCACGGATATATCCGGCCAGTTGGCGCACCAAAACGGTTGATGAAAACTATGTCTATCCCTTTTTCCAGCGCCAACCTTACAGCGCCAACTGATATAGATGATGCCGCCACAACAATTATCTGGTTTACATCGTCCGCAGAGAATTCCGTCTTTTTTTCGCCCTGAAGCAGTTCGAAACGGTTTTCCTTTTTGCCGATGAAAGTCTTCCAATCATCCACGATTAGATTCATGCCCATGTGCTGCCCCCAATATAATCTTATTCTAAGTGTTTAATTCTTTACCCCAGCCCAACCTCAAAAACCGCGGCCGGGTGCTCAAGCTCGAGCCAGAACCTCAGAAGCGCCGACGACCCCGACTTCCTGATGCCCCCCTGGCCGCCCTTTTCAGCCCCGCAAGTTCCTTCCCCACGCCCATCGCCTTACAAATCCTCTCCAAGTACTTCAAATCAAGCCTCCCCGCCTGCCTTATGAAGATCCCCTCCGCGTCCCTCAGGTCCTGCTCGCTGCCAAACACCAGCTTGTTTGCGATGGTGTCCTCGGCGGACGCGATGTACGCATCGGACCCCTTTATCCTCGTCTTTTTCCTCGTCTCGATTGTTTTAAGCTCCCTTCCCCCGTATGCACCCTTGGCATCGACGTGGTACACCGAGCGATTATCAAAAATCGTGAAGTGGCCCTTTTCTTTCAATGCATCCAAAACATCTTGCTCGCCAATGGAAAATCCCCTTTTCTTGAAAGCGCGGACGAACTCCTTCACCCTGTCGCTTTGGAGGTCTATGACGACATCAACGTCCCTCGTTGTCCTGAGGTTCCCCCAACCGGCAACTGCCACCCCCCCGACAATGGCATATTCTATGCCAAGCGCCCCCAAGATTTTAGCGACTTCTTTTGTAACGTCCTCTAGGGTTCGCATTTTTTCGCCCTGCTTAAGTTTTCAGCAAAGTTCACCAAGTCAAACATCGCACTTATGGTTTCCTCTGGAGTCCTGTCTCTGAGAAGGCGAGCGTCCCGCCTCCACTCCGCCGCCCTGACCTCCCTCACCTTTTTCCTGAACTCCTCGAGCGCCTTTCGCCCGACATCAGAATTTCGTGCTGCCATCTTTCCACGGCCTATATTCGGCATGAACTAAAATAAACTTTCGGAACATACTCTGCCCAGGCCCTCCCGACCCTGTTCATAAACCCGAACCCCAGCGAGTTCCACTCCCCGAACCCAGCGTCCGGCCCGAACTGCACCAGCTCCATCTTCTCCCCATCAAGGTAGCTCGAAAACAGCGGCCAAGTGCTCAAGCTCGAACCCGACGAGCACCTCAGGATGGACCTCCCCACCCATCCCCCAGCAACCATTTCCACAATGGCATGCATGTTATTTTTTTGTTTTTGAGCTTCAATTCTCCGCCGTAATCCCAAGTTACCACCAACAAGCCATTACACCTCAGTTCATCGCTGGCTTTCACAAGGGCGTCCATTTCCCTTTTTTCTATCTCGTCCCTGCCGGAAGCGTATGCCACCTGAATCAATTGTTTCACATTCATCCCATCTTTAACTACAAAGTCAACCTCCCGCTGCTGGTGGTCCTTCCAGTAGAAAATTTCGCGCGGTTTTTCTATGAACGATTTCTTCCTCAGCAACTCCAAAAAAACCAAGTTCTCCATCAATTTGCCTGTGTCTTCCGAGAACCGCGAGGCCATCACGTCCAAAATTCCGATGTCAACGCAGTAAACCTTCTTCGGTGCTATCATCTGCCGCTTCAACTTGAAAGAGAATCGCTCCACCGTGAAGACCAAGTATGAGGTGACCAGGTAATCCACGTAATTTTTCGCCGTGTGGACGTTCCTTATCCCAAACAGGTTTTTCAACTTCGAAAAAGTAACCTCTTTTGAGAAGTTTGAGATCAGGTACCTCGCCAAATCTTTGAAATCCCTCTCTTTTCTAACACCGTGCCTGAGCAGTATGTCTTTTGTGATGATGTCCTCGTAAACTTTGTTTATGGCACCCTTCCCAAACTTGCATGCTTCTGGGAAGCCTCCGGTGTGCATGTAGTCACGGAGGGCGCTCTTTATCTCGGCTGTTTTTTTAGTAGAGTATGTGGCATCGCGGCCGACCTCGCCCCCCTTCACGCGCAGGAACTCCTCGAACGAGAACGGGTAGAGGATGAAGTCCAAGTACCTGCCCGTGAGGTGCGTCGCCAGTTCTCCCGATAGCAGTTTGGCATTGCTCCCCGTTATGACAACCTTTTTCGTCCTCCTCAGCCTGTTGGCAAAAAGCTCCCACTTCGGCACATCTTGGATTTCGTCCAAGACGAGGTAGTCCAAGTCCTTTTCAATCTCGTAGAATGCCTGCAGAACTCGGTCCAGATCTTCTGTTGCCATATTGGCAAGCCTCTCATCGTCAAAGTTTACATATCCGTACCGTTTTCCTTTCAGAAGAAGGTGCGACAATACGGACTTGCCGCATCTCCTGACGCCCAAGATAGCAAGGATGTTTGGATGTGCCAGAGCCTTCAGCAGTTTTTCCGTTGGCACGGTCCTGTCGACTATCTTTTCCCTCCGGAAAATCTCCTCAAGCTCTTCCCTTTGGTCCAGCACGACCCTTTTTATGTCCTCAACGTTCACAAGTATCAGTTTTTTATTGACAAGCTTTTATTTAAAGTTTGTCATTAGCATTGGCAATTGACAAAAAACGGGCTTTTTTTACTCCAGATCCACCTCAAAAACCGCGGCCGGGTGCTCAAGCTCGAACTCGACAAGAACCTCTGGATGAATTTCCCCGGCAACGCCGATTTTTTTGCCTTCGGAATAAAACTCAACCGCCCGGCCGTCTAGGAAGCTCGCGCTCCATGCCGCCTTGACATCACATTTCACGCCAAGTTCCCTGAGAAGAGCCTCTGCAATTCCCTTGATCTCTGTGAAGCCCGCCCCCCCACCGATTATTGCGCCTGCCGCACGCCTGACGTTTGCGGCACCTGTTTCAGCAGATGGGTCAAGTACAACCACGTCGCCGACCTCGAAAATTCTCTGCGGGAGAGGGTTGCGCCTGTTCTGATGCAGGCTGCCAAGCAGGGATGGAATCAGCGAGGCGCGCAAAATCGTGTACTCCTCCGAAACGGGGTTGGCTATCTCCGCCACCTCCTCCTTGACCTTCATGAGCTCCATCTCGCTGCGGGGGTTGGTCAAGATGTAATTCATGACCTCCGTGAACCCGAGTCCAGTGAGAACCTGCCTCGCCTCGCTGCTTGTCTTCTCAACCTCCGCCTTCTCCCCTATCGTCAGGACCTTTGGGTATGTCGGCTCAAGTCTGTCGTAGCCGTAACCCACCGCGATGTCCTCAATCAAGTCAATCTCGTGCATGATGTCAGTCCTGTACGGCGGCGCGAGGAGAGTAACGGAATCGCCCTTGGCTCCTCCAACTCCATAACGCATGCGCTTGGCCACCCTCGCAATCTCCTTCGACGCGAGGTTGAGCCCTATCGTCCGGTTCGCTTGCCTGATGCTGAGCTTGTGCTTTCGAGGGTTCAAGTCTGGGGTTTTTGTGATGGCCTTTCTGCGCCTTACAGCCACTTGCTCAATCTTGAACCCCCTCTCCGCCAAAGCGGTCATCAATATCGCCAGCGGCTGCTCCACCGCCCTCTCGTCAAGCCCCGTGACATCGATGAAGAGGTTCTTGGTCCCGCTCGTGACCCTGGTGTCCTCGCTGTTGATTATCGGCGGCATCGAGAGCACGACGCCTTTCGAGTCCACAAGAAGCGGGTAGCGCGGCATGTCTTTCAGGAGCCAGGAGTACTCCAGCCCCTTCGGGTGCTCCATCAGGATCTGGGCTGGGGTGCACTCGTGACCGAAATCAAGCGGCGTGAACTTTATCCCGTCAGGGGCTACCGTCGTGTACTTTATCGGTGGCGCGACCTTGTCCATGTCGTAGACCCCAATGGACGCCCTCCTCCTGTTCCTGCAGAGTGAGGCGTGCAGCTTCTCCTGAATCTGCATCAGCGACGCCACGATGTCGTCCGTCAGTTGGACGTCCCTGACCACTCCAGCCGCTATGAACGGCCTCACCTGGGCCACGCTCGCATCCACGTCGACGACCACGCGAGGCCCGGAGAGTCTGTAGCGCGGCAACCCTGTTTCAATCCCGAGGAACCCCTTCAAGGCGCGCGCGACCCCCTCTGGGCTGAGCAGGTCGGGCCTGTTGTGGAACACCTCCATCTTCAGAGAATATCCCTCGGCCTCTGTCTCCATCCCCACCATTGAAAGCCTCTCGCAAAGCTTCTCGACCTCGATCTTCCTTCCGAGCAGCCTGCAGAGATCGCGATAACTTGCTGTAATTATCGGCATGTTACATCCTCATTTTTATTTTTAGTTGACAATACAAAATTTGAAATCCAATTCAAGTCGGTGGAAAATATGTTTCTTATATCATCCAACTCCAGTCGTATTGTTATTAGCCTAGTAAGCCCAATCCCCCACGCGAGCACCGGATAACGGATACCTAGTGGTTGTAGAACCTCTGGCCTGAACAAACCAGCTCCCAAGATTTCAATCCACTCTTTCCTGCCTTCGTGATAAACATCTGCTTCAACCGATGGTTCTGTAAACGGAAACATCCCTGGCCTGAACCTTATCTTCGGCAGCCCCAGCTTGGTGACGACCTGCTTGAGGTAGCCCAGCATGTCGCGGAGCGTCAGCCCCTCGTTCATGACTATCCCCTCGCACTGGTAGAACTCCGCCAGGTGCTTGTAGTCTATCTTCTCGTGGCGGTAGACGCGGTCGATGCAGAAGACCTTCACGGGGGGCTCGGGCTTTGAGGCGAGATACCTGACGGTCGCGGCAGTCGTCTGCGAGCAAAGGACAGGCCGCTGGCTGATCTCTGGGTTGAAGTTGTAACCCCATCCGCTTGACCCGGCCACTCCCCCCTCGTGGGCAGCTGCAACTTTTTTAAGCAGTTTTTCAGGAGGGAGTTTAGCCTTCTCCGGCCTTGAGAGCGAGAGGCTGTCATGAATCTCCCTCGCGGGGTGGTCCTGCGCCTGGAAGAGGGCGTCGAAGTTCCAGAACTCTGAGTCGACTATCCTGCTCTTTATCTCGAGGAACCCCATCTCGAGGAGGATTTCCCTTATTTCATCGATTATTTTTTGTTGGGGGTGGATTTTTCCAGGATAAACAGGGGCAACGGGCGCGAGCACATCGTAGCGCTTCAGCTTCGCCTCCCTCCACTTCCCGCTCTGGATGAGCTCGTGCGTGAGCCCGCTCACCTCCCCAACTATCTCAAGCCCCGCCTCAACTGCCTGCCTGCCGAACTCCGTGATCTCAAGCTCGCGGCGGGCCCTCTCGTCAACTTTCGCCAGCTTCCTGTCCACAAGAACGTCGAGCCGCTCCCTTGTCTCGTTGTCCAGACTCCCGACGTCAAGCTCCCGTGAGGCCAGCCGCTCGAGAAGCTCCTCGTCGGCCTCGTCCGTAGAAAGCGCCGCGGCGCCCCTTTCAGTCATCTGTAGCGCGGTTCTTTCGTCCCTTTTCACGAACTCCGCCCATCCCCTGCGCTTGAGCCAAGCCAGAGCTATCTGCTTCTGCTGCTCGCTCAGGCCTGCCCGGGCGGCGACCTCATCAATCACCTCTGACCCACAACTGGCCAGGGCCATAAGCATCCTGCGCTCCGGCAGCCCTTCCTCCGCGTATTCCCACCCTTCTGGAGTCAGGCTGGCTGTGAACGATCTTTCCTCAATTATCTTCACCATCCCGCGCTCGCTCAGGTAAAGGGCGCCGCGCATGACGGCGGCTTGGTCCATGTCTGCCTGCCTGGCTATTTTTTCCACATCTGCCTTGCCTTCCAGCTGCTGGAGGGACACCAGCACCTTCTTGTCGTTTATGTTGAGCCCCTCGACGATCGCGTGGACATTCAATGTTTCAACCCCGAAAAAATGATGTAAAGTGGGGTTATGAGGGTTGCGGGAGGCGTTTGTTTCGGCGCGGCCATTTTTCTCGTTTAAATACTCCGTCCACCCAAATGTTCGGCGGGAAAAATGGTGCACACTGAACCAAGTGAAAAAGAATGCCCCGTAGGGCAACTGGATAGACTACCTCCCCGCTAACCTCCGACTGGTGGTTGAGGAGGAAACCTTGGTTCAAATCCCGGCGGGCCCGCGCCACGCTCCGTTGGTGTGACCTTGCCTCAGAAATTGGATTTAAAATTATTCTGAAAGTTTTCGGATTTTCTTGATCAATACAGTTCGACTTCGACCTTCTGCCCCTTGTTCAGCCCCTCGATGTCCTCCGGCACCGTGATGAACCCGTCCGCGCCCGTCATGGAGCTCAGCAGGCTGGAGCCGCCTACCATCAATGGCTCCGCAAGCCACTCGCGCGCCTTCCTCACCCTCACCCTGACGACATCCATGCGCCCGAGGGTCCCGCTCACATCCTTCGTCAGCCTCGCCGTCACTGCCCTGCGGCCGTGGTCCGGCGGGAGCTCCTGCATCGCCAAGAGTGCAGGGCGGACCAGGAGATGGAATGCAACTAGGGTGGCTACCGGGAACCCCGCCAGACAGAAGACTGGCTTCTTTTTGATCACCCCGAAAGCCGTCGGGCCCCCGGGCCTGATGGAGACGCCGTGAAAAACCATTTTGCCCATCTCGGAAATGATTTCCGGCACGAGGTCAAACTCCCCCACAGAACTGCCTCCAGAAAGAAGAACCATGTCGTGGCCCAAAGAGCGCTGGATCAATTTTTTTATAGACTGCCTGTCGTCCGGGGCTATGCCAAGAACCTGCGGAACCCCTCCGGCGGCTGTGACTGCGGCGGCCAAGGAGTATGAGTTGGAGTCAACTATCTTCGCCGGAGGCAGCTTCCTTCCCGGCGCCACAAGCTCCTCCCCTGTGGTGGCGACCGCGACCTTGGGCCTCCTGAAAACCCTGACGCCGAGGTTCTGCATCTGGGCGAACATCCCGACATCCTGCGGGTGAATCACATGCCCCTTTTTCAAAACAACTTCGCCGGCCTTTATGTCCTCGCCCCTCTCGGATGTGTTTTTGCCGGGCGTCACTGGCAGAAGAACCTCCAGCCTCCGCCCCTGAAGCTTCGTGTGCTCGACCATCACAACTGCATCCGCCCCCTTCGGCACGGGCGCCCCCGTCATTATTTTCAAGGCCTCCTTCCGCCCAACGCTCGCCTTCGGCATGAACCCGCTGCGGACCGAGCCGACAACATTCAGCGCCACTGGGGTCGACGGCCCGGCCCCGAAAGTGTCCGAGGCCCTAACGGCGAAGCCGTCCATGGTCGACCTTCTGAACGGCGGGGAGTCGCTCTCCGCAACGACATCCTCTGCCAGAACCCTGCCCACTGTGTTTTGGAACGGGACCGACTCCGGGGGCAGCGGCCTGACATGCGAAAGAACCAGCTTCAGGGCGGCGCCCAGCGGGCTGTATTTTTCAAACCCGCGCATTCTCACCGACATGCAATCAAAAAACAACCGCTCTGGCTCGATAAAAATTTATGCAGCCAGCTCAGCAGACGGAGTACTTGCCCTCGGCCAAGCACCTGCAGAACTCGCCTATGTCCTCGAGCTCGGAGTCCACAACATCGGACACCTTCCTCTTGACCTCCGCCATGGAAGTGCCCTTGGCCGGGATGACCTGCGCGGTCGCGACTGCCGGCTGGTCGATCGACTGCCCTATCTGGCTCACCAGCCAGACGTAGACTTCCCGGAGCCCCGAGACATTCGTGTGAATCTCGTTCGCAATTTTGTGTGTCAGAAGGTTGTATATCTTCCCGACGTGGCTCACGGGGTTCTTCCCCGCGGCGGCCTCGGAGCCTGTGTGCCTGTTCAGGGGGATGACGCCGTTCGCCCTGTTGCCCCTCCCGACCTGGCCCGAGTCCGCGCCGTCCGCGCTCGTGCCCAAGACAGTCAGGTAAACGCCGTCCACGCCGCGGCCCTTGACGTCCAGGGTGTTCAATTTCAAATCAACGTTGAACTCGGTGTTCTCGTCCAGGAACTTCCTCAGACTCTCAAAAACCTCGCCCTTGATCCGGAAGTAATCGTCCTCCCCATCGACAAACCTGTCCACGAAAGCCGCCCCGACCGTCAGGGAGAGGTTGTTGTGCGTCCTGAATCCCATGACCTTGATGTCCTCGCCTACCGCGGGGAACTCCTTCTTGAACTTCTTCGAGTTGAGGTACTGCTCGGTCTTCAGCACTATCTGCTCGGTCGGGCTCATCGGGGCATACCCGACGGCCGCAGACGTGTCGTTGGCGCTCAGTAGCTTCCCTCCGCGCCTGAAGATGTCCGTGAGCGCCGCCGACCCCGGCTTCAGCTCCACCTGGTACTTCATGTGTTTGGTGGGGTCGACAAACCTGAGGTTCTCCTTTATCCACTTCTTCGCGGCGCCGATGGCAATCTTGTCCACGTCAATATTTTTGTCGTCCACCCTGTTCGTGGCCCTGTCGCCGAATATCATGAGCATCGGCTGTTTCACCATTCCGCCACCGAACCTCGTCTCGACCTCCCCCGCCACGAGCAGGGACTTGTCAGCGTTATGGTGCAGGATGTTCCCAAACTTCTTCAGATACTCGACGCTCAGCTCCACAGACACCCTGTCCAGTATGGAGTCGCAAATTGTGTCTGGGTGGCCGAGCCCCTTCCTCTCCACCACCTCGAAAGCCTGGTCCTCGAGCGGCGTCTGTTTGAACTCTTCGACCACGATGTTTCTTTGCAAGCGAGTCACCGTCCGGCGGAATTTGGGGCCGAAGTATTTAAAGTTTGCCGGAGATATAACGCATAGGAATAGGTGCTCTGATGGGTGTCCTCAGACCTTCGGAAGTCAAGCCGGCTAGGTTAAGGGCCGGCCTGACCCAGTCAAAGCTCGCCGAGATGGCTGGTGTGACCCAGGCCTACATCGCGAAGATAGAATCCGGCGGGGCCGACCCAAGGGTCTCCACCCTCGTGAGGATTTCGGACGCCATCGACCGTGTGTTCTCAAAGGAGGCGGCACCCGTCAGCAGGATAATGTCATCCCCCGTGATCTCCGTCAGGCCATCCGACAAGGTGGCGCGGGCGGTCAGGCTCATGGAGAGCCACAAGATCTCCCAGCTCCCGGTGCTGAACGGCGGCGTCCAGGTCGGCACAATCTCCGAGTCCACGATAATCCAGAGGGTTGCCACTGGCGACGACATGAGGGTCCTTTTCAAGATGAGCGTGGAGAAGCTGCTCGGCAGGCCCTTCCCGTCGGTCGGGCCTGATGAAAACGTGGACGTCATCTACAGGCTTCTGGAGCAGGAGCTGGCGGTGCTTGTTGTGGACCGTGGCAGCGCCGTCGGCATAGTGACGAGGGCGGACATCTTCAAGCTCAGGGGCAGGGAGAGGTCCGCCTGAATGGTGGAACAATGGAAGAAAAAGAAAGGATAATGAAGTGGATTGCCGGCGACATCGCCCTCTCAGGCAACCCGGGAGAGACCATAAAGAGGTGGCGGGAAAGGTTCGACGTCAACCAGACGGAGCTTGCAAAGGCCATCAGGGTCTCCCCCTCCGTGGTCAGCGACTACGAGGCCAGCAGAAGGAAGTCCCCCGGGGCAACCACCATCAAGCGCATCACAGAAGCCCTGCTCAAGCTGGACGAGGAAAGGGGAGGCGAGGTCAGCCGGACGTTCTCCCACGCCTTCGGCACCCAGCTCCCGCCGGATGTCGTGCTGGAGATAAGGGAATACCGCCAGCCGGTCGATGGCAAGGCCGTCGCCAAGGCCGTGAACGGCGAGGTCGTCTCCGGGAAGGAGTTCATGGAGCAGAAGCTTTTCGGCTATACCGCTATCGACAGCTACAAGGCCATCATCAGCATGTCCCCCGAGGACTTCAGGCGCATCTACGGCATGACGACCGAGAGGGTCCTGGCGTTCACCGGGGTGACGGCCGGCCGCTCCCCAATGGTGGCCATCAGGGTGATAGGGATAACCCCGGGGATGGTCGTCCTCCACGGCGACCTGAAGGAAGTGGATCCCCTCGGGATAAAGATCGCCCAGCTCCTCAAGGTGCCCCTCGTGATCTCCCGCCTGCCCACGGTGGTCGACCTGATATCAAACCTGAGAAAATGCTCCCCTTGATTACGGCGTTCGACGATTCTTTATCCGACACTCGAAAGGTATTTAAGCCGTTCCAGAGCATTAAGACAAAAATCAGAGGTTGGATTTTTTGCCGCCAGAAGTAGGTATAATCGGGTACGGAGTCTACATCCCTAAATACAGGATAAAAGTGGAAGAAATCGCGAAGGTCTGGGGCGAGGACCCCCAGAGGATAAAGCACGGCCTCCTTGTTACCGAGAAATCTGTCCCGGGCCCCGACGAGGACTCGGCGACAATAGCTGTGGAAGCCGCGAGGAACGCCTTGAAGAGGGCCGGGATAAACCCTGCCGATATAGGCGCAATCTACGTTGGATCTGAATCCCACCCGTACGCCGTGAAGCCGACGGCCACAATCGTCGCAGAGGCCATAGAGGCGACACCCAACCTGACCGCCGCAGACTACGAGTTCGCCTGCAAGGCCGGGACGGCGGGACTCCAGGCCTGCATGGGTTCGGTCGGCGCCAAAATAATCAACTATGGGATGGGGATAGGCACGGACACTTCACAGGGCGCCCCGGGCGATGCCCTGGAGTACACTGCCGCCGCCGGGGGGGCTGCCTTCCTCGTCGGTAGCAACGGGGTGGAAGCAATCGCCTCAATAGACGGGACATTCTCATACACCACAGACACCCCCGACTTCTGGAGGCGAGAGATGAGGCCCTATCCGAAGCACGGCGGGAGGTTCACAGGGAAGCCGGCCTATTTCAAGCATGTCCTGTCGGCGGCCCACGGCCTGCTCAGGAGGCTCAAGCTCACCCCCCAAGATTTCACCTACGCCGTCTTCCACCAGCCGAACGGGAAGTTCCCACTACAGGCGGCCGAGGAGCTGGGTTTCTCCAAGGAGCAGGTGACGACGGGGCTCCTGACGCCAAAGATAGGGAACACCTACTCCGCGGCATCCATGATGGGGCTGGCAGCTGTCCTGGACGAAGCGAAAGCCGGAGACAGGATTCTCGTGGTGTCATATGGCTCGGGGGCGGGGAGCGACGCCTTCAGCATAACGGTCAAAGATGCCATCGTGGACAGGCGGGACCTTGCGCCGAAAACCGCCGACTACATCAACAACAAGGTTTACATCGACTACTCGACATATGCAAAATACAAGAGGCTGCTGGTGAGGTGAATGAGGGACGTTGCCATAATCGGGGTCGGGCTCACAAAGTTCGGGGAGCTGTGGGACATCTCCTTCAGGGAGATGATGCTCGAGGCCGGCGTGAGGGCCATTGAGGACGCCGGGATAGACGGGAAGCAGCTCGACGCCATGTACGTCGGGAACATGTCCGGGGGGCAGTTCATAAAGCAGGAGCACATCGGCTCAATAATTGCTGACCACGCGGGGCTGGTTCACATCCCTTCCACGCGGGTTGAAGGGGCCTGCGCCTCGGGTGGCCTGGCGCTCAGGCAGTCCGTGATAGCCGTGGCGTCTGGTCTCCATGATTTCGTGGTGGCGGCCGGGATAGAGAAGATGACGGACGTGCTGTCTGAGGAGGCCACGGGGGCGCTGGCTACAGCTGCCGACCAGGAGTGGGAGGTCTACCAGGGGGCGACATTCCCGGGGCTTTATGGTCTGATGGCCACGAGGCACATGTACGAGTTCGGGACCACCGAGGAGCAGATGGCGGCCGTGGCGGTAAAAAATCACCACAACGCGTGCTTCAACCCTTGCGCCCAGTACCACATGGACATCAAGATAGACACCGTCATGAAGTCCGCGCCGGTGAGCCTGCCGCTTAAACTGCTGGACTGCTCGCCGATAACTGACGGCGGGGCCTGCGTGATCCTGGCTCCGGCAGAAAAGGCGAGGAACTTCACGGACACCCCGATACTTGTGGCGGGCACGGGGCAGGCCAGCGATTACATCTCCCTCCACAGCCGGCCTTCACTCACAAGCCTGACGGCGACCGTCGAGGCGTCGAAGATGGCTTACAAAAAGGCGGGAGTGGAGCCAAAAGACATAGACTTGGCCGAGGTGCACGACTGCTTCACGATAGCCGAAATAATGGCAGTGGAGGACCTGGGCTTTTGCAAGAAGGGAGAAGGGGGCAAGATCACCGAGGAAGGCGTGACTGCCATAGGCGGGAAGATACCTGTGAACTCCAGCGGCGGCCTCAAGGGGAAGGGCCACCCAGTGGGCGCCACTGGCATTGCCCAAGCGGTAGAGCTAACGCTACAGCTCAGGGGAGAGGCCGGGAAGAGGCAGGTCACAGGCGCCGAGGTAGGGCTTGCGCACAATGTCGGGGGCTCAGGCGGGACCGCCGTCGTGCACATCTTGAGGAGGGGGGACTGATGGCGGTTGCGAGGTTCTGGAGGGAGATTCCAAACAGGTACAACCTGATAGGGACGAAGTGCGGCAACTGTAACAAGGTGATGTTCCCTCCCAGGTTCATATGTCCTTACTGCAGGCGGACGGGTAAGCTCGAGCCTTACAAACTCAACCCGCGGGGGAAGATAATCACTTACACAACTATTCATGCGGCAGCCAGCGGCTTCGAAGATCAGGCCCCCTACTCCCTAGCTGTGGTCGAGCTTGCGGATGGTCCACGCCTCACAGCCCAAGTCACAGACTGCAATCCAGCGGACGTGAAGATTGGCGACGAGGTTGAGATGGTGTTCAGGCGGATGGGGCAGGACGGGGAGGACGGCGTCATCTACTACGGGTTCAAGGCAAAGAAAGTCTGAAATTAAATCCGATTTTTCATTATCTGAGCGTAACTCTCAATCTCTGCCTGTAGAATTTCGTTCCCTGTAACGCCGACAACAACGCCAGTTCTTACAGTGAAGTTTTCAGTGCCGCCTAGATTGATAACGGAAACCGTGGCGATGAAGTTCTGTTTTCTAAAGGTGTATACCCACCAACCGTACTGATTGCTCTTTCCAAAAACAGACTCGTCGCCGATTTGTGAACCGGACACAATAGTGAAACCAGAACCTGAAAGCTGTGAACGCATGCTACTAAAAGCGCTGCCCGCATGCCCTGCTGAATCGTACCTAATCGCGGTTGATTCCAATTGAACCGTACCCACAAAATACGAATGAAATTCAAATGTTCTACTGTAACCTGCCTCGCCCTGTGGTTCCACATTGTCAGTCATGTTCACGTATATTTTGTTGTCCGCCGTTGGTTGGAAGTTGTTTGACAGGTCGCTTGATTTCAGCAAAACATCCGCCGGGTTCTTTCTTCCTGTTAGAGCGCCGCTAAAAAATGGCAGGACGACCGCCAAGATTACCACGATAACTATGGTCCCAACGCCCAACAGAATCTTTTTTCTGTCATTTACACCAGCCGCGCGAAAGTCAGGTAGCCTGTATGGGATATCATCCTGTTGCTGGGCCTCGTGCACTCTGGGGCCACCTTCATCTCTCTCACCAGGCACTCTATTGTCTTCAAATCTCTGAAGCGGAAGTTCCGGATCTCCAGGTGGAGCTTCTGCAGCTGCTCTACGCAGGGGACAAAAGACGCGAGATGGCCTCCAACCCTCAGAGCTGCCTCGGCGTGGGGGAGCGCATCTTCCGGCTGCGGGATGTCAAGTGTCACCAAGTCGACCCCCCGCTCGTCTATCCCCTGACAGACATCCTTCAGCTTTATAGTGATGATTTCGCCGAGGCCTGCAAGCTTGATGTTCTCCTCAGCTACCTTGGCAAAGTCCTCCCTGACCTCGTAGCTCACGACCCTGCCGTCGGGCCTCACCAAATTCCCGAGGAAAATAGCCAGGGCGCCGGAGCCCGCCCCCGCGTCCACGACAAGGCTCCCCGGACCCACCCCAGTGTGCGCGACTATCTGCGCCGCATCCTTAGGGAGCATTATCTGAGGGACCCGCCGAATCTTCTGCAGGACATCCGCCACCGACGGCCTGAGCGCAAGGAACTCCTTCCCAATGTGAGACTTCAAGACCGCGCCTGGCTCTTTCCCTATAACATCAGATATGTCAACGACCCCGAAAGTCGTGTGGAGCTTTTTGGTCTCCACCCTGACCAGGTACTTCCTCCCACGCTCGTCCAGCAGCAGAACCCTCTCTCCATCCTTGAACATTCCGGCACCGCTGAGCCGTTATATACTCGCGGTCTAAAAAGGAAGGGGGATGAAGTGACGCCTCTGAAGCATGAGAGGAAAACCGACAGGCGGATATTTGTGCCGATCCTAGTCCTGATTCTCCTGTCCATCCCGCTGGCCCTGGCGCTCGCAAGCGGCGGCCTCTCGATAGGGGTGGAGTTCGACGGCGAAACACTCGTGAAGGCCTCGCAGGTCCAGCAGGTCCTGGTGGCGGCCCTCGCGGCCGTAATTGTTGTGGGCGTCCTCTCGCTTGTTTCTCACAGACACAAAGTCGCCGGGTGGGCCGTCCCGCTTGTGGTCGGGGCAAACACCGTGGAAACACTGGGGCTCATGGCGCTGCTCAACATCCAGGTCACCCTGGCCTCTCTCGCCGCAATCCTCGCCGCGTTGATTTATGCCGTGGACTCGAACGCTCTCGTCGCTTCCCGGGTCTTGGCTGGCACAGGCGGCACTGCAAAAGACCAAATCCGGAAGACCCTGAAGAGCGGCCTCATGATGGGGGGCACGACCGCGCTGATGCTCCTATTCGTCATCGCCCTGAGCATGAGCGCCCAAATCCTACCCGCCCTGCTGATCTTTCTGGCAGGGGTCGGATTGAACATCCTGAACACATGGTTCCTCGGCGCGGAAATCCTCGCGATGTATGGAAAAAGAACTCCAGGAGTTGAACACCATGCCGCTTTATAGACAGGGAAGATTCCTTGCCCTCGCGCTCGTGGTTCTCATCTCGCTCATGGCCGTCTGGAACCCGGCGGCCGGGCTGGCGCCGCAGGCCCGCGGCGTGGACTTCGGGGTAGAGTTCTCGGGCGGGACAAGGCTTTACATCAACGCCCAGACCACTCAGGCCACCGTCCAGACATCCGAAAACAACGTCGACGCAGTTTGGAACTCGATAGAGAGGGCTTTGAACAGGTACTTCGAGGTGTTCCTCGTCTCGCAGGACCAAGGGACAAAGCAGATAGTGGTGGATGTCGGGGCCGCCGTCAGCAAGGACCAGCTCCAATCACTAATCGGAGGACTTGGGCAGGTGCTGGATGTCAAGGCCAAGGCTTCCCAGTCCACATTGGGCCGCATGGCTGCAGCCCTGACCAGACGCCTGGACCAGTACGGGCTGCTCGGCGTCAGGATAAAGCCGCTTGGAGAAAACGGCACCACGGTTGATTCAAGCTTTTCCGTCCCCCAGAACATGGTCGCGACCCAGGGAAGGTTCGAGCTGATTCTCGACGGTGTGACGGTGGCCAAGAACTCCGACATCAGCCGGATAGATGCGCCGTCCGCCGTGGACCAGCTCGCCCGCCTCCCGCTCATCTTTCTTGCGGGATCCTCCGACAACGTCGACATGTATGTGAAGGGCAGGGAGAACCGCCCGCTGGTGGCATACCTGGACCGCCCAGTCGACGCCGTCCTTATCGTTGACGCGGCCTTCATCTCGGGTCTCACTGAATTTACCTACGACGAAAATGGCATGTTCTTCAATGAGACCAGCATGAACCACAGGGTGGAAGTGACGGCGCTGAAGAGCTCCAAGGACTCCCTGTCGGCGGCGGCCATGGAATTCTTGCCTGCAAATGTCGGGTCAAAATTCCGCGTGATCTTGTACGGAAATTACAGCGATTACTCGGACAACTTCATGAATGACATCCCAGTAGGTTACAATATCGAGAACCTCACGCCGCTCTCCGGAGAGACCAGCGATCAATGGCTCAGGAGGGTGTGCGGCATGAAGGCCGTCTCCCTCATAAGCAACGAAATGTCGGCCGACGGGGTAAGCAGCGGCATAGTGCTCGCGGTATGGGGGGAAAAAGAGTCGAGCGCGAGGGACGAGGCCAGGCTCATAAGGGCAACTGCCGTTAGCGAGCTGCCAGCGAGGACAGTCCTGGCGTCCAGTTCAACTATCTCTGCCAGTTTTGCCCCAGACTTTTTGACCAGGGTCGCGGCCGCCTACCTCGCGGCGGTCGGGGTGGTCCTACTGATCATCCACCGCAAGTACAAGAACAGCAGGGTGGACATCGGGTTTCTGCTGACCATCCTTTGCGAGACCCTGATGGGCCTGGGGCTCGTGGCCATAGCAAACATCAGCTTTGGATTCCCAGAGCTGCTCGCGATTCTTCTGGTCTCGGCAGCTGGGATCAACCGCCTGCTGATGATCACGGAAGAGATGCTGGCCGAAATCCCGAAAGGCACGAAGGTGAGCGTGGGCTGGAGGGCCCCCAAGGCCCTTGCGCTGGCCCGCACGGCGGCGATTCTTGCGATAGGCGCGGGGGCAGCGGCCGGCATCCTCGGCATAGAAGCCCTGCGCGGATTCATAATAGTGGTCATCGGCACAACAATTCTTTCCACTCTTCTCACGAGGCCGATTTACGCGCGCGTCCTCGACCTGGCAGTTTCCGGCCGTTCAGAAAAGTGAAATTTTAAGCAGAACTGCCGCGGCGATGATTGCGAGAAGGCCGTTTGCGATGAGGATGGCAAGGTAAAGCCTCCGGTAGCCAAGCGCTGAAATTGCTTTCTTTGAAATAATGTAAATCGACAGAATACAGATGAAGAAGAACCAGATGACAAAAGCCGCGACCACGGGAGCATTCACATTTATCAACAGCATGATGAAGCCGAGCATCCCGGCAGCCATGAAAGCAAGCACCAGCGGGTAGAACAGCGAGATGAGGACGGGCCAGTTCTGTTTTTTCATGATATCGCCTTTGAAAACAATATAATATTGTCAGGCTTGTTAAAACGTTTAAATATTACTTTCGCCGACCTCTC
>JBFMBF010000023.1:0-19629 GCA_040755315.1 Hadarchaeota archaeon (SeqCode) | reverse complement strand
ATTCGTGGGCAGATTGAACGGTTTTTTGCAATCGGAAGTTGGGCAATAAAGGAAGTGCTAAAAAAGGTGCTCGAGAATTTTTGGCTCTCAATTCCTGGACTTGAAGTTTAGCAATGGTGGTGGGGTCGCCGAGATTTGAACTCGGATTTGCAGGTCTCTTCGCACCGCTCCAATGGGTCATCATCCTTCCGTCAGCAGACCCACAAACGGCCACTGGAGCCTGCTTTTAGCCCGACATGGTGCCGGTGTGCTACCAAGCTACACCACGACCCCACCGACAAAATTCCGTCCAAGAGGTTAAAAACTTCACCAGGTGGGCCCGTAGGCGAAAAGCACCACAAATATCGCGATGAGGATGCCGATGCCCAGCGCCCGCCAGATTATGGACGGCCTCGGCTTTTCAGAGACCTCGTAGTAATGTTCGGGCTCCTGGACGGTCGTCCCCTCCGTCGCGACCAGACCTACTCCGCCGGTGGACGGCGCGAACAGCTCGAACGGCTTGAACCCCTTCGTCTTCTGCATGTGGTAATAGTAAACCACCCCGATGATCGACCATGGCGCAAAGATGCCCAGCAGCAGGTAGGCGCCCAGGCCAAGTGAAGTTATGGCCGGGATCGTGTAGCTTGCGCTGACCGACGCGTTGTACAGGTTCATGTTCCAGAGCATGATGAGTATGCACGAGTAGATTGTGAACGCGTTCCAGTATGGGTTGGAAGCGCTCACCAGGTAAAGCCCGCTTGTCCTCTGCTTTGTCACGGGCCAGAACAGGTTGTTGCCGAGGTGCCCGAAGGAGTCCAGCACTATGTGCATGGTCCACCCCATGAATATCGCCGCCCCGACCTGCCAGACTCCGGTCAAGATCCACCCGAGTAGCGCGAGGACTACCCCCATCGTCATGCTGTGGCCGGAGCGCCTGTGGAACGGGATGAAAACCACCTCCACCGCCCCGTCCTTCCTCTTGAGGAACCCGAACGACGGGCCGCTGAACCCTTTCACCTCGGTCGGCCGGCCATAAGTGTCTATCAGCTTTGGATTGAACTTTGCTACTCCAAGGGCCCTGTCCGCCGGTGGCTCAGTGCCGAACGCAGGAATCCCTGACATCGTCACATGGGGGCCGATTTTCACCTCGACCTGTTGCTGGGCCTTGTTGAAATTGATGCTGTACGACTGCCAGAGGTCAGGGCCCAGCTTTACAGTATGGGCCTGTATGCGCCTCATCCCGCCCGGCTTCAGCTCGTTGGCCTTGTTTATCTCCTCGGCAAACTTGGCCGCGATCTCCTGCGGCTTCATGTCCTGCGGCTCCGGGTCTATGACGGCGTCCTGTTTTTCCCAGTAGACCAGGAACTTGAAGTCGAGAGTGTCCGGCAAAAGCCCGAAGATTCCCCCCAGCAGTATCAGTAGCGAGTCCTGCATGACGGCACCAGTCATCAGGCTCCTGAAGAATGTCGCGACCGTTATCCCCATCACAAAGTGAGTCAATCCTCTCATCACCACACCCCCAAGACCTTCAGTACATCGGCCCTCATCCCGGCCATGTTAAGGAAAATCGGGAAGAAGAATCCCATAAGCATGTTCAGCCTCCTGGTTCTGAACATCGGCGCCGTCAAACCCAGCCCGGTGCATATGGACATTATCACGAGCCCCTCAAGGCCGGAGAACAGGAACACCATCCCCAGGATGATTACCAGCACGACAATCGAAACTTTTGTGAAGCTGTAGCCGGAGACAAGCTTTGCAAGGTACCGGGAAACGAAGAGCAGGATTAGGAATGAGACGACTATCGTGATTGCCAGCGTTGCCATGAAAAGCCAGAACTCCGAGTCGCTCCTGGGCTGGAAGACCAGTCCGGTGACCAGCGCCATCCCCTTCCTGGTCAGGTGAAGCAAGGGCACCCACAGCAGGAAAAACGATCCCACATAATAAGCGAATCTCCCCGCGCTCCCGGAGACCATGAACTGGATGTCCCCCTGCGTGCTGGTGGCGTGCCCGGCCAGGACGCCGCCCGTGCCAGCCGTTATGATCGGCTCGTAAGCCGCGAACATCCCTCCCAGGAATCCAGCGGAAGTTCCCCTCACCAGATCCATCTTTTTCACGTAGAATTCATTTTTGACCGTCTGAGGGGGGATGCTGGCCTTTGAAATCAAGTTTGTGAGAACCCATGGAACGGCGAAGAATCCGACGAACACCGGCATGATATTTTGGAATGCCTTGTCCGGCGCGACTATCGGGGTGTTGAGGATTATGAACCCCAGCATCATGGAGAGGAAGAACACCAGCCAGCCGGCGCTCAGGCTGGCCCAACCGTCTTTCAGTCTTCCAAGCCTTGTCCTCGCCCTGCTCCCCCAGTCCTTCGGCCATTCTGACTGCAGCAGGTAGACAGCTACGCCAATCAGCACCCAAGTCATGTGGGGGGTCGTGATCTTGCGGAAAATCGGGAAAATCGTGCTGGCGAGTGGGGCAATCGCAAGAAGCATGAAAGCTGCCCCCAGTGAACCCAGCCCGGAGATGACAGAAGCCTCGTAGCCCCTGCCGTACATGAGGTACTTCTGGTTTGGGAAAGTCATGTAGACAGTGCTGTCGTCGGGCGCCCCCATGAAGGTCGAGGTTATCGTGCCTACTATTGAATATGCGACGAGCATCCCAGCGAACACCAGAGCAAGCCCGAGCGGGTCCATCGGGAAGGCCAGGTGAATGAAAATTCCTATCCCGGCAAAGTTGAGCACATGGAGGCCGG
Organism: Hadarchaeota archaeon (SeqCode); assembly: GCA_040755315.1. Taxonomy (GTDB): domain Archaea; phylum Hadarchaeota; class Hadarchaeia; order Hadarchaeales; family Hadarchaeaceae; genus DYTO01. Next base: position 16,895 of record JBFMBF010000023.1, on the reverse strand, counting down.
GGAGGATCGAAAGCATGGTCCCGACGAGGACGCCTATCAGGCCGTAAATTGGATAAATCAGCGTATTCATCTCAGCTCACCTTCTGGACATCCTCCAGCACTCCGGGCTGGATCGCCACAGAGCCCGAGATGGTCATCACTTTCCCGACCACCTTCACATTTTCGCCGACGCCTGGCGGGCTGAGCATCCTCTCGTACATGAAGTTCGGGAGGTACACTTTCGCGGTGTTTCCGAAGTTGTCGCCGATGTTTAAGAACACGTCGTCCGGCAGGTAGCCCTTTATTATCGAACTGGTGCTTTGGACGGCCCCAGCCACCGTCACCAGGTTGTCGGCAGCTACAGAGGCTACATTCGCAAAGTTGTCTACTGGCGCAGGTTCAAATTGGCCCTGAGTGACGGTCGGCGTCTGCGGCCCGACCCACTCTATCCTGAGCCCCGACCCATACCTCTTCACCTTGCCCACCAGCTCAAGCTCCGCTCCCCTTGAGACCAGGTTCCTAGTTTCCGTTGGTAAAGTTTGGAAAAGGTCCTCGTTCACGGAGATTCTAGTCGCGCTGTTTTCAAGCCAAATGATCCTTTCAGCAATTTCAAGGTCGGAGCCTGTGCCGACCAGTTCAACGAAAACCACTTTCCCGCCGGTCTTCACGTATTCGTCGACAAGGCTGTTGTCAATGTTCTCCAGCGCAGTTCTGCTCAGGTTCTCGGAGCCGGTCACCTGAATTTCATCGAAGTCTGCGATGGAAAACTGCGGGGTCCCGCTGTAGTGCGAAAGTCCCGCCGTGATACTCACCATGTCCAGAACTTTCAAGTCAAGCTGTCTTTTTTCAATGTAAGTGCCCAGACCATTGTGGATGTAAACTTCAACCTCTTTGCCGTTGTCCTCCAGCGTGTATATCTTCGCGGAGCTCAGAGGCCTGAGGCCTCTTATGCTGCCCGCCACAGTCAGCCTCTTGTAAAGCAACGACTGGCTGGTCCCCAATGTGTTTAGTATCTGGGAAATTGTGGCAGCGGATGCTTGAGCCTTTGTGAGTGTTATCTCACTTGCATTTGACGGGTTTATCTCCTTTTCACCGGAGGCGGGCGCACGGAGCTGCCCAAATATCCGGATGTTGTCTCCCACGGCGGGCACCCTGTTCTCCGCAATAAGATTGTGGAATGCCGGGTCGTAGACCTCCACGGTTATCGTGGCGTCTTTTTCTTCCAAGGCGCTACCGTCGTAGACGGTAAATGTCATCGAAGTGTCGTCGTACTGCGGCCCGGAACTGACAACTCCCTGGACCACCACGTAAGAGTAGTCCATCCAGGTGTCGATGCTCGATATCGGCGTCGGGGATATTTCAGAAGTGGCAATGTGCATGTAAAAGAAGACCGCCGCAAGCGCAAGCGCCGCAAGGCAGAGCCACATCGCAAACTTCAGCGTGACCCGGAAGCGCGGGTCGGCGCCACAGTGCGGGCAAGGGACATACCCTCCAGTTGGTTTCCCGCAGGCAGGACAGGTCTTGTGCTCCGTCATCCTATCACCGCCAGATCATCCCAGGACGCCACCCAGAGCTGCGGCGTTCCATAGTAAGACTGGATGGCGCCCCTGGCTCTAATCAAGTCCCCAATATTGGTTTGGAGGGGGGTACCGAAGTAGTTCAGGACGCTTGGCAGCATCAATCCCAGCTCAGCCCCAGAGCCCATGTCGTAAAGTGTCACGACTTTTGCCCACCCAAGGTCTGAAGTGGAAATTACCTTCCCTTCCACCTGCAATCTCTGGTAAAGCGAGAAGTTGTTCATGTTGTCTACCGCCTCTTTGATGCTGACGGGGGTTGCGGCCGGCCGGTTTATCTCAAGCACCCCTTCGGGGTACTGCAGTATCAGCATCCTGAATTCACCGATAAATTCACCGGAGGCCCTGACCCTCAGGTTCCCCCTCAGAGTGACGATGTCCCCGACGGCAGGATACTTCGGCGTCGAGCTGTTCTCGGCCAGCCTTTGGTTTTCCATCGCGAGCAGAGTCAGGGTAGTGGCATCGTAAGCGCGGATAAAAACATCTGCGTTCTCATTTTCCAGGTCGGTTATGAACATCCCTAAAAACCTCGTGTCCTCGTAATATTTCACAAAAGTCGCCTTGCCTGTCATTATCACCTGGGCCATGTTCATCGTCGCGCTGTTGTCCAGGTAAAGGTCGCCGATCCTGAGCTGATAAGGGGCTTTTACCAGGATGTGGGGGCCGCGCACGTCCACGTAAAGAAACAGAATCCCCAGGATGGCGATTGCCAGGCCACCCCACTTCAGCAGGCGGAAAGAAAGTCGCTTTGGGATCTTCGCGTGGCAATATGGGCATTTCTCAAACGTCCCCACGTAACGCTTGCACTTCGGGCAAAAGACCTCCTCAATTCGTCCAGCGGGCCTCATCTGGGCACACCCAATCTAACTAATGCGGCCATAAAAAGATGTTTGGCATGCACATGGGAAATGGAGTTTCACCGTATCTCTCCGAGTAGTTCTTTCACACGCGCTGCATTCTGGGAAAGGCTGGACATCCCGACCTTCATCTCCCTCGCCACCTTCTGCAGGGTTATGTCGTCACCCACTTCCCTCGCGGCCGAGTAAACGAGGACTGCCGCGAGGAACAGCGGCGGCTTGGCCCGGAAGCTTCTTGGCAGCTTTGTGAACATCTCGTGGGCCCGGCCAAGCGCTTCGCCGGACAGCTTGAATTTCGGGGCGAACCTGTTCAGGTAATCCAAGGCCGAGATTTTTTGCTCCTGCACGCCCAGCTCCCGCCTCAGCACCGCCACAATCCTGTTGATGTTCCTCAATGCAACTTGCGTTTGGATTTTGTACCTGGATGAAATGGATTTTGCCACCTCTGCAGCGCCCCTTGGCAGCCCCCTCGCCCGGCAGGTGAGAAGAACAACCGCTCCGAGGACCTGGCTCATCTCTTTGCCGAAGACGACCCCTTTCACCTTGGCCCTCCTGTAGTTCACGCTAGCCTCCGCCCTCACGCCTTTTGGGAGCGAGAGGTCGCCGCATATTTTGCCGAGCTCCACCAGGGCGTCTCTGAGGCTCCTGTCTTCCCATCCCCTGACCCGCGATCGCTCATGGAGCGCCTTCATCCTGCGGAGCTTGGCCCTCTGAAGGGGAGAAAACTCACGCGATACATCAAACCCGCTGCCCAGGCCGAGGTCATGCCTGGTTACATCAAGCCCGGATGAAACATCTGCCCGTCCGGAGGGCTTCTCAGGAGAACTCCTCCATTCCGGCCCCGGCTCCAGAAGCTTCTCGAAGATTACCAGTCCGCATCTGGTGCAAACCTGTTCCCCGCGGTTGTGATCATGCAAGACAGCGGTGCCGCTACACGAGGGGCAGCGCATTTGGAGACCCCACACGTCATCTCAGCGCGAGAACCTTCTCCACAGTCTCCCGCCCGAAAGTCTTCGCAACTTGCTTGTCTTTCAAAAGTATGCCCACGGAGGCCTTCAGCCTGTGGCCGAGGAAAACATCGAGGAAGCTTCGCGCGAGGTCTGGCTTTCCTTTGATTGCCCCCAGTAGCTCGTCAATTTTTCTGTCCTGCGCGACCTCGAGGGATGAATGTAGAAGCCGGCCCACCTCAAAGTCATAGCCAAACTCGGATGTCGTGGCGTGTTGGTACTCCGACAGTTTCTGCACTGAGACATCCCCTTCCGTGATGGCATCCACGGCCGTCTTTCCTGCAAGCTCTCCCCCCATCATCGCGTATCGGAGCCCCTGCCCGGACAGCTGGTAAAAGTGCCCGGCCGAACCACCAACGGAGATTACACCATTGCCACATACATGTTCAAGCGGCCCGTTCAACGGAAGCTGCCCTCTGAAGGCTGCGACCGGGCTGGCGCCGGCTAGCGAGGAAAGGTTTTGCTTGCCCAGAAACTCGTCAAGGGCCACGTCCGGGTGTATCCTCACGCCGGAGATTCCGACGAACGCGAAGCCACTGCCAGCAGGATAAATCCATGCATGACCGCCCGGTGCAAGATACGAAGTGAAGATGAGTTCTGGGACTTCGACCTTGGCGTTTGCCATCAGGTACTCGTTTGTGAACATAATGCGATCCCGCCCATGACCATCCCCCATGAATTTCCTGAAAAGTCCAGACCACTCCCCCACGGCCCCTGTGGCGTCGATGACGATTTCACTCTTGATGTCTTCAGACCAGCCACCAGACTCTGCCCTGACCCCGACCACCTTCCCCCCCTTCGCCAGAAGTTCCTTGACCGGGGAGTTTATCCATATCTCAGCGCCGCCGGATGCAGCTTCGGCCGCGAGCAGCCTGTCAAGTCTGGCGCGGTCTATAAGGGACAACCTGTCTTTAATCACAGCTTTTTTCTTCGCGGACCTGAACTCAATCTCCCTGAAGTTTTCGGCCACTGCTTTCTTGAGCTCTCCAGATGGCACGAGGGCAGATGGGTTTACTTGTCCTCCAACCTGCGCTCTCATCTCTAGCAAAAGTGTCTTCGCGCCCTCTGAAGCAGCCGTCTTGGCCGCGGCCAGCCCTGCGGGGCCAGCGCCGACAATCACGACATCGTATTTGTTCATCACTCTCCCCTTTGCGTGGTTGATATTTAAATGCAAAAAAACAGTTTTAGACTGGTCAGTGGTTGCGTGAAAAGCATAGCTCTTGTGTCTGGCAAAGGGGGAGTGGGCAGGACAACAATTGTGGCCAGCTTAGGCCTGGCACTGGCGGACATGGGAAAAAATGTGGTAGTCATGGACGGGTCGTTTGCTACACCAGACCTGGCCCTGCACTTCAAGCTCGAGAAGTCGGTTTACACGCTCAACGATGTCCTTTCCGGGGACGCCACGCTCGACAACGTGATTTATGTCGGCCCCAAGGGCCTGAGGATAGCGCCGGCCGCGGTCACCCTGGAGCAGATAAGGAAGACCCATCCCGAGCGGCTCCATGAGGCTATGAAGCAGATCCCCGGCGGCACAGATTTCGTGATTGTTGACGCTCCGGGAGGGTTGAGGAGGGAGACCGTTGCCTCGATCAGGGCGACGAAGGAGACGATGCTGGTCGCCACCCCCGACACGATATCAGTTTCAGACTGCATGAAGACCCGCCTGGTGGCCGAGTTCCTGGGATCCTCTCCAATTGGGGTGGTGCTCAACAGGGTCACGGGGGCGGAGTTTGAGCTGGACAAAAACGAGATAAAGGAAATAATGAACCTACCGGTCCTGGGCGAGATTCCGGAAGACGCGGCAGTTGCCAAAGCACTGAATCAAGGCAAGCCGCTTCTCGAGTCAAATCCAAACTCCCCGGCGGCCCGCGCGATTGTTTCTCTCGCCAGAAGGCTTATCAAGGCAGGGAAATGAAACCGGGCGGGGCAGGCTCGGATGCCGGTTGTGGTTGTGGGGAAGGCGGGGGAGGAGAAGGCGGGGCAGTCGGCGCGGGTGGAGCGAACTCAGGTCCCATGACGTCCCCTTTCTTCCTCATTTTCATGAACAGGAAAACAACCGCCACGCCCACCACCACAAGCCCCACGCCGAGGAAAATTGTGACATCCATGCCGCTGGCGGCCAGACCAAGTTCTATCGGGCTGGTCATGGTGATTGTGCCCGTGGTCGGCGCGCTGTTGTCGACGAGGACATCCTGAGTGGAGTCCCATTTCAATTCCCATTCGCCAGAGCTGGATTGGGCCAGTGTGGCTCCTGAGCCGACGTTTCCTCCATCGGGGGTTTTCAGCTGGTAATCGTCTCCCAGTTGATCGAATTTGTAAGTGTAAGTGGCGGAACCCACATTAAAGGTCACAGAATCTCCGGAAAAGGTCGGGGCGCTAAGGTTCCTGATCAGCAGACGGGTGCGCAGCCTTATGACGCCCGAAGTCGGTATTTCGCTCATCTTGCCAGAATAGGTGGGGCCTGCCGCGCTTGGATAGGCCGGGCCCTCAACGCCGCGCGGGTAGTTGACAAGCTGAGCAGTTATGCTGAAAGATTTTGTGTCGGGTGTGGACCACGACTGGTTCCTTACCCTGTGCTGGTACCATCCTGAATAAATGTAATCGCTGCTGCCAGGTGGTTGCCACCACTCGCCGGTGTTGAAACAGTTGGTGCTGCTGTAAAAGTATGCCCTTATTTCCCAGTCGGTCGAAAACGACAATCCAGCGGGTTTGGTGACGGATACATTAATTGTGTAAAGTCCGCCGGGGCGGACGCTTGTGGTCTCCTGAGAGTTGGTCGGGGCGACCACTGAAGCTGCCAAGACCGCCGCCACCAGCGCCAGCACAGCTTTCCACTGTCTCATGATGACCATACGCCAATCCTCAGGAGGGTATAAAAACCACCACTTTGGCATTGGACAAACAATTATAACGCCGTTATATTTATATGGCTTTTCCCAAGTCACGACTCTGGGATGGGCAGCTCTCCGCCTTTCTTCCTGAGCCCCAAGTAGGTTCCAGCCCCCACAACGGCCAGAACCACGGTCACGGAAAGTACTATTTTGATCTCCCCGGGAACCTCGTAAGAAGTCTCCGGGGCGGTGGATGATGCGAGATTAATCTCCATGGAAACCGGGAAGACGTTCGGGGTCTGTGCCTGCTCGGTCACCAATGCCGGAGTGTCTTTGTCTATGAGGAGCCTCCACTTACCCGCAGAGTCCGTGTCAATCCTCGCCTCGAAGTTGTTGCCGGTAACATGGAATTGACCGTACTGGTCTTTCGTGTAGGGGTATGTGTAACTGACCCCTGACACCTTGAATGAGACATAGCCGGAGTCCAGGCCGGCATCCTCTCCGCTAAAGACCGCCTGTATATCCTTGATTAAAAACCTCACCCTGAAGGTGACCGACTGTCCAAACGGTACTTCCCTCATGCCGTAGGTTAAATCTATTGCCGGCCTGGGATAACTCACAATGACCGAATTTATCAGGAAAGACCTCGTATCCGGCGTTGTAAGCCATTCGTCGCCAATGTATCTGAACTGGTACCAGCCCGTGTAGAAATCGTCGCTCCAGCTGCCCGCGCTGAAGCAGCTCGTGCCATCATAGAAGTAGACCCTTATCTCCCACTTTTCATCATACAGTATCAGGGTGGACGGCTTTTTGACGGTGACGCTGGCTGTGTATTGCCCGCCTGGTTTTATCTGGAACTCTTGGGCTCCAGCCGGGGCTGGCAGCAGCAGGACCAGGCACACGGCGATTAGCAGCGGCAGCGCCTTTCGCATACTACCATTTAAACACTGTTTTTTTGGCCTATAAACCGTGAAGATTTTTATAAATCCTCGACTATTAGGGTGTGGGTGCCCGCGTGAGGAGATTCAAACGTAGGGCGAAAGAAAGAAAGGGTTCGGAAAAAGGCCGGGAAAAGGAACTGAAAGAAGTAGAGGAAGTTCTGGAAGGGGAAGAAGAACTGGAAGAAGAGCTTGAGGAAGACTAATCCCTCGAGCGCTCCGGAGGGGCGGTGAAAGAAACCACTCCAGGCTTCGGCTCGTAGATATGGCCAGCGCTCTTTTCAGCCGCAAGTATCTCGTTAACCTCTTCCTTGCCCAGCCCCACCTTCTCGGCCAGCTCTATTATTTCTTCCACTTCAACGATGCCGGCTGGGTCCTTGCTCGCTAGGACCCTCATGGATCGGCGCACGAAGTCAACCTTGGCGTCATGGCTGCGGAGGACAACCGGAGTCCCCTTCCTGAACGGGCCGGCGGCCTCGGCGGTCACATAAGTTCCTACCTCAAGTTCCAGCGTGAACGGCTTTCCGCACATCGGGCAGTTGACTTCTATGCGGTGGCGCATGTTATCAGAGTAATTGACACTTCCTATTTATTAGCACAGTGTTTTTGGCAGGAAGAGCGACAATGTCATGATGAAGTTCATAACCGATGGGATGTTGGGAAAGCTCGCGAGGTGGCTCAGGCTGGCGAGCCATGACGTGATTGCCGCACGAGAACTTTCAGACCAGGATGACAGAGCTCTGCTGGATCTGGCGAAGCGGGAAGGAAGGGCCATCCTTACTTCAGATGTGGAGCTGGACAGGAGGGCGAAGAAGTTCGGGGTGCAGAGCTTCCTCCTGAAAGGCAACGATGTTGTTGTCCAGCTCACGGAGCTCTCGAAGCTGAGCAGACAGAGGATAGAGGTTAATCTGGAAAAATCGAGATGCCCGCTGTGCAACGGGGTACTCAATGAAGTGGCACCTTCCCAGGTCGAGGGTTCTGTCCCGGGAAAAGTAGCGAAAGCCAACAACAGGTTCTGGGTCTGCTCCGGCTGCGGGAAGGTTTTCTGGAGGGGCAGCCACTGGAAGAATATTTTAAAGACACTTTCAAAATATGAAAAGGAGTGAGTAGATGTTGAGCTTGAAGGATGGAAGATTCCTGGTGAATGTTGCGAGGAGGGCCATAGAGAGCCACGTCGGGGAGGGGAAGATTCCACGCCCGAAGGATGTCTCCGATAACCTCAAGGAGCCCCGCGGGGTCTTTGTGACTTTGAGCAAACACGGGGATCTCCGCGGTTGCATCGGTCGCCCCCTGCCAACGATGCCGCTCATAGACGCGGTTGTGGATTCTGCTGTGAGCTCGGCCACTATGGACCCCCGGTTCCCGCCGGTTACGCCGAAAGAGCTCCAGGAGATTGTGGTGGAGGTCAGCGTGCTCACAAAGCCGGAGGCGGTCAAAGTCAAACACCCACGGGAGTACCCCAAGTGCATCACGGTCGGAAAGCATGGACTCATCATGGAGTGCGAAGGGTTTTCTGGGCTGCTCCTCCCACAGGTGCCGGTCGAGTGGGAATGGAACGAGGAGGAGTTTTTGAGCCACGCCTGCATGAAAGCCGGGCTGCAGCCGGACGAGTGGCTGAAAGGAAAAGTGTGTGTGAGCAGGTTCTGCGCCCAAGTATTCAAGGAGAAGGAGCCCAGGGGAGAAGTCGAGGAGCTGAAGCCGCCCGAAGAAAAAAACAAATGAAGCGGCTTTTTTGGTAATCTCCGGCGGCTACTCTTGGGCAAGTGAACTTTTGATGATTTCAATCTCTTTCTTGGTCGGCCTTCTTGGGAAGTTGTACATCGGGCCGCGCGGAGATTCGTTGTAAAATGGCCGGTTGCATCCGGGGCAGCCGGATGTCATGAACGGCTCGCCCGAATTCACGGCTTTTTCCAGAGTGTTTTTTTCAACTCCAAAGTCCACGAGCTTTTCGCCAGCAAAAGCCATGTCTTCTCCCCTGCCGATCTGTTTTGATATCAGGTAACGTGCGAGCTGGATTCTCCTGTAGCTGCCGATGTCGGGCCTTTCTAGTTCAGACAAAGAAGTGCCCCTGATGGGAGTGAAAGCAAACAGGGCGACGGTGGTCCCGGACTTGTCGAGCATCCCTATCGTTTGCACCATCTCGCGTTCGCTCTCACCCAGCCCCACAATGAGGTGTGTGGTCACACGGAATCCGAACACCTCGTGTGCCGCCTTCAGAGAGTCCATGTGCGTCTTCCAGCTGTACCCGCCCTTGACTCTCTCGAATATCTCAGGAGTCGCGGCGTCGAGCGGAACGCATATTCTGTCGACGCCGAGCGAGGCCAGCTTTGCCATGTCATCTCTTGTCATCGGCTGGCATGACACTGAAATCGGGAGGTTGCAGGCGCTCTTCACATTCTCAACGAGTCTGCAGATGTCATCGGCGACGCCCGGGTAGTTGACCGCCTGGATGCAGACCCTGCTGAAACTATTCATGCTCTTTTCAAAAGCTGAAAATACCTTTTCCAGCTGGTATGGCGGCCAGAGGACGCGGGAGAGCATGTTGGTATCAGCCGAACTCCCACTGGCCTGCGGGCAGAACTTGCAATTGGCGGTGCAGCGCCCGTCGTGATACGTGAGGAGGTGTGCGGTGGTCGGCTTTACTTCCATGCGGCCGTCCCACAGACCCAGCACCGCCCCAGTACCGAAAGCAACCCTGACATGCTCAGGCAATGAAATCACCGGCCAGCTCGGGAGGGATTGAACAACAGGCGTTCAGCCTCCGGACCTGAAGTCCCATCTTCTCTGCGGCCCTTATTGTCACAACTGACGGCAGCTCTATCCTGTCGGCACCGGCGCGAAGGGCCTCTAGCTCCAACTCCCCCCTGCCTTGGCGCGGGCGCATGCATCCGAGAGCTATCTCGGAGTCCGGCATGGCGGCGCTCGCGGCGGCCACTATTTTTCCAAACTCAGAGGCGGAGGCGGGCCTGATTCCCTCAAAATTGGTGCCGGGAGTGGGTACAAAAGAAAGAAGCACAAGGACGGAAGGATTTATCTCAGAAGCCAGTTCAAGCGCCCTGAGTTCTCCCTTGAGCTGCCCTCCGTGGATACCGACACAGATGTGCGGGGCGATATGGGGCAGGGTCTTTTCAAGCGCCCTGATCGAGTGGCGGTAGTCCTCGACCTTCTTGTCCAGACCCGTCACAAATTTGATTGTTTCATCATCCCCGATGATGTCGAAGTCCGCTTGGTCAACCCCGGCGCGGCCCAACTCATTGGCAAGCCAGCCCGGGATGATTCCTGTGTGGGCGCTGATGAAAAGTCCGGTCTCGCTTTTGATTCTCGCGATGGCGTCCAGAAATGGCTCGAACGGCACGAAACCATCGGCGTTGTACCCTCCGCTGAGCAAAATTCCCCGCGCCCCTTTCGACGCCATCTTTGTGCATGTCGTAAATAAGACATCTGGAGAAGTACAGGAGATCATCCCATGGAGGTAGCGCTTGTTACAGTGCTTGCAGCTCAAGGCGCAGGAGCCGCCCGTTACTGAAATGGTCGGGAAGTTTGGGTGAGGGTAGCAGGCTGAAAGTAATCTTCCGTTGTAGTGGTTCATCATATCTGGCCCGTGGAAATTTTAACATGCCGCCGTTTATCTCTTTTTCAGCTGTTTTTCAGAAGCGTAATCTGGTCTGAGCTTTTCTGCTAGGGCAATCTCCTCTTTTGTCAGGTCGTCTTCCGCAAGTGCCACGCCGAGCGATTCCTCAAAGCCTTTGGCCATCGCCTCCCGCACCTCTCCCATGCTGGGCCTGCGGCCGAGCTCCCGCTCGACGGTTGTGACGCGTTCGAAAACCGAGGCGATGAACTTGTCCGAGATTTTCTCCGGGCTCACCTTCAGAAGCTCGAACATCTTCCGCACGTCCGGCGAGATCAGGACAGTCCCGTGCTGGAGGACCGAGCCCCACCTGCGGGTCTGGGCGCTTCCCGAGATTTTCCTGCCGCCGACCTGGACGTCGTTGACCGGCCTGAACTCAGCCTTGAGCCCGAGCTGCTTGAAGCCGTTCACGAGGCCGCCGCAGATAATCTTGTATGACTCGATGATGTCGTCGGGGACGTCGCCCTGGCGGCAGACGACGCTGTAAGTCAGCTCGCCGCCGTAGTCGTGGAAGACTGCGCCGCCGCCTGTGATTCTCCTGACGACGTCGACTCCATATTTTCTAGCCACCCCGAGGTCCACCTCCTTCTCGAGGCTCTGGAAGCAGCCGATGGAGACGGCGGACGGCTGCCAGCGCCAGAATCTGACGGTGTTCGGGGCCTTGCCCTCGGCGTTGAGCCTGAGCAGGGCCTCGTCGATCGCCATTGACGTAAAAGCCTCGTCGATGCGGAGGGGGAGCAGCCGCCATTCGTCCGGGGAGACCTCCAGTGCCCTTGTTATATTTATAACAACGGCTTCGCTCATCCCTGCCCACCTCCAGCCGCGCGAAGGATTGCCTCGACCCAGTGACCAGGCTCGACCATCGGCGTCTCAGCCCCAGTCCTGCGGTAGAAACCTTGGACAGCTTCAATCAACGCGCCCCTCTCGACGGCAACCCCCGACAGCGATTTTTCAAGCTCTTCCAGTGCGTCCTCCGGGTACATGAAAAAGTCCCCGCTTATGGAGACCCGGGATATTTTTTCCCCGGACAGCTCCAGCTCCACCTTGATCACGCCCTTCGGGGCCTTGAACTCAGCATACTGCATAGGTTTCCAAAATCAATAAATTCTTTTCCATAAATACAGTACGCCAGCAAAATCCGCTACCCTCCAAGTTTAAACATTCCAAGCCGCATTTTAGTATGATTGGATGAAGGCATATCTTGACAACGGCTCCACCACGCCGGTCGCGAAGGAAGTCGTAGATGCGATGCTCCCCTACTTCACGGAGAAGTTCGGGCACCCGATCATGCTGTACTCCGCCGGACAGGAGGCCGCGGATGCCGTCGAGAGGTCTCAGAAAATAATTTCCAGGACAATCGGTGCCAAACCGGGAGAGATTGTCTTCACATCCGGCGCCACGGAGGCCAACGACATCGCAATAAGGGGGGCGGCGCTGGCAAGCCGGTCGCGGGGCAAGCATGTAATCACAACAAAAATTGAGAACCCCTCCGTGCTGCGAGTGTGCGAGGTTTTGGAAAAAGACGGCTTCAAGGTTGACTACCTCCCTGTAGATAAGGAGGGCTTTGTGAAACCTGAAGACATCGAGAAAGCGATAACAGACAAAACTGTCCTGGTCAGCGTGGCGAACGTCAACGACGAGATTGGGACGGTCCAGCCGGTTGAAGAAATCGGGAAAATCCTGAAGGAGAGAGGCCGTGGAATTCTGTTTCACGTCAACGCTGCCGCGGGCTACGGGCGGGTGCCGGTGGACGTGGAAAAGGCCAGGATAGATTTGCTGAGCTTGAGCGCCCACAAGATCCACGGGCCGAAGGGGGTCGGGGCGTTATACATCAGGGAAAAGACACCGATTCAGCCGACCTCACACGGCTATATCTCGCTCTTCACGCTGAAGCCCGGCACCGAGAACGTCCCCGGGATAGTCGGGTTTGCGAAGGCCACCGAGCTTGCATTCGACGGTTTCGAGCGCCACGTCGAGCACATGAGGAAGCTGCGCGACAGGCTCATGAAAGGGTTTGAGGAGCGGGTGAAATACATCCAGCTCCACGGCCCGCGCGGCGAGAGGAGAAGCCCTGCAAATGTAAACATCTCATTCAAGGGGGTGGAGGGGGAGGCCGTGCAGCTCCACCTCAGCCTGAACGGGATATCGGTGACGACGGGCTCGGCCTGCTCCACCAGGAAGCTTGAGCCCAGCCACGTGATGACGGCGATAGGGGTCAAGGCAGAAGTCGCGCACGGGGCCATAAGGTTCACGCTGAGCCGTTACAACACCGAGGATGAGATTAACTACACCCTAGACGTGGTGCCGCGCGTGATAGAAAACCTGAGGAAGATCAGCCCGGTGAAGGCGGAGGAGCTGTGAAAGGATGCCCGCAGAATACACAGAGAAGAGCCTGCTAAAGTACACAGAAAAAGTGATGGAGATGTTCAAGAACCCGAAAAACATCGGGGAGATGGAAAACCCGACGGTGACGGCGGACGAAGGCGATATCCAGTGTGGTGACATGTTTCGGATGTTTCTGAAGATCGAGAACAACAAAATCGTTGACGCGAAGTTCCTTTCGTATGGGTGCTTGCCGCCGGATGAATATGTTTTAGTGTATCCAGGAGAATGGAAACGAATCTCCACGTTGGGTGTAGGGGAAGCGACCATAGATTCAGACGGTAAAAGAAATTTTGTAGCTGAAACTTCCGCGAGAGACTACAATGGCAACTTGCTTAAAATAGTTCCTTTTGTCTCGACATTCAATTCCTTCTCGTTAACGCCCGAACATCCCGTGCTTTGCGTAAAAAGAGAATGGCTAGACTCGTCCAGAAAATCAGGGAACAAGTGTGTTTGGTTACGTGTAGATAAAGAAGAACTTCCGTCGGTGAAACCGAAGTTTATTAAAGCAAAATATCTCGCGGAAGGCGATTATTTGATTTTCGTTCCGAACAGCAAGACAGAAGATTCCAAAAAATACACCACCGATATAATGAAACTGTTGGGGTTTTACATCTCGGAGGGTTACACTACAGCCAATGATCGTATTTTAGCTTTTGCTTTTAACAGAGAAGAGACTGGGAACATCTCTGAAGTTAAAACTTTACTCGAAAGGGTCACAAACAAAAAACCAAAATGCAGGGTACGTGGCAATGTTGCAGAAGTATACATTTGCTCTACAAAGTGGGCCGGTTTTTTTGTCTCCGTTGGTGGGAAATACGCAACCGGCAAAAAATTGGCGGAAGAAGTGCTTCTGTTACCTTTCAAAAAGCAATGGGAAATGATAAAAACCTACCTTAAGGGTGATGGAAGCGTTTACAGGATGAAGGAGACTCATTCTTGGGTATATAGGATTGATACAAGGTCCAAGGAACTCGCAATTCAAACCCAAGAAATTTTGGCAAGAGGTGGAATTCTGTCATATATCAAAAAGTCCAAAAGACCAGCTTCGATAATCGATGGGAGAAAAATTCGTTCGAATACAAATTACAACGTTGCCTTTCAACTCAAAAGAAAGCGCAAAATTGTCGTGCCAGCTAAAGGTTATTTCCTCGTGCCGATAAGAAGAGTAGAAAAGAAAAATTACATTGGAAAGGTGTACAACTTTGAAGTAACCAATGAGCCTCATTCTTATCTTGTTAGGGGCTTCGCTGTTCATAACTGCGCGGCAAACATAGCCACTGGCGCGATGACCACAGAGCTGGTGAAGGGAAGGACGGTGGAGGAGGCTGAGAAAATGAAGATAACAGAAATATCGGAGGCATTGGGGGGGCTACCAGCGCTGAAGATGCACTGCGCCGTTCTTGCATACAAAACCCTGAAGAAGGCGCTCGCAGAGTACAGGAAAATCCAGGCCGGATCAAAGGGGACCTGAGTGAAAGAAATCCCAGTTCCGAAGTTCAAGGACAGTTGCGTTCTTTCAAAAGGAATGGAAGTTTCCGAGCTTGTCAAGGTCAGGAAGGATACGGTGGTTTACGTGCAGCCGTGCGCCTCAGAAAAGGGGAAGCTGATGGCGGACATTGAGCTCAAGAAAGAGGAAGGTGAGGGGATAGACGCCAAGACCCTCTGTTATCTGCTTGACATCCACAGGAGGCGCTTCTCGGAGCTCAGGTGCAGCCCATCGCTCGGCGTTGCCAAGCTCACTTGGAAGGGGAAGGAAATCAGCATCTTCAAGAGCTGTAAGCTGAAGATACAGCGGGCGATTGACAAGGAGGAGCTTCTCAGGGTGGGAAACTCTGTCTCACGGCTGGTCTGGGGAGCTGCCATCTGCGAGGTCTGCGGGAGGCCGGCGCTCGAGTGCGCATCTGGTAGTTGCGGCAAGTGTTCGTCGGGGACCAAGGTGGTGCAGGTAGATGACATCCCGAACGGTGTTTTGCTTTTGAAAGGTTATTCGGAGCTGGAGAGGGCCCGAGAGATCGCCGGAGAGAGGGAAATGCACGTCCGTGATGCTCAGTACGTGGGCCTTTTTTTCACGACCGAGGCTGCAAAAAAAGAAGACGCGGTGCTGGGGCTGGTGCTGGTGGGGGAGGCGAAGCTGGCGGGCAAAATGTAGTGCAAGACACAACGCGTTTTACAAGATTGTTTGGCACTACAAATTTCAGATACGCTTTTTACCCACGCCCCGTTTGGGTGGCCGCTGACACTATTGCAAAAATATCCTCTGTTTCTAGCAATGCGGTTAAAACACTCTTGAACATGAAAGCACCTTCGAACCCCGTTTTTTCCTCAATGCTCAAAAGCTCGATTACATTGCCGATAAATTCAATGGAGTATTGCCCGTAGTTATCAAGTTCTTTGAATTTCCCCAGATTTTTTGGGCTGGTAAATTTAATTTCACATTTTTGTTGCCCCGCCTTGTTTTTGAACGGTTCCAACCTATCATACATCTCCAAAAGATACTTGATAAACTCCATTGTGAGCTGTTTCCTGTGCTCCTTTTTTATCAACAAATCAATGACCCAATGAATGTGTTTGGGCGTTCTGGGAACTGATTTTGTGTATTTGTCTTTGAACTTTACAACAATGTCCAAGTCTGGGTTTTGGCCAAGGCGCGTAGCAATTACGGCCCCCCATGATCTAAATCAAAACGCCACCGCTTCTGCACGCTAGGTAAATCAGGTAAACCCCGCTGAGGGTGAGTGCGGTGCCGTATATGAGCGTGGCTTCCCCTCCAGCCCCCGCGTTTACAATTGGCAGGTACACCGCAGCTGCGAGGGCGCCCCATAGGATAAAAATTCCACCAATAACCACAAGCGCCGCCAGCAACCCGCCTGGAGGCACGACGTTGCATCTTTTCGCCACTGCACCTATGCCAGAACCGCCACCCTTTTTTGTCCGAGTTTTCAATTGCTTCCCGCCGTAGCTTTGGGTGGAGGGGGTTTAAATAGGAGAAAATTTGTTGAATTGCTGAGCTAGCTCAGGCTATGGCGAGCGTTTGGAAACAGTGAACCTATTAGAAAGCTGCTGAAAACCATCATCCGGCAATTTGTAGGTTTGGAGGAATAATGTGGCTTCCATTACATATGGATTAGTCCCAACCAAGCCAATTGGTTTGATGAAACATTTTCAAACCTGGCAGAAAACTCCTCCACTTTTTGTGCCACGTTGTCATCGCCGAGTCTGTACAAACCAGCGAAAATGTCACCGCTGATGGTTTTTGGAGAATAGACTAACGCATTAGTTGGATACCCAGCTGGTGACAATACATCTTTCAACGTCAACCTGCCAGCCATGCTTGCTGGAATCTCCCACCACAACTGGATTTCGAGGATTTCGCCGGGGTAAAGATAATCTACTTCCTGGAAAGAAAACTTTGGTCCAGGATACGCCATTCCATGTCCTATTTCCATTGTGGGTTCGAAAGTCCTTGGTGGGACAAACTGTATCGCGGCCCCGGCGTAAAATTCCACTACAATCCCATTATCCGTAATGGCGGAAAGAACCCGGGCGGCATCTTTGATGTAACCTAAACCACTTAGGAGTTTGTTTTCCACGTGTGGATCGGGAAGCGAGATTGTTACGTTCTCGAGCGGCCCGTTGTCCTCGGTCCCCTTGAGCCAGAAGTATGCCCGGGAGTAGAAGCGCGCTGTGCCGCCCTGG
>JBFMBF010000022.1:0-19658 GCA_040755315.1 Hadarchaeota archaeon (SeqCode) | reverse complement strand
AGGAGACATTCATTATTGGGGCTTGATGGGGCACCAACTTGTCCCTGAGTCAGTAATTCTACCCAAGTTTTCAATAATAAATCCGCCGCCGCCAGTAATGTCTTACAACAAATTATCGGAGAAGGCAGCATGGCTGAAAGAAAGGTACATTCCTTCTGGCATTTGGCAGGTCAAGTTCGTCGAACATCAAAGATATCAAGATGAAGCGCTCAAACATCCTGTTTTGTTGGGTTCATCAGACGAATACCTGTTTGAAGCCAGGCGTCCGGCAGACGGTGTTATGCAGGAAGACCCTTGGGCAGGCGTAAACTACCCGCTAAAGCCTGATGCCGGGCTTTTGCTGTACAAAAAGGAGCGTGGGACAGAGAAGATTTTCACCGTCCCGGCCCACGCTTGGTGGTGGGATGACCACAACAGGGTTACGCTGGTGAACGGAGAATTTTACTCCGACGTCAATGCTGGCGTGGTATTCAGAGTCACCAATGTTGGCACATCTTACGTAGATGTGGAAGTGGCGAGTTATGTGCCGTCTCAACCACTTGTAATTTATTCCATCGCGGGAATAAGCGTGAAAGGCCCAAGATTTTCGTCAGAGGCACCTCCAACCAGCAAGAGTTTCGATGTTGATTTGCATGTCTACACGCCAGATGGCAAGCATGTCGGGCCAAGATATGACAATAGTGATTACATACTTTACGACATGGAAATAGAAAATGCGTACACCAGTCGCAATATCTCCGGCGGAGGGCCGGAATGGATAGCGGTCCCTCAAGGTTTGGAAACCTATGCGGTTGTGGACGCCACGCCTGCGAGGGAGTGGGCAGAAGAAATGGGGGTTAGTCCTGAAAATGTTGAAATCACGGCTCAAATTCAAGTCATTAGATACGATGAAAACGGTGCAAGATTGGAATCAAAAACCGAAACCATCAATATAAACCCAACGGCGCCAACGCCGTTTGCCGTTCCAGCCATTGTTGACATCGACCCCAACACTCTGAATCTGAAGAGCAAGGGCATGTGGATAACCGCGTACATAGAACTGCCAGAAGGCCACCCTGAAGACATCGACACGAACAGTGTGAAGCTCAACGGAGCGGTGTCGGTCGAGTCGAGTACCAGCTACGGGTTCGTGAAGGACCAACAACTAGTCGATCGCGACGCTGACGGGCTGCCGGAGCTTATGGTGAAGTTCGACCGCTCGGCTGTGCAAAAGTTACTTCAACCAGGTAACGTGAAACTAACGATTGGTGGAAACTTCGTTGATTTGTTGCCGTTTGAAGGAAGCGGCACGATAAAAGTCAGGTGAACAGATTGAGAAAATGTTTTCCATTTTTTGCCACCTCTGCATGTTTAGTTTTTTTCATGATTTTGGCCGTGCCCGCTGATGCAAGTGCTATATACCCCACAAAACCTCTGGCGATTTCCGCAGACGGGAATTATATAGCGGTTTCAGTTTGGGACTCTAGTAAATTGCAATACCAAGTTTACCTTTTTAATCCACCCAAACAAGAACTAGTATGGACCATAAATCTAAACACCCCTGCGTTATTTGCATCTGTTTCTTCGAATGGGTCTCGCTTAGCGGTTGGTGGCGGAGCAGGGTACGCCAAGGTTTTTGAAAAGTTTGACAATAACCCGATACGGACTTACATAAGTGACACTCGTTCTATTTCACTTTCTCCAGATGGTAATTATCTGGCTTACATCGCGGACGAACTATTTGTTTACGATATAAGTAATGATAATTTATTGCGGTCGTATCCTATCTCACCTTCTTCCATGTCCCCTCTTTCAGTATCAGAAAACGGAGCATACGTGCTGGCTAGTACAGATCAAGCGACTTATCTTTTTTCCAAATTTGATAACAATCCAATACAACAGTATCTGGAAAATCACGTCTATTGGGTGCTAAGTTCGCTCTCACCAAACGGCCAACATATTGCAGTTGCAACATCGGCGGCTACACGCATTTTTACACGAGAAGACAACAACCCAAGATTGTACCTGCCGTGGGGGCGCGGAGTTTCTATTTCAAACAGCGGCGTCACAATTGTTGGTATGGATAACATCAGCTTGTTTAGCCTGGCGGATGGGTCATTTTTGAGGTCATATTCAGTTGCCGGTGTGGCTTATGTATCAGTATCATCAAACGGCAGCCGCATCGCAGCAGCGACAACAGATTCAGATGGAAATGTTACAGACGTTTATCTCTTCGACTCGTCAAGCACCACGCCGATATGGTCCTACAGCTTCAGGCCGCCCCGGTACCAGAACCCTGTGATAGTCGCATCATTAATCGCTGTTGCGGCCGCTGTTGCAATCGGATTGGTTTTTGCAAAGCGACGTGGTGGATTGAAACGCATCACGAGGCGCAGGAGATGAATTGTAAATCATTCTGGCGAAAACAGACGCCCTTCACGGCCGCCGCAAGCGCGAGCGGCACGGCATCAAGCGTCGAGCTCTGGTACCGCTACTCGGCAGACAACCTGACATGGGGCAACTGGCGGCTGTTCGGCGTCGATGAAAACGGGGCGGACAACTGGTCCTGGCAGTTCGACGCTCCCGACGGTGGTGATTTTGGGTTCTGAAAATCTGGTACAACTAGACGCCTCTCAGAACAGAATAGCTCAAATATCCGCGCGGTTAAGTTCAGCTGTTCTTGATGAGGCCGCGTGATATCTTGAATGGGCTGAAGTGGGGTAGCAGGGACCTGAAGGCAGCGAGGGTCACCATAATCCACAGGGGCGCCCCGTCCGACAGAAAGGTCATCGAGGGCAAGGATATCCTGGAGCTCGGGCGCGGGTTCATGCGAGTGGTTTCTGAGGGGGAAGAGGTGGAAATCCCTTACCACAGGATAATCACGATAGAAGTGGGCGGGAACGTGAAATACAAGAAGAGGGGTTATTGACGCCATGTTCGAGTTCCTGTTGCCGCTCCTGACCCTGCTTCTCTTTGCGAAGATCATCGGGGAGGCCCTTCACCGCTATGGGTTTTCGCCAATGATAGGGGAGGTCGCGGTCGGCATCGTCTTGGGCCCGGCACTGCTCGGCTGGTTCAGGCCGGACGCTTACATAGAGTCTGTCGCCATGCTTGGGTTGATAATGCTAATGCTGACGTCCGGGATGAACTCGCGGGTTGACCTGTTCAAAAAAGTCAAGTTCAAGGCCACCGTTGTCGCGCTTGGCGGCATGGGCGCCTCTTTCGTGCTGTGTTTTTCCGTGGTGTTTGCCGCGGGTTATGGAGTCATACCCGCGCTTTTTGTCGCGGCGGCATTGAGCAACACGGCGACGGAGGTGGTGGCCCGCGTCACCGAAGGGCATCCGCTCCACCAGCTTTTTGTGGGCGCGGCCCTCATCGACGACATCCTGGCCGTCTACATGCTCGGGATTCTTTCGTCAATAGCGATAACGGGGCAGATAGACGCCATCGGGATACTTTGGACCACTTTCGGCATACTCATGTTCTTCCTGTTTGTCGGCCTCGTCTCGTATGAGCTGATAATAAAGCGCAATATAATGAAAATCCTCTGGAGGCTTGAGCACAGGGGCATTCCTCTGGCGTTTGTCGTGGTGTTCACACTTGCGCTGGCGGTTCTCGCCCAGCAGATCGGGCTCCACGCCATCATAGGCGCCTACATGGCTGGCCTGTTCATAGGAAGGATGCGCGAGCGTCCGAAGGTCACGCTGCAAAGCACGATCAGATTGAACAAGGTGGTGGGGGATGTTTCTGGTTCATTGCAGTCGCTGTTGACTCCGATGTTTTTCGTCTACGTTGGGCTCCAGTTTGCTCCGAACTGGGGGGCCGTGAACTACATCCTGCTGCCGGTGCTGATTCTCGCGGCCTTTTTAGGAAAGTTCTTCGGCTGTGGCTCTGCGGCAGCTCTGGTCGGGCACGAGAAGGAGGCGGTCGATGTAGGCGTTGCGCTGATCCCGAGAGGCGCCCTTGAGCTAGCCGTGATACAGTTTGGGCTGCTCAGCATAGCGGGATTCACTCAGGAGCTGTTCGCCGTGATGGTGATAACCACCCTCACGACGACTTTGGCCGGGCCGATCTTGTACAAGATTGTAAGGTCCAGGAAGGTCGCAAGGTAGGTTTTTCTCCCTTTTAAACACCGTCCACCCAAAGGTCCGGAGGGGAACGTGGGAGGAATATCGGCTCTGGATGTCATCCAGTCGATGATGAGGGAGGGATTTTCCCGCGGCGATGTCTACGACGTGCTGACGGGGATGGGGCTTCCTGGGGAGCAGGTGCAGCTGATGATCGACAGGGTTAAAGCGGAGTTCGAGGGGGCGGGGCTGGAGCCGCGCCCTTCTCGTTTGGCTGCTGAAGTCGAGAAAGTCTTCAAGGAAGCGTTCGAGGATTTTCAGCACAATTTTGTGATGAAGCTTGATTCCAATTCACGAAAGATTGACCTTGTCCTCGTGGGGCTAGAAAGTACGAAAAAGAGGCTAGACAAAAAACTAGCTCGTTGAAATGGTGAACGGCTTCAGCGAGACAACTATCACTCTGGCACCAAAAGTTTCATCTGGCACTTTCACCTTGTATGCAAGAGGGGAGTGGACGTAGCCAAACTCTTTTTTCAGCGGTATCGTCGGGTTGTCGAAGTCGAATATTTCCTCCACGGCCCGGCTTTCGAGCTTTATTTCTGTGTCCCACTGCCCCCACCAGAGTGTCACGCCTATGAAAGGGATTGGGATTGGGGTGGCAGTGGGTGAGTTGAACCATCCCGCGATGTCTTCCCGCTTGTATTTCACGCTTTTCACAGAAAAGTCGTGGTAGACGGAGAGCCCCGGCGATTGCCTGATGGGCGGGGGAGGCAATATCCCGTACAGGTTTTCTCGGTTGAGACAGCTCGGCGGGCTTTTATTCAGCATTTTTTTCAGCCCCTCGTCAACTTCAAAGGTGGGCGGCGCCTGTTCGACCTTTTGTGAAAACTCGTTCATTTTGTCAAGACCTTCTTTGGCCCCCTGCAGCACCACCTTCAGGCCCCCAATTCCTCCGTCATCCCTTGAGTCAATGTAGACTGGGATTTCATCAAGAGCCTCGCTTGGTGGGTCTTCCTTGTATGTTTTAATGTAAATCATCCTCTTCGGTTCGGGCGAACGCAGCAAAAGATCAATCTCGCATTTGACATCTGCGGAAAGCTGCTCAACGGCTGTTTTCGCGTTAGAAAAGTCCAATTCCTGAATGGTTTTTGTGGTATTGTTTTCAATTGAAGATATTTTACTAGTGACCCCATTCACTGCCCATTCAATCTGCTCTTCGAGCGATGGACAATCCGGGCTGAGGTTCCTCGTTGTCAGCCCCTGGTAGATGTATGCCATCACGGCGTCGCTGCTGGCACCTTGGGAAAGAAAATTCAGCAGATAGTTGAAGTGCGACTCTGCCTCTGAAACCTTTGCCCTAGCCCCGACCGTCCTATCATGGCAATTTTCTAGAGCCACCCGTACTTTATCTAGCTCTTCATTTTCCAAATTTTCAGACGCGGCAGTGGATTCTGCAAGCGACAGGTCTACTACAGCCCTTTCAAGGAGAGATTCAGCTCCTTCAACTGCACCAATGGCGTCATCGATAAATTCCTTCATGCGCCCAATATCCGTTGCTCGTATGGGTGTTGCAATCACTTCATCACCGCCCTCTGTCGGAAGCTCAACGTTGGCAAGCGACAGCGCCGCAGCAAGGTAGTCCGAAGAGCCGAATGAGTTGAGTTCGTGGGTCGCCCAGGCCAACTGGAAAAATCCTTTTGTGCGCCCCTCGTTCAACTCAACCTTCCCACTGAGCCATGCTTCGCCCCATGCCCAAGCATATTCGACTCCCTTCCAGATTGTGCCGATATCGCCGCGCTTCTGAAGGAAATCGCTCATCCTCTCTTGGAGGAGGAAATAGCGCGAGTCGATGAAAGTTTCTACGTTCTCCAGCGGAATCTTGAGACACAACCGCCCACCAGTGGAAGTCAACTTAACGTAGCTTTGCGGGAGTTCGGCAGTTGCCCACACATAGCCGTTTTCTGCGCGCCGGATTTCCACCCGCAGCCCGTTTTCAATGTGGAGGTCAACCCTTGGATCCTGGAGGGAATATTTTTCAGAAATCTCGTTCAACCGCTCGGCAAAGTGACTTGAAGCCAGCCCCTCGACTATAAATTTTCCAGCTAAAACATGAGGCAGCCAATCAGCAGTCTTGGAGACCTCCCAAAGGCCGCGGTACACGGATACCTTCAGGGCATCTCTAACGTTTGCTGTTATTTCTCCGTAAAGCTTGCGTGTTTCAGAAGCGTAGACGTCCGATATCATGGCCAATGACTGTGCGTGGCCAGATGCAAAAGTCTGTCCGACAACTGCGATGGTCAGGAACAGCATTAGGATGCCGGCCGTGGCCATAGGCATGAATCCATTTTCTTTCATCTTGACCACAGCTCCAGAGTCACCTCTATGAATGGTTCGGCTTCTAATTCAGGCAACTCAAGGCCAAGCATATTTTCTGTCACCGAAACCAAACTTTGGGTAGATACTGGGAGGGGAATGTTTGTAGTTTCCAGCCAAAACTGGCGGCTCCACCCTTCCAGATTTTCAACAGTTGTTTCGAAACTGAGCCGGATCAAGCCAAGATCAAGCGGCGTCGTGCGGGCAATCAGGCGGTATCCAAAGCGTCCGCCGATGGTCTCGTCAAGCGCAGATTTCAAGAACAACCGGAGCTTTTTATCCATGTCTTCATTCAGGCGCAGGGGGGACATGTTTTTTCCGGCAAATTCAGCCTTCATGTTGAGGAGTGCGTCTTCGGCCAGAAGCTCGGCCACAGTTTTGTACCGGAGGTCTTTCACTGCCGAGCTCCAGACGGAAGGAATGTCCAACCCAAAAGCCCCTAGGTTGTACCTGAAGCCGCCTAGCTGGGCCGCAGTGGTGTTTCTGAGGGCGAGAAGAAGACTGTGCGAGTAGCTTGCCGCGTACCTGGTATTTCCTGTGGTGGGGTCGAAAGGCATTGGGAAGAGGAAAGTCGCGGCTGTCGAGATGAGAAGGGAGAATACCAACATGTCTGATATGGAGCTTATTCCTCTCATCGTCGCCATACTCCCACCAGCAGCTCGCAGGGCTTGGCTGAGCCGTCCCCCATGGCTAGGGCAGCAGGAAGGCTGACGGTTGTTGGATGCTCTGGCGCTTGGCCATAACTGAAAATTGTTGTCCCACTGAGGTCCCTCACCTTTACATACAGGTTCAGCTGCCGCGAGCGGGCGAAGTTGTCTAGCCTGCCGGAAGATGGTTCAAGCAGTCCCGGGAATGAGCCTGCAAGCACTTGGTCCCTGAGCTGCTCAGCAACTCTAACCGCCGACGTGAATTCCTCTATTGATTTGAGCCTTTCTCCTTGCGCGCACCATGTATGGATGAGCGAAATAATGAAGATTGAAAGGAGCAGCGAGACCACCAGGGCAGAGAAAACATCCTCGCCTATCGTCAGCGCCATTCACACCAGCTCCAGCAGGATTTCTCCATTTTTTGTCACTTGAACTTGAGCCGGATTTTGGTAGAGTATCTCAAAGTTTCCACCGTTAACTGGGCAATTGAGCGAGATCACGCCGGAAGTTCGGCTGTCTCCGGACTCCAAGGTTAGGGTCACAAGTTGTGTTTTTCCAGACCAGCTTCCAACCGCGATGACGCGGAAGTCGGCGGAAATTCTTGGCAGGTCCTGGATGAGTTTCACCTCGCCGGGCAGGGGGTCTGCAGTTTCAATGGAATGGAAAATTGCCTGTTTCACGCTTGCAAGGTCTTCCCTTTCA
This sequence comes from Hadarchaeota archaeon (SeqCode), assembly GCA_040755315.1. Taxonomy (GTDB): domain Archaea; phylum Hadarchaeota; class Hadarchaeia; order Hadarchaeales; family Hadarchaeaceae; genus DYTO01. The sequence goes on along the minus strand of JBFMBF010000022.1, from coordinate 11,890 downwards.
CCCTGCCGTTGGACGGTTGACCCAAAGGAGATGACGAGCCCCAAGAGGGCGAGGGATGTCATGGCAAGGGCCATCTTTCCAGCCAGGAACTCTGCCAGGCCGCGTTCGTCCAATCTAGCATCTCCTTACCTCGATGAACAATCCGGAAGGGCCGCGCTTCAGCTCCAAGATGTAAGCGCCTGTCGCAAGCTCCCGCGCCGAAAGCGGAAGGGGCAAAACCTCGGCCTCGAGTATCTGGTTTTCTAGCGCCAGTTCCGCAAGGGTCCCATTTACCAGCACTTTGGCGCGACCAACTTCTAGGTTCACGGCTCTAGTTCCTCCCACCCCTCCCGCGCCCAGCAACATGGCTTCTTCTATGAGATTCTGGAACCCTTGAATGGCCAGTTGCTTCTCGCTGGAGCGCTCGAACTGACAGAGACTGGTCAATCCCAGAGACAGAGTGGCTGTACCAAGGGCCACGCTGAGCAGCAGCACGGCAGGCAGGGATTCCATCCCGCGAGCGTCCCGCCGCATGGTGTCACTACCCGACCGCTACCTGGCCTTCCCATGGGATGTAGCCGTGCCGTGTCACCTGCACGGTCACTATGGTCACGTCCGCGCCGTTTGTAGGGATTGTGAAGGTGTACTGGTTGGTACTCGTCCCCAATGTTTGTCCATCCGTCCATCCGGGATACTTCACCACGATCGTTGCCTGGTAAAGCGCGTCACCGCTAGCAGCGTCGTAGGTCTTCACGGTCAGACGGTTGCTAGAGACGCTGAACCTTACGTCCATGTCCCGCAGCACTGTCCGCTCGGCCGTACCCACGAACTGCATCATAACCCCCATCACCATCGTGCCTATCACCAGCGCCATCACCAGCTTTATCGGCACTCCCATCAGTTGCCCTTTTTCATCCATTTTTTCCCGCCGCAGCTTTGGGTGACCGGGGTTTATAAAGGAAAAAAATCGGAACCGGTGCATGTTTTTATGGTTTAGTTGTGCAGTGGTTTTGATGAAGAAGGAGACCGGCTTAAAGATAGGCCTGATGCTGCTCGGCGTTGCACTTTCAATAGGTCCCTTCATAGCCGCTTTTGCAGTGAACGACTGGGACCTCCAAAAAGCGTTCCTGCCGGACCAGGAAGATATTGCAAGCATCCAAAATAACCTAACGGGATTGTTCGGGGGGTCTGAAAATTCAGGTTCGACCACAACGCTCGAGAATGTTTCTGTTTCAGACAGCACCGTGACAGTCCAGATTCAGTTCACTTCTCCTTTCGGATTTGCCATGAAGTTCAAGAACATGTCAGTCGCGTTGACAGACCAGGGGGCTCAAATCGCACAGGTGGCCATGCAGAGCCCAGTCGATGTCCCGGCAAGAGGAACAAAAAGAATAACCTTGACTGGCACTTTCAGCGGGGGGATGTTGCCGGTAAACCCGCAGTTCGAGAGCGGCAGCATGACGGTCGAAGTCTATGGCGTCACGATCACCCTGCAGCTCAGCTCCGGAGGTTTGCCAACATGAAGGCGCCTAGAATAATGACGATGTTCAACTGGTTCGGCATCGCGGCCGGCATAATGATGCTGGCCCTGCCGTTCATGGGCCCCTGGTGGACTGGGACGGTGGGCACGGGAGCGCTCAGCGTGGGCCTTTCACCTTTTGACCTGCAGGCCTCTCTGGGCAGCACGCCTCTCCAGTCTCCCCTCGTCGGATTCTTCCTGCTCGCGACCAAAATCACTTTCCTGATCGGAGGGACGTTCCTCATCCTGAGTTCAATCTTCCCGAAAAGCTGGTGGTCCCGCAGCCTGATGGGTTTCGGGGTGATGAAGCCGTTCAGCAGCGCAGTATTTTTCTTATTACCACTGATTATCGGGGCGCTCGCCGCCAACATTCTGCTGCCCAGCATACTGCCGAGCCTCTGGGGCGGGGCTGGCGGGTTTCAAATAAACTCCTTGATACTTCCAATTGTTTTCATAGTGGTTTTCATTGTGAGCATTTACGCCCTGTACACCCTGGTCTCCCGCCTGATTTCAAAAATATCGCGTGAGACTGAAAAATCGCAACTCAAGGGGAACATCGTGTATACTGTGATTTTTGTGTCGATGATTGTGGCAGCAGTTGTTACATACAACAATATACCGCCCCCCTCGTCTACGCAGGTCAGCCTCAGCCTGCCATATGTCAGCGGGACTGCGACATCCACAATCCAGATAGGGAACACTGCGACCATAACTGCACCGGTTACCCTAGCGCTGACGGGGGTGTTCTGGATAGCCGTGGTCGCAGCCGCCCTCGGGGTGGTCACGCGGATCTACCACGGGAGGTTCATCAGGCCAACAATGCCACACCTTGCGGAAGAAAAGCACGCGAAGCGAGAGAAAAAGTAGTCGGGCCCCCTAGGTGATGGGTTTTTACCCAAGTAGTAATGACGCTATTGATGGGAGAAAATGAAGCAGGCCAAGTTTATCATAGTTGCCGGCGGCGGCAGAGTTGGTTTTGACCTAGCCAAGGCTCTGGTGGAGCAGGGAAAAGATGTCGTGGTTATAGAGAAAGACCCAGCCGTTTGTGAGAGGATCGCGTCGGAGATGAACGCGCTGGTGATAAACGGCGACGCTACAAACAAGAAAATCCTGGAGGACGCGAGGATCCAAGGCGCCGACGTTTTTGTAGCAGTGACCGGTAACGACAGCGAGAACATCGTCGCCTCCCAGCTGGCGAAGCACTCCTATGGGGTCCCGCTTGTCCTCGCCAGGATCGAAGACCCGGACAGGGCGAAGGCGATGGAGGGGATGGGAATAGACCTGATAGTGAGGCCGGCGCATGTGGCCGCCATGGTTTTAGAGAACGCGATAGTGCTGCCGGGGACCACTTCAGTACTGGTTTCAGGCACTACCACTCGCGCCGTGGAGGCCGAAGTTTCGGAAGACTCTAGGGTGAAGGAGAAAAGGATTGCCGACCTCTCGATACCGGCCAACTGTGTGATGGCCGCCATTTACAGGAAGGGCAAGCTCATCATTCCCCGCGGCGACACAGTGCTCAAAGCGGGCGACATGGTAGCCCTCATAGGTGAGGAGGCCGCGCTCAGAAAACTCGTGGACATGCTGAGGGGATAAAATGGGCTTGAGGAAGTTCAGTCTTCGGGCCTTTTTGAAGAAGAACTTCGACTTCATCGTCGGCATATTAGGCGAAATCGGCCTGGCCGCGGCAATCATGGTTGTTGCTCTGCTCATCTCAATAGTGCTGGCGCTCATTAAAGCCGGCCCGTAGGTGCGACCGTGATACCACTGTTGAAAAGGGAAGACCTGAAAATCATCGGCTACAACCTGAGCAAGATATGTTATATTGTCGGCGCCATTTTGTTTCTACCCATTATCGTAGCGGTGGCGTACAGCGAGTTTAATACCATCCCCAGTTTTCTCATCGGCTCAGCCGTTTCGTTCATCCTTGGCGCCCTAATGTCACACTTCCTTTACACAAAGAAAGAGATGGAGGTGAAACATGCAGTCGTGATGGCCGCTCTTGCCTGGCTTTTAGCGCCCATCCTTGCCAGCATCCCCATCTCGCTGGCGGGCGCCACTGGCTCGTACCTAGATGCGAGTTTTGAGAGTATCAGCGGCTTCACGGGCACGGGTCTCACTCTCGTGCCAGACATAGACCACCTTGCACGTAGCGTCAACTTCTTCCGGCATTTCCTGCAGTTCCTAGGGGATGGCATTGGCATCATAGTGATTTCTCTTTCCATTTTGGGCAGGACAGAAATGAGTTCGGTTCTCGCGTTCAAGGGAGAAGCCAAGGATTTGGGGATAAAGCCGAGCATCGTGCGCACTTCCAGAACTATTATCGGCATAGCAGTGACCTTTCTAATAATCGGCACCATAATGTTCACTGTGGCTGGAGCTTGGGAAGGGCTTGATCCCGGCACTGCTTTTTTTGACGGGCTTAATCACTCCATGACAGGTTATGCTACGGGGGGGTTCAGCGTACGTTCTCAAAACTTGCTTTATTACCACAGCATTTGGGTTGAGGTGGCAGCCATAATAATCATGGTCATAGGGGCGTTCAACTTTAACTTTCATTACGCGGTTCTCGGCGGCAGAAGAAGGGAGATTCTGAAAAACATGGAAGTCAAGATTCTTTTGTTCGCGATGTTGGCGTTCGGCTTGCTGGTTGCAGCGAACTTGTTGTTCATGAATTTGTACCCATCCGGGGAAGCCCTCTTCAGAAAGGGTATCTTTCACGTCATTTCCGCCCAGACCACCACAGGATTTCAGACGGTCCCCTCATCCCACTTCATGTTTGTGTGGCCTGTTTTCTCAATGTTGTTGCTTTCAATCGCGATGGTGATTGGTGGTTGTGCCAACTCAACTTCTGGAGGAATAAAGATGTTGAGAATCGGAGTGCTTTTCAAGTCGCTCTTTAGGGATGTGAAGCAGGCGTTGTTGCCAAGGACGGCTGTTGTTCGGAGCTCCTTTCACCATATTGATGACAACCCACTCACGGACACAGTTGTGAAAGGTGCGGCAGTGATAGCCCTTAGCTATCTGGTCCTTTTTTTGATGGGGGCAATGATAACTGCGGCGCACGGCTACAGCTTGGAAGACTCCATGTTTGAAACAGCCTCTGCCCTCGGAAATGTGGGGTTGAGCTCTGGCATCACGACCCCATCTATGGCGCCGACACTCAAAATAACATACATGTTCCTGATGTGGGCGGGGAAGCTTGAGATAATGGCTGTCTTTGTGCTGTTCGGTTTTGTGATTCTAGGATTAAGGAGAGGGATTGAAAAATGAAAAAAATTGTCTTCTCGCTTGCTCTCATCTTGGCCATTTCGATGGCAGGACTTGCTAAGGCAGAAACCGGGAGGGAGTTGATTGAAAACTCCAGAGGTTTTGACGGCAAGAGGGTCACGCTTCAGGGCGAGGTCATCGGGGTCTTGATAAAGGAGAACTACGCTTGGATTAACATCTGGGACAACGGCTTCGCGATCGGGATTTGGTCCAGCGCGGCGAACGCCAAAAGCGTGTCGTTCGTTGGGGACTACACTCACGTTGGAGATACCGTGTTGGTTGATGGAATATTTCACATGGTCTGCCCAGAGCATGGTGGCGACATAGACATCCATGCCGAGAACTTCGCCATCCTTGCTGCAGGCAGGGAGATTCCGAGATTGCCGGACCCCCTGCTCACGGCGGCCAGCGTTCTTTTTGTGGGGTTTGCGTTCCTGCTTTACTTCTGGCTCAGGCATCTCCGGAAGGAGCGTGGCAAGATTGTCCCGTGGCCGATGCCGTGGCGCTGAAGTGGCACAGCGGGCGTCAATGGCAGGCCAGAAAAGAAAGTTGAGCGCAAGTTCCACAATGGGCACTGTTGCAAACTAATTGGACGGCTCTCACGGCAGCACGTTTTGCGGCGGGTTGGGCGTGCCATAGGTTGCGGGGTTGGGTTTCTCGTAATCCAACTCGTAAATTTGCGACCACGAGCTTCCCGAGCTGTTGAAATTAGAAGTGCCAGACGTGCTTTCCGCCGCCAGTGATCCACTCCATGATTTATCCACCCAGTATTCTTTGTTCCGAGCCACATCCTTGTACGCGAGATATCTGGCCGACACGTTCCAAGTGATTGGCTGGGTAGATTCAGTGTCTTGGTCATGGTCCGCGTAATAGTGCACTCTGAATTTGTACGCCCCATACAATGAATTATCTGCAGAGTTCGGCAGAATCATGCTTTCGGTTGCATAGTAGTGCTCTGGACCGTAGCCCGTTGTATCATCCATGTCTAGGTACGGATACCCATAGCCAGATCCTTTGTTGCTATAGTAAATGTGTCTTCCCGCAGTGCTACCTATCGTCGGCTCCAGCACATGAAGGTCGACATCGCTCTGATCCTGTCCCCAAGTCAACGTTAATGTGAGCGAGGCAAGAGAAGCGTTGCTTTTTATGGTTTCTCTGTGGTAACCCGCCCAATTGGAAAATGTGTCAGTGTCCGTGGCAAGAATGATCACGTCATTGTTCCCTTGGAAAAGGGGAACCTCTTGTGAGAACACGCCGGTCTGATTGTCCACTTTCACTTCAAATTTCTGGTTGCTGACGAAGATTAGGGTCGAGTTCACGGGGGCCTTTCCGCCCTTGATAGTCCCAGAAATAGTAATCTTGCTTTCGCTCGTGTCCCTGATGCCGTCTCCATCTGTGTCTGTGGGTGTGGAGCCAACGGGGTCTGTGGTGGAATCTGTGAGAATCACATCTGGGAACAGCGTGTCGTCCTGGAATTTCTTCTCGGCGGACAAGTGCAGGTTAATGAAGGATAGGAACGGGTGGAACATCTTGTAGCCGAAGTGCAAGAATACATTATAATTAAAGGCGCTGTCTGCAGCCGTGGTGCCAGACTGGTAGGCCTGCGTGAATCCAGAACTGAGTGTGAAAGGGATTTGTCTTGCCGCGGTTCCCGGAGCGGTCCCTGGATGATTCGGGTCGTAGATTTCAAAATTTCCGCCAGAATACTTGTAGGTGAGTATCGCGTGCCCGCCGGTCCAGTCGCCACTGGCGACCTGTTCGTATATCCCTATGAGCTGCGGCGTGCCTGTAACAACCATCCCATGTATCCAGCTCAATGCAACATCTTTGGAGGACGGAACCTGCGTTTGTATCTCGTGTTTCCACGTTTGATCCCAGACGTCTGACTCCGCCGTGTGCGCCCTCGTGGCCAGCTGTATTGCAGTCGCGTCATCCCTCCACTCGTTCGGGTCCCCCTCGCGGTATTTTCCATACAGGCCAGCCCCGATAAACGGCTTCAAGTAAGTATAGTAAAACTTGGCGTAACTTACCATGCCCATGCACAAGCCACCAGACTCCAGATACGAGCCGTAGTTCGTGATGTACCAGCCGTCTGTGGCGGGCCGGAATCCTGTGTCAACGCTGTAATCCGACCCCAACAACTCGGCGACGGTCATGCTCAGTTCTATCGCCACGAACTTTGAGAATGTCCTCGTGTAGAATGAAATGGTGTTTTGGGCGTTGTCTTGGGAAGAAAATCCCACCGCTTCGAGAGTCTTGTTGTTCTCATCGTACGCGTAGAATCTCACAGGCCCGTCCCCGGCTGCCAGATCCGGGTCGTACGGCAAGGTAACCAGAACCGCTTTGTTGAAGGCCTTTGATTCGTTCCAGGTGTCCGAACCATTTGTTTCTATTGTTATCATTTTGCTTGCAACTGCCGCATTCGCGGGCAGCCCGGTGACGCTTGAAACATCCGCGTAGCTTACGTTGAATGAAATGTTCTCGTCCGTCGCGGCTGCTGGGACCTCTATCTCAAGTCCGTTGAGCGGGCTTGAGGCGGTGGTCACCTGCATTGTCCCGCCGCTGTGAGAAACGCTTCCGGACGTTACGCTTGTTTCATCCCCGGTGGTTATCGCTACTGCTCCGACCGGAGTTCCAAAATTAGGGGCAGGTGCACGCGCTAACAACACGAGTGGAACCATGACTGCAACTAAAACAATAATAACTATTGCGATTGCAGAAGCCTTTTTCGGAAACATTCTCATACATAACAGATTACAGAGCACTTTAAATACATGTTTCATGGGCTTGTGTTTACTGTATCTGGCGGGGCCATTTTTGATTAAAGTTTGGTGCGGCGGGCGGGATTTGGACCCGCGTTACAGGCTCACCTCAGTTTATATGGAGGGCCTGAGTCTTAGCCAGGCTGGACCACCGCCGCACGAGTAAATGTCTGTCTGGTGGTTAATAGATTAAGTTGTGGGGCGGCCCGACATCTTTTTGTGGTACCCCATCAAGTTGGGAAGTACGCAAAAGGGTGAGATGATGCAGTCAACAGCCGCCGCGCTGGCGTTGGGCGCCGCCTTCTTGTGGGGTTCAGCGCAAGTAATAGGAAAGATTGCGCTGCGCGACTTGAATGCGACGGCTTTCAACGCAATAAGATTCTCCGCCGTAACTATTGCACTTGCTCCGTTTGCGTTTGCCGCAGGATTGGGAACTTTGGGCACGGAGATTGCAATTCTTGCGGTCCTTTCCGGAATTTTGGGGTTCTTCATCGCCAACCAGGTCTACTTTCACTGCTTGAAGAAAGCTCCCGCCCACAGGATCATCCCCGTGGGAAACACCACCCCGGTGTGGGCCGTCCTTACAGCGCCTCTCCTCATTGGTGAGCAAGTAAACGTTGTCCTGCCTTTTTCGATTGCACTGGTGGTCGCCGGCTCCTTCATGCTTGTTCCAAAAAAAGTGGATCATTACTACTGGAAACCGGCAGCTGCGCTGGCTCTGGGCTCCGCGTTTATTTTTGGCCTGCACGAGGTCATGAGAAAATCAGCAATAAACGTTGGCGCGAATTATTTGGTTTTTCTCTGGATTTCAGTGGCCTCCGCGGCGGTAGCCACAAGTTTGATGCTGTTTATTTCAGGGGCCTGGAGGGGGCAGCGCTTCAACAGGACCAGCGTGGGCTTGAGCATAACGTCGGGGATACTGGCCCATTTCATCGGCAACGTTTTCTTCATGCTCGCGCTTGGGCTTGAGCAGGTCACAAACCTTGCGCCGTTTGTATCTGCCGTCATCCCGCTTGGGTTCCTGCTGAGCATCCTGATTGTCAGAGAAAAGCCGACTAGGATGGCATTCGCAGGGATGGCTGTCGTTTTCCTTGGGGTGGGCCTGGTCGCGCTGTTTTAGAAGCAGTCAGTGCCTGAAACACCGCACGCCAGTGAACATCATCGCCATGCCGTGCTCGTCTGCGGCCTTGATTACGTCTGGGTCGGAGACGGAGCCTCCCGGCTGGATGATCGCGGTCACGCCGGCTTCTGCGGAAACTTCCACCGTGTCCCTGAATGGGAAAAAGCCGTCGCTGGCCATCACGGAACCCATGATCTCCTTCCCTCCCTTCATCAGCCCCACCTGCGCCGCGCCTATCCTGCTCGGCTGGCCGTAACCGAGCGAGACCGTCCTCATGCCCTTCGCGAAGACAATTGCGTTGGAAGCGCAGTATTTTGCCACCTTGAAGGCGAACAGGAGCGACTCCAGTTCTTGTTCAGTCGGGGGCCTCTTTGTAACAGTTTTCAGCTCGCGGGCATCCATCACCCGCACGTTTTTCTCCTGTAATAACAGGTCTCCGGCCACGGATTTCAAATCCTTCTCGCCGCCGCGGCCGTGCGGCATCTTGAGCTCCAGCAGGCGGATGTTCTTTTTCTTCTTCAGTATCCCCAGGGCCTCCCCGCTGAACTTCGGGGCGATCACCGCCTCAAGAAAGATCTTCGACATCTCCTGCGCGGTTTCTCGGTCCACTTCCCTGTTTATGGCGATCACCCCGCCGAACGCTGACAGGGGGTCGGTTTGGTAGGTCAGCCTGTAGGCCTCCAGCCCACTTTCGGCCACGGTCACGCCGGCCGGGTTGGCATGCTTCACGATGGCGCAGGCAGGCTCTTCAAATTCATTCACAACCTCGAGGGCCGCCGTCAGGTCGAGGATGTTGTTGTAAGAGAGTTCCTTGCCCCAAAGCTTCCTCGCCGCCGAGACACCAGCATTTTCGGCAGCCCCTCCGTAGAATGCCGCCTTTTGGTGAGGGTTCTCGCCATAGCGCAGGTCGGAGATTTTTTTGTATGACAAATTCAGGACATCTGGAAAATCTTCAAGGTTGAACTTGCCCCGGAGGTAATTTGAAATGATCGTGTCGTACCTCGCCGTGTGGGAAAATGCCTTGGCGGCCAGCCCTTCTCTTGTTCCGTCGCTGATGGTGCGGTCGTTCGCCTTCATCTCAGACAGGACTTTTCCATAGTCTCCCGGGTCGACGACTACCGCCACGTCTCTGTAATTTTTTGCCGCCGACCTGAGCATGGCTGGGCCGCCGATGTCTATGTTTTCTATCGCATTCTCAAGCCCGCCGCCGATTCTGACAGTCTCTTCAAACGGGTACAAGTTCACGGCAATCAGGTCTATTGGCTGAATGTTTTGCTCTTCCAGCTCTTTGATGTGCCTCGCGTTGCCCCGGACAGCGAGGATTCCGCCGTGGACTTTCGGGTGCAGGGTCTTCACCCGGCCGTCGAGCATCTCGGGGAAGCCAGTTATCTCGGAAACATCTTTCACGTCGACGCCGCTTTCCCTCAGGGCTTTGGCCGTGCCGCCCGTCGATGTGATTTCCACGCCAAGCGCCTGAAGCCCTTTCGCGAACTCCACAATTCCCACCTTGTTTGAGACACTTAGCAGAGCCTTGTTCACCTTCATGACATCCAACTAAAAGTGGCCTGAAATGGATAAATGCTTTCACAATTGCGGCTGGAATTCCGAAAAGCGGGCCCGCGGGGATTCGAACCCCGGTCACCAGCTAACCACCAGTCACGACCGCAGGCTGGTGTCTTTTCTGGGCGCTGAAGCACTATCCAGGCTGGACCACGGGCCCTATTCTACTCTTCCTTAACATAAGTAATGTTTTTTGGAGCGTTTTTCCAGCACCTTTTTAAACCCCTCCACAGAGTGGGAGCGGACACAACGGCTTTTCTCAGAAAAGCAACTGGAACGGCTCGACTGTTTCTGGTTGTGGCCAAGAAAAAAGGAGTAAGAGAAAATGGCATATGGCGGAAGGTTCGGTGGACCGAGGAGGTTCGGACCGAGGCAAATGCACAAGGCTACCTGCGCGGACTGCGGGAACGAGTGCGAGGTCCCCTTCAAGCCCACCGAAGGAAGGCCCGTTTACTGCCGCGACTGCTGGCAGAAGCGGAGAACCCAAAGGGGCCCATAAGGCTGGTTAGCTAGCTGGGTTGTTTTTGGGGCTATCGCTTGTTAGCGGTAGCGAAATATTTTGTTTTTTTCATTGTTTTTGTGAGGGAGCTTACTCTCGCTTGGCCGTCGGCAGCTCTTGACGCCACATGGAAAACAAGCGGCTGGGATTTTTTTCAAAATCCAAGGGTGATTTGGACTAAACTTAAAACACCCCTCCACATAAACAAACTGGTGGGCCCGTGGCGCAGCATGGCTAGCGCGCTCGGCTGATAACGCGTGGCAGAAACCGGGAGGTCGAGGGTTCGAATCCCTCCGGGCCCACCACTGGACTCACCAGCTTTTTGGTTTGAATCCGTCAGGCTCGGACCAAACAAGGTGTATACAGTTCAAGCCAAAAGTTCAGGGGAGCCACCAGCGGGTGTTCCAGCCAAAAGAGAATGTTTATTAGTTTGTCGGCCAAGGTTTAGGTGGCAGCGGCATGAAGAAAAAGTTCTCATTCGATGTTGTGGTACAAAAAGACGAGAGCGGAGGATACGTGGCATTCGTCCCTGCTTTACCGGGGTGTCACACCCAAGGCGATACCCTGGAAGATCTCATGAAAAACGTTGAAGATGCAATTGAGCTTTACTTGGAAACTCTCGAAGAAGATGAAAAGTCAGAAGCAATCCGGTCAGCCCAGTCAATCCTAGGCCTCCAGAGAGTAGAAGTTCATGCCTAAAATCGGGCCCGTACCACCGGACAAAATAATAAAACTACTGACGCGCGAAGGGTTTCAGGTCGTTAGACAGAGTGGTTCTCATGTCATCCTAGTAAGGGAAGGCGTACGGACGGTTGTTCCAGTACATCCGGGCAAAGATGTCAAGCCTGGGCTAGTAAGGGCAATAATCCGAGAATCAAAGCTCTCTCGAAAGAGGTTCTTTGAGCTGCTGGAAAAAGCGTAAATAAATTTCGATTGCAATTAGACCATTTTCGGGATGGACCCATACCCATTTTAACTCGGGACCCTCCGGGCCCACCATTTGAGAATTGAGGATAAAATGTGCCTAACCAAACTTGCTTTTTGAGGTAACCCTCAGTTGGTTCTCCTCTGAACTTTTGACTTGAACCACATAGTTTCATTTGGAGTCTGGGGTCGGGGCGGTGGTTATAGGGGAAAACGAAAGTGAAGTGTCCTCGGTGCGGTTCGGAGAAGGTAATCAAGGC
>JBFMBF010000021.1:0-19766 GCA_040755315.1 Hadarchaeota archaeon (SeqCode) | reverse complement strand
AGAAAAATGAAAACGCACACCGCCAAAACCCGCGAGGAATTGAAGTCCAAAACTCTGGCATCCATGCGGAGTATCCAAATGCGGCCATCGCTGATTCGCTCGTTCTTTCACAATCTAACATAAATATAGCAATTATCTATAATTTTTAAAAAATCGTGAACTTTGCACCCTGATTTAAATCAGGACGCCGAATGTAGTTGGTGGGCCGGTAGTTCAGCCTGGCAATGAGAGAAAACTCACCAGATTGAATGCCCGCTTGGCATGCGGGAGGTCGCGGGTTCAAATCCCGCCCGGTCCACCACAAAAGTTTCATGGACGAGAAACCTTCTTCCAGCTTTCTCGCAGCATCGGGACGGTGTCGTAAAGCTTCAGTTCTTCCGGGAGTATCCACTTGCTTTCAACGTGCTCCCAGTCCAGGTGCACTTGGTCCGACTCCACAGCAAACTTGTAGGGATGAACTGCCCAAACCACGCCCAGATCGAGGTCGTAGAACTCGTATGGCTCCCCCCGCGCGATGAGCTTCGCGTCCTTCACGCCAACTTCTTCCGCGATTTCCTTGCGCGCGGTGTCGTCCGGGCTTTCACCTTTCTCCATGTATCCAGCGACGGCGCCCCACTTCCCCCGGTAGGTCTTGACCTTCTCGCCCCGCTTGAGAATGAGTATCTTCCCACCGTGTTCAAGAAAACACGTCACGACTTTTTTCAAATCCACGTCTGCCACAATTTTCACTCTCCAGTGATTACGGGAAGCGCGGCAACAGGAACAAGAATATGCTGATCAAGATAAACCCAATGAGAAATGAAGCCCAGTAGCTACGCTTGCGATTGTTGGGGAAAAGGTAGATGTCCATGAGCCCCCACAGCCCGCGCCATACCATCACAATCGCAATGACTCCGCCCAGATAAATCAGTAGCTGGCCAAGCGTCATCGGAATCATCTTCAGTTTGGTGTAGCTGCTAAAAAGTTATTCTTTAGAGATTGAATAGGGTTCAGTCTCGTTTTCACCCTTCACCACAAAACAAAATAGGCACGATATCCCATGTAAGTTGTGGGCCCGTGGTCTAGCGGTTATGAGGGAAAAAGACCGCTTTTTCCCTAACAAACACCACCTTGACATGGTGGGGATCGAGGGTTCGAATCCCTCCGGGCCCACCATTTGAGAATTGAGGATAAAATGTGCCTAACCAAACTTGCCTTTTGAGGTAACCCTCAGTTATAAATACTTAAAAGTATGAATTTCATATTGGTGGGCATATTGAAAGAAGAAATTAGCGTAGTTGGCGAGAGGGGACAGATAGTTATACCCAGGAAGTTGAGGACAAAGCTTGGCTTGAAACCGAAAACGAAGATGTTGGTCGCTGGGCGTGGGGATGCGGTGATAATGAGAAAAATCGACCTTGAACAAGAAAGGCGAAAGCTTGAGGCGGTTTTTAAACGCGTTGATGAACGTGTGAAGCGATACGGTGGGATTACAGAAAAAGAGATATTCAAACTAGTCCACGACTACAGAAACAAAGGCAGATAAATGATCAAGATAGTTGCGGACACCAATGTTCTCATTTCAGCTTTGATAAGCGGAGGCAAACCGCGACAGCTTGTTTTAAGAATAGACGGGGTCGATGCCAAGCTGGTCAGTTCCAAGCCTTTGTTGGATGAGATGATTTCAGTTTTGGCTAGAGACAGGATTAGGCGATATGTTAGCGGCACTGATGTGAGCGAGTTCCTCAGGTATCTTGGCAAAAGAATGATTCTGGTGGAAGTCATGAGCAAGTTTAGGGTAGTAAAAGAGGACCCAAAAGACGATGTTATTGTGAATACTGCGTACAGTGCCCACGCAGATTACATTGTTTCGGGGGATAAACATCTCACTTCTCTGAAGAGCTTCAAAGGCATCAAAATAATAACAGTAGACAAGATGCTAAAAATTCTCAAGTGAAATAGCCGTGTTTTCTAGGTGGACCCATACCCATTTTAACTCGGGACCCTCCGGGCCCACCACCTATTTTTGGTTGCGCGGGCACTTATTTCAGATGAAACTCATCTTGGCATCGTCACAAGATCCCGCTGCGCGGAATATATCGGAACGTCTTCTTGACCTATATGATTTTGAGAAATATTCTGAAAAACCAAACGCCTACATCGGTGAAAAAGAAAGTGTTGCAATGTTAAAGGTGAGTGGCGGAGTGGCTCAAATTTCCGCTCTGCCGTTTGATGTCGCCGAAGTGATTGTCGCGTCGAGGCACGCGAGCGAGGCGGGCAGGCCGTCTCTCACTGTGCATGCGCCAGGAGAGCTAGAGAAGCGTGAATTGGCTTTTTCCTCTCCATCGACTGTTAAATCTGCCCTGAACGCCCTGCTCTTGGCGCGGGACGAACTTGGGCTCGTGCATGACGTTTCTCTCGAAGCCACTCACCATGGACCAACCAATCTGGAAGTCCCAGTCACATTCGTTGAGATTGGCAGCAAACTGGGGCAGTGGCAGGACGAGAAGGCTGGCGAAGCAGTCGCTCGGTCAATAATGGCAGCCGCCAGAGAAACAAGAGGGGTTCCGGGTGCCGTGGGTGTCGGCGGGCCACACTATGCTCCGCGTCACACTGAGGTATCCTTGAAGACAAACGTCGGCGTTGGACACATCATCCCCAAATACATCAGCTTCACCGAAGAGCTCTTGGAAGAGGCCGTCCGGAGAACCAGCGGAGGCGCCGAGATTTTGCTCGCCGACTGGAAAGGAATGAGCGCCGAGCAGAGGTCTGTCTGTCAGGCCGCCGCTGAAAAGCTGAAAATAAAGCTCGAGAGGACCGGGAACGTCATCCCAGGCTGATAGGTCTGGATAAAAAAGACTTAAATTGAGGCTTGGTAAAGAAAAGGCGAAGCTCATGAAGGTTCAGTCAGCCGGTTTTCGCCCTGAGACAGGGTTTGCATTGAAACCTGGCATAGCCCCAGTAGCCAAGAAGGCCGCGGCGCCGCCAAAGGGGACATCAGCCGAGGAGCTCGAGCAGATACTCAACCAGGCAAAGGCCAACATAATGGTGGTGGGCTGCGGAGGCGCTGGCTGCAACACCGTCTCCAGAATAGTCACAGAGGGCATCAAGGGGGCGGAGACGATAGCTGTCAACACGGATGCTCAGGACCTCCTTTACACAACAGCTGACAGAAAAGTACTGATTGGTCGGGACATAACGGGAGGGCTCGGCGCGGGCAACGACCCAGAAAAGGGAGAGGCCGCGGCTAGGGCGGACGAGCCTTCCATCAAGGATCACATCTATGGGGCAGACATGGTTTTCGTAACCTGCGGGCTTGGGGGAGGGACGGGCACGGGCAGCGCTCCCGTCGTGGCCGAAATATCCAAGAGGATGGGGGCCCTGACGGTCGGTGTGGTAACAATGCCGTTCACGGTTGAGGGAAGCAGGAGAAGGAAAAACGCGGACATGGGACTGGAAAAGCTGCTTGCCGCGGCCGACAGCGTCATAGTTGTCCCAAACGACAAAATACTGAAGCTGGCTCCTAAGCTCACCCTCAGCGAGGCGTTCGAACTTGCTGACAAGGTTCTCAACGACGGCATAAAAGGAGTGACTGAATTGATAACTGTACCTGGCCTTGTCAACTTGGACTTTGCCGATATGCGTGCGGTTCTCCAGAACAGCGGAATTGCGGCCATAGGGATAGGCGAGTCGGACTCCGACAACAGGGCGGAGGAGGCTGCAGTCAACGCCTTGAACAGCCCGCTTCTGGATGTGGACATCACTGGGGCGAAAGGAGCAATCGTGAATGTCATAAGCGCGGATGTGAGCACGGCAGAATACAACAAAATCGTGGCAAAGGTTTCCGAGGCGCTCGACCCAGCCGCGAACATTATTCCAGGGGCACAACTTTCAAACGATATGAAAAGGTCTGTGAAGGTTCTGGTCGTCCTCGCCGGAGTGCACTCGCCATACGTGGGGCCGCCAGTTCCCAAAAAAGAGCAGGTTGACCTGGGATTGGATCTGGTCTGATGAAGGAGTTTTTACAGAACTGCAAACGGATGTTCAGGATAGCAAGAAAACCAGGCGAGGACGAGTACTTCAAAGTGGCAAAGATAACCGGGCTAGGGATTCTTCTCATCGGGTTCCTCGGTTTTGCAGTGATGCTTGTGGCGTTTTACCTTGGTGTGACGGTCTGAGGTGATAGCGTGCCAGAAGAGATAGAAAAGCCGGAAGAGGTGCAGAAGCCCAAGGTGTTCGCCGTCCGCGCGACGGTCGGACAGGAGAAGAGCACGGCGGACATGATTACGGCTAGGACAAAAAACTTCAACCTTCCGATAATCTCGATACTTGTGCCGCTCGGTATTAAGGGTTATGTCTTTGTGGAGACATTGGGCGGCAAGTCCAGCATAGAGAGGGTCAGGACCGGCGTGAAGCACGCGAAGGGGATGGTCTCCGGCGAGGTCCCGATAACCCAGCTTGAGCAGTTCCTACTTCCCAAGCCTTCCGTGGAGGGGATGGGAGTCGGAGATATTGTCGAGGTCACGTCAGGGCCGTTCAGGGGGGAGAGGGCGAGGATAATAAGGATTGACGAAGGGAAGGAAGAAATAACCGTCGAGCTTTTCGAGGCCACTGTTCCCATCCCAGTCACCGTCAGGGGCGACACCGTAAAGGTAATCCAGAAAAAAGAAAAGTGATTCTTCGAAGATAAACCATTTTTATTTTCCTGCAGAATCATAGCTTTCGCTCAATTTCTTTGAGAGACTTTTCAAGGATGTCCAACCCAAGCTGAAGCTCAAGCCTAGTCGAGACTAGCGGCGGCGCAATCCTGATCACAGAGCGCCCCCCCCTGAATATTATCAGGCCGCGGTCGAGCGTATCACGGATGAGCTTCTCCCGAGTCTCCACCGCAGTCTCCCTTGTCCTTTTGTCCTTCACGAGCTCTATGGCCAGAAGGAGCCCCTTGCCGCGTACATCACCTATTATACTCGACCCTTCGGCAATCTCGTTCAGCCTCTTCAGAGCAAAGCTACCGAGTTTCTCAGCGCGCTTCACCAAGTTCTGTTCCTTAAGGATCTTCAGCCCCTCGATGGCTGCCGCGCAGGCCACAAGGTTGCCTCCGAATGTTGAAGCGTGGGCGCCTGGTTCCCAGTCCATGACTTTGGTGTTGGATATCATTGCTCCTATCGGGGCCATGCCTCCAGAGAGAGCCTTCGCAACGCAGATCATGTCCGGGACCACTCCCCAGTGTTCCATAGCGAAGTTCCTCCCCGTGCGCCCAAGCCCTGTCTGAACCTCGTCGGCTATCAGGAGCCACCCGTGCTCGTCGGCCAGCTCCTTCAGCATGGGATAAAATTCGGGAGGCGGGACGATGTACCCTGAGCTTCCCTGGATTGGCTCAGTTATAACCGCGGCGACCTCTTCAGGCGGGATGACTTTTTTGATGTAGTCTCGTATGAACTCTATGCAGAGAAAGTCGCAGCCCGGGTGCTCCTGGCTGAACGGGCAGCGGTAGCAGTATGGGTACGGCATGAAGCTCACCCCTGGGACGAGCGGGAAGAAGTATCTGTGGTGGAGTACATTTGTAGCTGAAAGGCTCATAGCCCCGAATGTCCTTCCGTGGAACGCCCCCGTGAAAGATATCATCCTCGGGCGTCGGCTGTGCCACCGGGCGCACTTGAAGGCGGCCTCAACCGCCTCGGCGCCGGAATTCCCGAAGTAGACCCTCTTTGGAAACTTCCCTGGCGCCAGATCCACCAGCATCTCGGCGAGCTTGACCTGGGCCTCGTAGTAAAAGTCCGTTCCAGCGAAGTGGGTGAGTTTAGTGGCCTGCTGTTTGACAGCATTGACCAGACGGGGATGGGAATAGCCGTAGTTGAGGACGAACATTCCGGAAGAGAGGTCGAGGAAGACGTTGCCGTCCACATCCCTGACATAGGCGCCCCAACCCTCAGTCGCCACTATCGGCTCAGACCTGGTGTACGAGGGTGACATCACTCGTTCGTCCCTCGTCACGAGCTTTTTCGCCATCGGGCCAGGGACAGGATTTATCACCCGGGGCCCGTGCTTGACCCAGCTTGGTTTTGGCATTTCATCCCTTACAGCATACTGCGCGGGGCAGTTTTAAGTTTATAGTGGTCACCTGTAGGGCGCACAGCATAGTCTAAATAAACATCCCGGGATTATTCCATCTGGAGTAGCATGGCTGCAAGTTATGTGGGCAGGCGGGATGCTTTCGAGGTGCTGCCCAAGCGGAGGCTGGATTCTCACAAGGGCGACCACGGTAGACTTCTGGTGGTCGGAGGGAGCTCCCGCTATGTTGGGGCGCCGACTCTGGTGGGGCTGGCGGCCCTCAGGTCAGGCGTCGACCTCGCGACGATTGCAGCGCCCGAGAAAGTCGCTTGGGCCATCAACTCCATTTCCCCCGACTTGATAACGATTAAGCTTCCGTGTGGGGACTTGGGCCCGCGGGAGGTCTCAGGGCTGGTGAAGGAGCTTGAGCGGTCGACGGCGGTCGTGGTCGGGCCTGGACTTGGCGTCCTTGAGAAGACCCGAAAAGCCGTGTTGGGCATGGCAGCGGCAATGAAGAAAAAACACCCCAAACTTCCGGCACTTTTCGACGCCGATGGGCTGACGGCCCTGGCAGCTGGGCGCGGGCTTACGGAAGGGATGCCGTGGGTGCTGACCCCTCACCCTGGAGAGTTCAAAACATTGACAGGCTCAAAATTGTCGTCCGACCTTCAGAATCGCATCAAGGCAGCAAAATCTGCTGCGCGGGAGCTCGGTTGCGTTATTCTGTTGAAGGGACAAATAGACATAATAGCGTCGGCGTCCGGGGAGGCGAAGCTGAACTCCACGGGCAACCCTGGGATGACAGTTGGCGGTACTGGTGACGTGCTGGCGGGAATCGTCGGGGCATTCCTGTCCCAAGGGGCCAATCCTTTCAAGGCAGCCGCAGCCGGCGCTTGGATCAACGGCAGGGCAGGTGACCTCTGCCTCAAGGAGAAGGGCTACGAGTTCCTGGCGTCGGATTTAATTGCCAAGCTGCCAGATGTATTTGCAGAAATCCGCAGGAGGAAATGAGAAGATGGCGAAATTTGAAGTTGCTGAAAAGCGCCTGTTTAACGTAAAGGTATGCATGAGATGCAACGTTAAAAACCCGATAAGGGCGACTAGATGCAGGAAGTGCGGCTACAGCGGACTCAGGCCAAAGTCAAAGGAGCCGCGGGCGTAACTGCGTTTATTATTTTTTACAAGTGGCGGGCCCGGAGGGATTCGAACCCTCGATCTGCCGGTTTGGCTCCCAGCTGGGCTGTTAAGAGCCGGCCGCTCTAACCAGACTGAGCTTCCCGATGGGGTTTTAACCCATTCACGGGCCCGGGCCCATTAACCCCTTATGTGACGATTTATAAGAAGCAATGATGTTGGTCTTTGTCGGAATAGGTCTGGGCGTCGGCGGGATTCCCCTTCAAGGGCTGCGGGAGGCGCGGGAAGCGGATGCAGTCTACGCCGAGCTCTACACAAGCTTGATTCCGGGGATTGATGCAGCCGCGCTGGAGCGGGAGGTCGGAAGGTCGATAAAGGTGGTGAGCAGGAAGGTGGTCGAAGAAAATCCGGATGAAATTTTAGACGCTGCAAGGCGTGGGAAATTGGTGTTTCTCGTGCCGGGGGAGCCGATGGTGGCCACAACACACGTGGACCTCCGCCTCCGCGCCGCTAAGGCCGGCATCGGTACAAAGGTGATTCACGCGGCATCGATAGCATCCGCCGCCCCGGGGCTGGCTGGCCTCCAGAGCTACAAGTTCGGCCCATCCGCGACTGTGCCGTTCCAGGACAACCCTTCCGCGAGGCCATACGAAATCCTTGTGGAAAACCTTGCCCGTGGGCTCCACACGCTGCTGCTGCTGGACATCCGCGCCGAGGAGGGCCGAGCGATGACCGCGGGGGAGGCCATCAAAGTCATGTTGAATCTTGAGAAGGTGAAAAATGAAAAAACCTTCACGGAGAGACGGCTGGTGGTCGTGGTGGCCAGGGCTGGAGAGGACGACTGCCTGGTGGCCGCCGACCTCGCGGGGAACCTAGTCGGACGAGATTTTGGCCCCCCACCCTATGTCCTAATTGTCCCGGGCAGACTCCACTTCATGGAGGCAGAAGCCCTCAAAGCATTCGCTGGGGCACCGAAGGAGGCGCTCGATGAAATTGGAAGATGAACTCAAAGGTGAGATAAAAAAGTGGACGGCAAAGTTAGATTCCGCGCTTCCTGGGGCAAAGCCAGCGGACGCGCGAGGCGATAAGCTGTTGACCAACATAAGGGCGTACGGAAAGGACTCGCGGCATTTCTTCGAGAAAAACGACATTGTGAAGAGCTTCGAGTGCCTGATATGGGCCTGGGCCCTGCTGGAAACAGGCAAAGAACTCGGGCACATCGAAGTCGCGAAACGGCCCGTTACACCTGTTTGAAAATCCGCCAGTCCCTGAATCCTTCAATGAGAACATTGACCTGGGCTTCCGCAAATGCAGCGGGGTCAAGCACCACTATCAGAGCGTAGTCGTTCTTTGCGCAGGTGTCTTCCATCTTTTTTATGAAGTCAAGGACCTTGGAGATTCCATTCACCCGCGCTAGGTCTGAGAAGTTGTCTATCAGCGCCACGGCCAGCCCGGTCCTGCTGAGGTAGTTAGCCACTATGTCCACAGCCCTGTCCAGCCTGTCGGGCGGCAGGGTGGCCTCTCCAGGCAGTTTTTTATCGGTGAGGGAAAGGATCGCAGTCTTGCTAAGGCCAAACCCAAGCTCCACGCTTTTCGGGTCGTGGCTTGTCAACCAGATGCCCGGCACGCCGTGGGTTGTAATTTCCTTGAATATTTCAACGGATAACTTCGGCGAGCTCTCCACCACCAGGTACTTTTCCCCAAGATTATACTTTGCCTTCTTCTTGATGCGATCCTCTGGCATCGGCATGAAGAACCTGGCCATCGGCGGCAGGTGCACAAGCGCCATGTTTTACCTCCTTCTCCTCTTTGCTTTTACAGGCTTCGCTCGCCTCTTCACGGTTTTCCTGCGGGTCGGCTTCACTCGCTTGCGCCCCTTGATGTGTGAAAGGATCATCTGGGCCAGCTTCCTGTATTCTACTGCGGCTGGAGCGTTGGGCGCGTAGAGCACCACCGGCATCCCTCTGGTTATGCTTTCGGGCACCATGTCGTCTTCAGGCACCTCGACCAGGGTGGGCCACCCCAGAGTCCTTCTGATGTCAGACAGCGAGATCTCGTACCTTTTCTTTGTGATCCTCGTAAGCACGACCCCGAACGTGGGTATCTTCAGCTTGTCGGCAGCCCTGAAAGTCTGCAGCGTCCCAGCTATGGCAGGGACCTGCGGCTGGCAGCACACGAGTATCTCGTCGCAGACCTTCATTCCGGCGTAGACCTCGGGGGCAAAGCCAGGGGCGGTGTCCAAGATTATCACTTGGTACTTCTTCTTGAGTTCAGAGATTATCGCACTCAGGTCTATCGACCCGACTTCCTCGGTGAAGGCCACAGAGCCCGGCAGGACATGTATCCCGTATTCAGTCTTTATGATGGCGTCCGATACCTTGACCCGACCGTACACCACATCTTGCACGACTATTGGCGGGTCAAGTATTCCAAGGTGAAGGCCCAGATTTGAAGCCGTCATGTTGGTCTCTGCGAGGAGGACCTTGTCCTTGAGCTTCTGGGCCAGGGCCGCTCCTATGTTGGCGACGGTGGTGGTCTTGCCCACCCCCCCCTTTGCTGAAAAGACCCCTATGATAAGTCCGCTTCTCTTCTTCACCATGCTCTCACTTTCTCCTTTGCGGGGGCTCCGCCACCTTGACTTTGCGAAGACATCTCGGGCATGTAGCGTAAAATTTTGACTTGCCTCGGTACTCCCAGTTGTACCCACACTTCTTGCAATGAAGCTTCATCCTGACCAGTTAGTAGTAGTTAGTAGTAGTATTTAAACTTCACCCGGGTGAAAGAATCAACTTGAGCAGCTTGGAGGTTATCTTCTCCAGAACCTTGATTTGCGCGTTTATCTTGGCCAGCTCTTTCTTGTTCCTTATCTCCGCCTGCTTCAAGGTTTTACCAAGTTCCACCTTCAGCTTCTGTGTGGCTTCGCCGCTTTCTGTGAGCTGCTGGTGGTATGTTTTTATCTCCTCGGCCACTCTCTTCAGGCTCTCGATGTCCCCCGTGAGCTTTGCCATCTCGGCTTTCGTGACCGCCTGCTTCACCAGCACATCAATCTGGTTTACTGACTTTCCCAATGGTTTTACAGTCTCCTCAAGGGTAGAGACCTTCAGCCCAAGGTCAGTCACGTCCTTGAACCTGCGCTGGAACTCCATGAAAGCCGCCATGACTTTGTCAGACATCACTTCAACCTGGTCCTTGAGCTGCTGGATTCTGATGATGTTCTTCCTCGCCTCGTCGGACATCCCGATAACGGCCTCTAGCCCCTTGAACTGTGCGAGGGCGTTCCTGAAGTCCCTCATCTCGGCCATGAGGTTCTTGATCATGTCGTCAGTGGAGGAAAGCTTCACCTTGAGGGCCTCGACGTCTGCGTCCCTCTTGATAATGGCGGACCTGAACTCCTCAGGCTTCACCCCCTCGAGGGCCATCAGCGCCTTCTCCGCCTTGGCCTTTGCATCGGCGCCCTCCTTGGCCTGCGTGAGGATCATGGACCTGACCTCTCCGATTTTCTCGCTGAGCATGGTGAACCTGGTGTCGTAGGTCTCCCTGAGGCTTGACAGGGCGGCCACCTGGGCCTCCATCTGCTCAAGCTTTGTGGTGACCGGCTTCAAGGCGGCCTTTACGGATTCTTCATCTCCCCCTGCTTTTGGCATGTTTCCTCCCCTTTACACTTTTTTGGAGCTTATTTGCCTTTTTCCTTTCCGGTGCAGAGGCCATTTCGGAGTCGTTGTATGTATATCCCATCTCAGAGAGGGACCGCTTGATCATTTCAGCCAAAGATTTTCCATTGGCCGCGCTTGTCTTTCCCTGCTTTGAAACCAAGCCAGGCATGAATTTGCCGCCGTCCGTCTTTGTCTTCCCCTTCTTTCTTTCAGTAGCAGACGCCATTTCGGAGTCGTGGTAAGTGTATCCCATCTCAGAGAGTGACTTCTTGATAGTTTCCGCCAAAGATTTGCTGGGCGCCGGGCTTGCTTTTGCCTGCCCCGCGACTTCATGGGTCAAGTATTTGCCGCCGTCTGTGGCAGTCTTTCTCTTGTCGGCAGCTCGGAGAGGTTTGCCTGAAGCACGGCCTGCTTTTACTTGACTCAACACTCTGCTCCTAATTTGAGTGCCGCCGTCCGTCTTTGTCTTCTTCTTTGCACTTTTCGCCTCTGCCTTGGCCTTTTCTTCCGCCGCCTTGGCAGCTGCTTTCCCCTCTTCCGAGTCGGGGTGGAATGATTCCCCGGCGGGCGCCTCTGTTTTTACCTCTTCCTTGGCGCCTTCCTTGAGAGGCTTCACAACTTCTCCGTGGGTGACCTCCTTCTTCGGGCCGAGCAGGTCGCGGTAGGCCTCGACTATCTCGGGTGTCTTCTGTACCGCGGCGAGCTGCCTCTCCCTCTCCCTGAGCGCGGCCGTCTGCGCCCTCTTGATTTCGTCCTCTGGGACCAGCTCTATCTCCCTCTTGAGACCCTTGAGCTTGTGCCTTGCGCAGACGTCGTCGACCCTCGGCTCCAGCGAGTCCAGGTATGCGTTGACCATGTCGAATGAAGCTTCCTCGAGCTTGCGCTGGGCCAGCCCGAGCTCTATGCGGAGGTCGAACACGTCCACGCCCTTCTCCTCCAGCTTTTTGAGCTTGAACTTGATGTCCTCTATCCTGTCGTCGGCAGCGTAGTACTTCTCGAGCTCGTCCGGCGTGAGCCTGAACGGCGAGTGCAGGATGGGCCTGAAGTTCACGTAGTAAGGCCTGCCGCGGTTGTAGTCTGGGTTGACGACCATGCCGAATCCTATCGGGGCCTTCGAGACGGACCTGACGTGCTCCTCACCGTACTTCATCTTGATTCTTTCTAGCTCGGCCTCTTCACGGGTCCAGAACTGGATCTGCGTACGGGTGTTGGTCTTGATTGTCTCCCCGAAGTCAGCGATGGTCTGCGAGACCAGCATGACACCAATACCCCACTTACGGAACTCCCTGACTGAGCGCTCAAGCTGTATTTGCCCCGCCCCGGAGCCGCCGAACTTGGGCAGCAGCCTGTGGACCTCGTCGTAGATTATCAGCGTCTTGAGATCTGGGTATTCCATGGGTTGCGAGGCAAAGATGGACTGGACGGTGTTCGTGACGAAGATGTCCATGTCGCTGGGCTTGAGCCTCTCGATCACGAAGACTGTGATCTTTCCGCGGGTGGCCTCGCTCAGCAGTTCCTTCATGTCAATCTTCTGCCTCGGGTCCTTGATGAGCTTCACGACGCCCGGGAAGCTCCTGGCGTCGGCATCGGTGAGTCCGAACTTCGCGTAGTGGGACATCATCTTCGGTTCGGTACATTTCCTCAGGAAGCCTGTCCACTGGGCTGTCGGGTCGAAGACTATCACGTTTTTGCCCTGTATCAGCGCCTCTTCAGCGATGACCATTGATGATATGGTCTTCCCGCCTCCCGTGGAGCCGGCGGTCATCATGTGCATCTTGACGTCGTTGAGACCCAGGAAGGCGTCCGCCTTGCCCTCGGCCAGGCGTCCGAACTTTATGGTGTTCGGGCCGGGTTTCGGCAGCTCGTCCGCGAAGATGGTCGCCTCGAAGCGTTTCTTCTTCATGCTCCTCTTCTTCATTTGTTTGCGCGCGAAGTGGCCAGATATTCCGGCGACGGTTAACCCGATTATCATTGCAATCAGCAGCCATAACGGGATTCCGGCTACCCTGAGTTCTTCTGGCGGCCTCCGTATCTCCACGGTGTCTGCAGAGGAGAGCTTTATCTCTGCTCCATCGCGCGGGTAAACGCCGTCCACCCTCACGAGATAGCTGCCCTGGCTTGCGTTTTCCGGAATTTCGAACTCGTATGTTTTGGTTATTACTTCGCCTGCAGCCACCATGAATGAGGAGTTTTCATACACTGTGAAATTCTCTCCGCCAGGCCCGAGCATGGAAACGTAGACTCCAGTTACATCGGAATCTGTCGTTCCTAGGTTCTTGAACAGCACGTCGACAATCAGCTTGCCGCCCGGCATCAAAGTGCTGGTCCGGGGCACCACCGTCATGTCAAACATGCCTTTTTCCTTTGAGAGGACCTGGATTGTCGTCGGGATGACCTTTTCTCTCCCAGTTGTGGTGTCTCTTATTGTCACCCATCCGGAGTATGTTTTGACTTCAGCTGAACCCGGGATTACCGCTGAAACTTTTATTTTGCCGCTGGTTAAGGACGCAACAAACAGAGATGTCGGGTTGAAGCTCAGGAAGTTTGCAGCATCCCCGCTTGCCGATGGTGTGAAGGTGAGATCGACGAAGGCCCCGTTGTTCACGTTCATGTCTATTGTGATGCTTTCTCCCTGACGGAGCGAGAGGGAAATGTTTTGCGGGTCTACTGTGAAGAACTCCCTTGGGGCGACGTTGTCGAGCAGCTGGAAGGCATATAAAAGCATTTTCTGCAGGTTCTCGACATTCTCCTGCTTGGCAAGGTTGTCCACAGTCTGGGACATGCTCCCAAAGCTTGTCCACAGGTTGTCCAGGAGTGATGTGTTTTCTGTCCTTACGTACAGCTCCAAGATGTTGTCGCTGATGTAGCTGAGCTGCTGCTGGAGCGATTGCACGTTCTCATTTGTTGCCAAGTTCTCCATGCTGGCTTGGGTGGCCAGGTTGTCCACTTGCTGGCGCATGTTGTCCACCAAGCTCTGGAGCGCCTGCACGTTTTCCTGAGTGGCCAGAGTTGACACCGTTTGTTTCAAGTTCTCGGAGACGGCTTGGAGGTTCTCCACAGATGCCGCTGCCGCCTGCGCGGACTGGTTCAAGGACTCCGACGCCGACTGCAGCTGCCCGACGGTGTTTTCAAGTGCAGTTATGGTTTCCGCGAGCGGGTCGAACTCCGCGATAACAAATCCGACTGGCATCGCCCCGGCCATGTTGTCCCACGCCGTTAACGTGTATTGGGTGATGTCAAGGCTTGAGGAAAGGGTTTCCCAGCCGTTGACCTGCCTTGTTTCGTAAGTGTATTGCTTTGTTCTGTACAGGCGCAGGTACCAGATATCCCCGACTTGGGTGATGTAGGACGAGAAGTTGAAGGTCACCTTACGGTTTTCATGGTTGTCTGTGAACAGCTGGTGTGGATCAACCGCGACAGACTTGAAGACCGTCCTGGTGTTCGGCACCGACATGAAGGCAGTCGGAGGAACGTCAATTTCCACGATGTTCTCGATGACGTTTTCGCCGTCCGGGTAGTTCTTCGGGTCGTCAAGGTTCAGGTTCTCGAACTTTATCGTGAAGCCGTAGTTCTCAAGTATCACCTCAAAGTCGAAGTATCCTGCGAACACCCACTTGTCGTAGTTGCCAGAAGCGTCCGTCTTGATGTCGAACAGGTTCTCAGTAGTGCCTGGCTCGTAGAACTTCATTGTGGCGTTTATCGGCAGCCCGTCCAGGCTCTTCATAACACCATAAATGTGGATTGGACGGCCGACGGTGAGCTGCATCGTGTTTTCGACGCTTATGTTGTCCGAGTCGGTCAGGCTAACTTTTACATTGACAATCCCGCGAGTCGTGAAGGTGTGGATGTAAGACCAGTTGCCTCCGAAATCTGTCTGGGTGGTGGTCACGAGGTTGTCGTTAATGTAGACCTTCACGTCGGTGTTTTGCACATTGGAACCCTCGGGCCAGCGCTTGGCTTGGCCATAGAGGGTGAACGGCACCCCCTCCTCGGCTACTGGCGTCGAACCCAGCAGCGACAGTGTGATGTTCTTCACTTGGATTGTCGTGGTGTTTTCCTGTTCAAGTCCCAGGGAGTCGGTGACGCTAGCCCTGACCTCGTAGGAGCCTATTGTGATCGGGATGGTCACAGGGGTTGAGTAGTTCCCGGAGGCGTTTGTCGTCAGGAACGTGTTTTCGCCATTAAATTCCACTTTCACGGTCTGGCCGTTGTCCGCGTTCTCGTCCGGCAGGATTGTCAAAGTCCCCAACACCGAGACGCCAGTCTGGCTTGGGCTGACGATGTAGTCGCTGGCGGTGACCGTGAGCCTAAGCGTCTTGACATTGTATACTATTGTGTCGTCAGCCGATGTCCCCTGTATTCCGTTGACGCTGGTACCAGTCACTTGGACATCTGCGGCCGGGAAGGAGTAGGTGCCCGTGGTGCCCGCCGCCGTGTATGGGGTGGTGGTGACAATCTTCCAGTAGCCATTAGACACATGCGAGAGGGTGTAGGTGTTGCCTACCCCTATCTGCATCCTGAACGGGTCCTCTGCCTTTGTGGCGGTGACCGGGATAAGCTGGGCCCCGTTGTTTTCAATTATCCTGACGCTCGGGAAGAAGTTTTCGCCAGGGTTCACGACGCTGTCGAACTGGTAGTGGCTGTCGTAGACCCCGAACCATGTGAACGCAATTTCCCTCTGATCGAAGAATTGGACGTTTTCGCCGGTGATCCCATTGACATCTGTGATGTTTGCCACCATGCTGTGATTCTCCGGCTTTGTAGCGTCCAATGTGTAGAGGTACGAGTAGTAACCGTTCTCGTCCGTGACCGGCGATGGGTCAAGCAGGGTGCTGTTGTCCTTCCTGAGGCTGACTGTGCGGCTCTGCACGGGGGTGCTGTCCGGCATAAGTGTAGCCGTTCCGTATATCGTGAAATCCTCGGTGAGCTTCACTATGTTGTCCGTGAAGCCCAGAGATATCCAGACGGTTTTTACATAGAGGGTGGCTTGGCGGGCGCCGGAGAAGCCGCTGTATGATATGCTCACAGTCCCCGTGTATGTGTCAAGCTTCAGCGGGGACGCGAACGCTATGGAGTAGTTGCCGCTGGCGTTGGTGCTTCCTGCCGCGCTTGCAACAGTTTGGCCGGTGCTGTTCTCCAAGATGAAGGTTACAACAGTGTTTTCTATCGGAGTGTTTTCGCTTTCTCCAACGAGAGTGGCCGTGCCTGAAACGGTGTTGCTTTGGTTGGGGTTAACTATGTTGTCTGCGTAGGTGGCGGTTATGTCCGCCCTCTTGACTTGCAGGGTAGTCGAGTTCTCCCCGTAAATGTCGTCCGGGTAGTCTGTGATTTTGACCTTGTAAATGTATGTTCCGATGTCACCCGGGGCGGTGATGACCGTGGAGTAAGAGCCGTCCGCCATTGTTGGAGTCTGCTTGTCTACCGCGCCCATCCACTCTTTCCAGATTATGACATTCTCTCCGTCGATTGGCGTCAGGGTGCTCCCGTCGTCCAGCTTTGCTATTCCGGAGATGGTAATTTGCTCAAGCGGGTTGGATTGGGCCTTTGACAGGCTAACGCTTATTCTGATCGTTTTCACGGTGAAGTTCTTCGTGTTTTCCTGGGTGATGCCGTTCGGGTTGGACACCTGCACTTTCACAGTGTGTGGACCAAGCGCAGATGGGGCATTCAGGTTGGTGGTGTAATAACCGTTCTCGTTAGTGTTTACGGTCACCTGCCAGTTGTCGTCTATGTAAATTTGGACGGTGCCGTTCTGCTCCGGAACTCCGTCTGGCAGCCTCATGACGGTGCCGGACGCCGTAAAGCTCTGCCCCTGTTTGGCCACATAGTCGCCGAGGTTGAGGGAGACCGTCAGGGTC
Source organism: Hadarchaeota archaeon (SeqCode) (assembly GCA_040755315.1). Classification (GTDB taxonomy): domain Archaea; phylum Hadarchaeota; class Hadarchaeia; order Hadarchaeales; family Hadarchaeaceae; genus DYTO01. The sequence continues at coordinate 3,091 of JBFMBF010000021.1, read as the reverse complement.
TCGACCTTGAAGGCGATGGAATTCTCCTCGGTGGTGTTGTCGTTGTCAGTGATTATCACCTTGGCAGTGTGGAGGCCGAGGATTGCGGTGGAGTAGTTGTAAGTGTAGTTTCCGTTCTCGTTTGTCATGACGTTGTCTATCAGGTTGTCGTCGACATAGATAAACACTGTCCTGTTTGTGACGGATGCGTTGTCAGGCTGCCAGTAGGCCCTGCCAGATATGGTGATGCTTTGCGAGGGGTTCACGTCGTTGTCCGAGAGCGCAACAGACAGCGTGAGGTCGTTGACTTTCAGCCTGAAGTTCTCGGCCCAGTCAGCCTGGTTGCCGGCGCGGTCCACTGCCCTGACCCTCCAGTACCAGTTTCCAACCTGCAGGTAATTGTCAGTCGGGAGGGTGAACCAGTTCTCCAGGATGTTGGTGAATACCCGCGGCGAGGTGAAGGCGGGCGTGTTGTCTATCTGCAGGATGAAATAGCTGAAGCCGCTCACGTCCGAGGTCTTCGCGGCGTTGTCTGTGACGTTCTCCCAGGTGAAGTACGGGGTGTTGTCTGTGGTTATGCGGTTGTTTTCCGGCTGGAGCAGAGTCGATTTGAACGGCTTCACGGTGTCGATAATCAGCTCCCAGACATCTGACCAAGCCCCCGGCATGGCTGGTTCGGCTCTGTCGTAGGCCCTCACGCGCCAGTAGTACTTGTCATCATAGGAATTTGAGCCATCAAAGTACTCCACGCTGACGTAGGACTGCGTGAGGTTGTTTGGTGGTGGGGAAAATAATCCATCGTGAATTGGGTCCTGTGGGGATGAGAAGTCCTCGTCGTTGTCCACTTGAATTTGATAGTGGTCTATCCCCGATGCGTCGTCCACATCTGCCCAGTCGTGTGTCACTCCAGAAAAGTTGTGATTTATGGTGGCTCTGTTTTCTGGACTCAAGAGCGGCGGTGCGTATGGCCTGGTTTTGTCTACTACCAATGTCCATGTCGGGCTGTTGTCTCCGCGGTTGCCCGCCCAGTCCCAGGCGGCCACCTTGTAAGAGTAGTTCTCTTCCTTGAACCCAGCGCCTGGGTAACCGGTGCCGCCGTCAAAGGAGTCGAAATCAGAATCATCGTAGCTGAACCCAGTGTAATCTATGGAGCTGAAGTCGTTGTCGTTGTCGAGCCAGATCTGGTAGCGCCAGATTCCCGCGTTTTCTCCGGTTGGAGAGTAGGAATTGTCGGTAGAGGCGCTCCATGAAATCGTGGGCTTGTTGTCAGCGGTCATCAGTCCATCCTGTGGAGAAGAGGTCGGAGAAGTTGGTGGCATGGTATCAACGAGGAGGGTGTATGTCTGGGAGAAAGCGCCAACCTTTCCAGTCCCGTCCCACACTCTGACCTTCCAAGAGTAGTTCTCGTCGGTGAGGCCGTTGGAGTAGTTGTCCGCGGAGTTCCAGACGTTATCCAGCCTGTTGTCCCGGAAAGGTGAGCTAAAGTCGTTGTCGTTGTCTATCCAGATTTCGTATGTTACACCAGTCACGTCAAAAACCCAGTTCCATCTGAACAGCGGCTTGTTTTCGTTGGTTTTTGTGTCGTTTGCAGGTGCGAGCAGGGCTGACGGGGCTGAAGGCGGGTTATTGTCAATGGTGAACTTCCAGTAGACTTGGTAATCGCTCGCGTTCCCAGCCCTATCAATTGCCTTAACGCGCCAGTACCAGACGTTGTCGTGGAGCGTCGTCGTGTATTCTTTTGATGGGTGAGTGACTATTGAAAGGTTCTCGGGCGAGCTGAAGTCGTTGTCGTTGTCCACCCATACCTGGTAGTTTTCCACTCCAGCGTTTTCTCCGGTTGGGGAAAGAGAGTTATCGGTCACGGTTGTCCATTCCAATGTAAGTTGGGCCGTTGTGGACACATAGTTGTTGTCTGGCCAGAACTTTGGCGGAACAGATGGGGGCAGGGTGTCCAACAGTAGTGTCCATGGGGTAGACCATTCGCTCCAGTTGGTCGAGTTGTCCTGAGCGCGAACCCTCCAGTAATAATTCTCGTCCTTCGGGACACCGCCCTCACGAATGCGGATTAGTCTGGATGTTGTTGGGGCAGAAATTTGGTAGTAGCCGAAGGATGGCAGCGACCCAAAGTTGTTGTCATTGTCCAGCTGGATTTCGTAGAGGACCACTCCATATTTTTCCTGCGGAACGTTCCAGGAGAAAGTCTGGTTTTCAATGTTGATGATGGCACCGTTTGCAGGGTAAGAGAGAGGAGGTGGCGCTGGCCCAGTCGTGTCTATTATCAGACCCCACGGCGCTTGGTTGTCACTCACGTTCCCTGCCCAGTCCCAAGCCCGGACTATCCATGTCCACTCGCCTTGCGGAACTTCGATGATGACTATTGATGTAGGCCAAGAGATGTTTTCAGCGATGGTGTAGGTGCCGTTGTCGATAATCACCTCGTAATATCTTGCGCCAGCATTTTCCCCCGTTGGGGAGTTTGAGCTGTCCGTGACATCACTCCAGTCAAATTCTATCGTGGTGTCGCTCGTGATGGTGTTTTCCGGCGGGTCGTCAATTCCGTTGTCGGTTTTGACAGAGTATTTGACCGGGATGCCGGGCTTGACGGTGTCAAGGAGGAATGTCCATGTTTGAGAGAAGTTAGAGTAGAAACCATCATTAATACCGCGGACCTTCCAAGAGTAGTTCTCGTCGGATAGCGATGGGGTGTACGAGTTGGTTGGAATGTTCTCGATAATTGGTGAGCTGAAGTTCGTATCGTTGTCTATCCAAATTTCCCAGTTGTCTGCAATCCAGGTGTTGTCCCAGCTGAGCTGCGGGGTGTTGTCGTTAATTTTTGCTCCATTTGTTGGAGTGACGAGAGTCGGGGCAGGGCCAGTCACCGCCACTTTTCCAGCCCAGGTCTCCAGCCTGTACCACTGCGTAAAGGTCGTTAAAGCCCCACTCCAGCTCTCCAAGCGGGCCCACCCCACGTAAGGCGGAGCATTCACTGCAGCGGACCAGCTCTCAAGTAACTTCCAGCTCGCCGGCGAGTTCACTGCAGCGGACCAGCTCTCAAGTAACTTCCAGCTCGCCGGCGAGTTCACTGCAGCGGACCAGCTCTCCAAGCGGGCCC
>JBFMBF010000020.1:0-20385 GCA_040755315.1 Hadarchaeota archaeon (SeqCode) | reverse complement strand
AGAAGGGCACAAGCATCCACGAGACAATGATGACGATGCTGGCGACATGGGAGCTGCGCGGATTGGATCCAGCTCAAGCACTATCAGAGGCGCTCGTCACGGCGTGGTCAAAAAGCTAAATACGTACCAAAAAAGTATACGCTTTAAACGCCGAAAATGGTTCTGTGGTATGGAGCTATGAAACTGGCGGCGATGTGGATTCCTCTCCAGCGGTGGCGGATAGGAAAGTTTTCATTGGATCTAATGATGGCTATCTTTACGTTTTAAATGCCGAAAGCGGAGGATTAATCCAAAAGTTCTATACCTATTTCAGCATCGGCTCGTCCCCCGCCGTCGCTTACGGCAAGATTTATGTGGGATCAGAAAACGGCTGGCTCTACGCCTACGGCCCTACACCGAAACCAGCGCCCGAACCCGGAACGCCCAACTGGGTCATGGTTTCCGGCCTTGCTCTCATCGTCGTTGTAGTCGTTATTTTATGGCTAAAACGGCATTATGGCTGGTAGCTTTATGTTTTGGCATGCTTAAAGTTTTTGGAAGTGAGATAGTGAAACCAACATTCCAAATATTCCCAACTTTTCTGGTGGTGACAGTAGCGCTGGCTGTATCGGTTGGGGTTGCGTCTGGAGAAGACTGGCCGATGTACCGGCACGACCAAGCGCACACAGGATACACGACATCGAAAGTGCCGATGGCGCCCAACTTGCTTTGGGAGTTTGATGGGGGCGGGGTTGTGAACTCGCCAGCGGTGGTTGATGGCATGGTGTACTTCGGCTCTTGGGCAGGCGCGTTCTACGCGCTTGATGCAGAAAATGGAGTGCAGATATGGAAACACGAAGTTGATGGAGATGTCCACACCTCTTCGCCTGCCGTTGTTGGGGGAAAGGTTTATTTTGGAACAGAGGGTGGCGGAGTAGAAAATGGGCGAATAATTTATGCTCTAAACATCGAAAACGGAGATGAGGTGTGGAGCCGAAAGCTCGACGATGAGGTTAACTCATCTCCTGTGGTTGTGGGTGGAAAAGTATTTGTAGGTTCCTCTGATGGCAAGGTTCACGCGCTTGACGCGGCAAACGGCAATGAAATATGGAGCTTCCAAACTGGCGACACGATTTATACTGCTTCTCCTACTGTAGTTGACAACACAGTATACATTGGCTCATGGGATGGCAAACTCTACGCTTTGAATGCCGCGGATGGTAATCTAAAATGGAGTTACTCGACTGGCGGAACCATCGATTCAACTCCCGCGGTTGTCAATGGCGTGGTATTTATAGGTTCTGGACAATCACAAGGCGAAACATGGGCCGTCCATGCACTTGATGCCAATACCGGCCAGATTATATGGAAGACATTGCTTGACTATCCAGTACGTTCGTCGCCAGCGATAGCTGGAAGTAGACTTTTTATCGGGGGCGGGAGTTACTCTTATGCTCCAGAAAATGGGGAAATTTACTCCATATCTCTTGAGACTGGTTCTGTGATATGGAGTTATCAAAGCCAAGGCGACTACGTGGGCCATATGGGGCCCGTTGTATCAGATAATACTGTTATAGCATCAGCAAGCAGAAAACTTCTCGCGTTGTCCTCAGACAACGGCGCAGTGATTTGGCAACGCAGTATGGCAGCTAGTCTTCCTGTAATAGCTGATGATAAAGTTTATGTTGGTGAAGCGGTCACAGGTGGTTTTTCAGGTGGTTTATACACTTACGGTACTCCTCCGCCTAGAATCGAGAGCCCTGTTGATAATCTAAAAATCTCTGGCACCGCCAAGTTTACCGGCACCGCTCTCGGCGACACCGTCCAAGCCGTCCAGCTGAACTGGGGAAGCGGCTGGGTGAACGCCGCCTCGCTGAAGTTGCAGACTGAAACAGCATACAACCCATGGGGAGTGGAGTATGCCATGAATACAACACGCTACGTCAACAACTGGTCCCACGACTGGAACTCTCGGAGCGTCCCAAACGGCACCAACACCGTCAGGGCGAGAATTCTTTACACAAACGGCGCGTATTCAGATGAAACGACGATCACCTTGCAGGTCGAAAACTTCCCGCTGGATGAAGTCCAAATCGCCATGCTAACGGCGGGCATTGTAGCATTGGTGGTCGTTGTTTTCTGGTTGAGGCGGCGGTAGAGTCATCAACATGCCAAGTCCTCATGTGCACCCTGGTCTTGTCAGGGTCAACTCAAACGGGCAGCTTGACCAAGGCCGTCCCGTCAGGCAGCGTCCCCACGTATTCCCACCCATTCTCTATGTGCCTCTTGACCTCGCCCGCCGTCACGACCTTCTGCCTCGCCCCGTTCGACTCCATCAGGCTCGCCAGCTTCCGCCTGATCGTCTCCTGGAACTACCCGCCCACGCTTTTGTAAGACATCTTATCAACAGAACAGAATCGACCTGCGTCAGCCTCGCGCGTGTTTGGCAACATGCGCCAGGTCCGGGAGTATCAGCTTCATGGCGGTCTTGACGGCGTTCGGGGCTCCAGGCAGGCAAAACACAGGCCTCTGCTTGATCAGGCCGGCTGAAGCCCTCGTCAGCAGGGCGGGAGTCCCAACCTGCTCGTAACCCAGTCGCCTCAAGGCTTCCCCAAACCCAGGTAGCTCCTTATCGTACATCGGCTGCACTGTCTCGATCGTGACATCCCGCTTCGCCATCCCGGTGCCGCCCGTCAGTATTATTGAGTTGATTTTTTTATCGTTCAGGAACTTTTTCACAGCGCTCTTGATCTCGTCGGCTTCATCGGGGATTATCACTCGCCGCGGCTTGTGGCCCATTTTCTTGGCTTCAGTTTCAATTATTTTTCCAGAGACGTCGATGTCCTGCCCCTCTCTCATGGCGGCCGACCTTGTGTCGCTCACGACTATCACACCCACCCCCAGGCTCTTGGGCGCCTCGGCTCGGTGTTTTTTGTAAGTCATTTTTTCACCTTCTTCAGGACTTTTATCTCATCAATGGCGGTCGTGGGGTACTGGCCGCTTTCATCCTTCTCCAGCCCCTTTGTCATGTCCCAGACCGTCAGGAGGGCGGCCGACACGCCCGCGAGGGCCTCCATCTCGACGCCAGTCTTCCCGGTGCTCTTCACCTCGACCGTAGCCCTGACGCCGCCTTCCTCCAGTTTGAGTTCGACGCCAACGCCAGTTATCGGGATGGGATGTGTCAGAGGTATGAGCTCTGGAGTCTTCTTCACCGCTACAATCGCCGCTGTTTTAGCGACCGCCAAAACATCCCCTTTCGGCAACTCCCCTCCCTTAATTTTCTTGAGAGTCTCCGGCTTCAGGCGGATGAACCCGCTGGCAACGGCCGACCTGGCAACGTCAGGCTTTGAGCTTATGTCCACCATTTTGACCATCCAACCAAGTTAGATGGTGTCCCCGCCGAAATAAAAGCGCTCAGTAGTACATGGAGGACTGGCCCCGCTCTTCCAATGCGGTCCAGGCCATGGTCTTGCCCAGCTTAAGGCGCTTCACCTTCCCCCATTTCTCGAGGTTCTGGAGCGCGCCGTTAACATCCCTGACTCGCCAGCCCAAAATTTTGGCGATGTCCTGTGCTCGGAGTGTGCCGTAGCGCCTGAGGATGAAATCAACCACCTCAAACCGCACGCTCTCCGTCCAGTCTTCCCCCTCTTCTTCTTCGTCTTCTTCAAGGTAAGGAATAGGCTCCATGGCACCAATATTGATTGATGCGAGCCCTAAAAAAGACTTGCCGTAAAAATGCTGTCAGACAACAATAGGAAAAGTTTAAAAATTATGACCGAGTTGAATTTAAGGAGGAAACAAGATGAATCTTGTGCCGAGGTACCTGTTTTTCACGCGTGGGGTAGGCCACCACAAGGACAAGCTGAGGTCTTTTGAGTATGCGCTGGAAAATGCGGGAATCGCAAAATACAACTTGGTGTCCGTTTCGAGCATAATCCCTCCCGGTTGCAAAATAATAACCAGGGAGGAAGGCCTGAGCCACCTCAGGGCCGGGCAGATACTTTTCGGAGTTTTCGCTAGGTGCGACAGCGACGAGCGGAGGCGCCTGATTTCCGCAAGCATAGGCTGCGCCATCCCGGCAGATACAAACACTTACGGTTACATCAGCGAGCACCATGCTTTCGGTCAGACCGCTGAGGAGGCTGGGGAGTATGCGGAGGACTTGGCGGCTTCGATGCTCGCGAGTGCGCTAGGCCTGCCTTTCGAGCCGGACAAGAGCTGGGACCAGAGGAAGCAGATGTGGAAGATATCCAAAAAGATAGTCAAGACTACAAACATGACCCAGACAGCCCTTGTAAAAGAGGGAATGTTGTCGACAGTCTTGGCTGCGGCGGTCTTCGTCCTCTGATGGTTCTTGAAACTTTTGACTACATACAGCAAATTCGAAGTTCATTAATTATCGCGAATCTTCTTGACCGCTATTTCTACCATTCTGTTAAAATGCTCAGGGCCAACGTGGGTTCCCAAACCGATGCCGGGGCAGTCGTCAGAAATCTCGAAGACAAAGTCCCCGTTGTACTTCTTAACGGCGAATGGAAAGAACTGGCAGACCAGCGGCCTCACGCTGTAAATCCTGCAGGCCCCATCCTTCAGGAAAACACACTTACCGTTGCGCTTCTTCATTTTGTACTTGTAGCTGTTCATCCCCGATATTTGCTGGGCAAACTCAGGGGTCCCCATTCCGGTAGTCTGCGTGATGGTCTTTACTTCTTCATCCAGCATATACACGCTTCGCCCTCGATGCGGAGTGTCCCCACAACACCTAGCGCACCTCTGACACGCAAACGAAACCTTCCTCGGCGCGCGAACGTTCATACTATTGTAAGTATCATTTTGCGCCTTTAACCCTTTCGGCAAACTTTTTTTCACCGCTTAGTATTACATTTTTGTTCATTTATCCACATTTTTAAGCGATGAGCTAAAAGTAGGGTTGGAGGTGGATTTATGCAGGCGATAGTTTACATCCGCACCGATCCCGGCAAAGCCCTAGACCTTTTGGAGAAGATAAAGAAACTCCCCGGAGTCAAGTTCGCCGCTGCGACTACGGGAAGGTTCGACATCGTGGCTAGGATAGAGGCAGAAAACTTGGAGGCTATCGGCAAGGTCGTGGTCAGCAAGATACAGGCCGTGGGTGGAATAAAGTACACAGAAACTTCCATGATTGTCTCAATGTGAAATGCTCGGGAACTGCGGGAAAATAAAGCATGGGCCAAGAGGGTTTTAAAGCCTGAGATTAATAAGTCAGTCAGGGATTAATTGAGACAGCTTGAAAAGGTGAAGTGGGCCGGAGATTTTGGCCTGTACCGAGTCAAGCATGAATCCCTTCCAAAGGCAACCCATATTCTTTGCATGCCCTCTGCCCACCGCATTCTGTACAACCCGCTCGTCTGCGGCATGCCTCTTAGAAATTTATCGCTTGAGTGCAGCAAGGAGTTCCTGCGCACAGCTTGGGCCCTGCTCCCGCAATTGAATAAAATCAAGACCAGTCAAATCGGGGAAATAGTTGTTTTGAGGGGGAGCCTTGGCTACCAGTTCGATGCAGCTTTTGAGCAAATTTTTGGCAGGTACCTTCCGCGCTGTTTTGTCGGTGTCAGAAGGCGCAGGACTTCGGGAGGAGAGTTCGGCGCGGATGTCTTTTACACTAACTTTGATGCCCTGCCCGACAACGGGTTCCTGTTCATGGGGGACACAATCGCCACGGGGGTTTCGCTTGGACAAACGATGGCCATGGCTCGAAGCGAGCTGAGAGAAAGGGACTATGACGTGAAGGGCATGTTTGTTTTCACGATTGCCGGCGCCTTGAAGGGCTGTTCAAAACTATTGGATTGGGAAGAGAGGTTTAGGGAGTGGTGGCCGAGCTTCCGCATCCACCTGTTCGCCGCGGAGGGCCTTTTCGGCCTCGCTGGAAACGGGACCGATCTTCTGTTCAGAAAGAAAAATGAGGCGATTTTGCCGGATGAAAGCAAGCTCAGAGTCACGAGGGCGTATGGAGACTATGAGCTAGGATATCTGCCGGGAAAAATATGTGCCATTTTTGACTGGGGGGACAGAAACTTCAAGCCTGAGCGCCACCTGTCCGACGTGCTAAAGTTTTCCACTGAGCACATCAGGATCACAAAAGAAAGTAAGGCAAGGGAGGTCCTGAAGAGCATGAACGTAGGTGCGAAGGGGATGCTGAGGAAAATAGACGCGCCCCTCCCTGCCCCGCAGTACAAAAGACGTTGAGGGCCAGCAACGGCTAACAATTTAAAGTCTCACCCACATTTTCCTGAGGGATTAAGATGGAGGTTGCGAAGGATTACGAGCCATTGAAAGTCGAGCCGAAGTGGCAGAAAAAGTGGGGTGAGTGGGAAGTCCACAAATTTGACAGGGACGACAAAGGCCGCCAGACTTATGTGATTGACACCCCTCCCCCCTACCCGAGCGGGGAGTTCCATATGGGCACCGCCCTCAACTGGACCTACTTTGACATCGTCGCGCGCTACAAGAGAATGAGCGGGTACAATGTCCTCTTCCCGCAGGGCTGGGACTGTCACGGCCTTCCCACCGAGGTCCAGGTCGAGAAGCGCTACGGCATCAGGAAGGGGGATGTCCCAGCCGAGAAGTTCAGGGAGCTCTGCGTCAAGCTGACCGAGGAGAACATCGCCCACATGCGGGAGGAGATGAACAGCCTAGCATTCTCGATAGACTGGTCAACCGAGTATCGCACGATGGATCCGAGCTACTACGGGAAGACTCAGCTTTCTTTCGTACAGCTCTACAAAAAAGGGCTGATTTACCGCGGTGAGCACCCGGTCAACTGGTGCCCGAGGTGCGAGACCGCCATCGCCGATGCTGAAGTGGAGTACGGCGACAGGGAAACTGTCCTCAGCTACATAAAGTTCAAGCTGGTAGGCGGCGATTTTGTAAAAATAGCTACCACAAGGCCGGAGTTCCTCCCAGCGTGCGTTGTTGTCGCAGTAAACCCGAAGGATGAAAGGCAAAGGGCGCTTCTGGGAAAGAAAGTTGAGGTTCCGCCTTTCGGCCAGGTTGTCGAAGTGATAGAGGACCCAGAGGTCGACCCGGAGTTCGGGACGGGGGTTGTGATGGTCTGCACTTTCGGTGACAAGACGGACGTCAGGTGGGTGAAGCGGCACAAGCTGCCAGTCGTTAGACTTCTGGACGAGAGGGGGCGCATGACTCAAGCCGCCAGGCAGTACGCAGGGATGACGGTCGAAGAAAGCAAAAAGGCTGTCCTGGAAGACCTGGAGAAGGCCGGCCTTGTCGAAAGCCAGGAGAAGCTGGCGCAAAGCGTGGGAGTTTGCTGGAGGTGCAAAACCCCGGTAGAGATTCTATCAAGGCCACAGTGGTTCATGCGAGTGATTGAAATGAACAACCGGGTGCTGGAGGAGGCCAAGAAGGTGAAGTGGGCTCCGGAGCACATGCTGACGCGCTTCACGGACTGGGTCAAGTCGATGGATTGGGACTGGGTCATTTCAAGACAGAGAATATTTGCCACTCCTATTCCCGCATGGTACTGCTCTAGCTGCAAGGAGCCGATAGTCGCGGATGAAAAACAGCTGCCGGTAATCCCAGTGAAAGACAGGCCAATGAGCGAGAAGTGCCCCAAGTGCGGAGGCCAAGACTTCGAGCCAGAGCATGACGTGCTCGACACCTGGATGGACAGCTCGATAACCATAGCGGCCCACGCCGGATGGCCAGAGCTGGACCGTCGCCTGTTCCCGGCAGACCTGCAGCCAAACGGGACGGACATCATAAGAACCTGGGACTATTACCTGATGGTCCGCCACCTGGCGCTGCTTGGCGAGACGCCATACAGGACGGTGCTCGTAAACGGGATGGTTCTTGGGACGGATGGGCGAGCGATGCACAAATCGCTTGGAAATTATGTCGACAGCACCAAGGCGCGAGAGAAGTACGGCGCAGACGCCCTCCGCCAGTGGGCAGCAATTGGGGCGTCAACCGGGGCGGATGTCCCGTTCAGCTGGAAGGACGTGGAGTTCGGGCACAGGTTCATGAGAAAGTTCTGGAATGCTACCCGCTTCGCCGCGCAGCACATCTCCGGGGCAGGAGAGCTCGAGCCCAAGAAGAAGTTCAGGCCGGCAGACCTTTGGATACTCAGCCGTCTGAGCAGGCTGGTCAAAGATGTCACGGCTTGGCTAGAAAACTTCCAATTCAACCGGGCCCTAGGCGAAACACAGGACTTCATATGGCACGAGTTCTGCGACATGTACATTGAGGAGGTCAAGCATCGGCTGTACGGGAACGACCCCAGCGCGGACGCCGCGAGGTTTGTCCTGCGCAAGGTGATACTGACATCAGTTAAGCTTCTGGCCCCCTTCGTCCCACACTTTGCGGAAGAGGTGTACCAGGCCTACTTTGCAGGAGAGCTTGAGCAAAAGAGCATTCATGTGTCAGCTTGGCCAGAGGCTGAGGAGGAGTTCATAGATGAAAAAGCGGAGTTGCTGGGCACAATGATTAACATCCTCGTGAGTGAAATCAGGCAGTTCAAATCCAGCCGTAAGATGGCTTTGAGCCAAGCGCTGCCAGTGGTCGAGGCCCACACCCGGGACAAAAAGCTTGCGGAGAAGCTGCGTGAAATCTCGGAGGACGTGGCCAAGACAATGAAGATTGGAAATTTCCGCGTGGTCACAAAGGCACCCGAGCTTTCCGAGCGGGTGGTGTCCATCTTTCCAAACCTCTCAAAGCTCGGCCCGAGGCTCAAAGACCAAGCGAGGCTTGTGGGAGAGGCCCTAGGTAAGGCGGATTTTGAAGAGATTTCCAGGCAGCTTGCGACTGGTGAAGCAACGTTGAAAATTGGCGAAAAAACCATCAAGCTGCTTCCAGAAGACGTTGAGCTGGTCAGGGAAACGAAGGTGGCGGGGCGCAAGGTTGAGGTAGTTTCCCTTCAGAACCCGCCGGTCACCCTCCTGATTTCAAGCTAAGGTGCCCTGAGCATCGAAGAGAGCATTATCACCATGAACATCACGATGAAAAGCACCAGCATTATTGTCCTAGATTTTTTCATGCGCTTCTGTTGTTCCTTAAGTAGATGATCGCACGAAGGCGAGCATATCAGCTTGTCAGGCGCGGTCGCCTTGCCGCAGACTATACAGTGCTTGTGTTCTTCGACCATTTTCTCATCCTTCTATCGTGGTCCCGCTGTGTTCGGCACCACTCAGTATTAGCGGCAGCCTATTTATCTCAGACTCTCCGAGCACGATTGTCTTTATCTTGTAGCGCTCTATGACTCTGGCGGCCACGGGGTCGATGATTGTCTGCATTCCTGGTTCCAGCTTTTCTGTCCCGACCATGTCAACGAGCATCTTTGAAGTCATCCTTTCTATTTTTTTTGCTTTTGGGTCAAGCTTCGGGTCCCTGTTGAAAACGGCACCAACATCTGAGAAGATGACAAGAAAGTCCGAGCCGCTGACCTTCGATAGCGCAGCGGCTACCGCATCGGTTGTCTGGCCGGGGGTGGTTCCCCCCATCACCGGCACCTTGTTTGTCATGGCCGCCCTAGCTGCAGCCTCTACAGTGGTTGGCGGCTCCGGCTCGGCCATTGTTCCCAAAGCGGTGATTAACATGCGGGCGTGCAGCCTAGTGACGTCAATGCCGATCTTGTCCAGTTCCGTTCTGGAGACCTTCATCTTCTTCGCCTCCTTTATGTACTCGCGTGCGGGCCCGCCTCCCCCAACGACCATCAGCACCTCGTGTTTCTGCGACCTGAGTTCACGGACGGCGTTGGCCATCTTCTGGATGACCTCAGCTTTAGGCTTTTCAGGTGCGAACACCGAGCCTCCAAGATTTATCGTGACTCTCAAGTTCATCCCCAGAACTCTTTGCAGTCATGTTATTAACCGCGTCGGTGGACTAGACTTTGGTAAAATGTCGACAGATGTTAAATCGGTCTACCAGTTCAAGAGGCTGCTCGAGAGCCTCAAGGACTTTCGGGGGCGAGGGACGGAACTCATCACAGTCTACATCCCGCCCGACTTTGACATGGCGAAGGTCATGCAGCAGTTGAGGGACGAGCAAGGGACGGCCTCTAACATAAAGTCCAAGAACACGAGGAAAAACGTCCTCGGCGCTTTGGAGAGGGTCATCCAGTTCCTTCGCAACTACACGGAAACCAACAGGAAGCCGCCGCCGCACGGGATGGCGATATTCGCTGGCAACGTGGCGGGCAGAGACGATTACACCGACATCCAGCTCTACTGGGTGGAGCCACCGGAACCGATAACCACGCGGATGTACCGCTGCGACCAGGAGTTTGTGCTTAAACCATTGGAGGAGATGCTTGAGATAAAGGAGACGATTGGACTTCTCTTGATAGACGGGAAGGAGGCGACTATCGGCACCCTGAGGGGGAAGCACGCGGAGGTAGTGAGGAAGATCACCTCGGGGGCACCCGGCAAACACAGCAAGGGGGGGCAGTCGGCGAGGCGTTTTGAGCGCCTCCATGAGATAGCTGTCGATGAATACAAGACGCGGGTGGGAGAGGCCGCGAACAATGTATTCTCGCAGATTCCGGACCTGAAGGTGATTTTGGTTGGCGGGCCGGGGCCGATGAAGGAGGATTTCCTGAAGGAGGGTTATCTGAGGGACGACATCGCGAAGAAGGTGGCGGGGGTTTTCGACACGGGCTACACGGACGAGCAGGGTATCAAGGAGCTGGTCAACAAGTCCGGGGAGGTGATAAAGGACCTAGGCATACTCAAAGAGAAAACCATCATGCAGAAGTTCCTCGAGGAGCTTGTCGCGGGGAGGGGCCTCGCAGTTTACGGGGAGGAAAATGTAAAGCGCGCGCTGGAGCTTGGGGCGGTGGACATCCTGCTGATTTCCGAGAGCGTCAGGCGGAGCATCGTGAGGACGAGATGCCAGTCGTGCGGCCACGAGTTCCAAGAGATTGTCGCCGATGTCGCGCAGCATGAAAGGGTGCTGTCCGAGCAGAAGTGCCCGAGCTGCGGGGAGGCCAGGCTAAGCGTTGTCGAGAGCAAAGATGTTGTGAGAGAGTTGCTTGACCTTGCCGAGAAGTTCAACACGCGAGCGGAGTTCATATCGACCGAGACTGACGAGGGGAAGCAACTCCAACTAGCGTTCAGCGGGGTCGCCGCGATTCTGAGGTTCAGGGCTGGTTCTTAGCTCGGTTGGAATTTAAGCAATTTAAAAAATTTTGGGTTCCCCGCTGGAGCGTGGCGAATACGCGTTGTTTTCTCCTTTATAAAGCCGGTTCACCCAAAAGCTCGGCGGGAGAACTGTGAAGAAACAAAAAGGAGGTGAAGAAAATGGTTGAAAGTTTGGAGAAGCCAATAGAAACTCGCAGCACATCAAGGCTGAGGGTCGTCTCAAAGAGAGCAGAGAAGGACCCATACACCGTCAGCATCCCCGTGAAGGAAGGCACATTCTCGCTTGTCCTCCCGAACGGGTACGTCGACTGGCCTGAAGGGAAGCCCTACCCCAACTCCATCCGCGTGAAAATCGACGAGAACAGGAGCCTGTGGGTGAACTTCGGGGCGTCCAAGGACCACGGCTTCTACGCGTCTCTGAGAATCGGCGAGCCGAAGCAGTGAGCCGGACATTTGAATTACAAAGGGCCGCTGCCGCGATGAAAAGAAGCGGGAGGGGACGATGATAAGGTCTACAACTGAACCCCTCCAGGGTTGTGATTGAAACTAACCCTCCCAAATCCATATTGTGGCCGCGGCTCTTAAATTTTTAAAATCAGGTCCCTTCAAGCCAGGACTCGAGATACTTTTTCTGTTCCGGCGTCTGCTTTTCAAGCCTGACCCCCATCGATTGCAGCTTCAGCTCCGCCACCCTTCTGTCAACTTCTGCCGGAACTTCATAGACCTTCGGCTTGAGCTTCCCACGGTTCTCCGCCAGGTAGACGGCGCTCATCGCCTGCAGCGCGAAGCTCATGTCCATGATTTCCATCGGGTGGCCCAACGAGCGCTCTCCAGCAAGGTTCACTAGACGTCCGTCAGCCAGCAGGTAAATCCTCCGCCCGTCCTTCAGCTTGTACTCCTTCACATCCTCCAGAACTTCCCTCTTTGAGACCGAAGCCTTCTCGAGCCCCGGGATGTCTATTTCAACATTGAAGTGTCCCGAGTTGCAGAGAATTGTCCCGTCCTTCATCTTCTTCATGTGCTCGACGCGGATGACCCTGATGTTGCCCGTGGTCGTGACAAATATCTCGCCTTTCCTCGCGGCATCGTCCATCGGCATCACCTCAAAGCCGTCCATCGTGGCCTCCAGAGCCTTGGTCGGGTCTGTCTCCACAACAATCACCTTCGCACCCATCCCCCTAGCCCTTGAAGCTATGCCCTTGCCGACAAAGCCGAAGCCGACTACTACGAACCTCTTTCCGGCTATCAGGGTGTTTGTGGCAGTCATTATCGCCTGCAGGGTCGACTCGGCCGTCCCGAAGCGGTTGTCAAAAAAGTGCTTTGATGGGGAGTCATTCACGGCCACCACCGGGAACTTCAGCTTCCTCTCGCGCTCCATTGCCCTCAGCCTGATGACTCCGGTGGTCGTTTCCTCGGAGCCGCCAATCACCTTGCCCAGCAGCTCCGTGCGCTTGGTGTGGACCAGTGTGATCAGGTCCGCCCCGTCGTCAACCAAAATTTCGGGCTTGTAGTCAAGAACCATGTTCAAGTTTGAGTAGTATTCCTTCGTGGTCTCCCCTCTCCAGGCGTAGACGTTCACTCCTTCCTTCGCCAGTGCCGCCGCGATATCGTCCTTTGTTGACAGTGGGTTGCAGCTTGTTATTGCGACCTTCGCCCCGGCCGCCACAAGCGTCCTGACGAGAATCGCTGTCTTGGCCTCCGTGTGAAGCGCGGCCCCGACAGTCAGCCCCTTCAGAGGCTTGGATTTCGAAAGCTCCCGCCTTATTTCCGCGAGGACGGGCATGTGTTCCTGCACCCAGTCCATCCTTCGCTTGCCCCCTGGGGCCAGCCTGATGTCTTTGACCTTAAAATTCATTTTTCGGCCTCCTTTACCATTGAGTCCGAGGCTTCTTGAGCTTTTTCAATGACGTTTTCCTCTTCCAGCGTCAGCACTTTTCGGCCTTTCATGAGTATTTTTCCGTCGACGATAGTTGTGTCAACATCTTCTCCAACAGCGGAGTAGACCAGATGCGAGACGACATTATGTGCCGGCGTCAGGTGTGGTTTGTGTAAATCCACGATTATGATGTCCGCCTTCTTCCCAACCTCGATTGAACCGATTTCCTTTTCCAGCCGCAAAGCCTTCGCTCCATTAATTGTTGCCATCTCCAGCACCGAGTAGGCAGACATCACGGTCGGATCCAGCTTGTGCACCTTGTTCAGGAGCGCGGCGAACTTCATCTCGTTAATCATGTCAAGCGAGTTGTTTGAGGCCGCCCCGTCCGTCCCCAAAGCAACCGGTATCCCAGCCTTCAGCATCTCTGGGACAGGAGAAACGCCGCAGCCGATCTTCATGTTGCTTACGGGGTTGTGGACTGGCTTCACCCCGCGGGCGTGCAGAACCTTGATTTCCTTTTCATTAAGCCAAACACAATGGGCTGCAAGAATCTCAGGGCCAAGGAATCCAATGGAGTCCAAGTGTTCCACCGGGCGCTTGCCGTATTTCTCGGTTATTTGTTTTGTCTCGTCCTGGCTCTCCGCCACATGGATGTGAATCCCGACCTTGTGTTTTTTCGCCAGCTCTTTCACCTTGGTCAAACATTCAGGAGAACATGTGTAGGGTGCGTGCGGGCCAAATCTGGTTGTTAGCCGGCCACCTGCCTTGCCGTGCCAGTCTTTCACAAGCTGCTCGCCAATCCTGAGTTCAGATTCCCTCTTTTTTGGGTCGCCGTGTTCTATTATGCCGTGGGAAAGGTCCCCCCTAATTCCGGATTTTTCAACAGCGTTCGCGGTCTCGTCCATAAAGAAATAGTTGTCAGCAAAGCATGTTGTACCGGACTTTATCATTTCTAGGCAACCGAGCAACGCCCCCGCGTACACCCTTTCAGCAGTGAGGTGTTTCTCAAGTGGCCAGATTGTTGTCTTCAGCCACGGCATCAACTCCATGTCATCGGCTACCCCTCTGAGCAGCGTCATAGCAAGGTGCGTGTGGCAGTTGATCAGGCCGGGCAGCACAACTTTCCCACTTGCATCAATCACGGTGTCCGCCTTTTCTTTTGTCTCTTCCCCAACTGACAAAATCTTGCCGTCTGATATTACAACCGCGCCGCCCTTGATCAATCGCCTGTGGGGGTCCATTGTCAGGATGTGCCCCCCCTTGATGATTATGTCGGCCAATTTATCACCAACATAAATGAAATCAGGCTGTTATAAAACTCAACCAAGGACCATCCGCGCCGTTTAAATTGTTCAGCCTATACAAGTGGAGTGGTGATAGCTTGGCGAAGTTCCACACGGCCACTCCAATATGCGTTTGGCAAGCGTTTCGGAGGATGATTGCATGAAAAAATCATTTTACATTTCGACCGCGATTGATTATCCCTCGACGGTTCCGCATCTTGGTCATGCATACGAGAAGATTTGTGCAGATGTCATCGCCAGATTTAAGAGGCTCCAAGGTTTCGAGGTGCATTTCAGCACCGGCACCGATGAGCATGGTCTAAAAATACAAAGGTGCGCTGAAAAAGCTGGAAAAAATCCAAAAGAATTTGTTGACTCAATGTCAAACAAGTTCAAGGAACTTTGGGATGAACTGGACATTTCTTATGACGATTTTATCAGAACTACAGAAGCGCGGCATGTAAAAGTCGTCAAATCCGTATTCGGGACGCTTCATCAGGCGGGAGACATTTACAAGGGGTTTTATGAGGGCCAATACTGTACTGAATGCGAAACATTCTACTCTGATGACGAGTTGACAGATGGAAAATGTCCCGTCCATAACAAAAAAGTTGAGCTGGTAACACAAGAATGTTATTTCTTTCGGATGAGCAAGTATAGAGATAAAGTCGTGCATTTCATCGAACAAAACCCAGATTCTATCCAGCCAGAAAGCAGACGGAAAGAAATTTTAAACCGGCTGAAAGAACCTTTGAGAGACCTTTGTGTTTCAAGGACGGATTTTGACTGGGGAATCCGGTTGCCAATAGACAAAAAACATGTCCTATACGTGTGGGTAGATGCGCTAGCCAACTATCTGACCACGATAGATTATCCTGCTGAAAAGTTCGATAAATTTTGGCCGGCAGATGTACATTTGATTGGTAAAGACATAAGCTGGCATCATTGCGTCATTTGGCGTTCTCTGCTACTTTCCCTCGGCCTTTCGCTTCCAAAAAAGATTTTCATCCATGGTTTTGTCACATACAAAGGGGAAAAATTAAGTAAAAGCAGAGGCGTGTTGATTGACCCCCTTCATCTAATAAAAACGTATCCTGTTGACGCGCTCAGGTACTTTTTGGTTCGTGAGATATCGTTTGGCCAGGATGGTAGCTTCTCAGAGGATGGCATACGCACTAGACTGAACGACGAGCTCGCCGACATTCTGGGGAATTTTGTTCACAGGGTTCTGACTTTCACCAAAACCCGATACGGCGGAAAAATCTCGGAAGGCGAGATAGACGAAAAACTTGAGTCTGAATCGCGAGAGAGGCTGGAAAGAGCGGAAAGACTTTTGGAGGATTTGAAGGTCACACAGGCCCTTGATGAGATAATCTCGCTGGCGAAGCGGGGCAACGAGTATTTCCAGTCCCAAAAGCCGTGGGACGTGATTAAAAAGGAGCCGGAGAAGGCCGCGAGCTGCATTTTGAACTGCGCGAACCTGGTTCAGGCGCTTTGCGTGGCGCTCGCGCCGTTCCTCCCCGAAACTTCTGAAAATCTGGCCAGACAACTGGGAGTGAAGGTAGAATCATGGTCGCAGGCGAAAAGCTTCGGCATCAGGCCGGGCCACGAAATAGGGACCCCATCGCCGATATTTAAAAAAGCGGAGGAGAAGAGTTCAGGCAGGTCGGAGGCGTTGGTTTCGATGGAAGACTTCAAAAAAGTGGACATGAGGGTCGGGAAGGTCAGTGCGGCCGAGCGAGTGTCGGGCTCCGACAAGCTCCTGAAACTGGATGTGCAGATTGGCGAAGAAACCCGCACGCTTGTCGCGGGAGTGGCCGACCAGTACTCGCCCCAGGACTTGATTGGGAAGCAGATTGTAGTCGTCGTCAACCTGGAGCCGGCGAAGATAAGGGGCATAAAGTCGGACGGGATGTTGCTCGCAGCCGTGGATGGGGACAAAGTCTCGATATTGACACTGGACAGGCCGCTGGCGTCAGGCTCCAAGGTCATGTGACTGCCAACGTGATGTTGTGGATCAGAAATTCAAAGCAGAACTTGTCGCCCCATGTGGCATGAACTGCAACGTTTGCAGCGGATATCTGGCGTACTCCAGGCAATTGTCAAAAAAGCGGGGGAAGATAGTCCACTGCGCTGGCTGCCGTCCGCGAAACAAACTCTGCGCTTTTCTCAAACGGCGGTGCGCCAAGCTTCGGGATGGCGAGGTAAAATTCTGTTTTGAGTGCAAAGACATGCCTTGTTATGAGCTTGGACGCGTGGATAATCGCTACAGAACAAGGTACAACGTCAGCCTCGTTGAAAACCTGATTTTTATAAAAAATCATGGCGTTGGAAGGTTTCTGTCGCAGGAGCAGGGAAAATGGAGTTGCCCCAGATGCGGTGGGACCATCTGCATCCACAACGGCAAATGTTACGACTGTGAAAAAATAACGAGCTGGAAGGGTTGACCGTAGGTTTTGCTGAGCGGCCGGGGAAAGGTAAAAACCAGTCTGGGCGCAGGTAATTTGGATATTATGAAGCTAGACCTCCACGTCCACACGGTTCACTCCTCCGACGGCTACTGCACCGTAAAGGAGGCTGTGAAGTTCGCCAAGGCGAAAGGTCTGGACGGCTTTGCCATCGCGGACCACAACACAATCGCCGGTCACAGGGAGGCCAGGAAGCTCTCTGGGAAGGGGTTCATCGTTATCCCGGCTGCCGAGATCTCTAGCTCAAACGGCCACATCGTGGCTCTTGGCGTCAGTGAGCTGGTGCCAAGGGGGCTCTCTCCCGCGGAGACTGTCGCGAGGATAAGGGAGCAGGGAGGCATCGCGATAGCCGCCCATCCTTTCATCATCGGGCGGAACCCCAGCCTCATTTACAAGGCCAAGTTCGACGCGATGGAGGTTCTCAACGGCAGGGCCATCTTCCCCGCAAACAGCTTGGCGAGGAGGTTCGCGGAAAAGCACGGGATCCCAGGCGTCGGCGGTTCCGATGCTCACCGCGGCGATGAGATAGGCCTCGCGTTCACTGAGCTTGAGTGTGATACTAGCGTGGACTCAATTTTGAGTGGAATAAGGAAGGGAGGGCCATCAGCTTTGGGGCGGACCCTCCCTCTCCCGAGCCTTCTGTGGAGGTTCCTCCAGAGACTTCTCCTCCACAGGCACAGGCGACGTGAGCGGTAGGGTGGGGGACCCATTACTTCGCATTTCCTGGTCCCCCACCCGGAGGCTGGGTTTGAGGAGGTGGTTAGCTTTTCTTTTTCTTGTACTTCATCAGGCCTTCGAAGCCCAGTTTGTTTTCCACCCAATCGTGGACCATCATGCGCACAACCTCGCTCCTGTTGGCGCCGATAGTGCCGATCAGGTCGTCTATGATCCTGAGGTGAATGCCGTCGAGGAACACACGGATTTCAGCCTTCTTTTCAGCTGGCACCGAAGCCCCCCTTGAAGAGGCCGTTGCCTGAATGCGTGAAGCTCCTCCTGAGTTCGGCCTCGATACAATCCAAACAGAGCCCGTTCTCTAGGTAGTAACCTCGCCTACCACACGCAACGCAGTTCTTCTCGGAAGGCAGTGTTCCTCCATCCTCTCCGTCCAACTTCATCCCTCCAGTTATACCTCACTAGCACTACAGTTAAACTACAGCTATTTAAAAAGGTTTTGGTGGCGATGCCGTGTTGCATAACCCCCCATCGAAAGTCTTATAAGTAGCTACATTGTAGCTATATACATGGCAAGGAAGAAAGTAGCCGAACAGCCCATGAAGATAGAGATGCTGGGCTACGAGGTGGTGGAAAAGGTGGCCATGCCAAGTGGGAACTCCAGTAGGGTATATCTCCCCGTCGACTGGAAGCGGAAGCGAGTGAGGGCTGTGAGGCTGGAAAAATAAGGGAGTAGAACACCATGGCCCCGAAGAGGAAGAGGTGGGGCCGCTACGAGGACAGGCGGGACTGGAGGGAGTACAACGAGCGGCTCGTGAAACGGGGCGAGATGTACCTGAACCTCGATTTCCTCGAGTCCTGGGCGGAGGACGTGGGCGGCCTCAACGAGGGCAAGGTCGGCGCCCCGTTCGAGTACCCGGAGTCGCTCATGACTTTTCTCGGATTCGTGCACGTCATGCTCAGCGTGGACTACCGCGGCCTGGAGGGCCTCGTTCGCGGCCTGTGCAGGTTCGTTTCGATAGAGGTGCCCGACTACTCCACCATCTGCAGGCGGGTGAACGCCCTCAAGTTGCAAATAACGGAAACGCTGCTGGACCACGGGGGGAGGAAGTGGTGGTGTCCCTCGACGGCTCCGGGATAAAGGTCTCGAACCGTGGAGAGTGGATGCGCAAGGTGTGGAAGGTGCACCGCGGCTGGATCAAAGTCCACGTCGCGGTGGACGAAGGCGAGAAGCAGTGTGTGGCCATCGAGGTGACGGACGAGAGCGTGGGGGACCAGAACGAGTTCGAGTCACTCGTGGAGGAGGCAGCGCACAACGTCCGAGCGAAGGGTGGCAGGGTGGCGCAGGTGAACGCCGACGGAATCTACGACACGAGGGACAACTTCAATACTCTGGACGAACGGGGGATAACGCCGGCCATCAAGATCCATGAGAACGCCAGCACGCGCTTAAGGGGGTGCCCACTGAGGAAAAAGCACGTCCGCGAGTACAGGCAGATGGGATACAAGAAATGGAGAAACAAATACCGCCATGGGTACCGCTGGCGCGTGGAGGGGAACTTCTCGGCGGTGAAGAGGCTCGCCGGTGAATACGTTGTAGCCACGAAGCGAAAAAACATGTTCAAGGAGGTGGTCATGAAGTTCCTGTTCTACAACGCTGTTCTCAAGTACGATTCAACCGGGAGGTCACCGTGGGGTGATGGGTTGAAAGCATAGGGGAGAAAGAAAATCGGGCAAATGTCGGGGAGTTATGCAACACAGCATAAATTCCGAAAATGATTTAAATAACGATGTATACATTGTATACGATGGAAAGAGCAAACACAACAATAAGAGTTCGGCCAAGTACAGTCAGAAGACTGTCAAAACTGGGGCGCAAGGGGGAGAGCTATGACTGCATTATCCGCAGGCTTGTACGGAAAGAACTTCCGGAGGTTCCAGACATCGATGAAATCAGCACGGCAGAAATCGATGAAGCTGCAAACTTGCCAAAAATCCCAGCCGACCGAATTAATTGGGATAATGTACTGAAGATGAGTGACAATGAGTTCAAAAAGTGGCTTAAGAAAGTGGCATCCACTTAAGCTAAATTATTCGACGCGAGCGCTAGACGATCTTAGAAAAATAAGCAAGATCTACTTGGAAAAACAGGCCATGCAAATAACTGAAGCCTTTTCACGTTTTGCGGAAACAGGCATGGCAGATGTGCGTCCATTCAGAAGACTCGATAAGGGGCTTGAGCTGAGGGTTGGAAGGTTCAGGGCCATACTCCAAATCGAAGACGGCATCGTAAGTATGGTTGTAGTTGGAATGAAGAAAAGTCAAAAAATTTGAAGCAGCGCAAGATAGTTTTGGTGTCCTGAATCCGGAGTTCGGCACCTCCCCGGCGCCACTTGCGAACGTCTTAATAAGGCGCCCAAACCAAATTAGAGAAGGTTTGGGATTTAGATGCCAGAAGAGTTCAAGCATATAGTCAGGATAGCTGGGAAGGACCTGAGCGGAGAGCGGCCGGTCCAGATGGCCCTCTATGACCTGAAGGGGATTAGCTTCGCCTACGCCAGGGCAGTGGCGTACGTCGCGGGGATAGACCCGTTTGCGAAACTTGGTAGCCTCTCCAGCGAGGACATAAAGAAGCTGGAGGAAATCATGAAAGATCCGATAGGCAACGGGATGCCAGTCTGGATAGCAAACAGGAGAAAAGACTACGAAGACGGGGGAAACGTCCACCTCATAGGCGGTGACATCGACATAGCCGTCAGAGGAGACATAGGGCGAGAGCGCCGCATGAGGAGCAGGAGGGGAATAAGGCACGAGCTTGGCCTTCCCGTGAGGGGGCAGCACACCAAGACAACCGGCAGGAAGGGGCTGGTGGTAGGGGTGAAGCGGAAGGAAATCAGAATGAGAGAAGAGGCCGCTGGAAAGGCCGAGAAGCCGGAAAAAGGCAAGCCGGAAGGGGCGCTGAAGGAGAAAGGCGAAGC
>JBFMBF010000019.1:0-22610 GCA_040755315.1 Hadarchaeota archaeon (SeqCode) | reverse complement strand
CAACGAATTCGCGAATATTCTAGCGGCGCCCTCGCTTAGGTCCAACCCGAGCTCGACGCTATCCGAACCGCTCATGCGCCGGAATCGCCTGACCGTCTCCTCGACTTCCCATGGCTTCATTCACACCGCCACCGTATTCTATATAAATAAATAACTAAATAACTTATTAAACTACCGGTCTAGTTTGGTGCCCCGGGCGGGATGGTTGGAAAAGTAGAAAGTCCCTGCCCAGCGGCAGTCAAATCTCATTAACACGTCTGATGTGGCCAGCTCCCAGCACTTGCGTTCGCACTGCCCCCTAGAAGATACTTATCGGGGAAGAGGAATAGTGGTCAGTGATGTCATTAGACTTCGAGAAACTGAAAAACATAGAGGCGCTGTCGGAAGAAAAGCCCTGGGGCGAAATCGAACGGGTGCAGCATGAGTTAATCTCAGAGTTTTTGAACCACGTGGACGCGGCTATGGGGCCGCTCTCTCAGATACTCGCCGATCCATCCTCCTCTTATTCCGTCCTCGAATTGATTCTCAGGATGATTTGGATGTCGAGGGATGAGAGGTTCATCCCGCCCTTGATCCAGTTTCTGGTGAAGAACGACGAGGATGATCTTTGTGAGGAGGCGTCGAGCATTCTTTTCGATTTTGGGGACCCAGCCACCACCCCTGTAATCAGGGCGCTCGAGGAAGACTTCGGAAAAGAAGCGTACAACCGCTGGCTGGTCGAAGCGCTCAACGGGCGTGGGGCAAGGGAGTTCATCGAAAAAATCCTCAACGATTTTTCGGCTAATCAGGACCGCTACGAGCGCTGGTTCGACTTGGCCCATTTTGTCTGGTTGCTGGTGAGTACCGGGGAGAAGGAAAGCTCGCTTAGGATGGTGGAGCGACTTCTTGGGCTGAAGAACCTTACTAGGCCCAGCAAGCTTGGTCTGAAGGACTTGCACAAGTTCATAACCGACAAAGACGGCTACCAAAGAGAAATGAGGGAAAGAGACATGAAGCAACACGAGCTCTGGGCCACATTCATGCTTCGGGGACTACTAGACTCCAGCCCCGCGGAACTCGTGCCAGATGGACCAAGACCCATAATAGACGACAGCCACAGGGGAGAATACCTGCCCCTCCTGTTCTCGATAGAGCAACTGATCTTCACAGAGTATGAGGAAAACCAGTCGCTCAGGGACGGAGACGTGATGGAACTCCTGAAGAACGTGAGGGACGGGATCTGGAAAGACTACGAGGGTAAAAACGAACTCGAGCGGAGGTTCATCACGGGGCTGAAGCTGGAGATTTTCAGGCTGTCGGGTCTACGCTACACGAAAGGCGAGGTTTCGGCGTGCATAAGTCACGTCCTGAACTCCGTGAAAAGACACAGGGAGCAGGGCCACGGACGGGACTATCTGGAGTTCCTGAGGGACTTTTTCAAGGGCGGGGAGAGATTCAGGCAAGAGCGGTCACCCGATTATTTGATGATACCACACAAAGAAGGACAACAATGAGTGGAAAGAAAACACTAACTGGCAAATGGCGCGTCGTGGAGCTGCCAGATTTGTCTGAAGATTACATCCATCTGACACCAGACCCCCACGTGCTGCTCAAAGTTTCTAAAACGGGAGAGGTTGATGGAACCTACCAATTCGGCGTTCAATCAGGCGAATTGGATGGTAAAGTGGAGGTCGCAGAAAACGGGGCGTCTCGAATTACATTCACTTTCGAGGGGAATGATGAGATGGATCCTGTCCACGGATTTGGTATCGCAACTTTGACTGCCCCAGACACTCTAACTGGTGAAATGCGCTACCACAAGTCAGACACATGCCGATTTACATGGAAACGCAAATAATCTTCGATGCGGCGCGCGAACCAATGGTGTGGCGCCGTCACGTTAAATCTCTTCCACGCGCCTGATGTGCCTGAACTCTGGAGTCGACATCAACTGGTCGAAATCGGAATCGTAGGAGTATATTTTTCCAATCCCGTGTTCCACCGCCAGCGCGATTGATGTCCAGTCAGTCAGGGAGAGGAGCAACTTGGGGTATTTTTTCAAAAACGCCTTGGCGTCCCCGAGCGCCGCCCCGTCGACCTTCAGCATGTGGATGTTCCCGCTTCCCTGTATGAGCCTGTCCATCTCCAGTACGACTTCCGGACTTTTTGTCTTCCTGGTGGCGTACGCCAGCACCTCGGTCAGCACATAGTCTGACGTGAAGCAAATCCCCTTTGTCCAGTATATTCTGTCGAACTGCTCTACGGCGTTTTGGTGGTTCGGGTCGTCCTTGTTCAGGAGGGCGATGAAAGGCCCGGCGTCTATCAGAACCTTCAAGAAGCTCACCTGTACAGTTCTTCCCTGAACCGTCTTGAGTCGGTTTTTACGCCCCAGCTTTTTGGATGCCGGAGCGCCTGGACGAGCGGGTCCTCGTCCCACATCGGCTCCTTCACTTCCTCGGCCTTACTGGCGAGGCGGCCGAACTCTTTCTGAACCTTTTCTGCACCCCCTCTGTCGCCGAGGCTGACCTGCCCGTGCCTTACGCCGATCGCTCTAGGGGGGTGTGCCTTTGAGACCGCCCAGTTCTTCCCGTCGGCCACCATAAAATGGTCTTTCGTCATCTCCTTCCCGCGGTAGACCTTGCAGCCCAGCATCATAACCTTGTTCAGAAATTCTGGGACGGGGTTGGTGGTGTAAATTCTCACTTTTACGCCCCGAGCAACCGCGCGCTCCGTCGCGAGCCTCAGGTCGTAATAGCCGAACGCGGCGCCCTCGCCCGTGATGATTGCCACTTCCTTCTCGGCGGAGTCCAGCAGCATTCCAACTCTCCGCCTGAATTCTCTGTCAAGCTCGGTCTTTTTAATCTCGATTATTTCTGCCATTTCTATCTCCTTTCTAAAGTTATTGCGGCCGTTTAATATCCTTTCGTGGGATGGTGGGAAAAGTAGAAAGCCCTCTCAAAAACCGTGTGCTTCTTGATGGTTTTCAAAGAAAAGATTCCACTAGTTTCATGGCGGACCAAGATTTTATTTTGCCCCCTTTGGAAGCTCAAGCAGAGGCTTTAGAAATTCTCCACTTCCACACTCCTGTAAATCCGCCGCCAGACTTTTATCATCCACCGAAACACGGATGTCCGCCTCTGCGGTTATCGTTCATCTTTCCTCAGAACCCCCAAGACCCACCTGTCCCGGTCCGTACACCAGCGGTCTTTTATTCATTGTTTTCAGCACGTTTGTATTTTCGCCCAGATCTTCTGGCGCTCATTGATCGCTGAAGACCTTTTATTGTTCTCGCCAACCCAAGCATCGCCAAGTCTTCCTCTTTTGCATCTTTGATGGCAGCCAAATTCCTTTTGGCGACCTCATAGTTCGGCTCGATTGACAGTGCTTTTTTGTAACACTTGATTGCATCCCTCTTGGATCCGAGATTAGCGTGACAGCTGCCGAGGTTTCCCCAAGCTTTATAGTGTTCAGGATACATCTCTGTCACCTCTTCAAAAAATTCCATTGCCTTGAACCAAGCGCCGCTTTTACACGCCTCAAGGCCATCGCGATAAAGTTTTTTGGCCTTGTTGACATCATAATCGTGGATCCGGGATATTTGAATTTGCATGCCGAACTCCTTTCTTGGGTCCCCCAGTGCCGCCCTTTCCTCTAAAATCACGTCCATGGGTGTTCTCTGCCCCAACTCCTCCTGCGGCGTCTTGAGCCATTTATCGCTGAACTCATTAACAGCTTTTTGCGCGTCATTTGCCGTTGGGTACTTGTCGGGATCGATGCTCCTTTGCGATTCCGCTAAAAGGGTCTGGAATAGCATGCTCTCTTTTGGACCAGGTTGAAACTTCGCGGAGGGTGCCAAGCCGCCGAACTCGCGCCGGGGAAATTTGTTCCAGAGGTCTTGCAGTAGGTCCATCGTCTCTTGAAAGTCCCGCATGGATAGGAAATCAAACTCGAAAATCTCTGGGAAGGCCTCCTGTGGGTTCTTGGATTCGTTGATGCGCTTCGCAAGTGTTCGAAAATCCACCTTCAGCCCCAATCGGTCCAGCTTCCGTTTCAGCGCATCCTTCGCGTCTTCCAAGCTTTCCTCCTCATTGGATTCCATCCCCGTCAGGAGCCTCAGCGCATCGAAAGCGGTCAGAGGGCGTTCCTTCGCCTTGGTTCTGAGATATCTCGAACCTCGCCTGAACAGATATCCCACGTCCCGGGGCCACGACAGCGTCCCCACCCCCAACATGATGAAATGGCCCCCATACGGCGCGATCCTGCAGCACACGATGCCGCCCTGTGCGGCACCATGTGTCCCCCTCCTCTCCTTCACCCAGTACTCCCCCTCGCCGATGAGATCCTTCAGCACGAGGCCCTCGTCGCGCCGCACCTCGAGGATTTCAAAGATGCTGTGGGTGTTCCTAGAGAAACCCTCGTAGACCGAGCGTTCGTCGGGTGACAGCTGGGCGTTCTCCATGAAAAATTCGAACGGAGTCATGTTTTTCCCCGGTAGTTTGTGGTCGAAAATGAAAGCGTCAGAGAGCAATGCCATCCCGAATTCATCGAGGGGGCTGTCCCGCATAAAATCGTCCGCCACGGATCTGAACTCGTCCGCCAGCATCTCGTTGCTGAAAATCCAATCAGTCATTCGCCCCAGACAGTCGTGTAGTAATCCTGCACCGGCCCCGGCGGCCCGCTCCCTAGGCAGGCAGCACTTTTTGTACTTCCTGCCGCTCCCGCAGGGGCACTGATCGTTCCTGCCAACCTTTTTCATCTCATTCACCAACTGACCACACAACCTACTTTCGTGTACTGCCTTATCTCCCCAGCGATATCAGCGTGCATAGCGTGGCGAGGTGACCTTGCCACCACAAGGCGCAGGTATAGCCGCAAGCCGGAGCGTCCCCCCTGAGGGGGTCTGAGCGGTCTGAGCCGCATTGGTCCGCCGCGGGCTTTCATCCGGTGCACCTGCTGTTTCCCAGGCGGTTGCCTGCGCCAAATACTGTATCACGTCTGGTCTAAAAAAGTGACATGGGTGTACCGGATCGCTTGAAACATCTAGTCCAATTTCGAGCCTACAAAATTGTCGATGAACTCCTCCGCCTTCTTCAGATATCGTTCCTCTTCCCGCTCGTTTTTCAAAACCCAGCATTTCCCTGAGGCCCGACGCCTTGGATGGGCTCCGCCTTTCGCTTGAATCTCATAACACACAACAATGGATGCCTATTTCCTAGAAAGCTCTTCGTCCGCAAATTTATCGATGTATATTCGAGCACCTTTCAGGGTCCCGTCAAACTCTTTCTCATCGAGGTCTCCCCTCTTGATTCGCTCCTTTAACACGCTGCTCGCCCGCCGTGTCGCCAGTTCTTTAAAATCCTCAATCTCTCGTTCGTTCCATGTCCTCTTTTCCGCTATCTCCGACGCAATCTCCATGTATGTACCGACTTCTTTTTCAGCCCCCTCGCGGTAAATTGCGACGTGTGCCGCGGAGTTCCCCACAAAACTTGATATCCTTCTTATGTCATCTTTTCTGCTCATCCCCTCATCTCCTTCCATCGCAGGTCTGACTCGTTCTCCCCAATCAGGTCGAGCTTGTTTCTCAACTCCTTCAACCTTTTTCGCACGATTCTCCCCAGCTTCTCGATTTGTTTTTTCCTCACGCCCTTCGGTGAAAGGTGGTCTCTTCTCACGGCCAGAACGGTGTTCTTGCCTACCAGATACTCCATTTCCTTCCGCACGTTTTCATAGTCGTAATCCAGTTTAAGCGCGTGTTCGACCATCAGTATCAGCTTCAGCGCTAACAGGTAACAAGTAACCCTAAAGCTTCCTTGATCTTCGCCGCCAACGTCAATATACCCCTCTGCCATGTACAGCGCCTCTTTGTATCCCCATTTCGCGGTTGGCGGAAGGGGCGTTGGCCACCTGTCTTCAGCCAGCACCACAGCGTTGTTCATCCAAAATTTGAGGTGCGGCTCGGTCATGGCGGAGATCATGACTCCCCTTTTGGAGTAGACGGCCAGGTGAACCTTGATTCCGAGTTCCTCCGCCAGCTCGCGCTCAATCTTTTTGTTATCACTCCTGTCGTGGATGGCATCCGTTATCACCATCGCATCGTAGTCGCTGAATGCATCTGCGGTGCCGGAGATTCTGGAGCCGTACAGCACGAGCGCTTTTAAATCATGGTACTTCTGATAGACTCCCAGTACAAGCTGGTACATCTTCTTGTCTCGCTCCTTAATCTCTTGGAGCTTTGCAAGATTTTCCCGCCCAATTAGCCTGTACCTGCCCCGACCAACTGGCAGGATCAGCCCGGCGCTCTTCAGTCTAGAGAGGATAACCTTTGTCGAACTTGGTTGGACACCCAGCGCTTTTCGTGCATCCGCTAATGTAAACTTTGACCCGGAAAGCCCCTCGCAGAGCCTCAAGTAGGGTTTCATCTCGACACCAAAATACACTTCATTGCAACACTTATAAAGTTAACGATTTTGTTAACCTATTGTGGTGCCCCGGGCGGGATTTGAACCCGCGTCGCAGCCTTTCATCGCCCAATCGAGCTCGAAAGGGCTGTATGATTTCGGCGGAGGTTTTCTCCTTGACCGGGCTACACCACCGGGGCACAGTTTACCATCACCCGCTGTCTTAAAATCGTGCTCGATGGGCGGCCGCCATCAGTGTGGTTTATTAGGCGCGGGGTTCATTTAAAATGGAGGTAAAAAAATGAGGAGAAAAGAATCAGCAGGGGTTGCAATTTCGGCTGGCGTGGGAGTTTTCATAGTGATCATCATCGCGGCGGCTGGCGTCGGCGGCTTCTTGGTCCTGAAAGGCGGTGGTGGAGGGGGGAGCACCGCTACCAGCGGCAATGTTTCTACTGCAACCAGTCTGAGCTTCAACGTGGACGGAACTTATCAGAGCCAGTCGTTGACATCTACTGTAAAGATGAAAAACATCGGGCAATCAACCGCAAAGCTCAGAATGGACATGACCGTGGCGGGTACCACAAGCAGCGTAATCGTGGACTCTGGCGCCAGTAAAACATGGATGTGGACGGCAGAGACAGGCTGGCAAGACATGTCAAGCTACATCAGCCCCGAAACCTACACCGCAATGACACAAACGTACACTACACAGTTGGCTGGCTGGACTGGAACAGGTGAATACACCTACACCGACCCAACCACTGGTTCGACAGTAAGGATTTACAACATTCAGGTGAACCCGTCAATCCCTGATTCAGAATTCCAACCAAGCTGAGCCACGACAAGGTTAGGACTAAGCATTAGTAACACCTGCGCACGAGTTCTTGACACTCGACGGACAGCCCACGGCATGGATGCTTTGCTCTACAAACGTTTCATGATGGTCTTGTATTAACATCACCGCGCCCAGGAACTCGGACAGATATTGTAGACGAGGTTTGCCTTGGTCGCGTCCTCGGAAATTCACTGCTGGAGAGGTGGGCCCGGAGGGATTCGAACCCTCGATATCTACCGTGTAAGGGTAGCGTCTTAACCGCTGGACCACGGGCCCAATGGAAATCTGCGCGGCCCGATAAAAGCTGCGCTCATTTCACCAGAATGAGGATGTCCAGAACCAGCACTATGACGAACAGCAGGACGATGAGCGCCTCGAGCGTCAGGAGCCGCTGTGTGTCTATTCTTCCCACGGAGATGGAGTAAAGCTCCTGGAGCTGGTCGAGCTTCCTGTCCACAAGCGCAAGCCACTCGGGGATGCGGAAGCGCTCGCTCGCCATGCGGTAGAGCTTGCCCAAGTACCACTCCCCCGTGAGCTTCGAGATGTTGCGGGCGTCCTCAAGGAAATCCATTATCTCTATCCTGGCCTCGGCCAGTTCCCGGGTAGCGCGCGTCAGTTCCCCGTAAGCCCGGCCCTTCCAGAAGATCCCGAGGCTCGGCTTCTTGAAGACCGCGCGCAGGCCGTCGTAGGCCCGCTGGGCCCTGACGTCAAGGAGTCGGTCGTATGTCCTGAGCTCGAGCAGCTGGACAAGCGCAAGCTCTATCATCCTCACCAAGTCGTCCGTGTACTCCACCGCGCCGCTGATGAGGGCGGAGTACCAGTCGACAATCACCACGTCCCCCTCCGAGTAGCTCAGGTATGGCTTGATGGCGTCGTCCACCTCCTTCTGGCTCAGGGAGCGCCAGTTTTTCTCCCCGCGAAGGACCCCAGCCGTCTGCTTCTTGAACTTTGTCAAAAAATCATCAGCGTCGAGCCTCGGGTCGGACTCGGCTATCAGGACAAGGGTGTAAACCTGGGGGTGCTCCAAAAATTGATATGGGTACTGGATTGCGGACTTTATGGAGCCGCGCAGCTGCTGGAAAAACTCGCGCGGAACCTCGTCGAACTCAACCTCCTTTCCGCCCAATTTGACCTTCCCGTCGTTGAGGTTTACAAGTTTTATCAGGCCATCGAAAGTGAGATTGCGGAACTCAACGGAGATGTAAACTCCTACAGCGCCGATGGGAAAAATCCTGCCCTCCAAGGTGGTCTGGTACTTGTCTATTTTTTTGGAGCCGAGGTCAACCTCCAGCGGGACGAGCCCGACCTCCTCGTACTTCGGCGCGAGAAGACGCTCTCCCCTCACCCTGGGGCGCTCGATGGGGCTGAACTTCTCCTTTGAGATTTTTGAAATGTCGATGTCGCCGCCGACGTCGTAAAGGTACTGGAATATCACGCGGCCGCTGAGGGATGGGACTTCCGGCATGGTTCACCATGACAATTGCTCGCGGAGGGCTAAAAGGGCTGGCGCCGGGGAAGGGAATCGCCCTTTTGGTTCGGCTCCCTTTTATTATAGAATTTGCCCCCTTGGAAGAACTGCCGATGAGGTTCGAAACGAAATTAGAAAAGCCCACCTGAAAGGCTCCGTAGTTAAAGTACTAATCGTACGTTCGCCAATATTTCTCTGTACCTCCCGCCAATAAACCAGCCGGCTAGCCCAATTTTGACCCCATGAAATTGTCTATGAACTCTTCCGCCTTCCCGAGATAGTGTTCCTCTTCTCTCTCGTCAATCCCCAGCAACGGCACCCTCTGCCGGATCTCGCTCCGGGCCCGCCTCATCGCCCAATCTTTGATGGCCTCGCGATCCCTCTGGTTCCAGGACCTCTCTCTCGCCAGGTCCTCCGCCTGCTCCGTGTACACGCCGATCTCCCTCTGCTCCCCGCCGTAGAGCGCGTAGTGCGCTGCCGAGTTTCCCAGCAGGTTGCTTATCGCCCTCGCATCCCTCGTTTTACTCATGTTCATGCCTCACCAGTTTCTTCACGTAGAGATCTCCAATACTTTCCCCGAGCTTCCCGTACACACGCTTCAGGCCCAGATATAATTTTTCAGCCGACAACTTCCACCTGTGCAACTCCCCTCCGGTCACGCTGGACTTTCCCCGCCCCCTGAGCTTTTCTATCGCTCCTCTTCCGGCCACCTCAGCCAGCTCTTCCTTAACGTTTCTGTAGTCAAAATCGAGACCAAGCGCGTGCTTCAGGGTGAGGAGTTCCCTCAGCGCGACCAGAAGATGATAGCCTTTTTTGGATGAGGTGTCGGCAGCTCTCGAAAGTTCGAGCTGCAGTTCGGCGCTCCTGAGCGCTTCGTAGATGCCGATTTTTCCGACCGGGTAAACTTCCTTTGTGACCCCCGCCTCGTCAAACACGAGTCCCTCCTTCAACCAAAAGTGAACTTTGGGTTCAACCACCATGAGCCTTTTGAAATAGGATTCACTGATGACCCGGATGTCGACCCTCAGACCAAGTTGCTTGCTCAACCTGTTTGCCAAATCCTTTGCCCCCCGCTTCGCGACGACCAGTACGTCCACATCACTTTTCTTGTCGAAATCACCCCTAGCGTAGGAACCGTAAAGGAGAACAAGCTTCAGGTCGCGGTGGAATTCCGAATAGATCGATCTCACGATTTGGTAAACGGCCAGGTTTTCCCTCAAAGCCTGTAGCTTGGAAACGTTCTCCGGAGATGGGATGAAGTACACCCCGCGCCGAACCTTGACTGCAGCGCCCCGCTTGACGAGCCTGCCCAACGTCACCTTGAGATACGGGTAGTTCTCGCCTCCGAATTTCCTCAGCTCAACGGTCCCTTTCGAGATCGTGTTTTTTATTCCCAACATGGATATCCCTTTAGTAACATTTTTGTTACTTTTAACATTTAAGGTTTGGGGATTCGAACCGAAAGTGTGGCGCCGGGGAGGGGATTTGAACCCCTGAGGCGCGATGCGCCAATAGGTTAGCAACCTCTAGCGGGTCTTTACAGACCTATCGCCGTACCTGGCTGGGCCACCCCGGCTCCAAACAAGTGTAGGTCTGGTGGTTTAAATTTAGGCAGTGCCATAAGCGGCGACGAGCGCGCCCGAAGTGGACGCTTTCCCCGCGCGCCGGTGACTGGCACCAAGCTCCATCCCGTTTTCCACAAGCGCCGGACGCCCTGACTACGGCTGCTACCTTCCGGTCCTGGCCGGTTTCGCCAGACAAAGGCGGTCCTCCCCAACCCTTCGGCTGGGGCTCCGCCACCGTAGGCCCTGCGGGACAGGACTTCGTCGCCGGCAACCAGCTCGTGCACGCAGTTCCAGCGCCGCCCTCGAGCTTCGGCCCACCATAAGCCCCATTTGTGGTGTAGGCAAGGGGCAGCTGCCCGCCTAGCCCGCCGCCGATTGAATTTCGCTTTCAGACTGTATAAAACAATCGATGGGGTCGCGCCTGTTTTGCGAAATCAATTGAACTACTTGCCAACGTACCTGTAAACTACGCTTGGTTTTCCCCGGCTCCCGTCCCCACCAGCGGGCGGCTTGACCTGCTCCGTCGGCTCCACGAGTTCTTCCTCCATCAACCTGTGTACAGTGCGCCACACTTGAGTCTTGGAGGCGCCTGTTTTTTGCATCAGGTCTGTAATGGTGAACTCGTTCATTTCCCTGATTTCCCTGACAATCTCCGCTTCTGCGATTCTCATGTCCGTCATGCCATGCTCAATCAACATTGATGTCGTCTCCTCACGCGACTTCCGAAGCTGGTGCCAAATAACTGCTACCGTGACCACCGCTAGGCCGAGCGCTGCGCCAAGCACAATATACAAAGGTGGAAGTCCGCTGACTGGCATTGTGGGCAGCGCGGATATGGTGATTGTGCGGGCCGAGAAGTGTGGTACAGACACCAAAACTTGGGCGCCCTTGCCTTTCCCCGCTTGGCGCCATTTGAAGCAGCCCTCGGCGTGAAGTTCAGCTATGCCAATGAACAAGCATGCAGATGCTGGTTACTCTATGGACCCAAAAACAAATTTTGGAATTGGCCTTTCCACACGAAGTTTATTTTGTTTTAAAATTTTGACTACTTTTCTTGATTTATTTTCAAGTTCTTTAGAATTTGACCCATGAATTTCAACTGACGCAAATTTCAATTGTTTTTTAAGTGTTTGTCTTGCGCCTTTCAGCACCTCTAACTCTGCTCCCTCTGTGTCTATTTTTATTGCATCGACCCGTGGGATATTCAACTTTTTAATTAAAGTATCCAACGTAAATGCCCTAACCTGAATGTATTTCTCAACTTTATTTTCGAAAGATTTGGTGCTGGAGCCTTGGGGGATTAAACTAACTGTTCCGTCCTTGCTCCAGAGCGCCGCATTAATTGGGATAACATTCTCCAAACCTCTTGTGTTGATTAAAAGCATTTTGAAATTTTTTGGCTCCGGCTCGATAGCCACAACAATACCAGCCCTGCCGACTTTTTTTGACGCATAAATGCTGTAATAACCAACAAATGCACCTACATCCAAAAAAACGTGGCCTTCATGAAGACGCGGGCCCATTTTACTTTCAACAAATGTTTCATATTGTTTTATGCCAGTGGCAAGACTAATTTTCGCCGTCAACGGGGATGGCACGAACTTTTTGGAAATATTAAAAACGAGGGGGAATCTGACTCTAACGTGCTCAATAGCTTTGAATACTTTATCTAAATCATTCTTTTTCAAGAAATCACTCAAATACATCTAATAATCTTTACTAAAAAAGTTGTGTGTTGGACTTATCCCCAACTGTTCTAAAAGTTCGCAGGACTTGCACACGTTGGCAGAGGTAGGCTCACTACACCTCTCGCACTTTCCAATATCAAACTCCGGCACCGCCTGTGCAAGATGGGGCCTCATCCTGTCGAACATCCTGAGAACCATGAACTTTGAGTTCGGATGGTTTTCCTCGAGGCGGTTGATGAAGTCCCTTATTTCTGTGTGGATTCCTCCAGCATAGGGGCAGACGCCGAGGTGCACCTTAATCCCTTTCAGCAGCGCATATGCTGCCACTTCCTTCTCCGGTATCTCTCGCATCGGCTTTATCCTCGGGACGAACCCCTGCCGCGGGCTGTAAGCCGGCCCCAAGCGGTGGAGCCTAACAAAGTCCCCGCGGATGTAGTTGAGCATGACCGCCTGGACCTCGTCGTCCAAGTTGTGGGCGGTTGCCAGCTTCTGGGCCCCGGCTTCCCTCGCGGCCTGGTTGAGTAACGAACGCCGCAGAATCCCGCAATAGGTGCACGCGCCCAGCCCGGTCTTCCTCTCTTCCAAAAGTTTCACCATCTCGTCAAGCGTTGCGCCAAAGGCCTGTTTGAAGCTGACGACCTTGTGCTCAACCCCGAGTAGCTCCGCGTTCTCCAGTGCCACCTCGATGCTCTCGTCCCTGTACCCGGCTATCCCCTCGTCGATTGTAACCGCGAGCAACCTGCATCCCCTTCTCTTGCAGTACTCGGTCAACAAATGCATGCAGGCCACGCTGTCCTTCCCACCGGAGACTGCCAAAACAATCCTCTCCCCAGGAGAGATGAGCGAATGCTCGGCGATACCGCGCCTGAACCTTCGCTCGACGCTCTTCGCAAGGCATCTGTCGCAGAGCAGGAGCCCCGCATACCTCTGACTGTATGCGGCACGGCGCCCGCAGAAGCTGCACCTCATTTCAACCACCAGTTACTACTGGCAGAACCTCAAGCCTGTCCCCCTCCTTGGCCGTCTCCTCTTCTGGCACTATCTTCCCGTTCAGGCTCACGACCACCGTCTCCCGGCTTATGCCGAGGCCCGTCAGGATGTCTGAGATTTTTCTCTCGCCGTCCACCTTGATCTTCCTGGAACTTTCGCCAATCAACTTTACCTCAACCACCGAAGGCCCTCCTCAGCAGGGACGGAACCAAGTTCACCAATATCAGGAACAGCACTAGGAAAGAGAACACCTTCACAATCTTCCTCGCCCTCTCTCTCGAGGCTTTCTTCTCGAGCAGGGCCTCAAACAGGTAGCCGCCGTCCAGTGGCTTGGCAGGAAGAAGGTTGAACAAGCCGACGCCTATGTTAAGCACGAAGAGCCACTTCAGGACATCTATCACCGCCCACGGCACTATTGCGTCGTAAACGAACGGGTGAAACACCGGCGCCCCCAAGAAGACCCCTACTGCGCTCCCGAGAACCAGCAGCGGGTTAATGAAATCCGAGCGGGGTGTGGAAGTTATCGTCAGGATTCCAATCGTTCCAATATTTTCATTATCGGGACTATTTGCGAGCGTAAGCGGGTAGTCTCCCTTGTCCGTACTCAGTACGATGTTTTCTCCAGGGCTGCTCTGCAACAAAAACTTGCTGAAGTTCTCATACGTGTCTATCGGCGTGCGCAAGCCCTGATTTTCTATCGCCAGTATTTTCGCTCCCAGCAGGTTTTCGGCCAGATTCTCAGCGGGATAGTTGTCCGCCACTGCATAAACGTAAACTCCCGACTTTGGGACGAGGAATACCAAGAGCAGGAAGAGAAAGAAAAATGAGAAAACCACGTTGCTCACGGGGCCAGCCGCGAACATCTTCATCCTCTTGTGGCGCGGGGCCTTTTTCAGCTCCTTCTCATCCGGCTCGACGAACGCCCCTGGGATAAAAAGAAACAGCATCACGCCCGTGAACTTTGTTTTCAACCCCTGGCTCCTCAGGAGTAGCCCGTGAGAGAACTCGTGGATCACCAGCACTAGCCCAACGCTGATCAACCAGGCAACTATCGAAAGTCCCGGCACAAGCCCGGGGAGCACAAACGTCACGCCGGTCACAGCTCTGGCGGGCTGGCTCAGGAGAACCACAGCGTTAAGGATGATGTTGACGAAGACAAAAATCATGAAAAAGACGCCGAGTGCCGCGGCGACCGTACCATAGGAGCTCCAGAGCCTCTTGTGCTTCGTCGCCAGCCTGTCGATGACACCGAGGCCCTTTGTGGTGCGCCATATCATCGCGCCGGGGTAGAGGAGGACACCTCGCGCCTTCAGCTTGTACCTGCGGTAGCCGAGGCCCACGGCAAGCCACAACACCCCGACCGCCGCCAGGAATATCAGCAGGTCCATCATGCAATGCCATTGAGTTCCAACAAGGTTTAAACTTCTGGTTTCGTCTGTGAGATTGGTGTGAAGTTGAACCTTGTGCTGAGCATGGCAAAAAACCGGGCTGAAGCTAAGAAAATATCGGAGAAGCTTGTCTCGGAGGGGCTCGCTGCGTGCGTGAGCTCAGTACCCGGAGCAACATCAGTCTACAAGTGGAAGGGAAAAATGGAAAGGGTTGGGGAAGTCCTCCTAATCGTGAAGACCTCCGACAAAAAGCTAGGCAAGCTCGTCAGGCGCATCAAGGAATTACACAGCTACGAGGTTCCCGAGATAATTGCAGTGAAAGTTTCTCGCGGGCTCCCAGAATATTTAAGGTGGGTTGAGGGAAGTACAAAGTGATTGGATGAAGGTTGACCTCAAAAATGCTTACAAGCTCCTGGCTCCCCGTCCGATAGTTTTGATAACGACAGTCGACAAGCAGGGGAGGACAAACGCGGCGCCTATGTCCTGGGTGACCACCGTTGAGTCCGATCCTCCAATCGTTGCTTTTTCGACGAGCTACGAGAGCGACACCTACAAAAACATCTGCGACACGGGGGAGTTCGTGTTCAATCTGGTGCCTGAAGGCATCAAGAAGAAGATGTACGCGTGCGGGAAGAACTTTCCCCGCGGCGTGAACGAGCTGGAAAAGGCCGGGCTGCATTGGGAGGCGTCGGACGCCGTGAAGCCGCCGAGGGTAGTGGAATGTCCCGTGAACCTCGAGTGCAAGCTGGACTGGATGCACAGGGGGCCTGAGTATGTTGTGCTGGCTGGGAAAGTCGTCGCCGCCCACGCCAGAGATGAGGCCGTGAAGGGCGGGATGCTCAACGCCGAGGCCGTGAAGCCTCTTCTCCATATCTCAGGGAAAACCTTCGTCGTCGGGGACAAGGTCGTGGGTTTGTAGATGGTGCGGCCCGCCCGTGTCGGTGAAGCTTCTGAAGTCATCTATGTGGAGAAGCGCTGGCTGCTGTTGAAGGAGCTCAGAAAAAAGGCGAAGACAGTTGTGGGTGTTATTTCTGGGCTTGGAGCTGAGCCTGTCGTGCATGGAAGCGTTGCACGCGGCGATGTTGATGAAAAAAGCGATGTGGACGTCTTCATACCTGGCCAAGTTCCGTCATACAGGGTTGAACTGGCCCTCCGGGAAGCTGGGTTTCAAGTTTGGAAGAAGGAGCTGGTGATGGCCACGCCATGGCAGCTTCCGAAGGCCCATGTTTACATTGACGAAAAAACTTCCGTGACTTTTCCTTTGATCAAGGCCGGGCGGATGGAGCTGGAGTTTTACCACTTCGGGGGGGCGGTTGACCTGGCCGGGCTGGAAAAGGATGCCCGAGTCCCTGGCGTGGACAAGAGGTTGATGCTGATAGAGCCGACGCCCGCGGGGCACTTCGAAAGCCAGATTGCCGGGCGGGAGGCGGAGGTGGCGAAGGTGGTGGGTGTAAGTCTGGACATAGTTCGGGAGCGCGCGCAGGTCCTCAGGCGGCGGGCGGAGGTCGGGCGCACGGGGGTTTTCATCCAGAGGAGCCTGGCACCCGAGGAGAGCTTCGAGGAGGTTTTCAAGCGGCTGGCGGAAGAGAACCCCGAGGTGAAGCTCCGGCTGAAAAAACATGAAACATAATTTCGGCCTCGGTCAAACTTTGCCCATGTACAGCCTCGTTCCCTGCAAGATGCTCCAAACACCTGCGGCCAGTGCAGAGATTGTTTCCGGCACGGCCAGGGCAGTCCAGCTGAATGCCCACGGGATGGCGGCCATGGCCCCCGCGGAGATTGTGAAGGCTCCGAACATCCTTGAGCCGGCCAAAATGTGACCGGCGCCGAGTATGAAAAGGGAGAAGCATAAAAGGAAGAAGAAAGCCACGGAGAAGTAAAAGTGGGCTCCGCCGGCCGCCTCTGTGAAAATCCCGACTCCAAGCAGCGAGACTGCTGCGGCGAAGAGGACAATGGAGCCGTGGCGGCGAACCGCTCTTTTTTTTGACGACAAGAAAATGCCGGAGGAGAATAACATCGTGGAGACTGCGCCTATCGCCAGCCCGGAGTTGAAGATCAAAGCTGCCTCCCCCACGCCAAGGTCGCTCAGGGCGTTTGCCGACCAGCTAAACCAGGGTGAAAGTGCTATCGCCAGCAAGACCAGGGAGATGGTGACGACGGGGGACAAAATCCCGAAAATACCGGCTATCTGCGGCCACTTTTTCGACGACATGTGCTCGAAACTACTTGGCTAATCATCTTAAAAATGAAAGACCGGCGTCGTTTTGTCCCTCTGCTGGTTGCTGAAGTTCGAGCAAAGTTTGTGGAGTTGTGTCATAGTTGTCAACAGGGGTGTTGACACGCGGCCTCTCCAGCCGCTGGAACTTGATGCTGGGCTGACACTTGCGAAAACCGAGGTGGGTAATCGAAAAAACAACACTAAACGGCCGCCGCTTCCATCAGCCGCTTCACGACGAAGCCCTTCTCGAGAGCCGAGATGAAAGCCCCCGCCCTGGGACCTGATTCCCTCCCAAGGAGCACAAGATAAATCGCCTTGAACACCTCCACGGCTTCTACGCCCGTCTGCTTTGCCACTTCATAGATGTGGTTGTGCAGCTCGATGGGAGTGAAATCCTTTTTCTTCAGGTCTTGCGCCAGTCTCTTCAGCCCATCCTTCTGGCCA
This sequence comes from Hadarchaeota archaeon (SeqCode), assembly GCA_040755315.1. Taxonomy (GTDB): domain Archaea; phylum Hadarchaeota; class Hadarchaeia; order Hadarchaeales; family Hadarchaeaceae; genus DYTO01. The sequence continues at coordinate 5,637 of JBFMBF010000019.1, read as the reverse complement.
GGCGCAAGCTGCTGCCTCACCTCGGCTTTCATCCCCTCAAGCAGGGTGAACTTCAGGTGATCAGGCGCGTAGTTATCCACCCAGTTCCTCGCGAGTTCAATCCTTTTCATGGCAAGATCTATGTCGCTTCTGGCAGGGCTTTCCAGCACCTTCCTCTTTGTCAGTATCTCGACGGCCTCTGCCTCCTCTCTCGCAACCTGACAGAGCACCGCGGCAAACCTGAAAGATACCCTCTGCGGCGCTGCCTCTGGGACTTCCCTCACCTGCGAGAGCTCATAGATGCGGGAGAGCTGCCCCTCCCTAGAAGCCGGGACCTCAAGTTTTTTGAAGTGGACCTGCTCGGCTATGTCGTACTCCTCGTAGAGGTCCGGGAGCGAAACCCCGGGATCAAACTCCTTCGACTTCATGGGCTTGCTCCTGAAGATGAAGTACCTCAAAAGCTCCGGCTCGGCCACCTCAAGCCACTGCTTGAGAGTGAAGACAACCCCCTTCGACGACGACAGCTTCTTCCCCTTCATGCTCACCCACTCGTAAGGCAGCGGCACCGGAGGCTCGTAGCCGAAGATGTTTCTGGAAATCGGCTTCCCGGTGTCGTAGCTCCCGCCCACGACGGCGTGGTCCTTCCCGAACGGCTCGCAACTCACCCCGAGCAGCTTCCACCTGGCCGGCCACTCCACCCTCCACGTTAGCTTGCCCTCCCCGCGGGTGTAGTCCGCGTCGCACTCGTGGTCGCACCCGGCAGCGTAGTCGGTCCCCTCGCACCTGTACCTAACTTGGTTGCCCTCCCAAGAGATTGCCTTGGTAGTAGCTATCCTTCCGCAGTGGCTGCAGATGGCGTCAAAAGGCAGCCAGTCCTCGGGAAGGGGCTTTTCCCTGAACCTGTTCAAAATTTCCCTGATTTCGCCGGCATGCTCCAGCGCAGTCCTTATCATGCCCGCCATCCTCCCGCTCCTGTAGATCTCGGCCCCAGAGTGAATCTTCACCCTTATTCCGTAATCATGCAGCGACTCCACGAAAGGCCTCTGGAAGAAATCGACGAAGCTTTTGAACTCGGGGCTCGGCGACGGGATGTTAGCGTACGGGAAGCCTAGGTATTTTTTGTAATTCTCCGCAAGTTCCCCCTCGTTGAGCGGCCACGGGATTCTTCTCATGGGGTCGTAGTCATCCGCATACCAGATGGCCTCGGCCTCTGCCCCGCGCGCCTCCAGCGAGCGGCGGACGGCATCGGCGATGAAGACATCATTGGCATGCCCGATGTGGATGTGGCCGGAGATGGAGATGCCGCTGGCGATGACCTGCTTCCCGCCGCGCTTCATCAACTCCTCGGCCACGCCGTCAATCCAGTGCATGCTATCTGGGAAGATTTGCCCTTGAAGTTTAAAGAGTGTGCGGAATCAGCTGGTCGCCTCTTCGGCCTTGTCTTCGTAAAACGCCGCGAGCAGCTCCCGTATCCTTTTGGCCTTCACCTTGCCGATGCCGTGGACCTCGCGGAGCTCCTCCTCGGACGCCCGCATGACCGCCTCGACTGTCTTGAAATGCTCGAGCAGCCTCTTCGCCAGCACAGCCGAGACGCCCGGCAGGCCCTCGACCACAAAGCGCTGGCACTCGTGCATGTCCAGCCCACAAACCTTCCTCCGCATGGCGGCCTCATTGAATTCCATCGCCTGCTCCCTCCTCGCGATTGCCGCAAGCAGGTGGGCGGTGTCTTTCGCGTTGGCCGTCGGGATGAGCGGGATGCCGAGGTCTATTGCCAGCGCCGCCAGCGCCCCACGGATTGCGTTGGGGTGGATGGCCCTCCTTTTGTAAAGGTCCTTGCCTTCTACCATCAGAACCGGGCGCTCGAAGCTCTCGCGCAGCAGCTTGGCCTGCGTGAGAAGGCGGCCATCAATCATGGACTGGAGGAAATCCCCAGCCGACTTCCTCTCGACCCCGACCCGCTGGCTGAGTATGAAGTCGCCTACACCAAGCTGCCTCTCTTCCACCTCGACGCCCATCTTCCGCAGCTCTTCCACCACCCCTGAAGGGACCTCGCGGTGGTCTGCGATCACCCTCAACTTTTGCTTCCCCATGTTCCCACCGAGACTAGCATCAGTAGTATTTAGCGCCTCGAGCGGTGCATCTTCCAACACGGCCTGCATTCTCTCACCGGAGCTTGGGAGTTGGAGCTTTATAAAAGAGAAAAATACCCAACTGTTTTTAGGACAAAACCAAAAGCGTTAATGATGGGGATGAAGTTCAAAGTGGAAGAATTCATGACACAGAAGGTCATCACAATTGACGCCGCGAAGAGCATATTCGACGCCGCAAAGGTCCTGAGCGAGGAGAGGCTGGGCAGCATAGTCGTGACGAAGGGTGAGAGGCCCGTTGGGATATTGACAGACCGCGACATCCTAACGAGGGCGGTCGCGCAGAAGCGCAAGCTTGAAAGAGAAATCGTGGCGCGGATAATGTCGAAGCCCCTCGTTACGGTGAAGCCGGAGTCGTCCATGTTCGAGGTGATGAAGCTCATGGAAAAACACTCGATCAGGCGTGTGCCGGTCGTGAAGGATGGGAAGATAGTGGGGATGGTCACCCAGAGCGACGTTGAAAGGGCCGCGGTGCTCCTGCCGAGGCTTGGTTCCGGAGTGCAGGAAATTTATCTCATCAAGGACAGCAGAAAGCAGACGAGGCAGTGAAGACGTCGAAACCGTGGTTGTTTTGTGATTTTTATCAAACCAGAAGCGGGCACGTCGGAAGCCGGAAAGCATGCCGACGCGCCCAAGCGAAGGTGAGGTCGAGTCCCAGCCTCCGCCAATCCATCCAAAACATTGGTGTAAAAAAACTTTTCTCAGCGATTTCGGGCTTCAACCTTTTCGGCGACCTTCTTGACCGCCATGTCGAGGCGCTTCGAGAACTCCGACCTCGCCGGAGACCTGACCTTGACAAGCTTTTTAGAAATGTCTCTGATGCTGAGGCTCGCCGGGGAATTGGGGTAGGCGGCGGCCACCGGGAGGTTGTCCCTGAAAGCGTCGCCCACCAGGCCGTCGTCGGGCACCACCCCGAGCACGGAAGATATCTCCCTAGCCTTCTTGATCCAGGGCTTGGCGTCAACGTTGTAAGGAACTTTGGAGAGAACGACCCCGACTGACTCTATCCCCATGAATTTCTCTAGTCCCTTGGCGGTCACGAGCGTCGAGTTCAGGGAGTCGTCGTTAGCCTCGCAGACGTAGAGAATCCTGTCGGCGACGGCGGTGAGGATCAGGTGCTCGTATGTGACGGAGGCTGGGGTGTCGACTATTATCGTGTCGTACTTGTCCCGCAGTGTGGTTATCATCTTCTCGAAGACCCTCCTTGCGTAGTCCAAGTAGGCCAAGGCGCTCTCGGCCTTCATCGGGGAGAGGAAGCGTCCCCCCGCTGGCACCCCTGCCAAGTTGGGGTAGAGGATGTTCCCCTCCTTGTCCGCCAGTTGGCAAGTGTAGACTGCCTCCTCCCAAGGCTTCCTGCCAGCGAAGACATCCGCCAAGGTGACATCGTGGTGGGGGAACAGCTTCAGCTCCGCCGAGCGGACGTGCAGGTCCCCGTCTATCAGGAGGACGTGCTTTTTCGGCTGGAGCTTGGAAATCCAGATGGCCAGCCCCATCGCCACGGTGGACTTTCCCACGCCGCCCTTCGTCCCTATCGTGGAGAAAACAGCCATTGTTTCAGCGCTCGCGCCGCCAGTCGTCATCTTCCGGAGGGGCGTCGATCTTGGGCCTCTCGTATAGCTGCAGCTTCAGGTCCCTCGCCCTGTAGATCATCTTGATTTTTGTCTGCTTGCCGGGGAATTCCACGGAGGCCGCCAGCCCAGCCTTCTCGAGGAGCTCAAGGTGGTGGAGGATTGCCGAAACATCGTAACTGGTTTTCATGACCTTGTTCACGAGCCTCGCAAGGTCTATCTGCCTGATGGGCCCATCGTCCAAAAGGCTGTATATTGTGGCCCTTATGGGATCCCCCAACGCCCGGTGGATAATCTCGGCCTGCTCCTGCGATTCCACCTCCTTCCACCCCGTCTTTTTCTCAAAAACAGGCGGTTGTTTGATTTTCCTTATCTCCTGCCTCTCAACCATCCAACCATTGAATTAATTTTCAATAGACTATTAAAAATTTTTCCAATGAACCATTAAATAGAAATTTAATGAACCATTGTATAAAAATTCTGCTTATTATTCAATATTTTTACAAAATAAGGCTAAATAGAGCTTTTTTCATAGTAGAATTCGGATGATGAGAATGGAGAAACAAACGCGCCGCTCGGTTGGATGGCCGCGTCTGGCAGCGCTGGCCTTCTGCATCCTTTTCACGTTGGGCGGCGTCGGGGTTGCGGCTGCCGGGCTCGAGAGGAGGGAATTCCAATACACTTGTGAGAACGGGGCTCAGCGGGAGAACGGGGCTCAGCGGGAGAACGTTACGCCTCCCTCCGTTACGTCTGGACCAAGCTACTCGTCATCCTCCGCTGGCTCGAACACCGGGAATGGGGCCGCAAAAGACAAGGCAAGGCCTGACTTCACGCTCACGATAACCCCCAGCTCGAGGAAGATCCTGAACAGGATAACTTTGGAGGAGTTCAAGGACGGCAAGCTGACGAGGAGGGAGGTGGACAAATACCCGCAAGGGCCAATAAACGAGCATGAGCTGGGGCGAGTGTCAAAAGACGCGGACACCGGTTTTAAGGACGGCGTTTTGACTTTGAAGATCCAAAGGTCGGTCAGCTTCACGGTCGCGGTCAGGTCTGTTGACGGCTTCACGGGGAATGTCAGTCTGAGCGTTTCCGGGCTGCCGGGCGGGGCGAGCTGCAGGTTCCCGCAAAAAATGTCCGCGCCGGCGAACGGCCAAGCGGTCACGTCTCTCGACATAACCGCCACAAGCTCGACCCAGAAGGGAACCTACACGATTACAGTGACGGCGACATCCGGCGGAGTGAACAGGTCGGACAGCGCCGAGCTGCGCGTGGACGAGGAGACGAAGGTTGAGGCGGCGGGTTACTCCCCCGGGCCGTCCCACGATGGGGGATCGCAATCCTCGCGGGGGGCGGTAACTCCCATGTATACCGTCAACCCCCGGCGGCCGACAGAGACCATAATGGTCAACGACTCCCCGGTCACGATTCCCAACTACTTGAGCCCGACGATGAAAAAACAGGAGGCCGAGAGAGCGAATAATAAGGGATTCTCACTCAAAGTCATTGACAAAGCTGAAAAAATTATGACACAATTGGTGAACGCCGTTGTAAGTATCATGAAGACTGTTATTAACACGGTGTCGAATGCCGTGAATTCTGTAAGCAAAAGCGGCCTGAACACGGCGCCAAGCACGGTGAACTCAAGCGCGGTCCCACCCACGCCCGCCGCCACTGGTTCCAAGAGTTCAGGTACGTCGACGGTGATTGCCACCCCAAAAATCGCTGCCCCGCAACCAACTGCTGCAAGTCCCAAGACCCAGAACACAACCGCAGCAGTAAACGCCGCGTTAGCCGTCCTACGCGCCTTATTGAAGATTCGCTAGGGAGCCGATAAATGCACGGAAGGACAAAGATACTATGATGGCAAAACCCTTGGTCAAGCTGGCGGTTGCGCTTGTCGTGGTGGTCGTGGCGGCCGGGGCAGTGGCCGCGCTCAGGCC
>JBFMBF010000018.1:0-23759 GCA_040755315.1 Hadarchaeota archaeon (SeqCode) | reverse complement strand
AAGGAATAAATTCGTGCGGGTTTTGCCACATAACAAATTTTTCAGAGAATTCAGAAAACACAAAACCACGTTATGGACTTAAGACCCCGCGCAGATTATGGCAGGGTGAAATGAGGCAGGTGTTCGCGAACGCGGAGATACTTGAAGGCGAAGATTTGGAAGTCACTAGGGGCTACCTTGTGGTGAAAGACGGCGTGATTACCGAGATATCTGAGGGGTCGCCTTCTGGCAGGGCCACAAATTTGAAACACGGCTTCATCATCCCGCCATTCGTAAATGCTCATACACACGTGATGGACTCCGTCGCCAAGGAGCTCTACATTGGAAGAAGCCAGCCGGAAGTGGTTGGGCTGGGAGGAGTCAAATTCCGAGCGCTCGAGTCAGCAGGCAAAAATTCGCTCATCTCCGCCGCCAAGGCCACCCTTCAAGACATGTTCAAAACAGGAACGCTTGCCCACTGCGACTTCAGGGAGGGCGGTGTTGAGGGGGTCAAAATTCTCAGAAGTTTTTCAAAGCCGCCACTGAAATCCTCAATTCTTAGCAGGCCTTCTTCACTAGATGAGATTGAACAAGTTCTGGCTGTGGCTGATGGGCTCGGCCTTCCTTCTTTGGATTTCATGGAGCAGAAAAATCTTGCAAAGGCCAGCCGCATGACAAAAAAATCCGGGAAGATTTTTGCTTTACATGTGGCGGAAACGGCAGAGGCCCAAGCGTTGCACGTTAAAAAAACCGGGGTGACGGAAGTCGAGAGTGCTTTGAAGCTGAATCCCACTTTTGTCGTCCACGTCACCCACTCCACGGAAAAAGACATGAAACTCCTGAAGAAAAGCGGCATCCCGGTCATCTTCTGTCCGAGGGCGAACAGCCTGCTCGGCGCTGGACTTCCGCCGATTGCAAAGGCCCTCGAGTTAGGGGTTCCTTTTTGCGTTGGAACAGACAACGCGATGGTCTGCCAGCCAGACATGTTCGAGGAGCTCCGCTTCGCTTGGGCAATCCTGCGCTGCTCGGACCCTTCTGCGGGCAGAGATGAGGCCAGGGAGCTGCTGATTTCGGCAACTTTGAGGCCGGCCCAGCTGCTTGGGCTTCCGTGGGGACCTGTTGAGAAAGGGAAACCGGCAGCATTTGTCGCCATCTCCAGGGGCAAAAACCTTGCGAACGTTCGCGATGTTTTCTCAGGGATTGTCAACAGGGCGCGCGCAGAAAATGTCCGGGCAGTGATTGCGGGCTTTCGGTGAGCGGCTTTGGGCGACAACATGAACAAAATTAAAATTGCTGCGTATGCCATTGGTTTTGTATGGGGATGGATTTTATTTCAGCTTTTGGTGGGCGTTCCAAATGGGCCGCTTCTTGCGGTCGCGCTTTTTTTCGTGAAGGATTTGGCCGATCTCCACAAGATTGTGCGCGGGCGAAAATCACTGGGGTACCCGATTTTTGACCACCTGCCGTTCCTCCTTTGGGTATTGGTTTACAATGCGGCGGTGCCGAGCGCCACCGTTTATCTTGCTCTGGTTGATCTAGTCTTGGACGGCGCGGAAGACATTGTGGAACTCCAGCGCGAGCGACGGCCGCGCTAAATAGTACATTGGACTGCAAAAGGAGAATAATTAATAACATGGACAACCAGAATAAGAACTGGTGTTTTAGGGACTAACCCGGACACTTTAGGATGAAAGGATGAAAGTCAAAGACGTGATGACCAAAGAGGTGAAGTGGGTGGAAATACCCGGCTCCAGGGTCGACGCCATGGAGCTACTCAGGAAGCTCAAGGCCAGCGCTGTCCCGGTCGTGAAGAAGGGGACGGAGGAGCTCGTGGGTATGGTCACGACCCGGAGGCTCTTCGAGAAGCCGGACGAGGATCAGCTGGCGATGCTTGTCGACAGGGATGTTCCAACGGTCAGGCTAGACGACGACATAAAGGCGGCGGCGGATATCTTTCTGAAATCTAGAGCAAGGAGGCTGCCGGTTTTGCAGGACGGGAAGCTCGCCGGGATAATCACTGTCAGGGACATAGTCTACCGGGCTATTGCCGAGATTGGAGCCGAGAAACCTGCGGCCGAATACATGCGCCCCCACGTCATAGCCGTGTGGGACGGGACGCCTTTGAAGGCGGCTCTACAACTCATGGAGCTGTCAGGGTTCCACGTCGTCCCAGTGATTGACGAGAACGGCAAGCTGGTCGGGACAATTGGCGACGAGGACATCATCAAGGTCAGTGATGTAGAGGTGGGGTCCAAGATGAGCCAAATGTCAGGGAGGAGCGAGGGGGACAGCTGGACATGGGACAGCGAGGTCCGCATATACATCACGAAGAGCCAGATCAAGGTGCCGGAAAAGCCGGTAAAGGAGATAATGAAAAAGGACCTGGTTACGATAACTAAAAAAACCGGCGTGAGCAAGGCCGCGCAGCTCATGAAGCAACAGAAGGCCGAGCAGACACCCGTTCTTTCAGCCGAAGAGAAGCTGATTGGCGTCGTCAGGGACGTTGACCTTCTCCACGTCCTGCTTGAGTGAGTTTTGGCGCAGCCCCTTTTATCGCCGCGTTTTTCAGGAAATTGGAAGTGACACAGCTATGTCACCTTAAAATTTGCGCTATTTTTCTCGTTTATAAGGTGCCCCCACGCAAACGCTTGGCGGGTGACACAGCTATGTCGTACCTGATAATTTACGACATCAAAGAGTTGGACAACGCGACTAGGCTAAAGGTATGCAGACGCTTGCGAAAGTTTCGAGCCATAAAGTTGCAGCAGTCGGTATGGGAGCACACCAAGTTGGAGCACATGCGGGGTCTGGCAAGCTCAATTAAATCTGCTGGCGGAAAAGCGCTGGTGCTGGAAAAGCGAGTGGTTTGCGAGTGATACAGCTATGTCACCATCCCGAGAGTGATACAGCTATGTCATGACATAGCTATGTCATCCAAGGCAAGCGCACGATAGTTTTTATCGTCCGAGAACAGTTGGGTTTTGGTGTAAAGGTGAAACAGCAGGATGTCATGGAGCTTGCTCTCAGGCGCGGCTTCATCTGGCCTGCCTTCGAGATTTACGGAGGCCTCGGAGGATTTTATGACTATGGTCCCCTGGGGGCCGCCCTGAAGAACAAGATAATAGAAAAGTGGCGCAGCCTCTATGTGCTGGGCGAAGGCTTCCTTGAGGTCGACTCCCCGACCGTCACGCCGGAGGAAGTGCTGAAGGCCAGCGGCCACGTCGAGCATTTCGTCGACGCCATGGTCGAGTGCAAGAAGTGCGGCGCGGCTTTCAAGGCTACGGACATCGCAAAGGAGGAAACGGGGAAGGACATCGAGGGCATGGGCAGGGAGGAAATGAACAAGTTCATAAGAGAGCGCGGCGTCAAGTGCCAGGAGTGCGGCGGCGGGCTAGGTGAAATCTTCGACTTCAACGCGATGTTCAAGACTGCGATAGGCCCTGGGAGCAAGAGGGTCGGCTACCTGAGGCCCGAGACGGCGCAGGGGATATTCATAAACTTCAAGAGGCTCCAGCGCCTCGCCCGCGGGCGTTTGCCATTCGGCGTCGTCCAGATTGGAAAGGGTTACAGGAACGAGATTTCTCCAAGGCAGGGCATGATAAGGTTGAGAGAGTTCACGATGGCCGAGGCCGAGGTTTTCTTCGACCCAGAGGACCCGCGCCACCCGAACTTCGAGAGGATGGCCGGGGAGAAGCTCAGGCTCTGGCAGGCTGAGGACCAGGCCGATGGAAAAGAGAATTTCATCGAAGTCGCGGCCGGGGAAGCCGTGGAAAAAAAGATGATATGCAACCAGCTCATGGCCTACTACATGGCGTTGACCAAGATTTTCATCCAGGAGCTCGGCATCCCGGCCGAGGCCATCAGGTTCAGGGAGCAGGGGGCGGGCCAGAGGTCGCACTACTCTAGCGAGACCTGGGACGCGGAGATAATGACAAAGAGGTTCGGCTGGATAGAGGTGACGGGGATAGCCTACCGGACAGACTACGACCTCTCTAGGCACATCCAGCAGAGCGGCGAGGACCTGACGGCATTTGCCGGCGGGAAGAAGGTCGTCTGCCATGTCGTCGAGCCTTCATATGGAATCGACCGCCCGTTCTACTGCCTTCTCGAGCACGCCTACTTCTCGGACGGTAAGCGCAGTTATCTGAAGCTGAAGAAGGGCATGGCTCCTGTGCAAGCCGGGGTTTTTCCTCTGCAGAACAAGGACGGCCTGCCTGAGAAGGCTTCAGAACTCTGCGGGATGCTGAGGTGTGAGGGGCTGGTGGTGGGATACGATGATTCAGGTTCGATAGGGCGACGCTACCTCCGCGCAGACGAGGTCGGAACCCCATATTGCGTGACGGTGGACTACAGAACGCTGGAGGACGACACCGTCACTCTGAGAGAAAGGGACACGACGGCGCAGGTCAGACTTCCGGCCAAAAAACTTCCAGAAACAATAAATTCGCTCATCTGTGGCAAGATTTCTTTCGAGTCGGCTGGGGAGCCTGTCAAAGCGTAAAAATTAGTTTGAAAGCGCCATCAAATCAGCATTGTCGAGTAGAGCAAAGGAAGCGCCACGAAAAGAAATGCCAGCGTCAGGTAGAACACCAGCGCACCATAAAGTTTCATGTCCAGCTTGAAGTTGTGCGCCAAAATTATGTTGAACACTGCCGGAGGCATGGCAGACAGCAGCAGCGCTGGCCTTGGGCTCAGGTCCGTCCTGAGGTTCAGCCCGAGAATCAGAATGAATAAATATGACACGAGAGGGCAGACAAGGAACCTGAGCGATCCAACTGTCGCAAGCTGCCCGAAGTACCTGCGGGGGTTCACCAGCGGGATCTGGTAGCCCACGAGTAAAAGCATGAGAGCAAAAAAAGGCATCGCCAGATATGTGTCAAAAGTATTTTTCACGATGTCCGGAAGAGGGGCTTGGAACGCGACGAAAACGAGGGCCGCGATAAGCGCAAACACGGCTGGAAAAGTCAACACAGTCATGGCGACGTCGCGCGATGTCAGGCGCCGTTTGGAAATAAGCGAGGCCATCGCAGTGCCGAAAATTATGTGGAGGGTGCCTATCCCAATCGCATAAAGCGCGGCCGGCCCCAGGGCAGCGGAGCCAAGTAGAACGTATACCGTCGGGAAGCCCAAGTAAGTCGTGTTCATGAATGTTGAGTTCAGGGTCATGGCAACTGTTGTTTTCTTGTCTTCCCTAGCCATATTGGAGATCACAACAGCGGAAACAAAGCAAACGCCAGCGCCTATGAATCCGAGAAGCAGGGCGTTCCCGAACCCGAGTATCTGGCCCGAGGTGTACCTGGCCGTGGAGATGAAAACAACGACTGGCAGTATGACCCATATGGCGAAGTTGTTCAGAAACTTGAAGGCCATGTTAAAAATACCCAAACGGAAGTGAGCGGAGATGATTCTCAGCGCCATCCCCAGGATGACGAAGGAGAATATGTACAACAGCGGCAAGAGGAATGCGAGCGTGGGTTCACCTATTCTGTTTTTGTGGTGACCTTCTTTAACACTTCCTCGAATATCTCAAGTCCCACTTCAGCCTGCTCTTGGGTCAGTATCAGGGGCGGGGCGAGCCTCAGAGAACATGGTCCAGCGCCGAGAAGAACAAGTCCGCGTTTGAACGCTTCTTCCAGCACGACATCGCGGATTTCTCTCGCGGGCTCCTTTGTATCGCGATTCTTTACAAACTCGATGCCTACCATCATTCCTTTCCCTCGCACATCCCCGATAATCTCGTTGGTCTCCGCAATTTCTTTGAAGCGCTTGAGCAGGAAGGCCCCAACTTTCGCCGCGTTTTGGTCGAGCTTTTCTTTCTTCAAAATCTCCAGCACGGCCAAGGCCGCCTCGCAAACGACCGGGTTCCCTCCGAGAGTGTTCTCATGCGCCCCGGCTTCCCAATCCATCAGTTCTTCTTTGGCCACGACCGCCCCGCACGGCAGCCCGGCGGCAATGGCCTTCGACAAAGTCATGATGTCGGGTTCCACTCCCCAGTGCTCGCAGGCGAACCACTTCCCAGTCCTGCAGAAGCCGGTCTGAACCTCGTCATCGATGAATATTATCCCGTTCTTTTTGCACAGCTTTTGCAGCGCCGGAAGGTAGTCGTCAGGCGGCACTATGTAACCCGCCGCGCCTTGGATAGGCTCCACTAACAGGCAGGACATGTCGTCCGGTGGGATTACTTTTTTGAGCATGATATCCTCGATGTAGCCGACGCACCACATGCCGCAGTCAGGATATTCCTGCTTGAATGGGCAGCGATAGCAGTAGGCATAGGGAACATGGAAAACTCCGTGCATCATCCCCTTGAAATGCCTTCGGGAGGCGACTCCCGTGGTGGTGAGCTGGAGAGATCCCATCGTGCGCCCGTGGAATCCCCCGATGAAAGAAATCACGTAGAAGTTGCGCGTGTGCCACTGCGCGATTTTCAAAGCTCCTTCCACAGCTTCAGTGCCCGAATTCCCGAAGAAAACTTTCTTCTTGAATTTCCCAGGCGTTATCTCGCAAAGGCGCTCCGCTAGCTCCACTTGGGGCAGCGTATAAAAGTCGCAGCTGTTGATGAAAAGTAGTTTGTCCGACTGCCTTTTGATGGCTTCGACCACTTTGGGGTGTTTGTGCCCGACATTTGTCACAGCTATTCCGGAGCTGAAATCCATGAAGACGTTGCCGTCGATGTCTTTCACCCACACTCCCTCCTCTTCCACCCCCACGAGAGGAGCCGTGCGGGTCAGAGATTGAGAAGTTACCGCGTGATCCCGCTTGATGAATTCTTTTGCCTTGGGTCCCGGCGGGGTTACCACTATTTTTGGACGTTTCAAACCCTGCATTTCACCACCATAGCTTGACACCCCCACTCTCCCTGCGGGTTTTAAGTGTTTTCCCCACATCTCCACACCCTTCGCCATCACCTTCAGCCTCTTCGCCCACTCTAGCCCAGCTTCTTGCAGCACCCAAAATTTTGTTCACGTGCTCTCAACCCTATTTTATCTTTTTTGCAATATCGTAAATTTAAAATATATTTTTTAGTATAGATATGTTTAAATAGATATTTGAAACAATAATAGATTTGAGGGTGAAAAATTGAGAAAAAATGTAGGTGCAACGGCACTTTTTTTACAAGAAAAGCCAGTAAATACAATGATTTTTCTCAAAAAAGAAAATAAACCAGTTTACCAAACAAAAATCGCAAAAAATATAGAAAGTACATATGCTCACACTTATAATGTGTTAAAAGACCTTGAAAGTTTAAAATTAGTAGTTTTCAGAAAATCTGGAAGATTAAAACTCGTAAAACTGACAGAAACAGGAGAAGAAGCCACCGATGCCCTAATGACTTTTCTTGAGGTGGCAGCCCTCGGGGAGATTGAGAGGGAAATAGATCTCCTATATGAAAAAGAAATAAAGGCAAAACTAAGGGAAGAAATAAATAAGACAGACGTAGAACAAAAACTTAATAATTTAAAATTAAAATTAAAAGAATATTTTGATAATAAACAGAAAAACATATCTATTTTAGCAAGAAAGTTATCTAAGAAGATTTCCGATGTTCTGGTTGAGACCTTTGGTTACCCACCAGAGGTTTAGATTACTTTTTAAAAGTAACAATCCAAAAACAAGAGCCCACGAAATCAAAAAGTTGTGCCGAATCATCCCCCCCATGTCGGTCAGTTACCTTTTATAAAGGAATGTGGTTGGCGCGAGATTTTACACCAAAATGCTCAAGTTACCTTTCAAGAGGGTATACATCCCTCATCAAAAGGCTTAAATACTCTAGATTACCCATTAAGAGGTGAAAGTTACCTTGAAAAGGTGAAGTCATGGAAGATAGAGGTCCTCAAAGGCTGCTGGCATTGGCGTATGGCAACCACCCAAAAAGTGCGGCACTGAAACCCGAGGCCGTGAAGGTCATCAGAACATTGAGGGAGTCGCCAAAGAAGATCGAGGAACTGGCGGCAGTGTTGGGATTGGACCTAGCTGCGGCCGCTGACCGCAAGCATTTCTACGTTTTGATGAGACCGATGAGGGACATGGGGATGGTGGCGACAAGGCGGCTGGAGGGGAAGCGGGTTTACTACTTAAGCTCCGACGGCTTCAATCAGTACCTAAAGGAGATAAGAAAAGAAGCTGAATACTGGCTGGCAACGCCCACGGCATGACATCCTTGGTTTATACCTACTCCAGAACATCCACAAAGTTGATTTTGTTGATATCTTTCTTGTACCACGCCCATATCTCTGCAGGCGTGTGCTCGGTCTGAAGGGCCTTCTCAATCACCTCCAGCCTTTCCTTGATGTGCTTTATCTCCCCAAGGATGGACTCGGCCTCCGCAGCAGAAATTTTGCGATTTCCCCCCAAGCTCCCCCCTAACGTAATTATATAACCCTTCTTTCTAATTAATTTTTTGATGACCCGCAAGACAGGGAAGGTCGCGCTGAAGGCCAGACAGCAGCTGAAGGCGGCGAAGATGGCCATGTCTAAGCGGGAGCTTTCTGAGGCCGGCATCAGCCTGACTGCCCCCAGACCAAGCGCGAAGGCCATGAAGGAAAAAGAGGAGGAGTTCAAGAAGCTCTATTTTGAGCTTTTCTCCGCGAAAGAAAGTGCTTCTGAAACCAAGCCTTCCAATCAAGAGATCCAACCTCAGGAGCAAGCTCAACTTCCTGAGCAAGAGACTCGACTTACAGAGCGGCAGGAGCAGGCCCAAACACCGGAGCAGCAGGAAAAGACCAAGAAGGCGAACGAAAAGCAAGAGACGCAGGAAGGCAGCTAAGCCATAGGCTCAAGTCTTTTGCTGCAACTGAATCGTTATCGAGGTTGACCCTTTGGCGGTCGCGTGAACGGTTGACTCTGTAGGCAGATAGTTGTCTTGAGGAAAGTTCAGCATGTTGAAGCCGATCCTGTACTCCCCAGCGATTACTTTGAAGGTCACCCTGCCGCCTGTATCAGTGAACCCCTTCCCAGCGTCCGGTAGTGGTCTCCAATTTGTCGACGCATACCCTGCGGACTCTAGCCAGAGGTCGACCTCCAGACCTGCGAGCGGTGAGTTGTCCGGTGCCACCACCTCGACGCCGATTGCCGAGTTGCTGAAGGCGGACAGAAGTGCGGGTTGGAACCCGCCCGCCACCCAGATGTAGTTGCCTGGTCCGGGAACGCCAGGTAACAGCAGCAACACACATGTTAAAACTAGTGCTCCCTCGACGGGCCCACCGGGCGACTTGCCAAGCAGAAAAACCGCCGCAATAATAAGATAGGGAATTGTCAAGAACAAGAAGGGTGGTAAAAAAAGTAACGCAATTGATGATCCGCCGATGGCCGTGGGTATAAAAAGCAGTACGATCAGCGCAACCCCGAACAACCTGCGATTGCTGAAGAGCGCTAACAGAAGAACTCCAAGCAGGAAAAGTGGTGGTAAAAAAAGAAAGAGTTTGAGGCTACCTGAAATGCCGCAGGCGAGTGCGGTAAATAGAAAAGCGACTCCGGCAAAAAGCCCGACCTCCCTTTTGACGCCATCCTTCATCACGCGAGATGGTAGCTTAAACTTGCGGGGCAGCATTTCTTTCACCTCACCATCCGCTCTTCCGAGCGAACGTCGGGGATTGGCTCGCCATGGCTGGTCAGGTTCACAAGACTGGACTTGAGTGCCAGCCACGCCAGCAGCTCCTTGCAGATTTCAAGCTTGACGCGTTTGCGCGTCATGTCCTTTTTACCTGAATGTTTGCCGATTTTTTCCCCCAAATCCATCCCTGCAAGGTAGATTTTAGATGCTCCAAGCTCGTGTGCCATGAATGCCGCTCGGTCCCCGTCCGTGAAACCGCCAAAGTTGAAAAGCCGCTCGAACGGCTTTATTTGAGTAGTCCCGATGATTCTCTCTTTCACAAGAGGAACGACTTTTTCTATTTCTTGCATGTTATCCCCGTGGGCGTGCACGACCAGCCATGCACCCCGCCTCCAGGCTTTCAGTTGGTCATCGATATTTCCGTCAAGGTCCGTGACCACAACATCCGGTGTCTTGTATTTGAGCACCGCAGTCGTCGCGCCGTCAGCCGATATCAAGATTTTTTCCAGCCTCCCGCTTAGGCTGAGCTTCGCCAGGTCTTCATCGAGCGAAGGCCCAGCGCCGAAAACAACACACTCGCGTCCGTTCAAGACTGCCCTTAATTCGTCTATTTTTGGTTCAGGCAAAAGCAGGTTCAGCGCCCTGGCTGAAAGGTTGTCCGCCTTTTCATCAATGTTGAGCCTCCCCACGATTTTTCTGTACCATGGCGCCCAGAGCTTCCAGTTCACTTCATCACCTCAAGTTCAATTTTATCCCCGCGGTGGTCGTACGCCGCCCAAGAATTTTTGTTATAGGGATAGGCGACGATTAGGTGCACCTCCCCAAATTTGTCAAAAAGACCCAGGTCTTCCGATGAAGGGTGGGCATCCGGCACAGGGTGGCTGTGGATGGTTCCGCGCGCGGTCGGGTCTATCGGAAGCATGTGCAGCCTGAGAACAGCCGATTTCCCGGAAGAAAGGGTGCCTGGCAGCAGCAGCACTTCGCTGATTGTGTCGCCCTTGGCCCTCAACACCCCGGCGAACTCCTTGGGATGGGTGGAACGGCAGATTCCGAGCATGAATTCTAGAGCTTCTTTTTCTATCTTTGAAATCTTCACAGGCCACCACCAACAGCCTCATAGGCGGCCATTCCGTCCATCCAAGTCTGCTCAATCTCTTTGTAGGGAGCATATGGAAGAGTCCCGAAGACCAGTTCCGGCCTCTTTGATTGTGGCTCCAATGGAATCCACCCCGAGCCCGGCACGTAAACCTGATCCCAAGCGTGAAGCGCAACAGTCTGGCCAGATGGAGTGGTCGTCGAGGTGAAGCCCCATCCAGCGGGCGGCCTCCAAGTAGAGGTCACCCAGCCGGTCATCCTCCGCGCGGGCAGCCCGGCTGTCCTGGAAATGGCAAGGTAGACATTTGTGTAGTCCCTGCACTGCCCCCGCCTGTTTGTCGTAAGGACCTGTTCGGAGGTGGGTGTGGTGAACGAAAGGCCATAACTGAGGTTTGAACCCGTCCAGTTGTTGATCTCTTCCGCCAGCCGTCTGTTGTCGTGGTTGTCTCTGATATTGTCAAGGATTTCCAGAACAGTGGCGGTGTTTGTATTGACATAGGTCTCCGGCAGCAGGTAGTAAGCGTGGCTCGCTGGTATGGATGTCAAGCCCCACTGCAGGTTGTCTGAGGGGACAGGGGCCAGAAGGATGTTGTCTGGGAGTCTTCCGATATCCCGGTAAGTTGAAAGGATTCTGAGCAAGGTGTAAAGGGCGTCTCTGTACCTGATTTTTCCGGCAGATGTGTCAAAGCTTCCTGGGGCGTTGCCAGTGGATTGCACGTTATCCAAGATTCGCTGAGCCAAGTTGAGATACTCCGATTTTGAAATGCTCTTCCAAAAAGCGTTCCAGTCGCCATTCTCGCTCGTTGGTCTTCCCACTGTGACAGCGGCAGGCGGCAGCGAAAACTTGGATGCATCATTTTCTAGCACGGCCTTCGCGGAGTAGTACAAAATCTGGGCCGGCAAGAGGTAATACTCCTGCGGCCCACTGAATATTGAGTAGTTTTCTGGCGCAGCAAGACCATACTTGATGTCCAGCCTCACCTGTTCAAGGGAGTCCAAAAAGGAGAAGTTTTCGGGGCGATTCCCCTTGTAAGATATGACGGATTCTATGTTATTTTCAAGCAAGTTTCTGTAGGTGAACGTGAACTCCTTCTCAGTCCTTATCACGGTGGCGCCGTTTTCAACAATCGCCAGCCTCCCTCCGACCTGAGACAGAACTAAGGAGTAAGTGCCGTAACTCCCCCCGCCGTAATCCGTAGTTGCTGTTTCACCGAGTGATGTTGCGTTGACATCTGCAGCGCCTTGGGGGAGTATTATCGCCACCCAGCTGTTGCGGTCGAAAACAGCAAAATCATAATTGTACATGAGTGCTATGCCGTTGTAGTACGTCCAGGAGACCTCCTCCTCTGCCCATATGGACTTGGCCGCGCTTTCGTTGTCCGCCCATCCGAACCTTATCACCCATTTGTTGTCTCTCCAGCGGGCGACGCCAGGCGTCCTCCAGGCAGCGGTTATTTTCAGGTTTTCGTTAGCGGAAAATCCAGAAAAATTTACAGAGACGTTTTCTATCTCCATCCCATACCTCGCAAACGATTTTCGCAAAGCTTCAGAATAGTCCCTTTCCTGCTGGGCCGTGCCGATCTGTGTTATCAGGCTTTTCAGCAAGTTGGTGAACTGTGACGGGGGCACCTGTATGGATACCTCCGCACTCACGCCCCCGTTTTCATCCAAATAAAAGTAAACGACGTCCGATTCCTCAAACTCAAGCGCCTTTTTAGAAGGTTGAAAAAAGACGACCAATGCGGCAACGGCGGCAGCAATAATGATAATGGCGACGGCAGAGACCAGTTTTCTCATTGCTCAAGCCCTCTCCTCACGCCCGCCACAGCCCTTGCGATGGTCTCAAGCTTTCCAATTGACTCCTCAGTACTTCTGGTCTTCAGCCCACAGTCAGGGTCAATCCAGAGCTGTTCGGGCTTCAGCACTTCAAGAGCCCTCCTGATGCGCTTTTCAACCAACTCTTGGCTCTCAATGATGTGAGAGTGGACATCCACTACTCCGAAGGACAAGTCCTTTCTAAAGGGGTGTTTTTTGAACAGCTCCACGAGGTCAAGTTCGGAGTTTGACATCTCGAGGTCAAAGTTGTCCACCGACAGATCAAGCATCTTCGGATAAATGAACTCGAAAGCCCCGTAGCAGATGTGGCAGATGAAGTAGGCGTCAACGCCGCTGGTGACGATGTTCATGGCTTCAACCGCGAACTCAGGGAGCTCTTCTGGCCTGGCCGATATGGCTGGCTCGTCCACCTGGATTATCTTCGCCCCGGCCTTCACCAGCGCGTCCACCTCCTTGTGGAGCACTTTCGCCAGGGCAAGGCAGGCGTCCCTCCGGCTCTGGTAGTACTCGTTGAATGACCAGTCCATCATTGTGTATGGCCCCGTGAGCATCCCCTTGACCGGCTTCTTCGTGAGGCCTTGGGTGAACTTCCACCAATCCACCGTTACAGGTCCGGGCCACTCAATCTCTCCGCTGATTATCGGCTTCCTGTAATATCGGTTGCCGTAGCTCCTCACCAGGCCGCTGGTCCTGAACCCGCCAAGTTTTTCGGCAAAGTACGCCGCCATGTCCCCCCGGTACATCTCCCCATCCACGAGCACGTCGAGGCCCAGCCTCTCCTGCGTGGCGATCCACTCTTTCGTGGCCTTGACCTCAAGCTCCCTAAGCTTCTCGCGAGACATCTGCCCCGCCGCCGCCTTCTGCCTGGCCTCAAGCAAATACTGTGGTTTTGGAAAGCTCCCAACGCTGGTGGTCGGAAGAAGAGGGAGGTCCAGCCCGAGCCGCTTGAGTTTTTCTCGGCTCATATCAACTCCTCCGCTTTTTTGGCAACCTCTGCCACCTTTTGAAGTTTCTTGAAAGCCACTTCCCTGGGCAGATAGTCCCCTATCCCGCAGGATGGAGTCAGATACACGCGCGCGCTCCTGACTTTTGGAAGTATCTTCTCAAGCAGCCCAAGAACTTCCCGCGTCTGGTCCATTTTTGTGTTTCGCCCATCGATGACGCCTAACCCTAGGTTCTTGTCGCACCCCTCCATGATTATTTCATCAGCCAGGCAGGGGCTGTATGTGAAGTCGAACCCCAGCCCGTCAACAGGGAGCTCCACCAGCTCGGAGTAGATCGGCGAAGCATCCCCAAAGTATGTGCAAAGCATGATTTCGGCCTGCCCTCTTTCATCAGCGACATCTTCTATTGCCGATGTGAAAATTCCAATGTCATCCGTGTTTTTCAGTATGGCGGGCTCCTCGACTTGTATTATTCCGGCGCCGGCCTTGGAGAGTTCCTTCACCTCACGGGCCACAGCGCCGGCGAACGATTCAGCCAGAGATTTTATATCTGCGCCGCTGCGGTTAATCGAAAGTTTGGCCAATGTGTAGGGGCCGGTGACAACAGCCTTCACAGGCTTCGGCGAGACCCCCTTTGCGAAGCTGAACTCCCTGACAACCGTTGGCCCCTTCCAGGAAACTTTCCCATTCACAATCGGCTGTCTGAAGTAGAAGTTCGTGTCGAAAAATCTGAGTAGGCCGTTGACATCGCATCCGAACCCTCGGGAGAAATGTGAGATGGGGTCATACCACCTGATCAAGCCGTCCGTGACTAGCTCAAGCCCCGCCCCCACCTGCTCTTCAATCGCCTCTTTGGCCACCTTCTCCAGCACCCGCTCGAACTCCTCCTCGGAGATTTCTCCTTTTTCTCGTTTGGAATAGGCCTGCCTGTGGGCCTGCTGCTCCAGGCCGTCGCCTATCCGCGGGTAGCTGCTGTGGTTGGCGGCCATTATTTCCATGCAACCAACTCAGATGGGCACTTGGTCTTAAAAGCTTGGAGAAAATTGGACAAGGGCGATCCGGGCTGGCTAGGACAGATATTTGTGGACGCACGGATGCTCAGCATACACCGTCGCCCCACCAGCAGAGATAAATATTTCCAGAGATAATTAATTTTGGCGGGAGCAAGACCCGCATAACTGGCCTTACCGGAGTCCAACGACTTCGGAGTACGCAGTCGACGTGGCTGACACGGATAACTGCGAACAGCACCTCCCATGTGCGAGGTAGTGATGTGGGCTAGGTCCACTCTGGAAATCGCGGGCAACGGAATCCCCACGTTCTGGGCTTGCGGTTGTTACAGCAGGGCCTTCGCTCCCGCCGCTTACAGAGCATTTATCCCCCGCGGTTGAATTCTCTATGGTGACATGAAGGGCCTGCTGCTGGACGTCGACTGCTCCGAGGAGGAGGAACAGCCAGTCGTCCGCCTTTATTTCAAAGGTGAGGCGGCTTGGGCGGCGCTGGACCAGACATTTGAGCAGTTCTTCTTCGTTGAGGCGGAAGATCCGAGAAAAGCACAAAAGATTATTTTGAAGCTTGCGCCCGCGGAACACGGAAGGGCAGTCCGGCCAAAGTCGGTGGAAGTGGTCAAGAGGTTCCGCCTCGGCCGCGAGCTTGATGTGGTGAAAGTTTCCATGCACCACCCCGATGATGTGTCGGCCCTCCACCATGCCATAAGAAACGAGGTTCCTGGGGTGGAGATTTATGAGCACGACATCCCTCCCGCCCGAAGGTACCTCATGGTTTCCGGCCTCGCCCCTATGGGAGGCGTGGACGCGTCTGGTAAGGAAGAGTCCAGGGGGGGGCTGAAAACTCTGATGCTGGACGCTGCTCCGGTGCCAGCCCAGGTTCCGGAGCCGAAACTGAACGTGATGAGCTTTGACATAGAGGTCTACAATCCGGCTGGAAGCCCCCGCCCCGGCAAAGACCCGATAATCATGATGAGCCTGGCAGACAACAGGGGGTTCCGCAGGGTTATAACCTGGAAAGTTGTGAAGACCGGCCCCAGCTATGTGGAGGTCGTCAAGAGCGAACGGGAGATGCTTGAGAGGTTCATCCAAATAGTCCAGGAAAGGGACGTTGACATCCTCATGGGGTACAACACAGACCTCTTCGACTTTCCTTACATCAAGGAGCGCGCGAAGCAGCTGAAGCTAAAGCTCACGCTGGGAAGGGACGGCTCGGAAGTCGTTTCCAAAAGAAGGCGCTTCGCCACGGCGACCAGAATAAGGGGGCGGGTTCATGTAGACGTCTTCAGCATGGTGAGCTTCTTGGCTTCGATAGGGAACATAAGGCTAATCCACTACACCCTCGAGGACATCTACCTCCACATGCTCGGGAAGAAGAAGCCTGATTTTGAGTTCACAAAGTTCGTCGACGCTTGGGAGAAGGGAGGGGAGCTGTGGAAGGAGCTGGTCGAGTACTCAATGTCTGACGCGGACGCCACCCTAGAGCTGGGGCTGGAGATGCTGCCTCTCTTCATTGAACTGACGAAGCTGGTGGGCCAGTCACTCTTCGACGTGAGCAGGATGACGTCGGGGCAGCTTGTGGAATGGCTTCTGATGGCGGAGGCCCACAGGAGGGGCGAGCTCATCCCGGCTAGGCCCGTGGCGGAAGATTTGGAGGAACGGGTGGAGGAAACGTTTGTAGGGGCCTATGTCATGGAGCCAATCAAAGGATACCATGAAGACATCGTGGTGTTTGACTTCAGGTCGCTGTACCCCTCAATCATCGTCACCCACAACATAGACCCGTCGACCGTCAACTGCAACTGCTGCAAGAAGAGCGAGGCGATTGTTGTCCCGGAGCTTGGCTACCACATATGCAAAGGCAGGAAAGGGTTCCTCCCAGGCATCGTCGAGAAGGTCGTTAAAGCTAGGTCAGAACTGAAGGCCGAGCTGAAGAATCTCCGGAAGGGGACGCGCGAGTATGAATCTATGAACGCCAGGCAGTGGGCTCTGAAGGTACTCTCAAACTCTTTTTACGGGATGCTGGCCTACCCGCGGGCGCGCTGGTACTCCAAGGAAGCAGCCGAGAGCGTCACGAGCTTCGGAAGGAATTACATCTACAAAACAATCGAGATGGCGCGGAACGCCGGCCTCGAGGTGATTTACGGAGACACAGACTCCCTCTTTTGCAAGCTGGAGGGCAAAAGCAAAAATGACGCCGCTGAATTTTTGAAGCGGATAAACGAAAGCCTGCCTGGCATCATCGAGCTAGAGCTGGAGGGTTTTTACAAGCGAGGCGTCTTCGTCACAAAGAAGCGCTACGCCATGATCGGAGAGGACGGCAGGATGGTCGTGAAAGGTTTGGAGTTCGTGCGGCGCGACTGGGCGGCCCTCGCCAAGCGCACGCAGGAGGCCGTGTTGGAAGCAATCCTGCGCGATGGCTCCAGGGAAAAAGCGGCGAAGATAGTGAAAGAGGTCACAAAAAATGTTTATGAGGACAAGGTAGAGTTGGACGACCTGATAATTTACACACAGCTGAAGATGCCGATTGAGAGCTACAGGGCAATCGGTCCGCATGTTGCAGCGGCCAAGAAACTGAAGGAGAAAGGAGTGCCAATCGAGCCGGGAATGATGATAGCATACATAGAAACAAAAGGGGCGGGGAGCATCAGTGAGCGAGCCATCCCGGTCGATGATTTCAAAGGGATGAAGTACGACGCCGATTATTATGTCGACAACCAAATCCTGCCCGCGGTCATGAGGATAATGGAAGTTCTGGGCTACAACGAGAGTGATCTGAAGTTTGAAAAACACAAGCAGACGGGGCTGGAGAAGTTCATAAAATGACTTCGCCTTCAGCAGTCACGGCCATTTCAAAATAATCTTTAACGGATCTCCCGCGCATCTTATCGCCAAGCTCGCGCTGAATTTTTGCGATTATCTCTGGAGCCGTCAGTTTGACCTGTATTTTGCCCCTGTCGGCGGCTTTGAAGAGGAGCTTGGGGATTGAGAAAAGGTCCGCTCCAGCCTCGACTTTTATAACGACAGGCGCCCTGAGTCTCTCCGCGAGCTTGACCGTCCGCTCAGCCCGCGCGATGTTTTCTCTCGCACGCTTCTCAAGTATTGAAACATTTGCCCTGGAAGTCTGCAGAACCCGCGCTATCTCCGCCTGGGTCATGCCCATCTTTTTCAGTTCAAGCACCTTCTGCTGGGCCCTGGTCAGGAACGTTTCTTTCATCACACTCCATTCAACCGCGGGATTAAACGACTTTTCGGTCCACCCAGAGTTTTTATTCTGGCAGTTGTTAACAGATGTCGGTGTTTCGAGTGCTGGGTGAAGAAGAGCTGCAGAAATATCGTGATGTGGGCAAGCTCCTGGCGGCCGTCCGCGAGGAAATAAGGCCGATGGTTAAAGTGGGCGCCAAGGCATTGGAAATCGCCGAGAAGGCCGAGGAGCTAGTCAGGCAGAAGGGGGCGAAGCCAGCCTTTCCGTGCAACGTTTGTTTCAATGACGTTGCAGCCCACTACAGCCCGACAGCCAACGATGATTCTGTAATAAAGGAGGGCGACATGGTGAAGGTCGACATCGGGGCCCACCTGGACGGGTACATCGCCGACACTGCTTTCACTTTTGCTGCTGGAACAAAGGCGGAGATGGTCGGTGCGGCAGAGAAAGCCTTGGAGGCGGCCATAACGGTCGTGAAGCCGGGCGTCGACTTGGGAGAAATCGGCCGCGTCGTGGAAGAAACAATAACGGCAGCTGGCTTCAAGCCCATAAGGAACCTCACGGGCCACAGCTTGGCAAGATGGGATCTCCACGCCGGCATAACAGTCCCAAACATCGCTGGGGAGACGGGAGTGAAGCTGAACGCCGGGGATGTTCTGGCCATAGAACCTTTTGCAACAGATGGCACCGGATATGTTGAAGATCAGAAGAAAGTTTACATTTACCGCCACCTCCGGGACATCCCAACCCGCCTGCGCATGTCGCGAGAGCTTCTGAGGGACATCAAAAAAGAGTACAACAGCTTGCCATTCGCAGAAAGGTGGCTGGCCAAGAGGATGTCCAAGCTGAGACTTGAGCTGACCCTGAGAGAGCTGGTGGGCAGCGCGGCCCTCTGGCCATACTACGTTCTGGCGGAGCGTGGAAATGGGAAGGTTGCGCAGGCCGAGCACACTGTCATCGTGACTGAGCAGGGTTGCGAGGTAACCACCCGCTGAGCCGCGAGCTACTCATCTTCTTCTTATTTTTGCCAAAAGCCGGAGTATTTCTAAATACAACCAAACTAACGATACCAGGATATACCATTTCAAAGTATTTTGAGATTCCGCCCAGAACCAAACCCCCTGCAAAAGCGTAGATGGGTGAGGTGATCCAGGCCAAACTTTTTATGAAGATTGTCACAAAACCAAAAATCAGTGCAACAATCGCTCCAGAAAAAACGCAAGCCGTTACCGTCAGAGTAAGGCTCCAAGCCACGAATGCGCCGACGACCAATATCCCCAGCAACAGCAGAGTTTTGTTTACTGTGCCACTTATGGTCATGGCGTCTGCTGGAGTTGCCGCGCTCTCCCAAGTGGCCACCTGGTCCTTCAGCACCGGGTTTCCAGTCCTGAACATGTTTTTCTCCATGAAGTTTTATTTTTAGTGTTACTTCTGGAGCACAACCATCGCGTGGTCCTTCTCGTACGGGTCGAGGGTCTTCGCGTCCAGGATGTCCATCTCCTTCTCCAGTTTGTCCATCTCATCCCTGAAGATTTCACGCGGTTCTTTTGTCACATCGATGCTTCTGGCCTTCAGCGCTAGCATTGCGTGCCCGCCTTCCATGAGGAAAGCCCGGGCATTCGAAAGAAGAATCTCCGTCTGATCCGGCTGCGCCACATCCTGATAAATCACGTCGACATTTTTCACGATTGAGCAGTAACTGCTGGCCTGCCGCGCGTCCGCCAAGATGGGCATCATGTTTGGTCGGCGTCCGGAAACTACCAGAAGGTCCCTCATGGGGCGGGACGAGACCTCCACGCAATACAAGCAGCCTTTGTCGCCTATGATGTCTGAAACATGCGAGGCAGTGGTCCCGCTTGCGGCTCCGAGGTAGAGAATGGAGTTTCCCTTTTTTATCGGCATTTCTTTAATGTTTTTCAGCACAGCTGCGGCCAATTTGCTCCTGTATGGGTCCCAAAGCCTGTACTCCTGCCCATCGACATCAAGCAACTTCTCTCCGTAGACCTGGCTGCCCCGAGCGAGGTTGGTCGTGGCGAGCTTCTTCGTCCCATCGTCAAATTCAATCCAGTAAACTGACCCAAACTTGTCGTGCACGATGGCTTTCATTTTATTTCCTCCGCCGCCCTGACGTTCACTATCCTGGCCTTGATATTGGCTGCAAGCTTGTCTCCAACAAACTCCCCAGACATGGCGTCGACTCTGGAGGCTATAGCTATCTTTCCGGAGATTGACCTCGCTATCTTCCCACGCAGCTTCCTGGGCGCCCCCTTGATTTCCGGATGCTGGTAGATCAACCCGTGTTTGGGTGGCCGCGCTTTGGTCCTGATTGCCCTGAACAGGGCTTTTTCCGCCCCCAGAACTTGTATGGTGCTTGCGGGCATGCGGGACAGCCTCTCGAGCCCCCCGGCCTTTGATATGAGTCTTGCCCCTATGGCCCCCCCGATAACCGCCCTGATGTTCGGCGCTATCTGTGCCATCAACCCCTCAATGTATTCGGACACCTTGCCTCTCAGCACCTGCAGACCCATTATCTCTTGGATGGATTCTTGAACCGCCGCGATGTCAACATCGTCGAACGGCGCCCCGAGGGACTTTTTAGCCTCATCGGAAATTTTTCTGGCATCGTCTTCTGAAAGCCCCGCCGTGCTCTGCACAGCGCTAAAGGTAAACCTGTCGCGGTGGCCCAGAGTTAGGACCAGCTTCAGGTAGATTTCGTGGTCGGGCACCAACCTGTCCAGCTCGGGGAAATGAGTGGAATACCACTCCCTGACCTGCCCCGTGAGGATGTTGATGAATTTATCTACCTGGTCGAGGATGTCGATTGACTGGATTATCAGCCTGTCCCTCTGGGCGGCCTCCTTCTTCAGCTTGTGCCGCGTGAGTATGAAGTTGACGTCGCGCAGCAGCGCGTCCACTTCCGCGAAGCCTACTTCCTCGGCAACATCCTGCAACTTTCCCCGTAGGATGGAGCCTGCCTTGTTTGGCATGAGCGCTTCAAACTTGGCGTTGGGGAACTCCTTGCTCAGTCTTTCGACCAGCGGCTTTGACTCAAGTGTGAACTCCCGGATGCCGTCCCTGATAAACTCTTTGACAAGTTCTCTGTGCTCTTGTGTTGGATTGCCCATCTGGACGGTGGCCAAGCGCCCGGCGACCTCGGCCGGGTTTCTGGGGAACTGCCTGGAAGAGAGCAGCTTCCCCTCGTCATCGAAGGCGAAGACTCCTAACACACACTCGCCGATGTGGATGGGCATTCTATCAAATGAAAACTATTTGTGCTCGTTTAACATTTGCGGTTGAGTAGATTGACGCAGATTTTCGGTTTTGGGACCGCAAGCTTAAAACCCGCCTGAAGCGAAAGTGAAATGATAAAATGGTGAAACTGGCAATAAACGGATTTGGGAGGATCGGACGAATTTTCCTGAGAGCGACGCTTGAGAACAAGGAGTTCCAGAAAAACTTTGAAATAGTGGCGGTCAACGACCTGTCAAGCCCGAAGATGCTGGCGCACCTCTTGAAGTACGACTCGGTTTTCGGGGTTCTGAAAAACGACATAAAGGCGACGGAAAACTCGATTTCAGTGGACGGCAAGGAGATCAAGGTTCTGAGCGAGAAGGACCCGGCAAAGCTTCCGTGGAAAGACCTTGGGGTCGTCTACGCGCTGGAGTCCACAGGGGTTTTCACAGACCGCGAGAGCGCAAGCAAGCACCTGGCTGCGGGGGCGAAGAGGGTCGTTGTTTCTGCTCCAGCCAAAAACCCGGACGTTGCGATAGTGCTGGGAGTAAACGGAGAAGTCTATGACCCATCACAACACAAAGTGATTTCAATGGCATCGTGCACGACCAACTGCCTGGCGCCGATGGTGAAAGTTCTGAACGATAACTTCGGCATGAAGCAAGGTTTCATGACCACCTGCCACGCTGTGACCAACGACCAGAGAATCCTGGACCTCGTGCACAAGGACCCGCGCAGGGCCAGGGCCGCGATGGTTTCTATAATACCAACAACAACCGGAGCTGCAAAAATGATTGGCGAAGTAATCCCCGCGCTGAAGGGAAAGCTGGACGGAGTATCGCTCCGCGTCCCGGTGCCGGACGGCTCGATAACAGATCTCGTCGCAGTTCTGGGTTCGGAGACGACGGCCGAGGAAATCAACAAGAAGTACAAGGAAGCGGCCGAAGGAAAGCTCAAGGGCATCCTGCAGTACAGTGATGAACCACTGGTCTCCAGCGACATCATAGGGAACCCGCATTCCTGCATAATAGACGGACTCAGCACCAATGTTCTCAGCGGGAAGGGCAACCTTGTGAAAGTCTTCGGCTGGTACGACAACGAGTATGGGTTCTCCTGCAGGCTCGCCGACCTCTTCAACTTCCTGCTGGCGCGGGAAGCCTGACCTCCAAGCTTTTAATTCAAAAGGCGGAGATGGTGTTGGGGATAGAGATGGAACTTGTACTTGGATCGGAGCGGCTGAAGCGCGGGTTCGCCAAGATGCAGAAGGGCGGGGTGATAATGGACGTTACCATGCCTGAGCAGGCGATAATAGCCGAGGAGGCTGGCGCCGTCGCCGTGATGGCGCTTCAGGCTGTCCCGGCAGACATCCGCGCAACTGGCGGCGTGGCCAGGATGGCTGACCCAGCCGTCATCGAGGCGATAATGAACGCGGTGACCATTCCTGTTATGGCCAAGTGCAGGATAGGCCACTTCGCAGAGGCCCAGGTGCTTGAGGCTCTGGGTGTGGACATGATTGACGAGTCGGAGGTCTTGACGCCCGCCGACGAGGAGGCCCACGTTGACAAGCGCAAGTTCAAGGTGCCGTTCGTCTGCGGCTCCCGCGACCTAGGGGAGGCCCTGCGCCGGATCAACGAGGGGGCAGCTATGATCAGGACAAAGGGTGAGGCCGGGACTGGGAACATAGTCGAGGCGATAAGGCACATAAAGTTGACCAAGCGCCAGATATCGGAGCTGGCTGGGCTCAAGCGGGATGGGCTGGAAGCCAAGGCTCGAGAGTACAGGGTTCCGGTTGAACTAGTGGAGGAGACGGCGAACATCCAGCGGCTGCCGGTAGTCTGGTTCTGCGCCGGAGGCATAGCCACCCCCGCCGACGCAGCGATGGTGATGCAGTTGGGCGTGGACGGAGTGTTTGTCGGTTCAGGGATATTCAAGTCGAGCGACTCCGCCAGGATGGCCCGGGCGATAGTGGAGGCCACAAGGCATTACGACGAGCCCGAGGCCGTTCTAGAGGCGAGCAAGAACCTCCCAATGCCAATGAAGGGAATAGACGTGAAGACACTGAAAGCGGAGGAGAGGCTGCAGGTTCGGGGCGTTTGAAAACATTTTAATTGTCTGCATCTTATTTTTTTTGTGGCTCCAATCTACAAGTTGGACGGCATAGCGGCTGACTCTAACGTCTACCTGATCGACGACGAGGTTGTGACTTTGATTGACGCTGGGACCGGAGATTTTTTTGAGGAAATCGTCAGGGGGATGGAGGTTACAGGGTTAAGCCCGAAGGACATAGATCTCCTTGTGAATACCCATTGTCATTTCGATCACGCGGGCGGGAATTCAGATTTCATCAAGGCTTCCGGGTGCGAGGTGGCGATTCACAAGCTTGAGGCGGATTATCTCAGGAGGGGGGACAACGAGGTCACATGCGCCTCGATGTTCGGCAGGGAGATGGGGTCTGTGGACGTTCAGAGGGAGCTGAAGGAGGGCGACAAGCTGAAGCTTGGGGAAATAATCTTGGAGGTGCTCAACACCCCGGGGCACACTGCCGGAAGCATCAGCCTTTACGATTCAGCGAAGAAAATCTTGTTCACGGGCGACGCGATATTCTGCGACGGGGTCGGGCGCACGGACCTTCCTACAGGAGACAAAAAAGCCCTCGTCGCTTCTTTGAACAGGCTTGCTAAACTGGATTCAGAGCAGATGTACCCTGGCCACGGGCCGTTCCTTACTAGCGAGGCCAGAAAATGCATAATAGGGGTCACCAAAAGAATTTATCTCTAAGAATATTTTTAATAGCAGAGGGGGCAAAGTGAATCGTGGAGGCGTGGTTGAATGGTAAAGCGTGATAAACTGGGCTGGGTGAAGTTCTCATCTTTTCTAATCTCGTTTTTGTTCGTCCTTGCCGCCGCCGT
>JBFMBF010000017.1:0-24707 GCA_040755315.1 Hadarchaeota archaeon (SeqCode) | reverse complement strand
CTAGCACCTCCAATTTTATAACCAACGCCACAAGTTGATTTTGGGCCCGTGGTCCAGTGGTTAAGACACTACCCTCACAAGAAGTCTGGGATCGGTAGTTACCGGGGTTCGAATCCCCGCGGGCCCACCTATTTGAACAGTTTTGAATAGATGTCTTTTTTCAGCGGAACTTTCGGAGAACTTTTTGGTTTTTCAACAGTCTTTACTCCAGAGCCGCGCACTACCACGGCCGGGATTTTTTCCGCGCCCTCTCCCATCAACAGCTGCACCGCGGTGGCCAGCTGGTCAGCGACAGCCTGGAAGGTAATCTTGAGCCGCCGCCCGTAGAGGTCAGGCTGGCCGCGGCAGTCGACCACAGGCTCGAAGCCAGCCACGCCGACAGCCTGCCCGACGGTTCCAAGCCTCAGCGGCTTGACGCTGCTGTCGGAGATCACGACGCCCACTTTTGCCCCGAGCCTCTTGAGAACCGCCCGCCTGATTTTCTCAGCAGAGCCATCAGGGTCCTTGGGCATCAGCACGGCAAATCCTCGTGGCACGTTTGACTGGTCAGCCCCAGCGTTAGCGCTCAGCACACCACTTTTAACAGTCAATATTGCACCCTCAACGTGACCGAGTACCCTGTCCGCCTCATTCAGAACCACTTCAACAAACTCCGGGGGGAGCTT
This sequence comes from Hadarchaeota archaeon (SeqCode), assembly GCA_040755315.1. Classification (GTDB taxonomy): domain Archaea; phylum Hadarchaeota; class Hadarchaeia; order Hadarchaeales; family Hadarchaeaceae; genus DYTO01. Next base: position 24,042 of record JBFMBF010000017.1, on the reverse strand, counting down.
GGTCTCCACCCCCAGCAGCCTCGCTTTTTTCGACGGTTTTACCTTTGAAAGCTCGACCATCCTTCCCTCCGCAGTGGCCACCACTTTCGAAGAAACCACCAAGATGTCTCCTTTTTCGAGGCCTCCAGCATCCTTAGCCGCCATCACAAGCAGTCTTGGCAAGTCATCTCCCGGCTTTACTAGCGGGATGGAGAGTCCAAAAAGTTCCATGTTACAACCGTCTTACCACTTCGGCTATCCGCGCGGCCTGCAGCGTTTCCGCGGGGTCGTGTGCCCTCAGGACATCTGCCCCATTGAAGACTGCTATGGTGCTGGCCGCGAGAGACCCTACAAGCCTTTGCGCGGGGTCTTTCATGCCGAGCACGGCCCCCAGAAATGATTTTCTAGAGACTCCAACGCAGATGGGCCTCCCGATTTTCCTGAACTCCTGAAGCTTGGCGATTATCCTCAGGTCTAAGAAAGCAGCGTAGGGGTAACCCACGCCTTTCGGCCGACCCCAAGCTTTTTGCCCCAGCCGCTTCAGCCTCGCTGGCCAGTAGCCGACCGCAGGGTCAAGAACAACTTTTTTGAATGGGACTCTATGATTTTTACATATTTCAAGACTTTTCACTAAGACGCGCCTGATTTCGTCAACCTCATAAACATCTCCTGGGGCCCTCTCGGTGGCCATCAAGATCGCCGAGCATCCGTGGTTAGCTATTGTTTCGGCCATCCTCGGGTCGGCCTTCAGCCCGCTCACGTCGTTAATCACCGAGGCCCCAGCCTCGATGGCTGCTTCGGCCACCTCGGCCCTTTGAGTGTCCACAGATATCGTGATGTCAAGTTCGCGGGCAATCGCCTTGATAACCGGCGTCAGCTTCTTCACCTCAAGTTCGGCGGAAATCGGCCTCGCGTGCGGCCCGGTCGCCATAGCCCCGACATCGACTATCGCCGCCCCCTCGTTCACCATCCCCTCTGCTCGCGCCGCGGCCTGTTTGAAGCCCATGATCGAACCGCGGTAAAAGGAGTCCGCGCCAAGGTTGATGACTCCCATAACCGCGACTGGCCACCCGTCCCCAACTTTGACATTACCCAACTCTGCAGTAACCATACAATCACAAGTTGGACAGGCCTGTTAAAACTGTCTCGGAAACCTTTATGTAGTGGTTGGAGAAGGGGGGATTGGTGTGGGTTTGAAAGTATTGATACAGGGGTTGGGAGAGGTCCCGGCGACGATAGAGTTCGCGCTTGAGACTGAAAAACCGGATGTCACCCACATCATATGCTCTGAATATCAGATGAAAAACATCTCCTCCGGAGGAGGTTACACGGAACCCAGCCAAGTTGTTGTGGAAAACGCCGCGAAGAAGTCCAACACAAAAATAGTCTGGGAGACCTGCGACATCTTCGACGTGCGCTCGGTGGGCGATGCGGTGGCCAGAGTCTTCGGGCAGATAAAGACCGGCGACGAGGTCATCATAAACTACACCGGGGGGGCCGCCAGCGTCAAGCTCCTTCTGGGCGCAAGCGCCGTTGTCCTGTCGAGAATAATGCCAATCAGGATCATCTACGCCCTCCGCTACAAGGGCGGGACCGAGGTCTTCAAGGATCAGACGGAAGATTTGAAGGCAATCTTCAAGCAGCTCTACGAGTTCTTCTGAAGTTTTCAATCTCGATTTTCGCCCATGATTTTTGCGGGCGGAGACATCGTCATTATCTTGCGGCATACCCTCGGGTACTTTGCAATGAATAGCAGCTCGTCGTTGACTAGTGGTTTCTGGTTGTGAACGTTTGCATACCTCGCCAGCTCGAGTATTTTCGTGGCCTCGGCCTCGTCCTTGAATTCCACCTCAAGTTTGTCGAAAACATTTCTGAAGCCCTTGATTCCCGAGTACTCTCCCACAGTGATCTGCCGACCGGTCTCGATGATGTCCGGCTCTCCCCTCCCCAACTCTTCGAAGTCGTAAAGCTCATAGTTCCTCCTGTCTTTCAGCGCCCCGTCTGCATGTATCCCGGACTCATGGGCAAATGCATTCGCGCCGACCCCAGGCTGGTTTATCGGAATCGGCACGCCGAAAGCATAAGACGCATATTTGCAGGTTCTCCACGCCATCTTCAAGTTTACCCTCTCGTCAAGGGTGTACTTGCGCTCTATACCACTGCCGTGCTTAATCGCCAGGATTACAGCTACTAGGTCGGCGTTACCTGCCCGCTCCCCCATGCCGTTCACGCTGGTGTTGATGTACGCGTCCTGTCCCGCGTCGTTGGCCCCCATCGCGCCGCACACGGAAGTGGCCACCACCATCCCCAAGTCGTTGTGACAGTGGATTTCAATTGGTGTTTTCACTTCCTGCGCGAGCTTCTTCACCCTCTCGTATATCGTGAACGGGCTGTCATACCCAAGGGTGTCGCAGTAACGAATCCTGTCAGCACCGGCAGCTTTCGCTTCTTTGCCGAACTCTATCAAATATTCGAGGCGGGTCCTCGAGGCGTCCTCCGCGTTCACCCCGATGCTTTTTGCGCCGAGTTCCCTGGCAAGCTTCACGGCGTCCGTCATCTCCTTTATCACCTGGGCGTGGTCCAGCTTCCCCTTGAACTTGTGCATGATCATCTGGTCGGAGGTGGAGATGGAAAGGTTGAGGTGCTCTATCGCCGGAACCAGCTCGAACGCCGTCCTGACATCTTTCTCTATCGCCCGGACCCAGCCGCCCAGCCGCGTCTGCCCGAACACCCCGAGCTTTGCAAGCTCCAAGTTGGCGTTCAGGTAGTTTGTCTCGTGGTGGGTGACGGGGAAGCCGAACTCGGACTGGAAGACTCCCATCTGGCTAAGAAAATAATTCAGCATGGTCTTCTGCAGCTTTGAAAGACAAATCCTGGAGGTCTGCACTCCGTCCCTGTTCGTCACATCTATTAAGTAAATTTTCGTCATTCTTCACCCTTTTATTTTCTTCATGAACTCCTCGATTCTATCCATCCCTTTCTCGATGTTTTCCATAGATGTTGCGTAGGAGAACCTTAAATGCTCGTCGCTTCCGAAGACTGCTCCCGGGACAACCGCAACCCGGGCCTGTTCAAGCAAAAGCTCCGTCAGCGAGAAAGAGTCCTTAATCATTTTTCCACCGTGTCTCTTCCCGTAAAGCTGTGACACGTTTGGAAAGGCATAAAATGCACCTTCAGGCGTCAGGCACTCGATACCTGCAATCGAGTTCAGTCTCTTCACGATGTAGTCTCTCCTCTTGGCGAATGCTTTGACCATCTCTCCAACCTTCTCCTGAGGCCCCGTCAGAGCCTCAAGAGCAGCCTTCTGACTGATGGAAGGGGGATTAGATGTGGAGTGGTCCTGGATGTTTGACATGACCTGTATGATCTCCTTCGGCCCAGCGGCGTAGCCTATCCGCCAACCAGTCATGGAGTATGGCTTTGAAACACCGTTCACCACGATGGTCAGATTTTTCATCTCCTGGGACATGGAGGCGATGCTGACATGCTGCACCCCGCCATAGGTTATTTTTTCATAAATCTCGTCGGAAAGGCAGTAGATGTTATCATCGACAAGAACCTCGGCAATAGATTTCAGCTCCTCTTTGGAGTAGGCCATCCCCGTTGGATTCGACGGAGAGTTCAGTATGAAAAGCTTTGTTTCAGGAGTTATTTCATTGCTCAGCTGTTCGGCCGTGATTTTCAAACCGTTCTGCTGCATTGTCTTGACAATTATCGCCCTTGCTCCGGCAAGCTTGATCATCTCGGGGTAGCTGACCCAGTACGGCGCAGGCAGCACCACCTCGTCCATCTCATCGCACATTGCAAGAATTGCGTTGAAAATGGAATGCTTCGCGCCACATGAGACCAGCACCTCTTCCGGGCTGTAGTCCAGCGAGTTGTCCCGCTTGAGCTTCTCGCATATCGCCGCCTTCAGCTCATGAATGCCAGAGGTGGGGGTGTACTTCGTGAAGCCGGCGTCTATCGCCTTTTTTGCCGCGTCCTTGATGTTTTCCGGGGTGTCGAAGTCAGGCTCCCCGGCACCGAACCCTATGACATCGATACCTTCGGCCTGCATCTTCTTCGCTTTCGCCGTTATCCCGAGCGTTGGAGAGGGCCCGATCAAACTAGCTCTTTTTGACAACTTCATGATTTGGCCCTTCTTTCACCTGCTGTGATCATTCGGAACTTGTCCGGTTCGATGTAATCACCAAACTTTTCTCTTGCTGTCATCAATCTACCCTTCTGTTTTTCGAGTACTTCATAAAGAACCTTTGGGATGTTGGGGACTTGCCTGTAAATCTCAATGATTCTGTCCACCTTGGCCAAGTGCTCCGGAACCCTCAGCGTGAACTGTTCTACGTATTCTTTCTTTGAGTAATCCTTGTTCAATACCTGCGCGAACAATTTCTTCAAATCTTCATGTTGTGGGATTAGCCCCGTGGGCGTTTCCACCGCCCCGACCTCGTTGTGTGCGCGCCGCTCCATCCATTTGAGCCACACTGCCTTGTCTTCCTTTTCATTCAGGAACTTGCCATTTCTATCTTTCAAGAAGTAATTAACGGAAAAAATTCTAGGAGGAGATTCCAAAGCGCGGCCAAAATTCAGGTGATTTTTTATGTATCGCTCCAATGGGATGGAGAGAAAAGACAAGTTCGCCATGGGGTTCAATTTCCTAACCCCTTCCTTCCCAAGCGCGGCCGCGGTGGTTTCCGACTCCAACGATGCCCCTTTTGTTATAACTCCATGCGTCCAATCAAAAGATTCCTCCACCGGCACCCAGGTGTCAGAATCCCTGCCGCCATAAATTATCCCGCTCACGGGGGTCCCCTCTGGATTATCCAACTCCGGGTCCACGTTATCCAATTGCTTGAGATCAAGTGTGAATCGCGCATTTTTATGCGCAGGCAGTATCTCATTCCCCCCAGCGTCTTTCTTGCCAAGGAACCACTCTCCAGAATAGTTGAACCCTTTTTTGGGGACATCTCCTGCCCCGCGCCAGAAAACATTGCCGTCCTCAGTTACCAATACATTTGAAAATATTATCTCGCCAGGGCTGTGAAGGACTTTCCACAAGATGGGGTCGTCTTTAGGATTTATGCCGTCCAGTATCCCAAATATCCCCTTTTCTACGTTGACGGCGTGCATTCTACCGCCTTTCTTCTTCAGATAGACTATATCGTCCCCAACGATGGTTTCCCCTTTCATCATGGAAGTGGAGGTTTTCCCGCAGAGTGATGGAAACGCCCCCGTGAAATAACTCACTCTTCCATTAGGACCGTGGACGCCCATCAGAAACATGTGTTCCGTCAACCAGTGTTCTTCCGATGCCTGATGTATTGCCAAACGCATCGCCAGCTTCTTGTGGCCAATTGTGTTGCCGCCGTACTGGGTGTTCATACTGTACACTGTGTCATTTTTGAGGTCTATGTATATCCTGCGCAGGTGGATGTTTTTGCTCACCCCCCCTTCAAGCTCTCCCTCGGCGTGCAGGAACTTGAAAAACATTGGGGAGTCGCCCAGCCTTTTGAACTCTTCATAACCGGGGCGGTAGAGCAAGACAGATGAATGCGCCACGTAGCTGGAGTCAGTTATTTGGACGGACGGTAAAGAGAATTCTGAGTTGTTTGGCCCCAAACAGAAGAAACATACGTACATCCTGTGGCCCTGCATGATGTTTCTCAGAAGGTTGGGGATTTCTGACTCTTCGCCTTCCGCTGCGACGTTCATGTAAGAGCCATAGTCTGGTCCCTTTGGCACAAGAAACCTGACGTTTTTTTCATCCCTGCCTTGGTCGTAATACCCGTCGAAATGAACGGTGTGCCCTTCAATGGCAAGCTTTTTCTCTTCCCCGTGAGCTATCGCTTGTTCTCGGAAGTAGCGGAAGTCTTCCGGCAAATCCATGGAAACAAACACATCGTCTGGATTGCAGAGTTCCACATACTTTGCGATGAAACGATGGAGGGGGGGGTTATTCAAACTGAATAGCCTTTCGTAGTTTTTTCCCTTGAGCTTTTCTTCCAGTACTCGTCCCATGCAATCTCTTTCCTTATAAAAACGTTAACTTTTTAAGTGTTTCTGTTAACAAAATGTTAAGTGGTAAATTGAGGGATTTGGACAGGAAAATATTGGTCCAGCTGGTTGAAAACAGCTCACAGTCCGTCGTGGAAATATCCAGCAAAGTCGGAGCTTCAAGGCAGACGGTGGCCAAGAAAATAAAGCAGTTCGGGTCGGACGGTACCATAAAGTCGTTCACGGCGAGGTTCAACCCCGAGAAGTTCGGGCTGGGGACAAAGGCGTACGTCTTCTTACGTGAGGATCCAAACATTGAGTCCAGGAAGAAGAACGAGGCGGCCATCGGAGGACTGCCCCAGGTCACAGAGTTCTACCGCCTCTTCGGCAGGTACAGCGCCGTGTTCGAGGTTCTGGTGAAGGACAGCAAGGAGTTGACGAGGATGATAAAGAAAATACACAAGCTGAAGGGAGTCCGCGAGACGGAGACATTCATAGTCCACAGCACAGTGAAGGACAGGCCTGAAGGACCATTCTTGCATATTTTGAAAACATGAAACTGGCTCCGGGAAAACACCCGCAATCCTTATAACTTCCCCGCCTGAAATCCCCGAGGAGGTTGTAAAATGGCTAAGCAAGCTAAGTCAGGCAAGCTGGTGGAAATGGTTGAGAAGAAGAAGGTGAAAGCATACGACCTTACGCAGCCGCTCGGCATCCACACGCATTTCTGGCCTTACTACCCGCCTTTCGAGATGAAGTACTTCAAACGAAAGCCGGAGCACGGAGTGAACGCCCAGATTATCACGAGCTCATGGCACATAGGGACCCACCTCGATGCGCCACGTCACTTCAGCACGAAGGGCGAGACCATAGACCAGTTACCCATGGAATGGCTGTTCGGTCCAGGCGTGATTGTGGACCTGAGCAAGGACATGGACGACTTGGATGTCTACACGCCTGAGATGATCGAGGAAAGGGCAGACGTTCACGAGGGGGACATCGTCATTCTACACACTGGCTGGCACAAGTACGCCGCGTACGGGACGGATGCAGACGAGGAACGCTACATACTCAGGCACCCCGGAGCCCATCCAGACATGGTTAACTGGCTGATCAAGAAAAAGGTGCACATCTGGGGCGTCGACGCAGTTTCCACTGACCACCCGATGGACTTGCCCATAGGCAGATTTCTGGGTAAGGGGACTTTCGGCCAGTGCGAGAGGGTCCGGGCCTACTGCGAGAAGAAGTTCGGCAAGGCACAGTTGGAGAAGCTCTTCCCGACCGAGGACTACCAGCTGACGCACAACAAGCTGTTTCCGCACAAGTGCATCCATCTGGAGAACTTGGGTGGGGAAATAAGCAAGCCCGAGCTTCAGAACAGGCGCGTGATTATCTCTTGTGCCCCGATCAAGATTGAGGGCGCGGAATCCGCCTGGGCGCGAGTGCTGGCGCTTGTTGGGTAAAGTCAATCTTGGCCCCGCAAAGCACGGACGCGGGGCGTTATCTTTTATTGTTAATCTGATTGGCACTTGCCGAAGTCTTCTTCGACCCACAACAGCTTCCTTTGCAGGCTCTTCGGGTATACCTGCTTCCAGTCGTACGAGTTTTTCTTGGCCCAGATGGCGTAGACTCTCGGGTCTATGTAACTCTTGAGTGATGTGACGAGGTTGTAGTTCTTGGTCATGCTGGCCATTTCAAGCTTCAATTTCGCGGACTTGATTTCCGCCCGCAGCCTCTTCATCCTTTTGAGCCGTGCCATTGTTTTGGGCATGTCCCTGAGTTCTCTGAGCTTTTCTTCCAGCGACTTGAGGCGCATTGTTTTTTTCTCCATAGACGACTCCCAACTCTTTGGGAGCTTGCGCTTGTGGTTGCAGGCAATGGCAGCCCGGAGGTTTGCCGATGTCGCGACAAATTTTTTCTTGATTTCTGGGTCTGAAGGAGAAACATTGTTTTGGGAGAGATAGTCGCTCACTATTTTCGTGGCATGGTAAGTTCTGAAGACCTTCGCGGTAAGACCAGGCATCGCCTCGTTCAGAAAAGAGTTTACAAGGTTTGAGCGGACGCCATTGAATATCATGTCACGGGGCCCCTTGATGAGGGATTTCAAGTTATGAACAACCTGCGGCGGCAGCTCCACCGTCTTCGTCCACCTCACCGAGTCCTTCCCCAAGAAATCAAAGTTCACTTTTCCACCCGAGTTTATCTTGACATGCGCGCCTCGCAGGGTGGTGGCCCCTACGGTATCGGCTTCGTCTTTTTCCTTCTCGTCACCGACTCTGAGCTTGAGGGCGTCTATCAGGTAAGCAACAGTTGCCACCTTGCGCCTGAGCATATCTTTCGAGTTCAGGTTTTGTAAAATGTATCTGCGCACATCTTCTATACGGTCCTGAAGCTTCAGCGCGGTGTTGAACTTCTCCATCTCCCGCTCCTGCCTCGGCCTGGCAGTCTCCGATATCCAGACGTACTTCATCTTGTCTGCCAGCTTGTCCCTCCACCTCGCCACCCAGAGGGCCGTGGGGTCAAACACCCTTCCACTCCACTTTCTGCCAGCTGGAAGCTTTGGGGTTGGAGCATCTTCAGAAAGGTTCAGGGTGATGTCTTCGTATTCAACACTTGGCTTCCATCTCCCGCGCAGAGGATGCTTGCCTCTCCCCATGAATATCGACGGTGGCTCCACCATGTAGTTGGCAATTTCAACTTTCTCGCCGTTCAGGACTGCATAGCCGTATTTTTCCCTGTTGGTTTCCCTGATTTTTTCCCTGGCTTCAGCCAGCGCCCTTTTTTCCTCCCGCGGCATTTTTTCTTTCCTTGTTTTTTCCTTTTCCAGCCATTGAGTTATTCTTGAAAAGTCAAAGTCGTCCATCCTAGCTTCCTTTTCCAGCCCGAGAGCTTTGGAGAAATCCCTGGCAAAGTTCCTCGCGAAGACCGGGTCTTTCACATAGTCCGTCCCTAGTTTCCGGGCCCAGGAAACTGCCATCTCTTCCTGATCCGGCGTCAGTTTGATTTTTCTGCCATCGTAGCCTATGGCAAAACCCTGCGGCCCGTAGGCCGGGACCAGGACGCCGTTATGGGCCAGCTTTCTTATTTTTGCCGTCTTTTGCATGCACCTTACCTTACTCCCGATTAAATAAACCCACACTTTTTGATAAGGTTAAGCCAAGCGCCGCTCCCAAAACCAAATTAAGCCCAGAACCACAGTCGTCAGGGTTCCGATGGTCAAAGTCGCGATAGTGGACTACAAGATGGGCAACATCAGGAGCGTGTACAACGCGGTAAAATACGTGGGTGTAAAACCCGTCGTGGTGTCGAGCCCGTCAAAGCTGAAGGCCGAAAAGATAATCATACCAGGAGTTGGGGCTTTCGGCGACGGAGTGAAAAATTTCAAACCTTTTTTCCCGAAGATCAAGGAAGCCGTCAGCTCGAAAGTCCAGGTTCTCGGGATCTGCCTCGGCATGCAGATGTTTTTCGAGATGTCTGAGGAGTCACCGCGGGCCCGTGGCCTGCCGCTTATCCCAGGGAAAATAGTGAAAATCAGGACTCCACTGAAAATCCCACAAATAGGCTGGAACCTGCTGAAGGTGACAAAAAGCGGCTGCCCTCTCTTCAATGGCGTCAAGAAAGGTTATGTGTATTTCGACCACTCATACCACGCCTCGCCGAAGGAGAAAGTGATTGCGGCCACGACCGACTACGGTGCTACAGTGACGGCGGCCGTTTGGAAAGGCAACCTCTTCGGGACGCAGTTCCACCCGGAGAAAAGCGGAGAGGTTGGGTTGAAGATGCTCCGGAACTTCCTGGAGGCCTGAGATGCTCAGCCGGAGGATAATCCCGTGCCTCGACTGCGACTTCGGCGTCTCCCGGGGCCGCGTCGTCAAGGGGATAGAGTTCAAGCAGATCAGGTACGCCGGCGTCCCATGGCAGCTCGCGAGGAAGTACTACCAGGACGGGGCCGACGAGATAGTCTTCCTTGACATAACGGCCAGCCATGAGAGGAGGGCGACCATGACCGACGTGATCAAAAAAACTTCAGAGGAGGTGTTCGTGCCGCTGACAGTTGGCGGGGGAATCAGCTCCGTCGAGGCAGCGGGGAAGGCTTTCAAGGCGGGGGCGGACAAGGTCGCCGTGAACACAGCCGCTGTGAAGAACCCGCGCCTCGTGGGCGAGATCTCGAAGTACTTTGGCAGCCAGGCCTGCGTCGTCGCGATAGACGCCAAGAGGAGGTACATCCGCTCAAAGGGGGAGGCCAAGGGAAAAGTGGTTGTTGAGACCCCGGAAGGCCCCTGCTGGTTTGAGTGCTCGATTTACGGCGGGAGGAAGTTCACGGGGCTGGACGCCATCAAGTGGGCGCTCGAGGTGGAGAGGCGCGGCGCGGGCGAGATACTGCTAACGAGCATGGACAGGGACGGCACAGTGGAGGGTTATGACATCCAGCTCACGGGCGCGGTGAGCAAGATGGTGGGGATACCTGTGATAGCATCTGGCGGGGCGGGCGGGCCGGAGCACATGTACGAAGTTTTAAAGAGGACCCAGGCGAGCGCTGCCTTGGCCGCGAGCATCTTCCACTATGGGGAATACAAAGTGAAGGAAGTCAAGAATTTCCTGGCCAAACGAGGGATCGCAGTTAGAATCTGACAAGACCTCTAAACAAGTTTTATCTGTCAAACAAATGCGAACTAGCAGGGGTTGCGGCTGTCTTTTGACCGCCCGTTTTTGTTTTAATGGTGCGGGCCCGCCGGGATTTGAACCCGGACTTAGCCTCGTACCCGCTGGTTAGCAGGGCTGCGGGCTATCCAGATTACCCCACGGGCCCACCTCACCCAAAAATTATTTAGGCGAGCGTGACAGATGTCAATTCAGCAGGGCTGCGGGTTGTCCCGTGGGTTGCCCCGCGGGATTTTTTTATTTTAATTGGTTCAGTGTTTGTCATCTTCCCGCCGAAGCTTTGAGCGGACGGGGTATTTAAGGGGGAAAAACGCGGGCAGGTCGTAAATTGTTGGATTCAAGCGCATGTTCAGAGGCTGATTACACTGAGCTTTTCCCTGACGGGTTCGCATGCTTCGACCAGCAGGTTGCTCCATCTCTTTTCGTCGTTGTAGAGTACCACGCGCTTGTATTTCCCGCCGTGCTTGCGCAGGTATCGCTCCAGCGACTCTGTGACCGACCGCATCTGCTCCTTGTCAAGCTCCCTCGGCACGTCAAACTGCCAGAGAGGGTAGACTTCCTCGAGCTCTTCAGGGACAACGCCGAACGGTGGGATGAGCCTGACCAAGTGAGTTTGTTCGGGCTCTTCCAGGTCCGGCATTGAATTTTCAAACGACGGCAGCAGCGCCAGCGTCGGCAGCGGAGGAGGCTCGTACCTTTCCTGCAGCCTCCGGCGGTGGCGGGTGACTTCCGGCCTTTCGGCAGACTCTTCCCCGGAGTAGTAGAACGCCGATGGCTTCGTGACCTGGTCAAAGCACTCGATGAATTCAGAGTATTGGATCAGCCTCCTCAGCCCGTCGAGAAGGCGGGGGTGGGACCTGCACCTTGTTTGGACGATTCCCCACAGCCGCCCCTCCGCGATGGCCTGCCTGATGCGGCGGAGCTCGCCGAAGCTGACGTGGAGGTTGTGCTTGGCGAGAAGTTTGACTCTCTCTTTCTCTGGAAGCTTTCGCATCTCTTCCGGAGTTGTTTCCGAGCAGACTGGGCATTCGCAGGGGAACCAGAGTAGTTCATCAAGCCTGAGCGTTCCTTCGGAGGTCAGATACCTCCCGTCCCGCGCGTAGAGCACGTAAGCCGCCGAGTCGAAGAGGTCGCAGCCCATTGCAACAGCGAGGGAGAACATCATCGGGTGGCCAGCCCCGAAGAGGTGGACCGGCCTATCGAGCGGAAGATTCTGCTTCGCCGCCATCACCAGCTCCACAAGCTCGGCGTAGCGGTAGCCCTCCATCAGCTCCACCGGGCTCCCGATTGCATGGACATGGAAATCGAGTTTTCCCATCTCCCGCGCTGAAGTGGCAACCAAGTCGGGGAAAAGTCCGCCCTGGATCGGGCCGCACCACATAACCTTCTTGTTCGACCTGAGCTGGACGCCCTGCTTCGCGCGTTCGAGCGTGACGCGCACGGTCTCCTCCGCCTGCCCCCTGTTCTCGACCACTCCAGTCGGGATGTCGAGGATCGTCGCGATGTCAGGGGCGATGGCGTCCTCGTACCGCACGATTTCTTCAGGTGTGGCGTCGACATCCCCGTAGCGCAAAATCTGGTACCCGCCACTGTCGGTAAACACCGGGCCGTCGTAGTCAAGAATTCCGTGAATGCCTTGCTTTTTCCCTTCCTCGCCGAAATGGCGCATGGTGAAGTAGGCGTTCGTCATCATCAGCTCGGCGCCGAATTCCTTTTTCATCTCTTTGGGCGTGAGAAAAATATCGATGGGGTTGATGACCGGCATCAGGGTCGGAGTTGTGATGTTGCCGTGGGCGGTGTTCAGTCGCCCTATTCTAGCCATCGCGTCGCGCTGGATTATCTCAAGCATGGCAATCACAAAGAAAACGGTTTGTTGAATCGCGCCAAATCATGCAAAAACCTTGGATTATTTGGTCTTGCCCTTTCCCTGCCCGTTTTGATTGCCTTGGCCTTGGGATGATTGGTTATCCTTGTTTGCCTGCTGTCCGCTCTGGTTTCCCTGTCCTTGGGGCGTGCTCGGCACCCATTGATTTTCATTAACTTGGTTTACTTGCGATTGGTTGTCTTGGCCGACCTGAGCCTGATTGTCCTGATTGCAGGTGCCCTGACTCTCCTGCGCTTGGGACGTTTCTACCGGGCTTTGATTATCAACTGCCTGATTGCTGGAGCCGCCCTGCGCGTTCCCTTGTCCCTGGCCAGCATCGCCCTGGCCGTTGGAGTTCTGTCCTGGTGGCTGGCCGCCGTGCCCCGGGTTGGACTGCGACTGCCCCCGCCCGTTGCCCTGGCTCTGGCTACTGCCCTGGTTCCCGCCGCCGGTGCCATGCCCTAAAGGTGTCTGGGGTTGTCCCTGGCCCACCTGCTGCCCTCCCTGGCTGCTTTGCCCTTGGCCACCCCCTTGACCTGAAGGCTGCCCACTCTGTCCTGGAGGCGTCGTCGGCGACCTTTGGCCGTTTCCTTGGCTGCCCTGGTCTTGGCCCGGATCAATCACGCGGATGTTGTCGCTCCCCTCGAACAGCACCGCGTGCCACTTCCCGGTCACCGTCAGCTTCACATCGCCGACGTCCACCAGCGCCTGCACCGCCGAACGGCTGAACTTCACCATCAGCTCCGGCAGCCCGTCCCCGTCTCGATCGACCAGTTGCGGGTCCTTCACGAACCCGTATGTGGGGCTCGACTCCGCCGGGACCGCGTCGTTCAGCATTATGCCCAGTATGCGAACGTTCCCGAAATCGTGACCCTGCGGCAGCTCTATGTAGGCGGTGACCCACTTGCCGTTGCTGTTCAGGTTCAGGGTGTCGGGGTCGATGTCTACCTCGGCCGGGATTGTCAACCCGCATGAAGAATCTGCAACATCCGGCGCGCTCTCAACGTTCCCGGCGACATCTGCGGCAACCGAGTAGAACTCATACAAGGCGTAGCCGTCCGGCGCCGTGAATTGCCACTCGTACGGCGCCGAATCATCGCTGCCGAACAACTCCCACGCCGTCCAGTTCGAGTTGTCTATCGAGCTTCTGTAAAACAGCTTGACTCTCTCAACTCCGCTTGTGGCGTCGGACGCCATCACCGAGACTGTGAACGGCGCCGAGTCCTGCCAGAATGGTTCGATTTGATTCACCGATGAAACTGGCGGGGTCGTGTCAACTTTTATCTCGACCGGCCTGATTGCCTCCAAGTTGCCAGCAATGTCGGCAGAGCGGTAGTCAACGATGTGAATGCCGTCGCCGATGATGAACGGGTTAGCATAGGTTTGCCACGCCCCGCCGTCGATTCGGTAAAGCGTCCTGCTCACGCCGCTCAGGTTGTCCTCGGCGCCCAGCTCAATGCCAACGTTGCTGCGCCACCAGCCGTTGTCACCCTCTTCTCCAGACAGCTCGTGACCGGTCGCGGGCGGCACGGTGTCCACGCCGCACATGGCATCCGCCCGCCCCGCCTGTTGCTCTTCTGCCCCAACGCTCGTGGTCGGCTCAATTAGAGCTATCTTGCGGACGAGGGACCAGTCCACCAGAAGGGTACTCACGTTTGCCTCGTGACCCACGAACAGCGGCACGGTTGGGATGTTTGACGTGTTCTGCACTATCAAAGTGTCGTTCCCGAACAGCCTGGCTGCCGAGGAGTCGGGCCTCTGTATCTCAAAGACGGCCCAGTCGGGATCCCAAACCGTCCAGACGCCGGTGCTTGTGGTCGGGCTGCCGCCCGTTCTGGTCCTGAAGTACATAAGGTTGTTGCCGGGGAAAGCCAGCACGGCTTCGGAGTCGTCCGAGAAGTCCCACGAACTGTTGGCGTTGGCCCATGCGTCCTGGGACTCGGTCGCGTTCCTCGGCCTGTCCTTATACCTGAACGCGTATCCGGTTCCCCACGAGGCCTTGCTCCTTATCGCGTCCTTGCCGTCGCTGCCCTCAAGAGTCAAAACAGAGTTGGCCACGGTTGGCGAGCCGTACCTCACGTTCCACTTTCCGGTATCGAGCGAGGTTCCTGAGTAGTCGTCGAAGAACTCGAAAGTGGCGTTCCCATCGCTCGCGTCCATGGCGGCCGTGTTGCCGTAGTACATGTAGACTGTGGTCTCTCCCGTTGGGACCGATGGCACCCGGACCCAGACATCTGCGGATGCCGTGCCGCGGTTCTCGACCCAGTGTGGCAGCAGGGTTGCGCCGTCACCCATCGTGAACCTGAGGTCTTCGTAGCCCTGCCTCATGTCGGAACTCCGCGGCACCTCGACTCTCACCTGGTATCCGTCCAGCTGCCCCGCGCCGTTGCTGATCGTCACCGGCCTGCGGCGCTGCCATCCCGCCAGCCAGCCCGAGGTAGCCGTTGACGCGGCTTCAGCATTTCCAGCAGCGTCCGTGGCGGCACTGTAAAACTCATAGTAACCGTCGCCGTCTGGAGCTGAAAACTGCCAGGAATACGGGGCGGCTTCGTCGACACCGTGGAGCGCCCATTCGCCCCAGATTCCGTTGTCAGCTGAATATCGGTAGTACAGGCCGACGCTTTTCACGCCGCTCGTTGCATCAAATGCGGTGACATTCACGACGAACGGCACCATCGAAGCGTTCTGCCAGTAAGGCGTCACGGGATTGACAGATGACTCTGGAGGGGTCAAATCGATGCCGCAGCCAGCGTCAGCTTCAGGCAGCAAATCTTCAACGTTGCCGGCGCGGTCGACGGCTAGGCTGTAGAACTCATAGAACCCCTCGCCGTCCTGGAAGCCGAACTGCCACTTCCACGGACTATTGCCGTCGGCACCGAGCGATACCCAGTCTCCCCAAATTCGGTTGTCGGGCGAGTATCTGTAAAACAGTTGGACCGATTCAACGCCGCTACCCTCATCAGACGCGGTTGCCGAGACTGCCAACGAGGTTGATTTCTGCCAGAATAGCGTGATGGGGGTTACAAACGATACCGGAGGCGCCTTGTCCACGATGAACATGTACGGGTTCGCTGGGGCTCCGGCTGGGTTCGTGGAGGTGTTTGCAGCCCTGTCTGCCGCGCCGATGTAGTACCAGACCGCCGCTTCATCAGGCATGTCGGGAATTGAAGCCGAGTACTCGTCCGGCTGTCCCGTTGGCTGCATGTTTGCCTGGGTCCAGTTCAGCGCTCCGGCGGCAAAACGGTCGAACCTGACGGTGTAGACTGGGGCGACTTTCGTCCGCAGGGCCAGGTAGGCGTATGCGCTGGTGAAATTCATCCCGTGTGGCCTGGTCGGCTCCACCAGCTCGTTGTCGAGCCAGACGGTGACGTTCTCGCTGTCTATGAAAATCCTCCAGGCGCTGCTGAGCTTCCGCGTCGGGCCCGAGGTGTACATGTGGGGCTCTTCTGCGTTTTCGTTCCCCTCGAAGGTTTCGTTCTCGCCGAGCGTCCCAATCCCTCCCCCGCCGCGTCTGCGCTGCAGCATCCACCTGACTCCTTCGCGGTCGACGCTCGCTGAGAGCCTTAACCAGTCCGGCTGGTCGTGCGGGTTGGTTGTGGTAGTGAATGTAGGCGTCAGGTAGAACTCGCCCCTGAAGTCGGCCGGGGCGTCATAGGTTGAGACGCTCATTGGGATTTCAAACGCCATCCCCTGGTTGAAGTCGAACGGTGATTTTGAGACGACGTAGTTCGCGCCGTATGTTCCGGACCTGGCCGCCCTCGCCGTCAACTCAAGCGCCCCGTTTGCAGTCGCGATTTGAGAACAGGTCACCTTCGTGCTTCCGGTGGCCCACTTCGTTGCGTCCAGAGCGCTGCCGTCGAACCCGTCTGAAAATGTCGGGTTGTTCAATGTAAGATAATGGAGCGAGGGAAAGCCGGGCGCGAGGCCGGACGTTTCATCCACCACGGTAGCCTTGACCTCGTACGGGTCGGAACTCTGCCATTCGTCAAGGGGGTCGTGCTCAATCTCCGGGGGTGCAGTATCCACGCCGGCCTCGGATTCCTGTCGCCCAACGCCGTGATTTGGAGAGTAGTCCGCCACGACAAGGTGCCTTGATTGCGTCCAGCCGTAGGACGGGACATTCTGAACAACGCCCCAGAAGGACTTGCCAGCGTAAATGTAGTCTATGACATCGGCCGCGTTGATTCGCCACTCCAGCTGGTGGCCGAGAAGGTTCTGCAACACGGTTTTATTGTCGATGACAAGCGAATCCCAGTATTCCCCGCGCCCGCCCACAGTTACCGTCAGAATCGCTTTGCCTTCGGTCGCGTCGTAAAGCGTCGCATCGAATGACTTCGTCCGCAGGTCGCCCCCCTCGATGTATACGTTCCCCCCTCCCATGTGCGTCGCGTCCGCCTTCCCGAACGGGTAGTCAAACGTCAGAGTTTGCGAGCCCGCCATGTTGTAAAACCGCTTGTACTCGCTGTGGCCCCAGAATGTGACCGGCTTCGCTGAAATCGCAACGTCAACGCGCGAGCCCATCATGCCGTCGACAGCCCAAGTTTTGCTTTCCGGCAGGTAAGTTCCGGCGTACTCCCCAAAGACGTGTAGCGGGCCGTTCTCGAACCCAGTACCGATACCGGCCCACATGCCGCTCGGCATCCACTTGATCACGTTGAAGCCCCACTCGCTGTAACCGTGCGGGTTCGCCGAGGTTATCGGTATCTCGTAGTAGCCGTTCGAATCGGTGTATTTGATTGTTTCATAAGAAGCCGTCTGTTCGTCCCAGTACGAAAAGCTGACCTGGACCCCTTCAACCGGGTCGCCGTTGTCGTACAAGACGCGGCCGAAGACACTGTTTTCATGGCTCGCCAGAGGCTTGGATTCGGCGTTCCCTGCAGAGTCCGTGGCGATGGTCATGAACCCGTAGTATCCGTCGCCTTCGGGGGCGCCGAAGCCCCAGCTAAAGCCGTCCGATGGTACTGAATCGGCGCCGTAGGGTTTCCAGTGGCTCCAGTCCAAGTTGTCCGCCGAGTATCTGTAGTACAGCTCGACTTTCCCGACGCCGCTCAGGCCGTCCGACGCGGCGGAGGTTACCTCGAAGGGCATGGACGAGGCGTTGTGCCAATAGGGCTCGACCGGATTCGCCGACGACTCTGGAGGAGTAGTGTCGACGCCAGCCTGCGCGTCTGCCGCGTCTGGAGGCTCCTCGCGGTTGCCGGCCCGGTCAATCGCTATGGAGTAAAACTCATAATAACCGTCCCCTTCCGGAGCGCTGAACGACCACTTCGGTTCAACCCGCCTGTACACTACGATGTTGTCGAACCAGGCATTCCCCGATGCGGCCGGACCCTCCAGCTCTATATACTCGAGCCTTGCCCAAGAAGCGTCCAAGTCTTCGGCCACATCCTGGAGTTCGTTGTCCAGGTATGCCAACACTTTGAACCTTCCGTCGACCGGAGCCGTGGCGATGATGGTGGCCGTGTGCCAGAGGTTGTCGGCCGGCGGTGTGACCTGCATTTCGTCTATTCCCGCGATGTAGAGGTGGGACCAACCGTCGCTTTTTATCTTGGCCTCAACTGTAAACGGCGGATCCACTGTCAGGGGTTTTTTCGGGTAAGAGTTTAGTGGGACAAAAAGCACGCCGTCCGTCACGGAGGGATTGGCTCCGCCCTGAGGATCCCACCCCTGCAGTGCCAATGAACTCCAAGTTTTCCCGTCAAAGCTTTCACTTAGCAGATTTATTTCCACGGCAGGAGTTTCACCGACCAGTTTCCAGTCGCCCCATATCAGGTTGTCCTGAGAGTGGCGATACCAGAGTTCAACGTTTTCGGCTCCACTCAGCGCATCGGATGTCGTGGCGCGAACATTGAATGGCACCGCGCCTGCGACCCTCCAATAAGGTGTTATGGGTCCAACAGACGATTCGGGAGGAGTAATGTCAACAGCCAAGCGAGCCTCGGCTCTTGCGGGGTGCCGTACAATAGTTTCCAACTCCCCCAGTAGGTCAAAAATCTCAGCCCGCACATTTTCGTATATCTCTTCGCGCAAAATTTCACTATAAATGTATCCTCCGGCGGAAAGCACTGCCAGTTCTCCGGTTTTTATCGGTTCTGGTAACCACATCCTCCCCTTGAATCCCTGGAAGATTGTTGTCGTGTCAACATCCCACTGAGAACCAAACCCGTACTCGGCCGGGTCGTCAAGTTGGGAAAGCCAGTATCTAACGTGTTGTGGAACCGGTACTGAAACAACTTCAATTTCTTCCAAAAATTCTTCCAGCTTGGCTTTCACTACAAATTCATCTTTGTCCATAATGGCCATATGAATCCAGTGTGGCCAGCCGTCATCCCAATATCCGTAGATTTGCTCACCAAATATTCCAATCCAGTCCGCATAACTCGTGCGGGCATGTGATTCTCCGTTTTCAAACTCTGCCACGGCTCTGCCACGCACGCTCCCGGAAAAAGTCGAAATCTTGAACAGTTGGGAATCGATCAGCGCCCCTTCCTCGTTGCCCGCAAGATCAACTGCTGTGGAACAAAATTCGTAGTATCCTCCGCCATCTGGAGCCGTGAAAGACCAAGACCAGGGTCCTTGATTGTCCGTCCCGAAGAGTTTCCATCGCCCCCATGTGAGGTTGTCGCCCGAATGCCTGTACCAGAGCGCGGCTTTCTCGGTTCCGCTCAACCCGTCAGATGCACTGGCTGTCACTTCAAAGGGGGTCGTCGACGCGTTCCGCCAGCCGGAATCGAGGGAAAGAACCCACGATTGTGGAGGTTTTTTATCAACACTGACCTGAGCATCGGCTGTTACGTGGGGCAACTCGCGATTTCCAGCCCTGTTCATTGCCGCGCTGTAAAATTCATAATACCCGTCTCCGTCCGGAGCGCCGAACGACCATGAAAACGGCTCGGAGTTGTCGGTGGAACACGGCTTCCAGTCAGACCAGACCACATTGTCAGACGAGCGGCGGTACCAAAGCTCGACTTGCTTGATCCCCGACGTCGCTATTTTCATCACAAAGGCGTCGGAATATCCTTGGTGTGTCTGGTCAAACAGGGCACCCGAAGCCCAGCCCACCACATAAACATTCCCCGCACCGTCGGCGGCAACGTCGAAAGCCTCGTCAACTCCCGGAGTGCCAAACTGATAGGACCAGAGTTCATTGCCTTTGGCATCGTATGCCCACACACATGCGTCATAATTTCCCTTTTGGCTGTAGCCTGTAAGAGCCCCTTCTGTGGCTCCGGCGATGTATACATTTCCGGCGGCGTCGACGCCTGCCTTGTAAGTCCAGTCGCCTAAGGAAGTTCCGAACTGCCTCGTCCAGAGCTCGTTGCCGTGCGCATCATATTTCCGCACAAACCCGTCGTTACTTCCGTAGCCGACCTGGCCTGGCAAGGCCCCATCAGCAATACCTACCAGGTAAATGTTTCCCGAAGATTCTGAAGCCACGCCAAAAGCCTCGTCGTGGCCAGTTGTGCCGAACTGCTTCGTCCATAGCTCGTTGCCATGAGGATCGTATTTCCTTATGAACACATCGTAACCTCCTAAGTGAGCTTGGCCGGGCAAGGCGCCACTTGTGAAACCAACGGAGTAAACATTTCCGGCGCCATCCACAGTTACATCCCATGTTGAATCATAGCCGGAGGTGCCGAACTGGCGGGTCCAGATCTCGCTGCCATGAGCATCGTACTTCCGCAGGAACACGTCTGAGAATCCTTGATTGATTTGGTTGGACAGGTTACCATAAGTGTGGCCTGCCACGTACACGCTTCCATCACTTCCCGCGGCAACGCCGAAAGCGGCGTCCACATCTGAAGTGCCGAACTGCCTTGTCCAGAGCTCGTTGCCATGAGAGTCATACTTTCTAACAAAACCATCGCTGCCCCCATAGTGGCTCTGGCCAGACAAAGCGCCCCAAGTATAACCAACGACGTATATGCTGCCGTTCCCATCGGTTGTGACATCCGTCCTGCCAATGTCAACTCCCCAGGCCTCATCCTGACTGTAAGTGCCAAACTGGCGGGTCCATAGCTCACTTCCTTGACCATTGTATTTCCGAACAAAAACGTCCGTGCTTCCTTGAGGAACCTGACCGGACAGGCCGTCCCTTAAACTTCCCGCCACATAGACATCTCCCGCGCTGTCCACAACTATGCCGTACGCAACATCTTCATGCAAAGCGCCAAACTGGCGGACCCACAGGGCACCAACTGTCTCCCAACCTTTCCGGATGGTGGTTTCAAACGCCTCCGCTCTGACTTCAAACGGTGTCGTCGAAGCGTTGTGCCAGTACGGCCCAACCAAGCTGAGAGACGATTCGGGCCTTGATGCTGCGGTAAATACCTCAAGTGTGAAATTCTCCTCCGCTTCTAGACCATAAGGACGAACCTCCGCGGACCAGCGCCCGGGCCTGGGCTTGGACACGAGTATCCATTCGGGCTTGGAAAGTGGCCCAGAGCATTCGGCGCCAAGGATGCCAATCTCATGGTCACGGTTCTCGCCAGTGGTGCCGATGTGTCTGCCTGACGGGTCGTAAAGATGCAGGTCGAGGTCGCCGCGGGACCAGTCCAAGTTAACGTACAACTGCGGCGTGTTCTCGGGGACGTCGAAATCGTAACGCTTCGGGAAGTTTGAAACTTTACCACGCACGCTGTCGCCAAGCCTCACCGACGTCGGCTTCTCGAAATACACGCGCACGTCCGCCTCGGATGGATGAAGTTCCCTATTGCCCCACCGATCTTTCAAAACACTGAAAAATTCGTAGTGGCCCCAGTCGTAGAAGTCCCTGAAGTAGTAATAACGCCTGCCCCTTCCATTCTCGTAACTGCTGATGGCCGGGTACTGCCACTCCCACGGCAGCTGGGAAACTTCATGAGCTCTTGAATCGTTGACCGGCTCGGGGCCTCCGCTTTTCACATAATCAACCAAAACCGGCGCCCATCCGGTCCAGTTCGCCCCGTCGTGGCTGTACCGGTACCACAGCTCTATGCCGCCAACATCTATCACATTGTCCATGGCTTCAGCTGTGATGGCGGCGGGCATGGCTGGAATCCATAATGATTGTCCTGCGGCGCCGTTGACCGCGGCGATGAGGGAGGCCCGGCTTTGGGTGTCGACGGTAAATAGGCCGACTTCGGACCAAGAATTGTACTCCGGGCGCAGGCCAACGCTGATTTCCTGGGACAAGTTTTCCAGCCGGATATTTGTTTTTCCGTGAGCAGCGACGCGCCAATAATATGTAAGGTCATCGAGCTCCGGCATCGAAGAGTAGTTTGAAGCAAGGATGTCTGGGGCGGCGAAAGATGGCACCGACAGGCCCGAGTCTTTGCCAAGCAGTAAAGTGTAGGTGCAGCTTCCTCCGTAGATGTCTTTGGCGTCCGACCAGTCCATCGCCAAGGCTGGGGAAACAACAAGACTTCTGTTGCCCGGAGAAATAAGAGATTGGAATACTGGGGCGCCGATGGCTTGGATGTTCCCATCTTTTTCCCCGACAATGAAGTATTTTCCGCCTTCCGCTGCCCCCGCGGGATTTGCAATTGAGACCTTCAGATTAATTTCGTCCCAAACGCCTTCCCCGTCCGTGAACACCGCTTTTTCATGTCCCGGAAATACCGCCATGAACCGGACTCCGTCAAAAACCATCAGTCGTGACGGGCCGAACCCGAACTTCTGCTGCTCCAGCAAACTATATTCGCCTGCGTTCAGGATCAGGATATTTTCAAGACCTTCTGCGCCGAGTCCAACCATTATTTTGTCCCCTCCGGCCAGGGCAGAAGCTGTGTTGAACGAGCCCTTCGACCAAGATGATGAAGATTCTGAAGGAGGATAACCGGGATATTCTATTTTAATTTCATCGAAGTACTCTTCCCGAAGTCCAAAAATTTTAGTTTCACCCAAGACTCCAGCTGGCGTGACAGGGGTTATGCCGAAATGTGTGCGGCTCCAGTCCCACCTTATTGAAACGATTGGTTCTTCGGCCTCGCTGTAACGTCCCCATTTGTAGGCTCGCCCAATCCAGCCCAGATGGAACCTGCCGCCCGAGAAAGAAATGCTTTGGAAGTTCCACTCCTCTACGGCGCCTTCCTGCGGTGCCGGTGGAGAAAACGGCTCGGAGGGTTCAAAATACGAATGGTCTGGATGGGAGATCGAAAAGGTGCCCAACCCATCTCCCCAGCCGTTGAACATTTCCGCGCGGATTTCATTCCCATTCTTCCAAGCCACAATGAACCTGCCGCCGCCGAATGCGACCTTCGCGCTTGAGCCGCTGGCAATCTCGAAGTCGGGTTTCACGACGCTGCCGTCCGGGTCGAAGACGGCGCCACCGATACGCCACACACCCAAATGATCTTGGTAAGGCCAGGCCACGAAGAAGCTGCCGCCGCCGAATGCCACGGAAGGACCGCCAAGCATAGTTGACGCTGCGACCGTGAACTTCGATTTTACAACATTCCCATCAAGGTCGTATATTTTCCCAGCTATCCGGCTGTCCCTGTCGTTCCAGACTACCAGGAAGCGGTTGTCCCCGTAGGCGACGGCCGGGGAGCTGAGCCCCGGCCCCACCGCCACCACCGGCAGCTCCGGCTCTATTTCCACGCTGAAGGTATACGGTCCGAACCCCTCGACTTTCCGGACCTCCAGGAAATACTGCCCCGGCGTTTTGACAGCATATGTTATTTCCTCGTCCGCGTCCCCCCGGTTCTCCGACTTCGCGAGCAGGTTCTGGCCCGCGTCGTAGAGGTAGATGTCGTAGTCGCTGCCCGGCGCCATGCTTGCGCTCAGCAGCCCGCTCGGCGATTGGATGGAGTAGAAGTCGGATGGATCGTCCGGGCCGAAGTAGCCCCAGTAGTCGCCGGGGGTTATGGCGCGCGCCTGAGCGATGGTGTTACCGGCGTCTCCAGGGACCCCCGCGTCACCCTCCCTGACTTCGATTGTCACGCTTGCGGATGCGGTGTAGCTGACGGATTCAGCGACCCCGCCGTAGTAGAATGCTTCCGTTGGAATCATGTAGTTGTCGGGATGATCCCCCCGCACGGTGTAAGAGTAAGTCAGCGAGGGCAGGACGGAGCACCAGCGCAGGATGTAACCCGAAACCGTCTGCGTTTCGCCGACGTGGTTCTGCTCCGTGCCGCCAGCGTTCGACCAGAGCAGGACATCGGTCTCGTGATTCTGGAGGAAGATGTCCGAAGGATGAAGACCTGTGTGACCCTGCAGGGTTACAGCCAAGGTTCCATCTGTGGCTCTCTGCGCCCTTAAAAGGAGATGGCCGGGGACACTCGGAAGAATCCCAAAAACTTCAAAATCGTAGACCCAGGTGTCAACAGCCACGCGGCTGACCCGGACCCGCTGAGCGTCGTGGTACTGCACGTATTCCCCGGTTACGCTGTCGCGGATCATGAGCAGTATCGGGGGTGCTGCTCTGGTCTGTCCCACGCCCCACTGCTCCCACCACCTGCCGGCGTTCGACCAGGTGAGCATTCCGCCCACATAGACATCAATGAGGTAGCTGCCGTCGTATCGATCCATGGTGGCGGAGTAGAAGTCGCCCTCCTTTCTGACCG
>JBFMBF010000016.1:0-26658 GCA_040755315.1 Hadarchaeota archaeon (SeqCode) | reverse complement strand
TATCTTCCACAGGGCAGAAAATTGTTTGTGTGGCGTCGGCCGCACAAGTTTTATTCGGCAGGGCACGACAATTCAAACGGGAGATGATGATTCGTGCACACTCGAATCAAGAGTTCCGAGGAGAACCTATGTTTTGTATTGCTTAAATGTTTTGGAAGTGATATGGTGAAACCAACATTCCAAATACTACTGCCAATTTTTCTGGTGGTGACGGTTGCGCTGGCTGTATCGGTTGAGATTGCGTCTGGAGAGGACTGGCCGATGTACCGACGCGACCAAGCGCACACGGGGTACACGACATCGAAAGTGCCGATGGCGCCGAACGTGCTTTGGGATTTCAACGGGGGTGCGGTTGGAAATACACCTGCGGTGGTTGACGGCATGGTGTACTTCGGCTCTTGGGCAGGCGCATTCTTCGCTCTTGACGCGGATAACGGGGCGCAGATATGGAAGCGTGATGTTGATGGTTGGGTACATACTTCATCTCCTACCGTCGCTGGGGGGAAAGTTTATTTTGGGACAGAGCACGGCGGATTGGAGAATGGACGAATAATTTACGCTTTGAACATCGAAAACGGAGATGAGGTATGGAGCAAAAAGCTTGGTGGTTCGGTCGACTCTTCCCCAGCGGTTGTGGGTGAAAAAGTGTTTGTAGGTTCGTTTGATGGCAAGGTTCACGCGCTTGACGCGGCAAACGGCAATGAAATATGGAGCTTCCAAACTGGCGACACGATTTATACTGCTTCGCCTACTGTAGTTGACAACACAGTATACATTGGCTCATGGGATGGCAAACTCTACGCTTTGAATGCCGCGGATGGTAATCTAAAATGGAGTTACTCGACTGGCGGAACCATCGATTCAACTCCAGCTGTTGTCAATGGAGTGTTGTATATCGGGTCAGGCAAGGTGCTCGGAGAAACGTGGGCGGTCCATGTGCTCAGCGTGGAAAACGGCGGCGTTATCTGGGTCTCTACTTTAGACTATCCGGTTCGTTCATCGCCGGCTGTGGCCGCTGGCAAACTGTTTATTGGAGGGGGAAGTGAAGGTTACCAATACATCGGAGGCATTGCCGAAAACGGAAAAAATTACGCTCTGTCTCTTGAGACTGGTTCGGTACTTTGGACATACGATAGCCCAGGAATGTACGTTGGCAATTTTTCACCAGCGATTGCCGACAACGTAGTTCTCGTTACAGCCAGTTACAAGTTAGTTGCTTTGTGGTCAGAGAACGGTCATGTTATTTGGGAGAGAAGCATAGGAAAAGCACACCCAGTTATTTCCAATGAAAAGGTGTATACTGGCGGGGTCAAGGCTGGCGAGGAATACAAATTTTACTCGTTCGGCACCCCGGCTCCGACAATCGAAAATAACAGTGGCCAGAAAGTCTCTGGCACCATCAAGCTCAGCGGCACCGCTTTGGGCGACGCCGTCCAAGCCGTCCAGCTGAACTGGGGAAGCGGCTGGGTGAACGCCGCCTCGCTGAAGTTGCAGACTGAAACAGCATACAACCCATGGGGAGTGGAGTATGCCATGAATACAACACGCTACATAAACAACTGGTCCCACGACTGGAACTCTCGGAGCGTCCCAAACGGCACCAACACCGTCAGGGCGAGAATTCTTTACACAAACGGCGCGTATTCAGATGAAACGATGATTAGTCTGCAGGTCGAAAACTTCCCGCTGGATGAAGTTCAGATTGTCGCGCTATCGGCTGGCATTGTCACATTGGTGGTCATCGTATTGTGGTTGAAGAGGCGCTGGGGATATGTCGAGGTTAACCCTGCTTTATTGCCCTAAATGCGGGGCAGAAATCAAGCAAGAAAACAAATCGTGTCCTACCTGTGGTGTGCCAATAATGGTCGCTATTCCATTCAAGCTCCCCGCAGCAAAATCCCACTCTGCTATTAAACCCGTAACGCTAGCACAGTTCTGGCGTAAGATGGGAAATTTAATGTTTGGAATGTGGATTGTTGCCGTGCTTGCCTCTGCAGGTATTTATTACATCGGTGCAACATCCCCAGGTTTATGGGGAGAAGCCAGAATGAGGGACGGCATATTGGGAATATTTTCCAGCATAATTATGCTGTATCTTGGATTCTACTTTCGTAAAAAGGCCAAGACCGACCGATTTAACTACCATGTGTTCGGCAACGAATTGTCTTAATTGTATCGCCGTTCTTTATCCACAAATTTTTAGTTTTCGCCACGCCCGTTTCCGCAAGGATTCTGAACAGGATAACGGTGCAGGAGTTCAAAAACGGGAAGCTGGCGACGAGGGAGGTGGACAGTTACGGGAGCGGGATTTTGGCCGTGGAAGTCAACCGCTTCAAGAGCTTCACAGTAGTGATTAGGTCCCTGAACGGCTTCTCTGGAGATGTCTCGATTGGCGTTTCCGGCATGCCAAACGCCGCGACCTATTCCTATCCCGCACGCTTGCGGGTCACGACAGGCGGCCAAGCTCTCAGCGTGATCAGCATCAACACCACGAGCTCCACCCGGGCGGGAAGCTACACGATTACTGTCACCGGAACTCACGACGGGGTGGCGCGGTCGGGAAGCGCGGCCATAGATGTGTGCGAGGAACTCAGGGAGGCAGCGGATTACACGTATGTTATGGGACCAATGCATGACGGGGGCCCATCCGCGAAGCCCGGGACGATGACATCGGCGTACGTAGTGCCCGTTAACAAGCCGGCGATAACCATCAACGGCGTAACGATTCCGAACTACCAGAACGAGACGATGTTGAAACAGGAGGTTGAAAAGACTAAAGGACCGGATACAAGAAGGATTGGGGAGGTTTTTAACCGCACGTTAAACTCTGTGATAGGAAAAGTCAAGCCATTGGCTGAAAAAATTGTTGAAGGTGTAAAAACCGTTGTCAATACGGTCAAAAATGCGGTTAGCTCTGCACCTACTACAGCAAAGCCATCTTCCAGCGCGGGCAACACGCAAACGGCGAAAGCAGCCGTGAATGTCGCCATTACTTTCTTGAAAGCGCTAAACCTCATTAGGGAGTAGACGCAGGGATACATGATGTCAAGAAGTAACTCAAAATCGCTCACCAAGCTTGTAGTTGTGTTGGTCATGGCCGCCACCGTAGCTGGCGCCGTGGCCGTGTTCCAACCTTGGAAGTGGATTAACTCTGGAGGCACCGTGCGGTTCTACACTAAGGCGAGCTTTTACCTTCAAGGAACTGAGGACAACGGGCAGCTGGAGAACGTTACAATCTATTTTCCAGACCTGACTATAAGCGACAACAAAATATTGAATAGGGATTACATAAAAAATGCGGATTGGAATCTTTATGCTTATGTTGATAACCAGCTCGTTACCGAAATTCGTGGCATGACCGTACTGCAGTTGGTGGCTCCTAGAACCTCAGAGCTTGTGATACCAAGCATGGGATACAATACTTCGCTTTGGGGGCCAAAATATTCGTTCAGCGAAATGGACCGCATTTATCCAGGTGAGACCTTGCAAATCGAGCTGTGGTGGGAGGTCCCGGCAAGTATTGCTGACAAAATAACACTGCGCGATTTCAACCCGTCGTTCTACCCAACCACGTCTCTTATTTATTACAACACTCCAGGGAAAAGAATAAACGCTTCGTTCTTCTCCGGCCTTTACAGAATCGATGAAAACTACCGGATTCTGCAGGTGGTTGAGCAGTTTAGCAGGACTGAAAATGGGCTGGGGGGAGTTTGGTGGGAGCTCTCGGCTATATGAAGCAGGAAAAGCGCGACAAATCAGAAACTCGTTGTGCCATGTCGAGACACTGCGAACGTTCGCATGTTCCAGATTATCTGAAGTGCTCGTAGCCCCTGTCCGGCAGCTGCTTCTTCCTCCAGTTTTCAAAGACAAAAACCCCCTCACCCCCGGAGACCCTCCCGATAAGCGTCGCCTTCGTCCCGAGCCTCCGCATGGCGTTCGAGACTTTTCTCCAGCCGCCGGGCCTCACCGTGAAAAGGAGCTCAAAGTCCTCCCCGCCGTAAAGCACGAAGTCGTCCAGCCTGAACCCGCGCTGGTAGCACAGGCGGCTCACAAGAGGGTCTTCAGGAATTTTCTCCCGCTCGATCTCGATCCTCACGCCGCTCTCCCGGGCCAGCTGCCATAGGTTGGCCGCGAGCCCGTCCGTGATGTCGATGGCCGAGGTGACCGCGCCGCTTTTCGCCAGCGCCAAGCCCTCCCTGACCCTCGCGACCGGCCTGAGCTGGGCGTCCACCAGCGCCTTGAACCTCCCCCGGGGCAATTTTCCCATCAGAATCTTCAACCCGGCTGATGCCGAGCCGATGTTCCCTGTCACCGCGACCAAGTCCCCGGCTTTGGCCCCAGCCCTTGCAAGCGGCTTCCATTTTTTCACCTGCCCGAGCGCGACCCCAGCGATGATTATCTCGTCGTTTTCGTCGAGGTCCCCCCCAACCACATATGTCCCGTATTCTTTTGCCACCGAGTCCATCTCAAGCATCATCCGCTTGACGAAGGCCATGTCCCGCCTCCTCGGCAAAGCCACCGAGAAGAGCAGCCCGAGGGGCTCCGCCCCCATCGCCGCCAGGTCACTGAGGTTGGTGACTACGGCCTTCCTCGCCATGTCCTCGGGAGTGGCGCCTGGCGGGAAGTGGGTGCTTAAGACAAGCATGTCTGTGGTTGCCACGAGCCCGACGCCGTCCAGGTCCAGAACAGCGGCGTCGTCGCCAATCCCTATCCTGACCCTCGGCCCCTTCCTGAATACCTTCCGCGCGACTTCTATCAGCTTTTTTTCCCCGGCCTGGCTCAGCTTCATGAAACCACTCAAAGAAGAGGAAGTTTCCCTGTTATCTTGTCCACTTTTTCCGCGGGGGCCGGCCCTATCGCAAGGGCGGTCACAGTCCCGGCTGGCAGCTCGGTGAGTCCGGCGTCCTGCACCAGGCCATCGGTGAGGCCTGCCTCCTGAGCCATCTCCTGAAGATTCTTGAGTTCCTTCTCGGCCGCCACTTCGGCCACGACTTTTTTCTGGCCCTCCTCCAGCCAGCCCTTGAACCACTCCGGGCGCTCTCTCCTAGTTTTTTCAGCTGAAATCACAGAACCGTGCGCCACCTGGACCGCCATCTTCCCCGGGCTCATCCCGAGGTCGCCCCTTACAACTATCACCTGCTTGTACCTGAACATCAGGCCTTCTCCTCGGCTTTAGAGGAGTCGGGTGAAACGCTCGGATGTGCGGGCTTCGGTTTCCTTACCATAGAAAAAATTTTTCCGACTCCCTTGATGAAGGCTTTCCAGTAGGCTGATACCACCCCGCCCCCTTTCCGGATGTAGACGCCGAAAAGCAGGGCCCCGCTCGTCACCGCAACGGCGATTATGAAAGCCCCAATCGTCAGGGAGCCGACCCTCGCTATCGCGTAAGCCTCGTAAAGCATTACCATCGCGCCCAGACCAAAGCTTGAGCCAACCCTAACCCAGAAGTCCATGTCCTCCATCTTCGGGTAAAGCACCAGCGCGAAGAGGAACCCTGGGATGAACACCAGCAGGGCCCCGGCAATGATGTATCCAATCACATCCAGCATCTTACCACTCGTTAGGGTTTATCTCCACCCACCCTAAAAGATTGAGGGTTGTTATGAAGTGGGATGTGGCGATTGTCGGGGGCGGCCCGGCAGGGTGCTTCCTCGGGAAAAGCCTCGCTCAGGAAGGCATCGAGGTCGTGATCATCGAGGAACACGAGGAGATAGGGAGCAATGTCTGCTGCGCCGGGATTGTGGGCGCCAGTGGGCTCCAAGAGCTCGGGATAAAACCGGGCAAATGGGTGGTCGGGAAGCTGAGGCGGGCGGTTTTCTTTCCTCCTTCAGGCGAGCCGGCGGAGTTTGGCAGGGGGAGGCTGGAGGCCTTCGTCGTCGACAGGCACAAGTTCGACAGGTGGCTCGGCGAGGAGGCCGCGAAAGCCGGCGCCGCCATCCTTCAGAACACCAGGTGCTCCGGCGTGAAGTTCGGTCGTGAACATGCTCTCACGCTTCAGGGGGATGGCGGCGGGGAGCTGAAGGCCAGGCTGGTGGTCGGCGCCGACGGCCCTGCCTCGGTGGTCGCAAGAGACGCCGGGCTCGGAAATTTGAAAGGCGCCACAAGATGCGCGCAGGTGGAGTGCAAGGCCGATGTCGAGGCCGGCACGGCCGAGGTTTACCTTAGCAAAAAATTCGCCCCGGGATTCTTCGGGTGGGCCGTGAAGGCCGGGGGAAAATCCAGGATCGGGCTGGGCACAACTGAGGGAAACCCGGTAAAACTCCTCCAGTCCTTCATGCAAAACCATCCTGTAATGTCAGCCAAAATTCCAAGTACAAAAATAGCTGGCTACTGCGCCGCCCCAATCCCGCCGCCCTTCTCCACAAGGACTTGTGCCGACGGAGTCATCCTCGTGGGCGACGCCGCTGGCCAGGTGAAGCCTCTCACGGGCGGAGGCATTTACCTCGGCCTCTCTTGCGCCAAAATTGCATCAGACGTGGCGGTCAAAGTCTTGGGCGAGCCAAGCTGGAAGAATCTTGCCGAATATGAATCGCGCGTGAGGAAAAAGTTCGGCATGGAGGTCCAGATGGGGCTGAGGGCCAGAAGGGCCTTCCAGAGGATGTCAGACGATGACCTTGACGCTGTTGTTGAGCTTCTCCGGGACGAGGATGTGAAAAAACTGGTGGATGAAAACTTCTCGTTCGACGACCACGGAAAGCTTCTCGTGGCGCTGATGAAGAACGCTCCTGGGATCTTGAGAAAGGTCGGGGCGATGCGGCTTGTCAAGTTCGCGAGGCTTTTCCTGACCTGAACCCCCCGCAACAATCCCCCTAAAATACTCACAACAGACATTATGTGTAACATGAAGGTGGAAATAAGGCTGTTCTCCAACCTGCGGGAGCTCGCCGGTCAAAAATCTGTCCACGAGGAGGTGCCAGAAGGAGCCACGGTCGAGGACGCTGTGAAAAAACTGGCAGGGCGGCTGGGCAAGGAGTTCCAGGGGAGGGTCATCGACGAAGCTGGGCACCTGAGAAAAATGTTCAGCATCCTTGTAAACGAGCAATTGATAGCCAGATTGGACGGTCCCCTCACCAAACTCGAGGAAGGCGACGTGATTTCAATATTCCCTCCTGTGGCGGGCGGCATGGGGAAGGCCGTGCTCTACAAAAATATGAAGTTCTCAGTTCACCCGGAAGTTTACGAGCCGGCTGACGACACCCTGATACTGGCAAAAAACCTAGAAACTCAGGCGGGCGAGAAGGTCCTCGAGCTGGGCACCGGCTGCGGGATGCTCGCGATTATGGCCGCGAAGGGCGGGGCCAAGACTGTGGCGACTGACATCAACCCCTCTGCCATCGAGTGCGCCCGCGGGAATGCCGCCGCCCACGGAGTGGCTGACCGCATAGACTTTCGTCTGGGGGATCTTTTCGAACCTGTGGCGGGCGAGAGATTCGACCTCATCCTGTTCAACCCTCCCTACCTCCCTGTCGGGCCGGGTGAAGAGATTGGCGGGCGGCTTGACCGCGCCTGGGAGGCGGGGCCTGACGGGCGGTTAGTGATAGACCGATTTTTGCGGGAGCTGCCAGACCACTTGGAAAAGAACGGCCGGGCGATGTTCGTGCAGTCCTCCCTCTCAAACATCTTCAAAACACTGGAAGTTTTGAAGGAGATGGGATTCCATGCCAGGATCATGCGGGAGAAGTTCTCTTTCGAGGAGCTTTACCTGATAACCGCAGCGAAAAATATGGACAAAATCGCGCTAAGGGAGGTTGCATCGCCCAAGCATTCAGTTGGTGAAAACTGGAATGAATAAGAAATCGAAGATGATATTTTTCCCCTTATAAAGGTCCTTCACGCAAATGCTGGGCGGTGGAATCGATGCGGTATTCAACACCGCTCCATCTCTATGAGCGTGCAATCAAATTACACGAAACGAAAGGGTGGGGGAGCAGGAAGATTGAGAAAGAACTGGGAGTAGGAATAGTCAATCGGCGTACCATCGACAGCTGGATACATGAAGGCAGGAAACCAGTTGTTATAGGAGTCTTCGATGAAACCTATTCTCCAAATCTTTCTTATCTTCTTGCCGCACGCTACAGTGACTGTACTGCAAGCAAAGAAGTGTTCAAGCTTGAAGCTATGGATAAGGATTTTGTCGAGGAATTTGGTAGATGTCTTTCAAATGTTATGGGGCGACCATACAAAATTCACAACAGTGGGGGAATATGGGGTACCGAAACAGCTGTTCGATCAATCGTGAATTTTATGCAGAAGCCGCTCGACGCACACAAGCCAATAATCGATGCTTACCCAAAAGAGTTCCTCAGAGGATTCTTTGATGGAGAAGGACATGTTGGCGGACACAAAAGAGAAAAATATGTGTATGGTTACATAGGCGCAAAAAACACTAATTTTGAAGTCATGGAGTATGTGGGAAGGTTGCTAGACCGATTTTCAATTCACCACAAAATCTACAAAGTAAAAGAACGCAAGCGCAATTGTAAACCTTACTTGATGTTGTTCATAAATCGAGAGAGAGATGTAAGCGCTTTCGCGAGCAAGTAGGTTTTTCGATTGTTAGGAAGGCTCAAAAGCTTGATATATTGATTAGAATACGTGATAAACAGGGGGAATTCAAATCGGGAAAAGACCACGAAAATGGAAAAAAAAGGGCCGCATGAGATGGAAGTGGGTCAGGAAGAGGATGCGGCGGAAGATGCGCAGGATCAAGCAGCGCAAGATGGGCAGACTAGGCTGATTTTATAGACTCGTGAGGAGACATCTCTGGTGTTTTGATGGCTAGACGTTCAAAGGGACTGAAGAGCAAGGGGCGCGGGAAGTTCATGAAACGCCCGCGCGAGCGTGGCCAGACTTCCGTGATCAGGGCCATCCAGGAGCTCCCGCTCGGGGCGAGGGTGGCGGTAATCATAGAACCCAGCGTCACCAAGGGACAGCCCCACCACCGGTACCATGGTAGGATTGGGGTTATAGAGGCGAAGGTCGGCAGGGGATATGTGGTCGGGGTGAGCGACGGCGGGAAAACAAAAAAGGTTATTTCAGGCCCAGAACACCTTAAAAGGGTGAGATGATGGTGGGAAAACAAGTCACTGCTGAAAAGCCGGTCTCCCTGGCGGAGGTCCTTGAGACCCTAGAGAAGGAGAAGAAGAAGGGGGACCTCGACTACACCCAGAGGCTGGCTTATGACTATGCGCAGAAGTTCGCCAAACTGGAATCCAAAAAAGCTGGAGAGATGGTGGAGGAGTTGCTGAAGCTCGGCAACCTCAAGGACCACCAGGTCGTCTCCATCGTCAACATAATGCCTGAAACCAAGGAGGATCTGGAACTCCTCTTTCTGAAGGAAAGGACGAAGCTCGAGGAAGGCGACGTCAAGAAAATCCTCGAGATAGTCGAGAAATACGGCAAATAAATGCCTGATTGGTGACTGCCTTGTCCGAGAAGAAGTACGAAGATAGAGCAGTAGTTCTTGATGTCCTGCCCCAGGGCCACCCGAACGACCCCCGGCCCATCCACTTGCGGGAGCCGATACTTCAGGTCATTGGGGACACTTTTTTCACCCTACTTGAAGTGGTCCAGCTGCCCGGGACGACTTTCGCCCCGCAGGAGAAGATCTACATCGGGAAAGAGGCGAGGGAAAAAGTAGAGAGGATAAAGCGAAGGGTTGGGTATGACGAGCTGACCACAACCGCGAAGGGGGAGCTGCAGGTTGCCATCCAGACCATCGTCGGCGCTTCACCCGAGAGATTCATAGACTTTTTCAACCGGGCGGGGCCGCTTACGACTAGATTCCACCAGCTTGAATTGATTCCAGGCATAGGAAAAAAGCTCATGTGGGCCATCATTGAGGAGAGGGACAAGGGGCCATTCGCCGACTTCGACGACTTGGAAAGGCGCGTGAAGGGGCTCGCCAACCCGAAAGCACTGATCGCCAAGAGGGTCGAGATGGAGCTTGAAGGAAAGGACAAGTACAACATCTTCGTTAGGCCTCCCACAAAAAAGGGGCCTGAGGAGAGGCGCTGAAGGCTGGGTGCAGGTTTAAAACCACCCGGAAGCTAGTATTTTTGTGGTGCGATGGAAGACACTAAACGCGCCATGAGCGAAATTTTGGAGCACATACAGTCGCTCCAGAAGAACATGAAGGTGCATGAAGTAGAGCAGTTCATAGACACTCTCCTGAAGTCAAAAAGGGTTTTCGTTGTCGGGGCCGGAAGGTCAGGTTTGGTCGCCAAGGCCTTCGTGATGAGGCTGATGCACCTTGGGATGGATGTTTATGTGATCGGGGAGACAATCACTCCTGCACTCAAGGGCAATGACACCCTGCTTGCCATTTCGGGGTCCGGAGAAACTGAGTTGATAGTCGAAACCGCAAAAATCGGCAAAAAAATAGGGGCCAAGATAATCGCCGTGACATCTTACCCAAAGTCCCCGCTTGCTCGTCTCGCAGATGTAGTTGTGACCCTCCCGGGGAGAAAGGAGGTTGCGGCCATAGCCGATTACATGAAGCGTGAGCTGTTCGGGGAATATGCTCCCCTGGCGCCCCTCGGGACTCTCTTTGAGGTGGGCGTGATGGTTTTCCTAGATGGAGTCATCGCCGCAATGATGGTGAAGCTGGGGAAGAAGGAAGAGGATCTGAAGGCCCGCCACGCGACAATCGAATGATTAGCTCTGGAAAAACCCGCTGACGGTATCGACAGTCGTGACTGCTTATCATGCCTGTTTATGTCCAGCGGAGTCTGTTAATCCCAATCAAACCCTCACTTTATTGTTTCCAGAATACTCAGGGCGTTCCATATCTGAGTCCTGGCGTGGATCGGCATATTGGAATCGTTGCTTATCTCTTCAAGAGTTATTCTTGCCGAAGCGGCCCTGACCACCGGGTCCTCATCTTTTTTCAGAAGGGCTACCTTGGCTTCGCTGGCAGCCCTCCGGATGTTGCGGGGGACTGTGGTATCTCCGCTGACGCGCGTCATTATGTCTACCACCTGTTTCAGTTTTTCTTCGAATGACATTTGCGACACCTGCCATGGCAGTCAACTAACTTTTAGAGTGGGCCTTCATAAGGGTTTTGAGAGGATGGAGGAAGAGAGACTTTCGAAAATAACGGAAATGCTGCTTTCCGGGGGAAAGATGCTGGGGGTCCACTGTGGGAAGTGCATGAGCCCACTTTTTGAATTCAAGGGGCAGGTTCTTTGCCCCATTTGTGGGGCGGAGACTAAGCCGCAGGCGCCGAAAGCCGGCGCGGAAACTTCCCCACTGAAGAAGGTCGAGGCGGCCCTGAACGCGAAGCTCGACACCCTTTCTGAGCAGCTTGCAAAAGAAACTGATCACACCAAGACTGCGGCGATTCTGGAAAGCATAAAGTCAACTCTGGAAGCCCTTGAAAAGCTGAAGCTAACGAAAAAATAGGAGGCAATGCTTTGGACCTGGTAGACATCGTCAGAATTCTCGCGCCCGGCATCCTGCTCGGCATTCTGGTGGGAATGGTTGTCGCCTCTAGGCCCTTTCACCTCGAACGCCTCCGGCCGCGCTTCTGGTTGAGGGCTGCAAGGAGGATGAAAAAGTCGCAGTGGGTCAGGCTCATCACAGTGGCTCTATGGGTGGCTGCGGCTTCTCTTGTTATAACCAACATCATTTCAAATTATTTTTACCAGATTGGAACCCCCTTGGTCAACCCGGAGGAGTACCCCTTCACGCAGATCCAGCAGGACTACCCGTGGCTTGTCCTGATAGCTGCTAACATCCTGCCAGTGTTTGAGGAATGGGTTTTCCGGGCCATCCTCATAGATGAACTCATCAGGCGCGGCAGGTCCAAGGCGTTCGCCGTGTTTTCCTCCTCGCTCCTGTTCGCCGCGTTTCACCTGTCCAACCCCGGCACATACCTCCCCTTTGTCTTGACGCTCGTCCCCTCAAGCATACTTCTGGGAATCTGTTACCTTAAGGTCGGCCTGGGCGGCGCCCTGTTTGCTCACAACTCTTACAACTCGTTCCTCGTAATAGTTGATGCTGTCAGCAGGTGAAGCTGGAAATACTGCCTTTCACTCTATGCCCAACTTCTTGCACTGGTCGTCCACCATCTTCTGTATCTCCGCGATGTCTTTCTCGGTCAGGTGCCTGTACCTGCCCTGAATCTTCAGGTATTCAGCGACGGGCCTTCTTTTTGGGGGTTTGAAAGTGACGCTCGGCTTCCCGTTTTCAATCTCGTAGAGGATCCATGCTCCGGTCAGGACAGAAAGTCGCGCGACCTCGATTGTCCTGTCTGGCTCTATTCGCCAGCCTGGGGTGCATGGCGCCTGAACATGGATGTAAGACGGGCCCTTTATTGAAACGGCTTTTTTGACCTTTTTTATCAGGTCTAGCGGGTAGGCAACGGAAGCGGTTGCGACGTAAGGTGCACCGTGGACAGCTATGATCGCGGGGATATCTTTCTTCGGTCGGTCTTCACCCCGGCTGAGTTTGCTGATGGGGGTGGTTGTGGTCCATGCGCCAAATGGCGTCGCGCCGCTTCTCTGAATGCCCGTATTTTCATAAGCCTCGTTATCGTAGCAGATGTAAACCATGTCCTCGCCGCGCTCCACCGCGCCAGAAAGGGCCTGGAGCCCGATATCGGCGGTGCCGCCGTCCCCTGCAATTGCCACCGCCTTCACGTTACTCTTGCCGAGGACCTTCAAGGCCCTGGAAACACCGGAGGCGACCGCGGCGGCATTTTCAAAAGCCACGTGAATCCACGGCACCCTCCAGGAGGTCTGGGGGTAGGGGGAGGAGATGACTTCCATGCAGCCGGTCGCCATGCTCACAACAACATCTTTCCCGAGCGCCTTCAAAATGTGGCGGATTCCCAAAACACACCCGCACCCGGCGCACGCCGTGTGCCCCGGTGCGAAGAGTTCGGCCTCAGGTATCTCCTTCATTCTTCTAACCCTACCTCTTTTTCCCTGAGTCCGAGCCACCTGACGGACTGCTTGACCTTTCTCTTTTCGGCCGCTTTCGCAGTTTCTTTGACAGCTGTCCTTATCTGAAGCGGCGAAACATCCCTGCCTCCGAGCCCACAGATGAAGTTGAGCGCCATCGGGGGCGACTTGACTTTTGAAAGCGCAGCCACGACATCAAGATAAAGAGCGCCCGCCGACCCCAGCGAAATGTCTTTCTCGATTACAGCGACTGCTTTTGCGTCTCCGATTGCTTCAACCAGTTCTTCATCTGGGAATGGCCTGAAGCTTCTCACCCGTACAAGCCCAATCTTACTGCCCTTCTTCCTGTACTTGTCCACGACGTCTTTCACGGTGCCAGCCAGCGACCCTGCCGTCACAACTATTATTTTTGCATCATCACTCCTGTACTTCTCCACAAGGCCGTGCCCTCTCCCAAACTTTTTCTTGAACTCGCGACCGACATTCAGAATTGTCTCCTTCGAGTCCATCACGGCCTTCTGGAGCACGTACCTGAACTCCGTATAGTAGTCAGGCACTCCCACCGCCCCCATTGTCACAGGGCGCTCGGGATTGAGAGGGGTCGGGTAGTTGTATGGCGGGAGGAAACCATCCACTTCATGCTGCTCCGGCACCTCGACCGGCTCAGCCGTATGGGAAAGGATGTACCCATCATAACAGACCATCACGGGCACTAAAGTTTCCTCCGCTATCTTGAAGGCCTGGATGGTAGTGTCGATTATTTCCTGGTTGTCCTCACAATAGAGCTGAATCCAGCCGGCGTCCCTGACGGCCATCGAGTCCTGCTGGTCGCACCATATCGAGAGGGGCGCTGAAAGGGATCTGTTGGCGTTCGTCATCACTATTGGGAGCCTCAAGCCTGACGCCACGAAAAGCATCTCGCTCATCAGCATGAGTCCTTGTGAAGACGTTGCCGTGAAAGTCCTGACTCCCGTCGCGGCCGCCCCTATGCAGGCGCTCATGGCGCTGTGCTCGGACTCCACCTTTATGAACTCGGCCTCTAGGTCACCGCTCGCCACGAACTCCGAGAGCTTCTCGACTACCACGGTCTGGGGAGTTATCGGGTAAGCCGAGATTACCTTAACCTTGGCAAGCTTGGCCGCGATGGCCGCCGCCTCGTTCCCGTCAAGGAGCTGCTTCATCTTTCTCCCTCACCATCACTATCGCCTTCACAGGACACTCGCGCGCGCATATTCCGCACCCCTTGCAGTATCTGTAGTCTATGGCGTGCGGCTTTCCCTTGATTATCGCCGGCTCCGGGCAGTAAAGCCAACAAAGGGAGCAGGCCGTGCACTTCTCGGGAATTATCACTGGCTTGAAAGTCCTCCAGCTTCCCGTGTGGACTTTCTCGGAAGAGCCTGATTCGGTTATCACAATGCTGCGTTTCTTTTTCATCCAATCACCGTCTGCTCGTAAGCTTTTATCACAGCTGCCGCATTTTTTTCTGCGGCTTCCCCCTTGAACCTTTTCCTGACGGCTTCCACTGCCGAGTCCAATGAAACAATGTTGGTGGCTCGAGCCAGCGCCCCAAGCATCGCCGTGTTGGTGATTGCGGCGCCGATTGTCTCCATCGCTATCGAAGTCGCGTCGACGAAAGCTATCCTGGCGCCCTCTATCTGCGGCGGGTTTTTGGAGTTGATCACGATGATGCCGTTCTTTTTGATGCCAGCCGCGACGTTCACGACCTGCGGGAGGAGGGGGTCGAGCACGACGACATGGTGGGGCTCGTAAATCTGGCTCCTGCTGCGGATGGGTTTTTTGTTTATTCTCGTGAAGGCAACGACGGGGGCGCCGCGCCTCTCGGCTCCGAAAAACGGGAATGCCTGGCTGTACCTGCCTTCCAGAAATGCAGCATCCGCTAAAAGCCGCGCTGCTGTCACGGCGCCTTGGCCTCCCCGGCCGTGGAATCTGACTTCTATCATTTTCTGAAAACACTAATTTGGCGTTTGCTTAAGCCTTTCTTTTTAACGCGGTGGGAACCGACAGATAGTACACATGTGTCATGCGGGGGTGGCGATAAACGTTTGACATCGTGGGGTAGCGTGACAAACGTTTGACATGCCTCATCAGAGAAACCGTTTAATGCCAAGCTTCAGTGATAAACGTTTGACATTGTGTATGACACACGTGCACCACAAAAATCGCGGTCGATTGCGAACGTTCGTCAGGCGCTTGTCCTCGGCGGTAAATTTTTACGCCTTCCGGAACAACCCTCCACGAGCGCATGGCTGAGTACAGAATAGGAGGCTACATGGGAAAAGTGCTGGAAGTCGACCTGACCCGCGGAAAAGCTGTGCAGCAAAAGCTCGACAAAGAGCTCGCCATGAACTACATCGGGGGGAACGGCCTCTGCACCAGGCTCCTCTTCAACCTCCTAAAGCCGGGGATAGACTCCCTCGGCCCAGAAAATGTCCTGATATTCGCCACCGGCCCGCTTAACGGGACAACCTGGTCCCAGACTGGAAGGTACGAGGTAGCGGCGAAGTCCCCCCTGACGGGACTCTACGGCGAAGCTAACTCAGGGGGCCACTGGGGCTCAGAGCTGAAGTACTCCGGCTTCGACGCCATCGTGGTTCACGGCAGGGCGGAAAAGCCGGTTTATCTGGATGTGGAGAACGGCGCGGCCCAGCTGAAAAGCGCGGAGAGGCTCTGGGGTCGGGACGCCCTCGAGACCGAGCAGATGCTCCGGGAGGAAAAGGGGGACGGCTGCGAGGTGGTCTCCATCGGGCAAGCGGGAGAAAACCTCGTCAGATTCGCCGCCATCATGCACGACTACCGCTCGGCCGCCCGCACGGGCCCTGGCGCCGTCATGGGGTCCAAGAACCTGAAGGCCATCTCCGTCAGGGGCGACTTCAGCGTCCCCATCGCCGACCTGGACGAGTTCTCAAAGCTGGCTACCGAAGGAAGGAAAAGGGTTGTTTCACACAAGTTCTCCGCTTCCACCACAAAGTACGGGACAACCATACTCGTGGAACTCATGAACGAGATAGGCCGCTTCCCCACTAGGAACTTCCAAAGCGGCGTCTTCGACATGGCGCACGAGATAGGCGGCGAAAAAATAGTCAGGGACTTCAAGCTGAGGGATCGCGCGTGCTTCGGCTGCCCGCTCCGCTGTGAGTGCTTCCTGAAAAACAATGCGGGGGGCAGGCCGCTTGAGGGGAAAGTCGAGTACGAGACCCTTTCAAGTTTGGGCGGGAGGTGCGGGAACTCGGACATGGAGGCCATACTCTACGCCAACAGGCTCTGCAACATCTACGGCCTCGATACGATCTCCTGCGGGGGGGTTATCGCATTCGCCATGGAGTGCTACGAGCGGGGACTCCTGAAGAAAGCGGACACGGGCGGGATAGACTTGAGCTGGGGCAATGCGGAAGCGATAATCGAGTGTATAGAAAAGCTGGTGAGGCGGGAAGGCTTCGGGAACCTGCTGGCCGAGGGGACCGACAGGCTCGCCAAGAGGCTCGGCCCTGCCACCGAGGAGTTCAACATGACCGTCAAGGGGATGGACGAGCCAGCGCAGGACGGGCGGGCCCAGAAGTCCATGGGGCTCTCCCACGCCACCGCAAACAGGGGAGCGGACCACCTCACATCTTTCGAGGTCCTGAGCGAGGTCGGCTTCGTCGAGGAGATAGAGCGAAGGTTCGGAAAGAAGGTCATGCCCGAGGGTGCCGACCGCTTGAACCCAAAGTACAAGGCGCTGATGGTCAGGGACGGGGAGAACTTCTGCGCAGTCGTGGACTCCCTCGTGACCTGCAAGTTCGGCGCCTGCTGGCCGCCCGTCTTCTACTTTGAAGATTACGCAAGGGCCCTCACCGCCGTCACCGGCATCAAGCACACGGCCAGCTCTCTCTTCACGACAGGTGCCCGGATATTTTCGCTTGAGAGGGCGTTCAACATTCGAGAGGGAGTTACCCGCAAGGATGACAGGCTGCCTTCTCGAATGATAAAATCTCCGGCACCGGAGGGCCCTCCAAGGGGCCATGTCGTGGAGCTAGACTACATGCTTCCGGAGTACTACCAGCTCCGACAGTGGGACTGGAATACAGGATGGATCCCGCGGGCGAGGCTGGAGGAGCTCGGCCTCGGAGACGTGGCAAACGAGCTTGAAAGGTTGAAAAAACTGCCATGAACGGGGTTCGACCGCCAGATTACTCCGTGGCAGTCAAGCTGCGCTTTTCGTCTGTCGATCTTTTTCCAGTCACTTGGTCTCAGCGCACCGCTGCCAGTGCGCCCATCCGCGTCCTTCCCCAGTCGCTGGGTTTCTCCGCGGTTCCCCCAGGCCCTTGAGCCAAGGTTTGGCCTTGATGACTGGCTTTTCCCCGCAATAGCCATTTTTGATGTTTTGCCCTATTTAAACTTTCGGAAGGGGAAAATCGGTGGTTTTTGTGGCTTTTGACTGTTAAAAAATTCCCGCCGCTGAAAGCCCGCCAATGATTGTTATCAACATCAAGAGAATGGTGACGCGCCCCAGCCATGGATGGGTCTTCCTGATTTGCGGGCCGTGAGTTTTTGACTTGAATTGAGCATAGCCGGATATTGGAGTGATTACAACAAACGCTATTGTGATTGCGCCGAAAAATGTGTGAGGAACTCTAAAGTGTATCCCACTGGTAGACTGCACATAGTAAATTGCCGCAACCAACCCGAACAGTGAAAACGCTGATGCGGATACCTCCAACCGTTTGTGAACCCTGAGTCACCATGGCATCTTTTTCATGAACTTGGAGACGCCCGCGCCGGTTACCATGAGCGAGAAGCCCAGTACCATCAAGGCCGCGTGATATTGCCACATGTTCCCGTCACCTCTATCCCGCCTCGCCAAATATACCATTTTCTTAATTTTTAACCGTGCAGGGTCCACCTCCCCAAAATTTCACTGATAAACGTTTGACATTGCTTAGATTGCGTGATAAACGTTTGACATCTTTGGTGTGAGTGTCAAACGTTTGACATACTACTAAATGTATAATTCATCGGCTGCACCGGCAACCCTTAAAATGGCCCGCGAAAAAATAGCACGGCGTGACACATGCATTTGACAAAAGATGAGGAAAGGATGCTCGCCGGAGAGTATGGCGAGGTTGCCGAGAGGAACTTCAGGCTCCTAGTGCGCTTGGGTGAGATTTACGGCGCAGACAGGATGATGCCAGTGAGTTCCGTCCAAGTGGCGGGAGTCTCCTACAAGTCAATCGGCGACCCCGGGCTGGAGTTCCTTGAAGACTTGGCGAACAAGGGTGCAAAAGCAAAAGTCCCGACAACCCTGAACCCCCCCGGCATGGACCTCGTGGACTGGAAGGAGCTGGGTTTTCCGGAAGACTTTGCGAAAAAACAGCTGCAGATTATCGAGGCTTTCAGGAAGATGGGAATAATGCTCACCGCAACGTGCACACCGTACCTTGTTGGAAACCTTCCCCACTATAGGGAGCACATAGCCTGGTCGGAATCCTCCGCTGTTTCGTTCGCCAACTCTGTTCTCGGTGCGCGAACAAACAGAGAGGGTGGACCGTCAGCTCTCGCGGCCGCCCTGTGCGGGGTAACTCCCAACTACGGGCTGCACCTGGATGAAAACAGGAAGCCGACGCTGCTGGTTAATGTAAAAACGGACCTGGAGGACACGGCAGATTTCGGGGCGCTTGGCTACCACGTGGGCAAGATAGTCAAGAGCGGCATTCCCTACTTCCAAGGGATCAAGCGCGCTTCAGTGGACAACCTCAAAGCCCTCGGGGCCGCGATGGCCGCCTCTGGCGCCGTGGCCCTCTACCACGCCGAAGGAATAACTCCCGAAGCTTCGATGATGTCGGTCGAGGGTTTGGAATCCATAGAGGTCGGAGACAAGGAGCTTCTGGAAGCCTACAAGACACTGAACACCGGCCAAGATCCAGACATCGTAATCCTCGGCTGCCCCCATGCGTCCCTGAACGAGATCGCGACCCTCGCGTGCAAGCTGGAAGGCAAGAGGCTGAAAAAGCCGCTGTGGATCTGCACGGCTAGATCCACAAAGGAGACTGCATCCAAGATGGGGTACACAAAAATAATAGAAAATGCCGGCGGCAAGGTTGTGGCGGACACATGCGCCGTCGTCTCCCCGATCGAGCGGATGGGGTTCAAGACCACTGGCGTCGACTCAGGGAAGGCGGCCAACTACCTGCCGGGCTTCTGCAAGCAGCAGGTGGTGTTCAGGAAGCTGGACGACCTCTTGATTGGACGAACGGCATGAAGACGGAGGTAATTTAAATGGCGAAGAATATTCCAACTGGTGTCCGCTTGAAAGCTCCAGCAGTGCTATGTTTTTTCGCGCTGATGCTTCTGGCCATGCCAGTCGCGAGCGCTGCGGATGAAGCCGCAGTATACACTTTCACAATAAACTATGACCTGCAGAACGTCAGTCAGTACACTGCGCTCAATGCGCGCGCCACCATTTACCTTTTCGACAACATCACTGGGTGGGCCGAGCAGGAAGTGCTGAGCGAGAGCATAACTGTTGATGGGCAGTCTTACACACAGTCACAAATACTCAGGACCGATGACAACCGCTGGGTGGAGCTTCAGTTGGGGGACATAGCGGGCGGCGCCACCAAGAGGATTTCAGTCACTCAGACGCTGAAGGTCAAGACTGTTCGGTTCTCAATAAACCCTAACTCAGTAGGCACATCTTATCCATCTGAGGTGTCGCAGTACACCCAGCCGGTCGCGGGGCTGTACCAAAGCAACAACTCATCCATTTCTGCTCTGGCCGAAAACCTCACCGATAACACGACGAACCCGTACAACAAAGCCTGGCAGATATTCAGGTGGGTGGTGGGCAACATGACCTACCAGCGCCAGAGTTCGGAGCGCAGCGCGCTCGTCGGGTTCAACACAAAGGTCGGGGACTGCACGGAATACGCCAACCTTTTCGTGGCACTGGCCAGGGCCGCTGGGATACCTGCCAAGGGGATTTCCGGAAATGCTTATCTCACGATATACAACGTCACGGGGGCCGGGGCCGACATAAACACAGTCGGACACGCTTGGCCAATCTTTTACCTGCCAAACTACGGCTGGGTGCCTGTTGACGGTGTATGGCCTTTGAACTTGGGGTCATTCGGGAAAAGCGATTACTACCACATAGTGGGTGCATCGACAGGCGGGGAAGGTGTTGTCGACGCGCAGGGTAGCATAAACTGGCCCGGACCAGGCGCCATTTCAACAAACTGGCAGTACTATGGCGGGCAGCCTGTCGCAAGCGATGAAATTACAAGGAGCATCTCGGGAACAGTCGCTCCTGAAGTTCTGCTGGATATCAACGTTGAGCCATCTTCCCAGATAACAGGGGACAACATGGCAGTGACCGTGACGGTAAAGAACATGGGAAAAAACAAGGTAGACAACCTCTCTCTTGCGCTTGATTTAGATTCAAACTTCTTCGAGGCTCCGTCAGCGCAAACAAAATCAAGCCTGGTCAGCAACGAGCAGTGGGTGGC
This sequence comes from Hadarchaeota archaeon (SeqCode), assembly GCA_040755315.1. Taxonomy (GTDB): domain Archaea; phylum Hadarchaeota; class Hadarchaeia; order Hadarchaeales; family Hadarchaeaceae; genus DYTO01. Next base: position 6,251 of record JBFMBF010000016.1, on the reverse strand, counting down.
GACCTTCAGCGCCCGCTTGAAGGACAACGCCTACGGGAATAGCCACACCATAAAAGCAAACGCCAACTATGAGAGTTCTTACTCGGGGGTCGCGGGAGGACTGCTGGCCGTGGGAGAGAGGGGGCTTTCCATCGCCGCCAGACCGGAGGTCCCGCTTGTGCCTCAGGACATCATGTTTTACCTCTTGATAGTGGTCGTCATCGGCGTGGCGGTCGTGGTTGCCGTCGCCGTCGCCCGGCGATGATTTTATAACCGGCGGGACAATTTAGAGTGATGCCATGTATTGGTTCTCCGGAACTGTGGTCGCGGTGAGATGTGACGACGGCGTGGCGCTTGCCTCCGACTCCAGGGGAACGGCATACTACCATGTGCTCAGCAAGAGGGTCCAGAAGGTCTTCAAGCTTGAGGATAGGATAGGCGCCGCTGTGGCCGGGAGCACGGGAGATGTCCAGAGCTTCATCGGGATGCTGAGGACGGAGGCCAACTTATACAGGCTGAACGAGGGGCGATCGATTTCCACGAGAGGCCTGGCCCAGATGGCGTCCAACCTTCTCCACGGCCGCAGGTACTTTCCTTACATCTTGGAGGGGATGATCACCGGAGTGGACAGCGACGGGGCCCACCTCTACTTTTTGGACCCTGTGGGTGGTAAGCTGGAGGAAAAGAAGTTCGCGGCCGGAGGGACCGGGGCGACAGTGGCTTACGGCGTGCTGGAAGGGGAGTTCAAAGACGGCATAATCTTGGAAGAAGGGGTTAAGCTGGCGGCCAAATCAATCCAGACGGCCATAGAAAGAGACGCCGCGACTGGAGAAAAGACCGTCGTCGCAACAGTCAACAAAAAGGGTTACAGGGAACTCTCAGAGGACGAAGTTTCGAGGCTGCTCACTGGTTGAGCAATATTAGAATCTTTTAAAGCCGACCACTCTTTCTGCACCACGCTCAAGGCGCCGGTGGGACACTGTGCGATGCATTGCTTGCAGAGGTCGCACTTTATTGCCTTTCCCCTGTCCGGGTTCACCCATATCATTTCATAAGGGCAGGCCACGACACAAACCCCGCACCCATCGCACTTGCTCTCGTTCACAAAAACAATCCCGGTCTTCTGGTTCCTGACTATGGCTTCCTGTGGGCAGGCCTCCGCGCAGGGGGCGTCCACGCACTGCCTGCAGGCCTCAATCCTGTCAGAGCGGTGTCCCCTGAATATCCTGAGACGCGCGCGCTTCGGGTTCATCACCCGCTCCCTCGCCTGCGCGCAGTAGAGCTCACATATCTTGCAGCCGGTGCACTTTTCAGGGTCTCCATAAAGATGAGGCAATGATCCCTCACACTCCAAACAGGTCTTTTATGTAATCAGACTCCTGCTTCAGGAGGTAGCGCCAGTCCAACATCTGCTCGTTGCTTTTCATGGCAGTTTCCAGGACCACGACTTCCACACCGGCCCCCTTCACGATTTCCACGTATCTCTTCATGTTTTCTCTCTTCAGCAGCCCCCACTCAAGGTGGAGGGGTGGGTGGAACATCTTTTTGCCCGGAACATAATCGTTGAGATGGACTTCCTTCATGTAACCACTGGGAATCTTTTTCATCGAGTCTTCCGGCGGGTCCGTAATCTGGGAACCGGTGTCGGCCCTCGTGAACCAGTGGCCGATGTCGAAGTTGAAGTAGACGTTCGCGCCCCTGCCCCTCAGCTCCTCCACAAGTGAGATGCAGTCCTCAAGCTCGCTGTAAATCCCGTCAAACGCGGTGTTGTTCTCGAGATGCATCAACAGGTCAAGTTCTTTGGCGAACGCTTCCAGCTCAACGAGGCTGTTGATTATCGAGGAACGGATGATTGCGTTGTACTTCCCCAGCCGGTGGTAGAAAGGTGCGGAACCAGGGTGGATGTTCACGTAAAGGGCCCCGACATCAGAGGCGAACTTCATGCAGCGCTTGTGGAACTCGACGGCCGTCCTGCGTTCCTCCTCCCCTGGAGAGCAGATGCTGCCGCCCACGTAGGAATAAGGGAGGTGAAGAGAGAGAGTTATCCCATTGTCTTCGGCGGCCTTCCTGATTTTCTTGCGCTGGCCCTGGTCGAGGCGGATGTAAGGGTTGGGGGGGTCGGAGTCAAGCTCCACATGGTCCATCCCGAGCTCCCGCGTGACCTTGAGCTGCATCTCCACGTCGAGCTTTGCCTTCTCCAATCCTATGGCGTTCACAGACGCCAAGTCCAGCTTGCCCTGCTCGAAGGCGCGCCTATCGTTCTCCTCCAGGTGGTCGAGGACCAGGCAGTTTGTATAGTCGCGGCCTAACCTCATTTGACCAGTTCAAGCTCTGTCGGGGGGTTTTTATCTTTGTGGATTTAGTTGCAGCCGATGATTGAGCTATCACTTCTGTTGATAGGGCTGCTGATAGCCACAGTTTCGTCAATGGTGGGGCTGGCCGGCGGCAGCTTCATGGTCCCGATGCTGGTGCTTGTCTTCGGCTTGAGCACGCAGAAAGCCGTTGGGGCGAGCCTATTCGCGATAATGTTTCTCAGCATTTCGGCGACTCTGGCTTACGCACGGCAAAAGAAGATTCACTATAAAGTTGGCCTGATGCTGGACACCCTTGACATCCCGGGTGCCGTTCTTGGGGCATTCATAACAACTCTGGTGTCTTCAACTCTGTTGGCCGGGATGTTCGGGGCCCTTTTGCTGTCCATCGTCATTTACATGTTTTTGATAAAGAACTCCAAAACAGAGGGCAGTTCAGACAGAAAATACTGCAGAATGTCCACTAGGATACTTACGTACTGCCTGCTCGGGAGTTTGATGAGTGGGGTGGTTTCAGGGTTGTTTGGCATTGGCGGCGGAGTTATAGATGAGATGGTCCTAATTCTCATGCTCGGCATGTCCATCCATCTATCAGCTGGGACTGCAATGTTCGGAATGGCGATCACCACTGTCGCCGCCGTTGTTCCTCACTGGTTTTTAGGTAACATCGCGCTCGGTTACGCGGTCCCACTGGCGACAGGCTGCGTCGTGGGCGGACAGATTGGACCTTACATTTCAAAGCGAACGCGGGCAAGCACATTGAGAAAAATTCTGGCAACCATATTCATAGTCATCGGAGTTCGCATGCTCCTGGTACCTTTTGTCGGTGTCTGAAGCCGGACCTTCGCGGCGCAAGGGTTTATAGAGTGGGAGACAATTTTCAGGCGGTGATTATGGGCGGGAACACCTTCGGGAAAATTTTCCGCACGACCACTTACGGTGAGTCGCACGGCCCCGCGATTGGGGTGGTAGTAGAGGGAACTCCGGCCGGCATGCCGCTGAACGAAGCTGACATCCAAGCCGAGCTGGACAGGCGGCGCCCCGGACAGTCCCTCCTGACGAGTCCCAGAAGAGAAGAGGACAAGGTGGAGATATTGTCGGGCGTCTTCCAGGGAAAGACGCTTGGCACGCCGATTTCAATGATTGTGCGAAACGTCGATGTGGACTCGACCCCTTACGATGAAATAAAAAACAAACCGCGCCCTGGCCACGCCGACCTGACATACTGGCTGAAGTTCGGCCATGTCGACCACAGAGGGGGAGGCAGGAGCTCGGCGAGAGAGACGATTGGCAGGGTCGCGGCTGGAGCCGTGGCAAAGAAGCTGCTGGCAGCTCACGGCGTGGAGATACTCGGTCACACTGTGGAGGCGGCAGGAGTGGCGGTGCAACGTAACGCTTCCCCTGAAGAGATCCGAAGGAATGCCGAGAACAACCCGATGAGGTGCGCCGACCAAAAGGTCGCCGAGCTGATGAAGAACAAGGTGCTCGAGGCGGCGAAAGAGGGAGACACAACCGGAGGAGTGGTGGAAGTTATAGCGCTTAACGTTCCGCCGGGCATCGGGGAGCCCGTCTTCGACAAACTGAGCGCGGAGATCGCTGGAGCCATGATGTCAATAGGCGCGGTGAAGGCCGTGGAAATCGGCGCGGGGAAAGAGTTGGTCAAGATGCTGGGCTCTCAGGCGAACGACCAGATTATTCTGAAAAAGGGAAAGATAGAGACCAAGACAAACCTTGCTGGGGGGATCCTCGGCGGGATATCCAACGGGATGCCGGTTGTCGTGAAGGTAGCTGTCAAGCCCCCATCTTCAATTACAAAACCGCAGCACACGGTCGACCTAGAAAAAATGGAAGAGGCTGAGATCAGGCTTCGCGGGAGGTTCGACCCCAACCTCTGCCCGAGAGTGGTCCCAATTGCCGAGGCCATGCTGGCGCTGGTTCTGGCCGACCACATGATCAGGGCGGGGAAGGTCGACCCGGATAAATTCCGAAAGGAATCGCGATGAAAAAAATGATGGGTGAAGCTTCGGCCTTCGGCTCCGCGACCGTCGTGAATGCATTTGCCACCGGCAAGGGAGCGGCCTTCGGTGTTAATCTAAAAGTCAGAGCGAAGGTCCGAGCCATCGAAGGATTGAATGATGTCAGGGGAAAAATAGTCGGCGTGAGGGAGAACCCCAAGCTGATAGAGATATGTGCGAAGAGAACCATGAAGCACCTGGGAGTCAAGGGGTTTGGCGCCGAGGTCGAGACGAGATCGGAAATTCCAATCGCCGTCGGCCTCTCGAGCAGCAGCGCCGCAGCCAACGCCGCCGTCATGGCGACTTTCTCGGCTTTCGGCAGGAAGGCCAGGGCAGATGAGGTGCTCAAGATTGGAATAGATTCGGCTTTCGAGGCGGGAGTCACATTGACTGGGGCTTTCGACGACGCCGCTGCATCGCTTTACGGCTACGGGGTGGTGACCGACAACCTCGAGCGCAAGGTGCTCAAGAAGTTCAAGGTCGACCCGGGGCTGAAAATTCTGATTCACGTCCCGCCGTTTAAGACGTACACCAAGGGTCTGAGAAAGATGAAGTTTGATGCAATCAGGGACGGGGCGGAAGCCGCTCACGGCATGGCCATGAACGGCGATGTCTGGGGGGCGATGACTTTCAACGGGCTGCTTTACTCGAGCGCCCTCAGGCAGGATGCGACCCCGGCCATTGAGGCCCTAGCAAGGGGGGCCATGGCAGCGGGACTCACGGGGACCGGGCCGGCGACGGTGGCGGTGGCTGCCCCCGACGTCTCTGGAGAGATAGCGGCGGCCTGGATGAAAAGGTCTGGGAAAGTGATTATAACTTCCCCAGCTAAAATGGGTGCGAGGGCGGCAGCATGAGCGAAAGCAGGCTGAAAGAAATCAGGAAGCAGATTGACCAACTGGATACTCAGATAATAACCATTCTTGCGCAGCGGCTCAAGGTTGCGCAGGAACTGGCCATCTTGAAGAAAAACATGAAGCTGGGGGCGAGGGACGAGCTGCGCGAGCGGGCGGTTGTTGACAGGGCGAAGGAGCAGGCCAGGCAGCTAGGGGTCGACCCTTCTTTTGTCGAAAGCGTGATGCGGCTGGTCATGGCGCAGATGGTCGGCGAGGAGAGGGAGCACATGGGGGAGATCGGGATGTGGTCGAGGGTGCAGGAGGCCTTCAAGGATTTCCCGGCCCAGCTCAACGTCGCCAAGGTCATCTTCAAGCACGGGCTCAGGGTCGGAAATGACGGAGACATCCTCTGCGGCAACATGAGGGTTCCGGCAGTCCAGATTGCCGAGGAGGCCGGGGTGGACAGGCGGGTGGTCGACCTCACGGCCGGGAGAATTCTGAAAGACGAGGGGCTGGCCGGGATATTTTCCAACTTGGAGCCTGTGGCCTACCTGAAGGGTGTGGCCCAGCAACTGGGGATGGGCGTCGTGGAGATAGTGCCAAAGGACGCGGCGAAGCCTGGCATAATAAAGGAGACCACGGGCGTCCTCGCAAAGTTCGGCATAAGCATAAGGCAGGCGGTGGCGGACGATCCCTACCTGACGCCGCAGCCGAAGCTCACCATCATCACTGACGAGCCTGTGAAAGGTGACGTGATAGACGCCATGCGGAAGCTGCCGAGCGTCCGCAGCGTGATAGTTTACTGAAGTTCTGGAGCATCTGGCAACATGAAAGTTTTGAAATTTGGTGGCCTGGAGAGGGAGGCCGACGTCAGGCTGGCCAAAGACATGAAGGAGGTCATCCTAGACAAAGAGTGGCTGAAGAAGAACGAGGATGTGGAGCTCTACTACATGTACAGAGATCTTTGGAAGTGGGGAGACGAAAAAAAGATTTTGCAGAACAATTTGCGTTACGACATCACAGTAATCCCTCCGCGCACACTCGGCCGTGAGCTTGTCAAAACTGCTGGGCACTACCACCCAGAGTGCTCTCCGGGACTTACATACCCTGAA
>JBFMBF010000015.1:0-30820 GCA_040755315.1 Hadarchaeota archaeon (SeqCode) | reverse complement strand
CAATTGTCTTGTTGGAATTGGCTAACGCAGTGTCCGCGCGGTCTTTAAAATACACCGTCTTCAAGGTTGGGGTCTTCAAAAACAAGTTCTTGTGGGTTGCGATTGCTTCATCGCTTGCATTAATGTTTCTAGTATTCTATCTAACGCCACTTCAAGGGATATTCGAGGTGACTTACCCACGGCTCTCAGATTGGGCGGTTGGAATCGCTTTCATGCTGATAACCTTCGCCTCATTAGAAGGTGGCAAATACATCGCTAGCAAAAAACGCGGGGTTTAGGCCAGATTAGGCGGCCACGCCTGGAAAAGCGCTGACGAGCAGCCAGCCTAGCAAAAATGAAATGCCGATTGTCACAAATGGTGTCAAAACCCAGATGAGAAAGATGCGGCGCAGGTTTTTCTTGTTCACGGTTTTGGCGCCTTTCACTAGGCCGACTCCCGCTATCGAACCAATCAGCGCCTGCGATGATGAAACAGGGATAGTCAACTGAACGAAAAACCAAACCGAGAGCGCGGCCCCGAACTGAGAGGCAAAAGCGCTTCGAGGGTCAAGGCCGGTGATTCCGGACCCCACTGTCTGCACAACGTTTTTACTGAACATTATCGCGCCGAGCGTTAATGCTATCATGGCAAACACAGCAACTGCGTATGTTTGACCTCCAAACGCCCCGTAACCATTGAGCACCCCCGTGAGAGTGCTTAAGTCATTTGCACCCAACGTGTAAGCGCCATATGCCGCCGCGGATAGGACAATAACCGAAAAAATTCGGTTGAGCAATATCAGGTTTTTTACCCTCTTTAAAGCGGAGTTGACAACTTTGAACAATAAAAATCCGAAGAGAGCCGCCAGCGCAGGATTTGTCACCCAGGAAATGCCGATTGTTCCTAACTTACCAAATTCAACGGTTGCGCCAGCAGCGAGTCCTAGCATTGTTATTACCAACCCTGCGCCTATGACGGAACCTACCATCGACTGGGTAACTGAAATCGGCAAACCTTGCGTTGAAGCAAAGAGCATCCAGATCCCTGCAGCTAGGAGCGCTCCGATGGTCGCGAGGGGGGCAGTGATAAGGGGATTCACACCGCCAGGCGCTGGTTTAATGATTCCAGTTCCCACAGTGCCCCCCACCTTTCCTCCCTCGAGCATGGCGCCTATGAGCGCAAATGCCACGACGAATATTATCGCCCGGCGGTATCTCATGATGCGCGCGCCCACCGATACCCCGACGGAGTCCGCTGCATCGTTTGCGCCTATGTTCCACGCCACGAAAAATCCAACGATCAGGACGATTATCTCAATCAGCTCAACCACCAAACAGCGTTGCCACGTATAGTTAAAAATGTATTTTTTTCTGGAGCCGTTATTGCAAATTCAAAATTGTTTGAGGTTCAGCCTTAAAATCACGTGAAAAGGGTCAGGGCAAGAATCTGGATCGAGTCGCTCATGTCCTCGGCGCGGTCGCTGATGTTGCCAAACCTTCTAATGAACTCCGCCATCTGGATCACGCTGAGCGGAGGGAACAGGTCCTCAAGCTCGTAAAGCTCGTGCAGCAACCCACCCTCTAGTATGTCCACCTGGTGCTCGAAGTTGTCCACGTCTTTGGCCTTCCTGATTGCCACATCAATGTTTGTCCCGATTGCGTCCACAGATTCACGCAGGGTTTCGACAGTCTGAACAGTTAGCTTGGCCATCTCCACGAACTTCTTCCTCCATTCCTTGACGCTCTTGCTCTTTTTCTCCACACCCGCCAGCGCCTTGAACAGCCTCTCCCTCAGGATGAGCACGCGCATGGCGCCTTCTGCAGTGTCAGCCACCCTGTCCAGCCTCTCCGCCAGCCAGGCAAGGTCGCCCCTGAAAGCAGGCAGGAACGCCCCGTCATAAAGCGCGTTAATGAAATCCCTGCGCCCATGATCGGCCTTCGTCTCGATTGTGGATAACTCTCTCCCCAACGCTTCAGCCTTCTCGAGGTCCTTGTCCAAAAAGTATGCGTTGACGACCTCCTCGAACTTCTTTACAACGTTGACAATCTCTTTGGCGTTTTTCCGAAGTATTTCTATTGCGTTTTTCTCCTTGCCGCCTACGAATGATACAGTCATTACTTCCACAATCTGACCTCCCTTATCATATGTTCGCCCCTTTTTAAAACAATACTATTTTGTTATGCGGGTTCAGCTTTTGGTTTTTGGTCTCCTCTTCAAGCTGGCGCCGCAGACGGGGCACTTCTTCACGCCTGCGGGATGTTTCCGGCCGCAGGCGGGACAGGCCGACTCCCACTCGAAGACCTTTTTTATCCCGGCCATCTTGATTGGGCGATGGGCGATGCCGAGCTTCCTCGCCACGTTCTGAATCGCATAGTCGTCAGTGATTATCTCGGCGCCTTTTTCCTTCAGGTCAAAGGCGAGGGCAAGAAGTTTTGTGTCTGTTTGGGAGATGGTGTCGCTCGTCACCTTCAATATTTTTTCAACTTCTTCCACGGCACTTTTCGAAGGCGCCAGCACTTTTACCTTGCCGGAAATCACTGCCGTCTCGAGCCCAAGCCTTGTTGAGAAGCTCTTGGCCTCTTCTACCACCTCGCGGACGGTCGCCTGCTCGGCATCAGACAGCTCCGGCACGAAACCAGCGACCAAAGCAGAGGTGTCGAGGACCAGAAGCTTCGGCAACTAAAGCCGCTCCTTCAGCTTGAGGTAAAAGTCCCCCCACGAGAAAAAGCGGCCCGGGAAATCCGAGCGGCCGATGATCAGTTTCTCACCAGTTGAAAGTCGGGCCTCCTGAACCCCGTCCACGCTGACCAAAGCAGGTTTCACAGCCTCTGTCAACTCCACAACAATTTCGGAATCCTGGTGCACCACCATCGGGGCCTGCCCCAGATCAGCCGGGCTCACGGGCACTATAATAGAAACCCTGAGCCTAGGGTCGACCACAGGGCCGCCCGCCACCCGCCCGTAAGCGGTGCTCCCCGTGGGGGTGGACACTATCACTCCGTCCCCTTTCATCTCCATGGCGTTTTCTCCGTCTACCTTGACTCTGATGTCAATTGTTTTCCCCACGTCGCCCCTGCTGACCACGACATCGTTAAGGGCGTCTGGAAGTTTTTTCTTCCCCACTGTCACGGCTAGCCTTTCCCTCTCGACAACCTCTAGCCGCCCAGCTTTCAGCGCCTTGATCGCCCTGTCGAGGTCCTGAATCTCAACGTCCGCCAGAAAACCCCGCCCGGCTACGTGGATGCCGAGGACCGGAACGCCCGAGGCCAGCCTCTGCGCGAGCAAGACGGTGCCGTCTCCGCCGACGGCCACCACGGCGTCGGCTTTTCTGAAAGAAGCTGTGGAAGCGGGCGGTTTTCCCAGCTTTTCGGACAGCCTCCTCTCAAACAGAAGCTCCTCGCCGGACAGCATTTTGATGATTTTCCTGACAGTCAGGAGAGCAAGCTTGGCCTCAACCTTCGCGGCAAGCCCAACACGCAATTTTTCACCAATTGTTCTCAGCGCCAGACTTTTAAGCACCGCTGAAAACTGGGATGGGTGAAAAGATGGCGAGAGAGGTGACCGAGGTCGGCAAGCTCAAGGAGGGCAGGTTTATAATTGTTGACGAGGAGCCATGCCGGATAGTTGGCTTCACGACTTCAGCCCCGGGGAAGCACGGGCACGCGAAAGCCAAGGTCGATGCCGTCGGGCTTTTCGACTCTCAGAAAAGAACCATCGTGAGACCGACGAGCGCAACAATCGAGGTCCCCATCATCGAGAGGGGGGCCGCGCAGGTTCTCGCCGTTGTCGAGAGCAACGCCCAGCTCATGGACACTCTGACCTACGAGACATTTGAGCTGCCCATTCCGATAAACCTTCGCGGCGAAGTGCACGAGGGGTCTGAGGTGGAATACATCCAGGCGCTCGGAAGAAGGAAGATGGAGCGGGTAAAATAAACATAGTTTTTGCAGGGATTTCATTCGCGGTTGCGGCCTAGACAACCACCAATTTTGCCTGTTTCACGCCTCGAAGTGTACTCATCCGCTCAACAAGTTCACGTACTTTTTTCGCCCGACCCTCGCAAATCAAAACTTCCAGGCAGTTTTTTTCGTCAACGTGAAGGTGTTGCACAGATTTTATAACGTCGGCGCTTGCGTGCTGGATGTCTATCAGCTTGTCACCCAGCCCCCTGACTTCGTGGTCGTAGAGCACCAGGATGGCCCCGAGAAGCTTGCCTGCAAGCCCTTTCCGCCACCGGTAGTCGGCCAAGAAATCTTGGATGGAGTCCCTGATGGCCTCAGAGCGGCTTGCGTAACGCTGGGACTGAATGGCGCCGTCGAGCTCAGTCAACAGCTCCGTTGGAAGCGTCAAGCTTACGCGCGCGAGTTTTTGCGTCACTGTGCACCGGAGTTATCTTGGGGGCGCTGTTCAAAAGCCTTTTACGGGCACGCGGGGCTTTCGAAAAGTGCTAATCAACTTCTCGGTTAGTTTGTCTGGTGGCGCCCGCGCCCTTTGATCTAGAGGGCAGGACTAGGGGCGCCACCAGGAGGTATTCCTATGGATCAGATTAGCGGGAGCTCTATAAAGCACTACAGCTCGAGCGTCGGTAAGAACGTGATGCACGTGTGCTTCAGGACCAAGTACTGCCAAGACCAAGTACTGCCATCCGGTCTTCGACGACGAGCGAGTGAAGGGCCGGTGTGGTGAGATTCTGCACGAGACCGCGCAGAGGTACGGCATGGAAATCCGCGAAATCGGGTTCGACCGCGACCACGTACACCTCACGGTCGACTCCGGGCCGAACCACTCCCCGGCGAGCATGGCAAAGGCCCTGAAGGGGAACTCCGGCCACGCGCTGCTGCGCGAGTTCCCGTACTTCAAGAGCAAGTACTTCTGGGGCAGCGGGCTCTGGAGTCCGGCGTACTACTTTGATAGCATGGGAGACAGGACGTCGGAGGAAATCGACGAGTACGTGAGAAATCAGGGAAAACCGAAAAGAAAGTCGGACGCGAAGCAGGTGACGCTGGCCGATTTCGCCTAAAGCGTAAAGACCGTCGAATGCCGCCGGTCTATGACCGGCGGATTTTTACACAAAGCCGGCGCGCAGGTAATACTTTTATACTGAAAAGTATTACGTACAACGAGGTGAAAAAATGGTTTGCTATGCAATACCTCTTACTACAGCCCTGATTTCAACGGTGGCCTGGAGGTCTAGGCGAGGGGGCCCCGCTGGCTGGTGGTTGAACCTTTTACTCTACGGTGGAGCGATTTTTGGCGTGGTCGACCACCTCTGGAATGGGGAGCTCTTCCTAATCAGCGGGAACGTGCCGATGGATTTGCTGCTCGGGGCAACTATAACCCTAGGAATTTTTGGTGCTTGGGGAATTACTCTAGGAGTGGCCAAGATTTACCCGGAGTGGGGCTTCCGGATGGGGTTCCTCAACCAGCACAGAAGGCGCCATTAGCTCAACATATCCTGGGAACTGGGTCTCCCAGGGGGGCAGGCAAAATCCGACCACCACCGACGGAGGTCCTCAGAATAACTTTTCCGGGCCTCTCAGAAGTAGCCTCCCCTACTATCTCGGCGTTTTTGCCGTACTTCGTCTTCCGGATGGCATGAAGAACAGCTTCGGAGTCCTCCTGCGCCACCCCCATCAGAATCTTTCCCTCGTTTGTAAGGGTCAGGGGGTCGAGCCCGAGCATCTCACACAGGCTCCCCACCGGCCCAGATATCGGTATTTTTTTCTCTTCAAGCAGGATGCCGACCTTGGATTTGGATGCAAACTCGTTCAGAGCTCCCGCCACCCCTCCTCTCGTGGGGTCTTTCATGGACGATACCTCTCCAGCTTTCATCGCAGCCTCCACAGTTTCCCAGAGCGGGGCCACATCGGAGCTGAGTTCCCCGCCGATGTCTATCCCCTCCCGGCTGGCGAGGATGGTGGCGCCGTGGTCGCCTATTGTTCCAGTGACGATGATTTTGTGCCCTGGCTTGAGTAGGTAGTCAGTTTTGAGCGAGTCTGCCAGGCCAGCCCCAGTCGTGGTTATCACGATGCCGTCGATTGCGCCTTTCTCCATGACCTTGAGGTCGCCCGTCACAATCGCCACGTCAACTTCTTTCGCCGCCGAATCCATGGACCTGCAAATCCGGCGGAAGTCATCGATGGGGAAGCCCTCCTCCACCACGACGGCGCAGGCCATCGCGAGCGGGCGCCCCCCCATCACGGCGAGGTCGTTCACGGTGCCAGAGACCGCCAGCCGCCCCATGTCCCCGCCAGGGAAGAATAGAGGCTTTACGGTGTGGGCGTCAGTCGTGAAGACCAGAGTCTTGTCGCCAATTGTTATCGCCGCCCCGTCGTCGAGCTCGTCCAGCCCAACTGGTCCCCTTTTTCTGTTTGTGAACTCCTTCAGCACTATTTCCGAGATGAGTTTCATCATGGCCGTCCCGCCGGCGCCGTGCTCCAGCGTGATTTTGTTTTTTGGCATCGAATCACTCAAAACACGGGCGGCGCACATGTATTTAGTTAGCGGTCTTGGCACTGTACGCGCACGGTTTTTTCTCATTTTTAAGCAACCTTCGCCAAAAGCTTCGGCGAGGAAAATGAAAAATAGACCAACTGGTGTAAGGTCCAAAAAGGTCAAGAGAGAACGCATCGTGGCTGGCAGCGGACGGCACAGGGCAGTTGAAGCCGTGGTCGAGGGAACACCGGCCAAAGCGTGGGTGCTCAAGCCGCTGCGCGCGCTTGAGTAACTCACTTGAAACAAAAGGAATCCCGCCAACTAGGAACGAGCTGGTCAAGAAACTTCAGAAGCCGGGAATTGCGTGGTTAAATCTTCAGGGTAAATGTAAAATGGTGCAGGCCATGGAAAAGTCCGGAGACATCGAGGTCCTTAAAAGAACATTCAGGGAAAACCTCCCTCTCGCACTAGAGCTCAAGAGGGTCATCGGGAAGTATGCCGAGGCCGTTAGGGAGAAGGAAAATTGCGAGCTCATCAAGATAATGAACTTCTGCGGCACCCACGAGTGGACGGCCACCCAGTACAGCCTGAGGGAGCTGCTACCGCCGTTCATTGAGCTGGTGGCCGGGCCCGGCTGCCCCGTCTGCGTCGTTCCTTCATACTATGTCGATGTGGCCGTGAAGCTCGCGCAGGGCGGCGCCAAGGTCTACACCTACGGCGACTCGTTGAGGCTCAGGAGCGCGAAGGCTGACCATCCCGCCAGCCTTGAGGAGGCCAGGGCGGAAGGCGGGGACGTGAAGGTGGTGTACAGCTTCCTCGACGCGGTGAAGGACTCTCGCGCCTCCGGGAAGGATGGGGTGTTTTTCGGGATAGGTTTTGAGACGACCGCGCCGAGTTACGCGATCGCCATGAAGGAGGGGATGGTGCCAGACAACCTGAAGTTCCTGAGCGCGCTCAGGCTCACGCCAGCTGCGATGAAGTACACGATCAAGCTCCACCGGGAGAGGGGGCTGCTGCCCATAAGCGGGGTGATAGCCCCGGGCCACGTCTCGACGATTATCGGGGCGGCCGAGTGGGAGTTCCTGCCCAAGCTTTACGGCCTGCCCACGGTAGTCGCCGGCTTCGAGCCGATTGACGTTCTGATGGCAGTGGCCCAGATTCTGCTAATGATGAAGGATGACAGGCCGGAAATCAAGGTCGAGTACAATCGGATGGTGGGGTGGGGAGGGAACGAGTACGCGAAGAAGATGATTGACGAGGTTTTCGAGAAGACAAACGCTGCATGGAGGGGGATAGGCTTCATCCCCGGGAGCGGCCTGAAGCTCAGGGAAAAATTTCAGGGGCACGACGCCTTCAGGCACCACGGGATTCCGGATCTGGCGCCGGAAGAATTCATCTACACCCACGCCCATCACGGAGTGCCCTGGGAGCACGACCTTCCTCCGAAGTGCAGGTGCAGCGAGGTCGTCGTGGGCATAGCGAAGCCGACCGATTGTCCCCTCTTCATGAAGGGATGCTCACCGGCCAGCCCATGGGGACCGTGCATGGTTTCTTCGGAGGGGGTCTGCTCCGTCTGGGCCAGGCACGGCGGGGCCGCGAAGCTGGAGGGCGATTGAAGTGTGCTGGGGAGTTCCCGCCAAGGTCATCGGGATCGAGGGGCCTACCGCAACCGTCGACTTCGGCGGCGTCAGGAAAGATGTCATGGTGGCCGTGGAAAGGCTCTCGCCGGGAGACCTCGTCATGGTCCACGCGGGGATAGCAATCGGCAGGCTCAGCCAGGAGGACTTCATCAGGAACGTGGCGCTCTACAGGGACATCAGGGTGCAGGAGCTGCTCGGCGACGGGCTCGAGGAGGGCGAGGCGAGGGAGAAGGCCGCGGATGAAACAGATAAATTGCTTGGCTCCCTCGGGATTAAGGGGTCAATAGTTGATGTTGAACCGGAGGTGACGGAAAAAATGTCAGAAGGCGCGAAGGAGATTCAAATCCCGGCAAATGCTTTCCGGAGCAGGTACAAGATATCTCTCTCCGACACCGATTATCTCCAGGTCTTGCACTACACCAACTACTTCAGATTCTGCGAGCGGGCGCAGCAGGAGCTACTCGAGAGTCTGGGGTTCAGCTACGCCACGCTGATTCACAAGCTCGGAATTTTCGTCCCGACCGTGGAGACGAGCGGGAAGATACTGGCGCCGGTCAGGCTGGACAACGAGATTGAGGTGGTGGTGTGGGTGGAGGAGGTCGGTCGGAAGCACATCAAGTGGAGGAACGTTGTGAAGAATCTCACGTCTGGGAAGACCGCCGCCGACTGCCTGACGGTCTCGGTGTGCACGGACACGACGATCATGGAGGCCATGCCGCTGCCAACGGAGCTGGCAGAAAAGCTCAAAAAATTCATTGCCTGATACTCGGCAGGGGCCCGTCATTAAAAACTATTCTCGCCTAAACCGAACGTGTGGCCAACAAATCTGCGGGATGGTGGGGTCGCCCGGGCCCACCAGCAGATGGCTGAAATCAGAATTCGGGAGAAAGAGAAGGGAAAACAGGAAAAATAACCGCATAAACCCTACGTTACCTTTGGAGGTAATTCTGACTAAACGCAACCACTTGGAGATAAAACAATTTGACGCCCAATCCGCGGGAATATCCAATCTAAGTGAAAACACTAAAAGTATAGGAAAGTTTAAAAACGCATAGGAATATAGTAAATCGGTGTGGCGCGTGGCTACAACAAAAGTATCGAAAAAGTATCTGACTTCGGTCCCGTCTGATGTCAGGAGGATGTTTGGCCTCGAAGTCGGCGACGAGCTTGAGTGGCTCCCCATGGCGGCTGAGATAGTTGTCAAACCCAGAAGAAAAAAAATAAAAAAAGACCCGCTTCTCCAGATGGTTGGATTAGTCGAAGCTGACCCTTCTGACGTGACCAAAAATCACAACAAAATTTTGTACGGGCGCTGATGGGCTTGTTCGCGATAGACTCAGTCGTGTTGGCGGCGGCGGCCCTCAAGCGTGACGCTAGGCACAGAGATGCCTCAAAAATCTTGGCTACAATGGGCGTTGGAAAGCTGGGCAGATGCGTCTTCACGGATTATGTGATGGCCGAGACTTTAACCCTGATTAGGTTCAGTGGGAGGGGAGGAGTCGAGGCGTCAAACAAGGTATACGAGGCCATGCTTTCATCCCCCCACCTGGAACTCGTAAGAGTAAATGACATCGAGCTGAAGATTGCGGGCGAGATTTTTAAAAAATACCCGAACCTCAGCTTTGTTGATTCAACCACCGTAGCGCTGATGCAAAGCCGGGGAATCAAGGATTTGATATCTTTTGATAGAGGGTTTGATTGGGTCCCAAGCATCGTGAGGCGCGAGGAAATCTGAACGTCAATTTGTGTGCAAACGTCTGGCAGTTTTTGTGTAGTGGGGTCGCCAGCACTCACGTCTGTACAGCGGAAAATTGTATTCGGTTGAACGCGCAAAATCAGCCAAGCTGTCTAAAAACGCACTCGGCTCATTCACGTAAAGCCTCGCCTTATATCCCATCTTTTCCACCTCTCTAACGCCTTGGCTTTAAAATGAGAGGTCGGGGCGCATAATCTTGTCCTCCATTAGTTTCACCTCTGTTCAGGCTGCGACTGAAGAGAGGCAGCCGGCGCGATTCTTTGCAGGAGTGCGGCAGCGATGGCGCCTGCAAGGAGTATGGAAGTTGCAGCAAAGACAAAAACCGCCCCAAAGCCCCAGTGGTCCAGAATCTTTCCATTAACGAACGTTCCAATACCGCCGCCTATGAACATGTTGAAGGAGACAAGGGACATGACCGTACCCCGCCTTGCCGGCATGAGTTGCTGGGCTGTGGTGACGAGGGTTGGATGAATCATGATGAATCCCAAGCCGAAACCGGCTAGCGAAAGAGACATCCACAACGGGGAATGCCAGGCTCCCATTAGCGCCCACGAGATACAGGCGAGGATGCCAGCAAAAAGGAGGAGTTTGTTTCCAAATTTCCGCGTTAGGACTCCGGTCTTCCTGCCACCAACAACCGTTGCAAGCCCGAAGCAGGTAAGGATCAGGCCAACCAGAAGGATGTTATACCCTGTCCGGGTCTCGACGAATTTTCCAACATAGGCAAAACTTCCGAAAACAGAAAATCCCACCAGAAAGACGATACTCACTGTCTTCAAGAGATTAGGTTTGGCGAGCGCGTCCCCGTAAGCCTCCCTGAAGTTCAATCTTGCAGTGGTTCCAGGCTGTTTTTCCAGAATTTTCAGCATGAGTAAAAACATGACCAACTCCGCAATCCCGTAGACGAGGTAGACGAGTCTCCAAGAGCCGACGAAAGCCAGTGCTCCTCCTATTGCCGTTGCAACCGCCCCACCAAGAAACATCATGCCAAAGACTTTTCCCAAGGCATTTTGCACCTCTTTGGAATCATGACCGAAGCGATCTCCTACAAGAGACATGGTTACGGGGATGATGGCGGCGGCAAAGGCTCCGTTTACGGCTCGGATGACAATAAGTGAAGCAAGGTTGAACGCTATCGCGCCAAGGCAGCTGAAAATGGCTGTTCCAAAGGCTGCCAGGTTAATAATTCTTGCCTTTCCGTACCGGTCGGCAAGAGGTCCGAAGATAAGAGTAAAAAGCCCAAAGGGCAGCATGTAGGCAATAACCGAAAGAGCCGCTTCGCTGATGCCAATCCCGAGATCTTTTGAGATCTCGACAATGAGAGGCGCTGCCGCGTAGTTGTCCCCATTGCACCAGAAGGCCATCATCCCTAAAACAATAAGCATCATACCTACATTCGTATTTTTCAGATTGTGCCTCCGTTTATTTGATCTCCCTAACCGGCGGTAATGTCGCCCTCACGAAAATTATTTCATTCATTTTGGTACTCCATAAAAAAAAGAGTTGAAGATTAATTCAACTCTTCAACTCCCGTATTTTGCGCTCGACACCTTTGATCTCTTTCTCTAATTCTTCCTTGTATTTTTCCAACGAGTCTGTTTCCTCTTCTTTGGTCAGGAAACCTCGGCGCCTTGGCACGTTGCAAGTGCAGTCCCATCCTCGAGTACTTGGTCCACAACACATTTTTTTCACCTCTTACTTTACGTTATCTAATTAGTATAAATTGTAAAGTATTTAAACTATCAAGTTTATAGTAACATAGAAAGTAATGAAATGGTGAGCTACTATGAAAAAGGAAAGTGATACTCATTGTAAGAATGTTCATTGCACGATTAAAGGAGGAAAAGAAATTTGTTTATGTCCTGCTGATGGCATTATAAACGTAATTAGTAAAAAATGGGCATTATCGATTATCGGAACGATTGGAAACAACAAAAAAATAAGATTCAATAAAATTATGGAAAACTTGGAAGATATAAGCCCAAAAACATTAGCAGATAGACTAAAAGAATTAGAAAAATCAGGTTTGATTGAAAAAGAAGTTTTTGCAGAAATACCGCCAAGAGTGGAATATTCACTAACACAAGACGGGGTTGAGGTTAGAGATTCCATAATTCCTCTGATGGAATGGGCTTCAAAAAAAGAAAATCACAAAAACAAAAAAGCCAAAGCCCCTTAATTCTTGTTCTTGATAGTCGCTATTCGCTTTATTGATAGAACGCCCCCGACTCTAAAATATAGTCTGCTAACGCAGAATTGATTGGAAATGGAAATTTTACTCTGACTATAAGAACTTGAAATGGCTAAATCTGTGCTGAGAGATTTGGGAGTAGACCCCGAAAGAGTCATTTTGGAAGAAGCAATTGCCGAACCCCACCGCGTGCTCGTAGTCGGCGATTCAGAGGAAGAAAGGCAAATGGCGATTCTGAGTTCGGCGATAAAGGAGGCGCTAAAAAAGGAAATTCTGGGAGAGCACTAGACTTCCACTTCTCTTGAAAACAAAATTTCTGCTGTAGAGAGGTGGGGCCGCCAGAATTTGGGTTCCTCTTGCAAAAATAGGTAAGTATTTATGTTGTATAGTTTTCTTGGTTCGGAGGCAAGTGAATGAAATGTGTTTCAATCGTCCTGCTTATATCGGCATTTGTGATTTTTGCATTTGTTTCGCCGGTGGCAGCGCCTCCGCAACAGCCACCGGGTCCTCCTCCAAACGCGTGCCCAATCTGCCACGAGAATTTTTCCAGCTTTGCGGAAGTGACGGCGCACCAGTATGAAAACCACTTTAGCGTGTACCTCAATGAACACCCGGGCCCTGTTTACAGTTTGATAGACGGAGTGGAGTTTTCCACGATATCAGAAGTTGCCAATTACATACGAACGACCTACGCGTCAATCTCGCCGCCGCTGAGCAAAACATACTGCCCGTTCTGCGGGGTGCAAGTTACCAGCGCTGCCACGGAGAATGATCCATACGCGATGTATGTTCACTGGACCACGGTCCATGACTGGTGGCCCACGGCTTGGGAGCCTCCAGAAAACTGGTGGCCAGGCGGGATGAGGCCCCCTTCGGACTGGACCCCTCCTACAACTTGGGACGTACCGGAAAATCTCCTCACGGACATCGTGCCACCATATATGCCTGAGAGTAGCTGGAAGAGGCCCGAAAACTGGACGCCGCGCTCAGATTGGATGCCATCAGAGCGTTGGATGTCGTCATCGTCCCCGTCGGAAAACATGCTTTCGACTTCTGTATCCCCGCGGTTGAATCCCGAGGAGAACCACTGGGTACCGCCGGAAAACAAGCCGTGCTGGACTTGGGAGAGAGACAACGTCACCACGGATGCCCCGGTCGGTTTCGACATACCTGAAGGTTCAACACCTTTCATGCGCTCCGCCGACAACGGGCCTTGGATTCCCGCCGAAAGACCTGCTGAAAACGTGTCAGTGGGCGGGATTAAGATTGATGTGAGCGAGAACGTGTCCGATGTCGTCATAACGGCTTTGCATTTGAGTCCGGATGACCTGCCAGAGAATGTGCCGCCACCAGCGGAGAATTTCCAAGAGCTCTTCCAAGTTGGCACAAACATTCCGGAATTGATAGAAACTGCTGAAATAGGAATAAAAGTAGACCAAGATTGGATTGCTGCAAACAACTTGGATGATAATTCCATAACGTTGCAGCATTGTGTGAACGGCGTATGGACCGAGCTGCCCACCACGATAACTGGAGAGGACGAGAGCTACCTGTACGTCTCTGCAGAAACTCCGAGCTTCTCGGTGTTCGCGGTAACTGGTTCACAGGCCACGAGTCCAGCAACGTTTCCAACCACGCCAACGGCGGGGATTCCGCCATTGTGGGTGGTGGGCGTCTCGATAATCGCGCTGGTTATAGCGATAGTCGTAGTAGTCAGCAGACATACACTCAAGGTTCCCCGGGCGCGGCCCTAGTCACAACAACAGCCGCGATTGTAATAATGGTTTTTGTAGCTGCATTTGTAACATTGTTTAGGCGGCCACTTTTTCTTGTTTTGTAGCGCCCTGGTTTACACAAAAATTTTAAGCGGCTGGCCAACCATTCTCCAAGGAATGGAAAACAAGTCCAAGGCGCGCGCGGAGATATGGAGCACTGGTCTCGTGCAGGGGGTGGGGTTCAGGCCGTTCTGCCGCAGGCTCGCGACTCGTTTGGGGCTCATGGGGTTCGTTCGCAACATGGGCGATGCCGGCGTCCAGATCGTCGTGGAGGGCAGCAGGGGCACGATAGAGAAGTTCGCATCACTCCTGAGGTCGGAGCAGCCGCCCATGGCCAGGGTCGAGGATGTTCTGGTCAAGTGGCTTCCTCCCAGAGGCGATTTTGAAAGTTTCAACGTTGCGGAGAGCGAGAAGGCGGGCGCGGGCCTTCCATCGATAGTCCCTTCGGACATGGCCACGTGCGACGATTGCCTGCGCGAGATGATGGATCAGAAGGACCGCAGGCACGGCTACGCCTTCATAACCTGCGTCAACTGCGGGCCTAGGTTCACGATCATCGAGAGCCTGCCCTACGACAGGCCGAGGACCTCGATGGCTGATTTCCCGCTCTGCGCCGACTGCTCCGGCGAATACAGGGATCCGGCCGACAGGAGGTACCATGCCGAGCCGACCTGCTGTTCAAAATGCGGGCCGGCGCTGGAGCTCTACCGGCAGGATGGAGAGAAGCTGGAGGTGCGGGACGCCACGCGAGAGGCGGCGAGGCTCCTGGACGATGGGGCCATTTTGGCAATCAAAGGCATCGGTGGAACCCACGTGGCGGCCAAGACGACCTCGGACGATGTCTTGGCGCGCCTCCGCAGGTTGTTCGGAAGGCCACAGCAGCCTTTCGCCTTGATGTCGAAGGATCAAGACGCTGTAAAAAAATTCGCCGAGATGGGCCGAGAAGAGGAGAAAATTCTGACATCTCCCCAGCGCCCAATCGTTGTCCTGAAGCGCCGGGATGATTCCCCGCTGTCGGAGCTGGTGGCGCCCGGGCTTTACTCCGTCGGGGTGATGCTGCCGTACTCCGGGATACAGCACCTCATCCTCCACCATGGGAAGGAGCTGGCCTACGTCATGACGAGCGCGAACATGCCGGGAATGCCCATGGCTGTCGACAACCGGGAGGCTTTCGGGTTGCTGGGAGGGCGAGTGGATTACCTCCTTTTGCACGACAGAAAAATAGTCAACAGGTGCGACGACTCCGTGGTGAGGTTCACGGCCGGAACCCCCGTCTTCATAAGGAGGTCGCGGGGGCATGTCCCAACTCCCGTGAAGCTGAATTTTGACGGCAACGCTAGGGTGCTGGCGCTGGGAGCCGAGCTCTGCGTCACGGTTTCTGTTCTGAAGGGGAGCCTTTGCTTCCCCAGCCAGCACATAGGCGATGTCACGAAGATTGAGACACTTGAATATCTCAGGGAGGGGGCCGGGCGCCTGATGGGTCTCCTGAACATTGACGGCGTGGATGCCGTCGCCTGCGACCTTCACCCTCTTTACAACACTACTGCGGAGGCCGAGGCCATGGCCGGGAAGTTTGGCGCCGAGCTCGTGAAGGTCCAGCACCACCATGCCCACCTGGCTTCTCTCATGGCGGAGACCGGGGTGGAAGAGCTGGTCGGGATAGCCGCGGATGGTGTTGGTTTCGGGCAGGATGGGTCAGTCTGGGGAGGGGAGGTGATGGTGGCCACGCCGGGAGACTTCGAGCGCGTCGGCGGGCTCAAGAAGCAGCCCATGCCAGGCGGGGACCTCGCGACGCAGTTTCCCGCGAGGACGGTGGCCGGAATTCTTTCGCAGGCAATGTCCCGCGAAGAGGTGAAGCGGGCACTCGAAGAGTTCTGCATCCAAGGTTTTCCGAATGGGGCTAGGGAGGTCGAGCTGGTCATGCGCCAGCTGGAGAGGGGATTGAATGTCTTCCAGACTTCAAGCTGCGGCCGGATCCTTGACGCGGTCTCCTGCCTATTGGGGATTTGCCGCGAGAGGACCTACGAGGGCGAGCCCGCGATGAAGCTCGAAGCTGCCGCGGCTGCCGGCGATCCCGAAAGAGCTGGGCTGGAGATGGATGTCAAAAATGAATCCGGGCTGCTGGTTGCGGACAGCTCCCAGCTTCTGGTTGATGTGCTCGGCGCCGTGCGGAAGAGGCTCCCTAGAAAAGACATCGCGGCCGGGGCCCAGCGCGCGGTGGCAAGAGCATTGGCGGCGATGGCAGTCGAGGCCGCAAGGGCGCGCGGGATAAAAACCATCGGCGCTTCCGGCGGGGTGTTTTACAACGACGCTATAACCTCGTGCGTGAGGGACGCCGTGGTCAAAGAGGGTCTTGAGTTCAAAAGCCACAGGCTGGTCCCGCCGGGCGATGGCGGGATATCAGTCGGCCAGGCTTTCGTCGCCGCCAGCAGGCTGAAAGGCTGAAGGTCACTCGAACTCTCCGGCCTTCTTCGGCGGCTTCGGGCTGTAGTTCTCGCATGACTTGCCCGTGCACCACCGGCCGTCCGCCCTGCAGGTTCCGTCCCCCGCAAACCACCTGCAGTCGGTCGAGCGCCTCATTCGGATGCTGACGAAGATGGCAACCCCCATTCCACCCATGAGACTCAGCACGTGTGTCGCATACGCAATCCCTTCAGACTCCGCCACGATCCAGCCGACGGCCACGCCCAGAAACTGGAGGATGAACCAGAAGAACAGGTAGACGACCGCCGGTATCTTGATGATGCTCCACTCGCCGACGGCATGGATTCTCACGAACGGGTAAAGGATTATGAAAGCCCCCATGACGCTGGAGATGGCGCCGGAGGCCCCGACCGCCGGGATGTCGGAGGCCGGGTTGAACGTGATATGGATGAGGCCCGCCGCCACGCCCGCCCCGATGAAGAAGAGCAGGAACTTTTTCCAGCCCAGCACATCCTCCACGCTGCCGCCGAAGATCAGGAGGAACCACATGTTGAACATCAGGTGGAGGAACCCCCCGTGCAGGAACATCGAGGTGAACAGGGTGGGGATGCCGCCGCCCGACAGCACCGCCGAAGGCTTCAGCCCGAAATTCTGGAAAGCCGACTCGAAGGTCCCGGTGACCAGCATTATGGCGAACACCGAGAGGTTGATTATGGCCAGCGTGTACGTGATTACGGGCGTGCTCCGCGGCGGCCTATCAACTTTAACCGGCAGCATTTTCTACACCACGACGTTTGAACTTGCGCGCGGCAAATAAAACCGCTTTCGCCGATATCTCTTTTAGCTGAATCCCCTCTGGCATTTTGAGAACTTGCACGAATGGGCTCTGGCTGAGGGGGTGGTTTCGGCCGCCCTGAAGGCCGCGGACGAGAGGAAGGCCGGGCGGGTGCTGGGCATAAGGGTGAGGGTGGGGGAGCTGCAGCAGCTTGACAAGAAGGTCTTCAAGTTCGCGGTCAGGCAGCTCGCCAGGGGCACGAAGGCCGAGAACCTGAATGTGGCGCTGGAGCCGGAGAAATCTGTTTTCGAGTGTAACGTCTGCCGCGCGGAGTGGGGCTTCAGGCGCGGGGGCCTCAGGCCGGGCGAGGCAGAGTCGGTACACTTCATCCCGGAGGTGGCGCACGTTTACCTCAGGTGCCCGAAATGTGGCAGCCCGGATTTCCAGTTGAAGGGGGGACGGGGGGTGCTGTTGGAGCATGTCGAGATGGAGAGGTGACCCGAGGCTTGAGACGGCTGAGAAAAGGCTGGCGGAGGCCGGGAGGCTGATCGCGGTAGTCAGCGGGAAGGGAGGCGTCGGGAAAAGCGTTATTTCTGCCGCTTCCGCGCTGGCGCTGTCCAAGCTCGGTTACAGGGTGGGGCTGTTTGACTTGGATTTTCACGGCCCTTCCGCGCACGTCGTTTTAGGCGCGGGGAAGGCTTCACCAAAAGAGGAAAAGGGCGTGGTGCCGCCGCTTGTGCACGGCGTCAGGCTGATGTCGTTGGTCTACTACACGGGCGACAGGCCGTCACCACTCAGGGGCGCGGAAGTTTCAAACGCCATGCTAGAGATGCTGGCCATCACGCGGTGGGGCCCGCTGGATTTTCTCATTGTCGACATGCCGCCGGGGACGGGGGACGAGGTCCTTGACCTGCTCAGGGTGATGAAGAGGGCGGAGTTCCTCGTCGTCACCAGCCAGTCGAAGATGGCGTGGGAGACCGTCCGCAAGCTGCTGTATTTCCTGAAGGAGCTGAAGGTTCCGGTTCTCGGCGTAGTGGAGAACATGAGGAGGGACGGTTCAGCATTCATAAAGAAACAGGCTGAGAAACTTGGCATGCCTTTTCTGGGAAGCATTGATTTTGACCGGATGCTTGAGGACTCCATTGGAAATTCTGAGAAGCTTCTCAAGACCGACTTCTCAAGCCACCTAGAAAAAATTTTGAATCGCTCGCTCAGGGGCGGCAGCCATGATTGACCTGTCCGTCCTCGAAGGCGCAGAGCGGGTGGTTGTGGTGGGTGTGGGCAATGACATGAGGGGGGACGACGCCGCTGGCCTGCTGGTCGTGCGGAAGCTCAAGGAGAAAATCAGCTCTCCCCGGCTACTTATTCTGGAGGTGGGGATGGCTCCTGAGAGATTCATCTCGGAGATCGAGAGTTTCACCCCCACCCACGTCGTCTTCGTGGACGGGGCCGACTTCGGCGGGAAGGCCGGCGAGGTCGTTGTGGCGAGTCCGGCGGACATTGCCGGCGAGAAGATTTCAACACATACTCTGCCTATTTCAGTTCTTTCTGGCTACCTCAAGATGAAGACTGGAGCCAAGGTGTTGCTGGTAGGGATTCAGACTGGGCGCGTTCAAATCGGCGGGGATATGAACAGAGGAGTAGTTGTGGTAATTAAGGCTATTGAGGAAGAGTTGTTTAAAAAGCTGAAAGCCCTTGGAGTAGTATAAGCGGCCCGGACGGGATTCAGTTTTCGCTGCGCGCGGTGTTATGCTGGAGTGAATGGCGCCCCGCTACCCAATACTTTTCTCGAACTTTTTTCTTATCTCATTTATTTTCTTTTCGTTTAGTTTAGAGAGTATTGATTTGCATTTTACCAAAAATTCAGGGGCATTCTTAACAATTTCATCGTATTGTGCGTCTGGAACAGTCCTGTCCACATAATACTGAGAATCGATCCTTGCCCTGAGCGAATCTTTGGTGAATTCGAGCTCTTCTTCGTTGAAATATTCGTTCAAAAACCGCCTAGCAAATTCGATCGTGCACGAGTGAATTTCGCATTTTACTCCGATTTTCATCAACAGAGCGTAAAGTGAGAAATAAAGCGTATAATACGCTGTTGAAATTTTCCAGTCCTTTATTACATTCACCCGCATTGATTCCAATGCCTCTTCGGCTTTTTTGATATACGCATTCGCAAGATTGGCATTTGGCTCAATCAATCTAAGGCCACCTTTTCTTCCAGCACACCATTTTATCTTATCCGTTTTTCATCACCATCCGCACAAACAAACCTAGGTTCAAAAATAAAAGATGGTTTTTCAGCATCTCCTTTAACAAGATATCGCTGTGGAGGTTTTTCTCAAACACTTTTGCTGGATAACATTTCACACCTATTTCGATTCCATAGGTTTTAGAGACCTTTTTTATAACTTTGTTGTCATATTTCCCAACAACAAAAATATCCAAATCAGATTCCTCGCGTGCAATCCCCTTTGCATAACTCCCGAAAATAACGCCCACCCCATCGACGGCAGGGATTATTTTTTCGATTATCTCTTTTATCATGGGGGTTTTCTCAAGGAATGCGATTGTTTTGTACTGCTCTGCGAATGCCACGTACATCTGGCTTGAAATACTCCTTTTCAACGCGTATGATTTTATTTTACCTCTCATTTTTGATTCAACAATCCCCTTGTTTTCCAGATTTTCAAGAATTAACTGAGCAGTTCTAGGGCTGATTTTAAGCAATTTTTCCACCTCCCTTATGTAATACTCTTTATCAAACCCGTTCGTGAACAGGGAAAGCACTTGCAGGTGGTTTTCGGTGATGTTTAGTTTTTCATACATACGTATACTTTATAATACAATACTATTTAACTCTTTTGAAGCGAGTCGCCCAAGCGCTTGGGGGACCACCTTATTTTACTTTCATATCCAGTTGCCCTTCCAGTCTAACCCGTGTAGTTACGGGCCGGACGGGATTACAACCCGTGCAAGCTTTCAAACCCGCCCGGCTTCCACCCGAAGATTTCCTGCGTCAGCTCGTAAGCCGCAGGCGGCGGGATTATCCCCCGCTCGGTAATTATCAAATCAACATACTCCGGCGGCGTCACGTCGAAAGCCGGGTTCCTTATCTTCAGCCTCGGGAACTTCCTCGGGTCCGCCACCTCCCGCGGGTCCCTCTCCTCTATCTCCACTAGCTGCCCCACGAGCGTCCCCGGGTGCAGCTTGTACGTCTCCGCAGCAACGAAGAAGAGCACCCTGGACTCGTGCGCCGCCAGGGCAATCTGCGAGGTCCCGACCTTGTTCACGACCGCCCCGTTCGCCGCGATGCTGTCCGCCCCCACGACGACCTTGTCAATCTCCCTGATGAAGTGCCGCACGGCCGAGTCGATTATCATGGTGGTGGGGATCCCCTCCTTCAGAAGTTCCTTCGCCGTGAGGTGCCCCTGCCAGACGGGCCTTGATTCCGTGACGTACACCTCGATGTCCTTCCCCTGGTTGAACGCGGTCTTGATCACGGCGACGGCGCAGTGGCTGTTGCAGTGGGTGAGGAGCACGTCCCCGTCCGAGATCCTGTTCGCCCCTATCTCCCCGATTTTCTTCACCGCCTCCTCTGAATTCTTGATGAACTCCTCGGCGCGGGAAACCACCACCTCCTGCATCCCACAGAGGTCGGCCCCCTTAGCCTTCTCCAGCCCCAGCATGACATAGCGGACGGCGTTCGGCAGCGAGACAGCAGTCGGCCTCGTGAGCACCAGAAGCTTCGCCGCCCCCTCCACCTCCTTCATGAATTCAGCCGAGGTCCTGGCTTTCGAGCTTGCGGCGACATCCCTGAGGGCGCCGGCGGCCGCCCGGGCGATCCTCCCGGCCCCGCGAATCTTCATGTTCCTGATGTCCGCTGCGACCTTCTTCAGCTGCGGCTGCACAGTATCACCACAAGTAGTTCCTCGCCCGCATGTTAAAACTTTTCTATACGTGCCGCCTGAACTCGGCCAAAAAAATCCTCAGGTCCGTCTTCTTCGTCACGTCATTTTCGTCGGCAATCGTCCTTTTAAGATTCTCCACGAAGGCGTCCCTGTTTTCACTCGCCTGCAGCCCCTTCTCGAGCCGCTCCCGGAGCTCCTGAGGGTAGGCTATATAGGGCAGCACGCTGGAAAGAACTTCTTTTGCAATCCTCCTCTCTTCTTCGGGCATCAAATGGCACCTATGGGTTGAGAAGCGTCTCCTTGAACGTCGCCATCGCCATTGTGGTGGTGACGTGGCGGACCCCGTCCCTGCCGCTGATGTTCTCCTCCAGAAACCTGTTCAGGCTTTCCTGGTCCCTCGCCCGGACCTTCATCATCAGCTGGCGCTCCCCCGTGACCTTGTGCATCTCGCAGACTTCGTGCTTGTTCCTGAGCGCCCTGATGAGGTCGTCCATGCCGCTGGGGCTGACCTCCACCCTCACGAAAGCCGACACGCCATACCCCAGCTTCTTCGGGTCGATTATCGCGGAGTACTGCTTTATCACCCCGTTTTTCTCCAGCCTCTCGATCCTCTTGTTCACGCCGGTAATGCTCAGCCCGACCTCCCTCGCCATCTTCTTCAGGGAGACCTTCGAGTCGTCCGCAAGCAACCTCAGCAGCCGAAGGTCTATGTTGTCTATATCCGCCATCTCTCCCAGCCTCGGCAAAAGTTCCTGCCCCCGCTATATATTTTTTGCGCCTCACCTGTGCGCGAAAATCGCCTTGACCTTGGGCCCGACAGCTTCTATCCTGGCGAACCCGTAGCGCTCGAACTGCACGAGCGTCCCAGGTTGCACGCCCGTGACCGCCGGCTCCGCAAGCCCTGACTCGACCCTCCCGTCGGGGCGGATCACCTCCACGGCCACGGCCCCGCCCGAGACCCACTGGAACTTTGGTACCTCGGCCACCTGCAGCGACACGAAATCCGCCTCCAGCGCCCCGTCCTTGAAAGCGAGCTTGACGTTCATCAGGTCCTTCAGCCGGAAGATGTCGCCGACCTTCAGGCGCGCCGCATCGGAGAGCGGTATGTGGAACACCAGGACTTTCCCGTCCTTTTTCAGCGGCAGGATGCGCTCTCCAGCCTCCGGCCTGCTCAGGTGGGCGTGCAGCCTAGCTTCGTGGATTTCAGGGCTGCCCGCGACCAGGAGCTTGACAGGGGCAGGGACGAAAAAATAGCGGCTGGCCACCCCGTCCGCCAGCTTCCTGTTGTAAGATGAGATGGTCTCCCAGCTTAGGACTGAATCGACCTGCGTGAGCCCGATATCAATCACAACCTGCTTCAGGGCCTCGGCCAAGAAACCTCTTCTCCTCAACGCGGCAATTGTGGCGAGCCTGACGTCATCGTGCCCCACGAGCTCCCCGGCCTTTATCGCCTTCATCGTCTGTGTCTTGCTCAGGGCCGACCCCGGGATGGAGAACCGCCCGTACTGGACCGCCACAGGATACTCCCAGCCGAGGTGCGCGTAGAGCTTGCGCTGGCGCTCCTCGTTGACCTCGTGCTCCTTCCCTCTCAGAACGTGGGTGACGCCCATCTCGTGGTCGTCAATCGAAACCGAGAAGTTGTAGAGCGGCCAGACCTTGTACTTCTTGCCAACCCTTGCGTGGGGGCCGTCAACAATCCTGAGCGCGGGCCAGTCCCTCACGGCCGGATTTGGGTGCTTCAGGTCTGTCTTTATCCTGACGACGGCCTCCCCCTCCTTGAAGTCCCCCGACAGCATCTTTTCCCAGTTTACGAGGTTCTCTTCGGCCGTGATTTCCCGGCACGGGCAGGCCTTACCGGCATCCCTGAGCTCACCAAAAACCTCCGGCTCGCACGTGCAGATGTAAGCCTTCCCCTCGCCCAGCAGCTGCTCAGCATAGTCGTAGTACAGCTGCATCCTGTCAGACTGGATGTGCTCCTCGTCCCAGCTGAGGCCGAGCCAGCGCAGGTCCATTTTTATCAGCTCATACATCTCGAGCATCACATTTTCCGGGTTGGTG
Organism: Hadarchaeota archaeon (SeqCode); assembly: GCA_040755315.1. Lineage (GTDB taxonomy): Archaea > Hadarchaeota > Hadarchaeia > Hadarchaeales > Hadarchaeaceae > DYTO01. The sequence continues at coordinate 7,875 of JBFMBF010000015.1, read as the reverse complement.
TCTTCGAAGCGGAGGATGAACTTTCCCTTGTACTTCCTCGCATAGTCGTGGCTGAGCACGGCCGCCCTCGCGTGGCCCAGGTGAAGGGGCCCGTTGGGGTTTGGCGCGAAGCGGGTGACCACTCGGCCGAACCTTTCCACTTCCGGGAGATCCTGAAGGCCCTTCCTCTGCTCCCGCTTGTGGTGCTCCACCGCGCCGACTTTTTTTATCTGGAAGAGCTGCTCCTCCGCCGGCATGGAGTTGACCTCGGCAACGACTTCATCCACCAGCCTCGAGAGCGCGTCTATCTTCGACTTCCACCCCGGAAGCTCCGCTATGACTTTCCCCAAAACTGCCTTTACGCTCGCGCTTCCCTGGTGCTCGGCGGCGTTCGCCAGCGCCCAGCGAAGGACTTCCCTCCTCACGTCCTCCATTTCAACACTCCGGAGCTGGTGGTGTCATGGGATAAGTATTTTGGTTGGAATTTTTTCAAGAACCGCTCAGAATTCCCGCTTTACGACAAAATCCGCGAGAGACTCCAAAGCGGCCTTTGCCTCCGAGTCAGGCAGAACCCTGAGGCAATCCTCGGCTTCCTCCACAAGGTCAACGGCCTTCCGCGAGACATAATCAATCGCGCCGGATGTTTTCAGGAGGTCAATCGCGGCCCCAAGGTTTTTCTTCGAAGGTTTGTTCCCGAGGACCTTGAGAAGAAGCTTCTTTCCCTTTCTGTCGGCCATCTCGAGTGCCTTGATAACTATTAGGGTCCTCTTTCCCTCCCTGAGGTCGCTGCCTATGGGCTTCCCGAACTTCTGCTCCTTCCCGGCAACCCCCAGGATGTCATCCTGGATCTGGAAAGCGACCCCAAGCAGTCGGCCATACTTCCCGAGCGCCTCGACCTCCTCAAGATTCCCCCCGCCGAGCATCCCCCCGACCCTAGTCGACGCCTCCATGAGCGCCCCCGTCTTCCCGCCGACCATCTCCATGTACTCCTTTTCCGTGATGTCCAGCCTGTTTTCAAAAAGCATGTCCTGCGCCTGCCCGCGGCAGATCTCGAAGCTGGTCTGGCTCACCACCCTGAAGAGTTCGGAAGCTCTCGGGCCGTCCAGCTCCAGCCTTCTGGCGTTCGCCGCAACCGCCTCGAAAACCTTCGCGAAGAGTGCGTCCCCGGCTATTATCGCCACAGGCTCCCCCCACAGCACGTGGACCGTCTCCACGTTCCTCCTGAGCTTGTCGTGGTCCATGATGTCGTCGTGGATGAGTGTGAAAGTATGCAGGAGCTCGAGCGCCGCCGCGGCCTCCAGGACATCGCCGGCCTTCCCGCCGACAGCCTCGCAGGCCGTGATGGCGAGGCACGGGCGGATCTTCTTCCCCCCAGTCTCAAGCAGGTGCCTGGTCGCCTTTGCCAGCACCTCTGGCCGGATGTTTTTCGGCACCCACTTGTTTATCTCGGCTTCGACCAGCCGCGCCTTTTTGCCCATGTAGGCCAGAGCGTCCATCTATCCACCCACCCTCACGGAAACACCGTTCGCAACAGTGTGCATATTTGCTTTTGAATATCCTAACTCTTTCCCCAACTCCAGCATCATCTTGAGCTTGTCCGGTGTCCCGTGGCATGGAATTATGTGTTCTGGATTTATCATCTCTATGAACGTGGCCGTGTCTGCCCTACCGCCGTGCCCCGAGACATGGACGTCCCTGTGGACCCTCGCCCCCTGCGCCGTCAGCTTTGCCTCGAGCATCTCCCTGTTGCTCTGGTTGACCGGGTTCGGGATCACGCTCGCCGAGAAGATGACGTCGTCCCCGCGCTTGACCTCGAGCGGCAGCCTGCCGTCAGCTATCCTCGAAAGGACGGATGTCGGCTCTCCCTGGTGCCCCGTGCAGACCAGGACATATTCCTCCCTCTTCTTGTCAATTTCTTTGAGCAGCCCGCCGATGGAGTTCGGCCGACCGTGGATGCGGAGCTCGGCAGGGAAGTCCACCAGGTCAATGGAAGTGGCGGCCTGAGTGTAGTTGTGCAGGGACCTACCGACAAGGACCGGAGTCCTCCCCAGCTTGAACGCGACATCGACTATTGACTTCAGCCTGACTATGTGGGAAGAAAAAGTGGTCGTGATGACGAGGCCGCGCCCCTCGCAGGCCTCGCCGATCTTCTCCTCAAGCATTTTTTTTGCGTGCGCCTCTGAAAGTGTGTGGCCCGGGTCCTCCAGCCTTATGGCCCCGATCATGGCGGAAAACAGCCCCTCCCTCCCAAGCCGCCTCAGCCTGGCCTCGTCGGTCCTCTGCCCGATGAGCGGGTCGTCGTCCAGCTTGAAGTCGCTCGCCATCAGTATCGAGCCGCCGTCCCCCCTGATCAGGACAAAAGCCGTCTGGAGGATGCTGTGCGCGGCCGGGATGAACTCCAGAGTGGTTCCGTTTAGCTCAATCTTTCCGCCGGGAGCCACCCTGACGAACTCGTTTTTCGGCTTCTGCCCCTTCTCCTCCCTGAGCATCCTCTTCGTCAGCTCCATAGTGAAGGGAGTGCCGTAAATCGGGACATCGTAGGCGCCGGCGAGCTTCCCGACCGCGCCTATGTGGTCGAGGTGCCCGTGGGTCAGGACTATCGCCTTCACCTTTTTTCTCCGCAAGACCCCATCGTCCGGGATGGCGTTGATGTTTATGAGCTCCTCCCGGCTCATTGACCCTATCTCGGCGTCCTCGAAGGCCAGCACGCTGTCGAGCCTTATCCCCATGTCCACCACGATGTACCGCCCGTCAATCCCCACTGCCGTCATGTTCTTCCCGACCTCGTTCATCCCGCCCAGGGGAAGTATCTCGATCACTTTCTCTCGCCCCTCGCCAGCCTGTCCGGGTCTATGCCACGGCTGAGCAGCCACTCCCTTGTCCTGCCCGTGACGGCCATTTCCGCGCTGCGGAGGTCGCTCACTCTTTTCGAGCTGGTGAGGAACATTGCGGCCTTCAGCTCGGCCAGGAAACTTTCAATGAAGCTTTCAATCTCCTTCCTCCCGCCGGCCGCGGCCCGCAGGGCAGGTAGAGCCACCCCGACAATGTCCGCGCCGAGAGCAAGCGCCTTCGCGGCGTCAAGCCCCGAGCGCACCCCACCGCTCGCCACGACTGGCACCCGCACGCTTCTGGCCACCTCGGCCGTGCAAACGGCCGTGGGTATCCCCCAGTCCCAGAAGGCCGGCCCGATGCTCTTCTGGCTCCTGTGGCTTTCGACACCGGCCCAGGATGTCCCGCCCGCCCCGGCGACATCTATGGCCGCCGCGCCAGCAGCTTCAAGCCTCCTCGCGACTTTTCCGCTTATCCCGCTGCCAGTCTCCTTTGCGATGACTGGGACATCAAGCCCCCTGCAGATTTTCCCGAAACTCCTCAGGCCCCCCCTGTACTTCGGCTCCCCCTCCGGCTGGGCCAGCTCCTGAAGAGGGTTCATGTGTATTGAGAGGGCGTCGGCGTCGATCATCTTCACAGCCTTCTCAGCCTCCTCCACCCCGTAGCCTTCCACAAGCTGCGGCACCCCAATGTTGCCGACCAGGAAAACATCGGGAGCGACCTTCCTCACGGAGTATGTCCTCGCCAGCCGCGGGTTTTCTATCGCCGCTCTCTGGCTCCCCACGGCGAACGCCAGGCCGAACTTCTGCGCGGCAGCAGCCAGGAGGAGGTTGTACTTTTGCCCCAGCTGGTGACCGCCCGTCATGGCAGTTATCATCAATGGAGCCGCCAGCTTCGCCCCGAGGAACGATGTCCCGAGGTCGATGTCCTCCAGGTTCAACTCCGGTAGTGCGGCATGCACGAGGTCCAAATCCTCAAAGCCGGCGCCTTTCAGTATCGCCTCGACGTCTCCTTTGAGGCATATTCTCAGATGCTCAAACTTTCTTTCCTCTGTGCTGTTCTTCACCTGCTCCCTCCTATTATCGTCCCCAGACCCCGGCCGCCAGATACAAGCTTTTTCATCACGCCTGGCCTCATGGCGTTCGCAATCTCCGACTCTATCCCAATTCTTGCCAGCGCCATCAGCTCATCCACCTTGTTTTTCATGCCTCCGGTAACATCCTTTACTCCCGCCCCGCCTAAAGAGAGTTTTGTGGATGGGGTTATCCTGTCAAGGTGTCTGGCGCCCCTGTCCTTTTTGGGATTGGAAGTGAAGACTCCGTCCACGTCCGCCCCGACTATCACCCTCGAGGCCCCGAGCTCGCTTGCAAGGCGCGACATGAGCTGGTCCCCGGACAAAATGCACATCCCCTTCTTGGCGTCCGTGACCGCATCCCCGTAGAGGACCGGGACGATGCCAAGCTCCAGCATTTTTCTCACTGGGCGGAGCTCCATCGAGACTATCCTGCCATTGCTGACGACCGCGCACGCCGACGGCTGTACGGCTACGGCCGGCAGCCCGGCCCCCTGGAGCGCCTCCACCACTTGGGCGTTCAGCCTCTCCATGCTCCGGTGTGTGAGGGAGAGCCCCATCAGCTGCTTCCTGCTCCTGTAACCCTTCGCGATGTTGTATTTCGCCGCCACGGTGTGTCCGAATGATCCCCCGCCGTGGACGACCACCAGCGGTCCCCTTGCATCCGAAAGCTCTTTCGCTAGCCGCCCTAGTACAGACTTCCGGACGGTGAAAGGCTTCCTCTTGTCCGTGATGACGCTGCCCCCGAGTTTTACTATGATTGGTTTCATGTGATCACCTGAAGACTATCGCCCCGTAACCCACCGCAGAGCTCGAGGGCCAGACATCGTATGAAGTGGCATATTTCAGGAGCGTGCCCTTTTTAGCCGTCCCCTTTATTCCATGCAGCATGCTCGCCACACACCCATAGCCGCACATGGAAATATTGTTCTTTTCAACCGCTTTAAAAAGTCCGGTCGGGTCAATTTCCAGTATAGGCTCAATCGCCAGCTCGTCCTGTTTTTTCGCAAACTCGCCCGCGTTCATGCCGTGCGGCGGAGGCTGGAAGTAATTGGCCCCAACATGGGAAAAGTCGCTGCTCGCCAGAATCACGACATCGTCGTTCTTTACCACCCTCGCCAGGAGCTCCCCCATCCCTTCCGCGGTTTCCGGGCCCTGGGAGGTCATGCATACGGGGACGAACCTTATCTCCCTTTTCAGGTGCTGCAGGAACGGAAGCTGGACCTCCAGGGAGTGCTCGGCAGCATGCGCCTCGGGGTTTTCCTCTATCGGGGGGCGCCTCATCTTTTCTGCAATCCCCCTGTTGACCGGCACTTGTCCGAGGGGCGTCGTGAATGTTTTTGTCGTAATCGAAGCCCCGCTGCCGTAGCCGTGGTGGTCTGGACCTATTATGATAAAAGTGTCCGGGAGGCCGTCCTCCGCGATTGCGCCGAAGACATGAGCGGCGATGGGCCCTGAAAAATCATAGCCCGCGTGCGGCACCACGGCGCCCCTTATGCTCCTTTCCCCCTTCTCCACCTTCGGCAGCCGTCCAGGGCCAAGGTGATGCAGGTAACATTTCTCAATCTGCTTCAACAGGGCGGATTCAGTGCCGGCGTAGAACTGCCCCGCGACCGCTGGAGGCCTCACTCCTCACCACCGGCCTTGGTCTCGAACTCCTCCACAAGCACCTGGAACTGCTGGTCCGGCAGAAGCTGGCCCCGCGCCTTCAGAACCTCTCGCGCAAGCAGCCAATAGACCAAGGCGAGGGCTCTCCTCCCCTTGTTGTTGGTCGGGATGACTATGTCCAGGTCGGCTGTCTCGTTGTCTGTGTCGCAGAGACCTATTGTCGGGATTCCCACCTGCGCCGCCTCCTTGAGGGGCTGCTCGTCCGCCAGAGGGTCGGTGACCATCAGGGCCTGAGGCTCGAAGTACCCCTTGTAGTTTGGGTTGGTGAATGTGCCAGGGATGAACCTGCCCACTATCGCACTGGTCCCTGTGACCTCCGCAAACTTCTGGGCCGGGCGCTGCCCGTACTGCCGGGCGGAGACCACGACGACATTTTGCAGCTCGAAGCGCGCGAGAAACTTCCCGGTGGTCGCGATCCTCTCGTCCGTCTTCCTGATGTCCAGTACATAGAGCCCGTCAGGCCTCACCCTGAAGATGAACGGTGCCATGGCTCCTGTTTTCTGCCTGGTACCTATGTGGACCCCGCTCGACAGGTAAGTGTCGAAGTCTATCAGGCCCACTCCTTCCGCAAACTCTGCAATGCTCATGTTTACCTTAAATAGAGGGGCGGCGGGGCCAAAAAAGGGTTATCTTTGGGGAGCGACAGTATGTTTTTTTGGGAATTTGGCGCGATGTGACGTTTGCGGGGCGGAGGGCGTGGACGTGGTGAGCTGCTCAGAATGTGGGAAGCAGTACTGCAGGGGTTGCGCGAGGAGGGAAAAATCCATTGTCGCGCTCGGCATCTGCCCGGACTGCGAGGAGACGTGGCAGGCAGAAGACGACATGGAGGGCGATTAGAATGGAAGCTTTGCCGTCTAGGTCTTGTTTTTTCATGCTTTTAAAAGGCCATAACTAAATAACTAGAAAGTACCAAATTGGAAGGAAATAATCAATCGAGCAGGGGGATGAAAAATGAAAGTAAAATCAATAAAAGCAAGGGAAGTGCTTGATTCGAGAGGGAACCCAACTGTTGAGGTGGACCTGACAACGGATGATGGGTTGTTCAGGTCCATGGTCCCGAGCGGTGCAAGCGCGGGACAGCATGAAGCACTAGAATTGAGAGATGGGGACAACAGCAGGTTCCTTGGCAAAGGCACCTTGAAAGCGGTTGGCAATGTCAATAATTTGATTGCTCCAAAAATCGTTGGCATGGACTGCACGCGCCAGAAGGAAATCGATGAGCTAATGATTCAACTTGATGGTACTTCTGGCAAGAAAAAACTCGGAGCTAATGCAATATTGCCTGTTTCAATGTCAGTAACACGGGCAGGGGCGGCGGCAAAAAGGATTCCGCTGTACAAATACATCGGAGATCTTTATGATGTAAAGGTGAACAGGCTACCCGTACCATTGTGCAATGTAATAAACGGTGGAAAGCATGCAGGCCAACAAAATTCCATACAAGAGCACATGCTGGTGCCTACGGGTGCAAAGAGTTTCAGCGAAGGAATAAGGATGGTTTCCGAAAGCTATCATGCGCTGGCAAAATTACTCAAGAAAAAATACGGGGCCGGGGCCACCTTGGTAGGTGATGAAGGGGGGTTTGCGCCAGCGCAGATTGTGGACGTAAAAGAGCGCCTTGATTTCATGCTTGAGGCAGTAAAGAACGCCGGGCATGAAGGAAAGATAAAGATAGCTCTGGACCCCGCGTCAAGCGAATTTTTCTATGATGGTGTTTACAAGATTGGTGACAAATCTTTCAGCGGCGGGGAGTTGGTTGATTTCTATGCCGAGCTGTGTGAAACTTATCCAATCGTCAGTATAGAGGATGGCCACGCGGAGGATGACTGGGACTCTTGGGTAGAAATGACGAAAAAACTTGGAAATAAAATACAGATTGTGGGCGATGATCTCTTTGTCACAAACACCGAAAGAATAAAGAAAGGAATCAATCTAAAATGCGCCAACTCAGTTTTGATAAAATTGAACCAGATAGGGACTGTCACGGAGACTCTAAATGCAATCAGAATGGCGCACAGCAACGGTTGGACCGCCGTCGTGTCGCACAGGAGCGGGGAAACTGAAGACACTTTCATATCAGATTTGGTTGTCGGAACTAATGCAGGTCAGATAAAAACTGGCGCGCCAGCAAGAAGCGACAGGAATGCAAAATACAACCAGCTGTTGAGAATCGAAGAGGAATTAGGAGCTAAATCCAGATATTCGTGGGCAGATTGAACGGTTTTTTGCAATCGGAAGTTGGGCAATAAAGGAAGTGCTAAAAAAGGTGCTCGAGAATTTTTGGCTCTCAATTCCTGGACTTGAAGTTTAGCAATGGTGGTGGGGTC
>JBFMBF010000014.1:0-30866 GCA_040755315.1 Hadarchaeota archaeon (SeqCode) | reverse complement strand
CTTGTCAACAAAAGACTGTCCGCAGCGGTCGGCACCAATCGCTGCCATTCTGACTACATAGCGCTTGGCGCCGCTACAAGAAGTTTCCTCAGAAAATATAACTCAACATACACAACTTAGCTTAATAAATACTCTTACCAGTTCTCGCCTCGCAGGTTCAAGCAAATCACGGGGTTTTTCAGGCCAAAATGCGGCTTCAAGGGTTCACGTGACCGTCCTATCTGGAAAGCAGGCCCGCGGGTACGTGAAGCTGAGGAAAATCGTGATGCCCCTATTTAAATATCTCCCTTCTTCACAGCATCAATTAGAGCATCCAAGACTTCCCGTACAGTATGGTCCAAGATGAAAGGGGCATCGGCAAGCAAAGAATCAGAAGTGTTCGATGCAAGTGTATCTCTGATTTTGGATCTAGCTATGTCTTTTACCAGAAACGGCGCCTTGTCTATCTGAGAGTTAGCAAACTTCACCAGTTGCTTGTAGTGTTCTTCGGATAGAGCCATTATCTTTCCTGTAAAATTCATGGGGCTGATGAAATATAAAATTTTCCTGTTTAGAGGCGATGTTTTTAGCGCTGCGCCAATAAAACGAGTTCCAAGCTTCATGACATTCCCACCGCAACACTTTTGTGGGGTTGAAATCAGTCTTCATTGACCTCCATGTCAGTACTGTCTGGAGAGCAAATCCGCGCATACGTTAAAATCGGAGAAATTGTAATTGATCCTTTTGATGAGAAGCTAATAGGACCAAGCCAAGTGGACCTGCGCCTGGGGAGCAGCTTCAGGATATTCAGGGGGGACGGCGTGGTCGACCCGCATGACCAAAAGTCGATAAAGAGAAACACCCGCCTGATCGATACAAAAGGCAAGCCGTTCGTGCTTCAGTCCGGACAACTTGTGCTCGGAGTCACGAAAGAAAGGGTGGCTGTGCCCAACGATCTAGTGGCATCGATAGAGGGCAGGTCCTCCATCGCAAGGATGGGCGTTTTCATCCACATCTCGTCCGGGCATGTGAACCCTGGCTCGGGCAAAAAAAGCCCGATTCCGGTGACCCTTGAGATACTCAACATGAACCCATCCCCGGTCAAGCTCTATCCCGGCATGAGGGTGTGCCAGCTCCTTTTCTACACGATGGACAAGGCCGCAAAAATGGGTTACGACGACATTAAAGGAAAGTACTCCGGAAGGCTGGAGCCATCGGAAAGCCTTGCCTTCAAAGACAGCCACCGCCGCTGAGTGGTGCGCGGATGTACATACGAATACCAAAAGAAAGGATTGGCGCCGCGATAGGCCCAGACGGTTCGGTCAAACGGGAGATAGAAAAAAGAACCGGGTCTAAAATCACTTTTGACAGCGAAACTGGAGAGGTCAAGATTGACGCCGTGGCCGACCCTTTGGGGGCCCTGAAAGCCTCCGATGTGCTCAAAGCCATCTCGCGCGGCTTCAGCCCCGAGCGGGCTTTCAAACTTTTTGAGGAGGACCAGTTCATGGACGTCCTGGACATCAGGGACTACGTCGGCGGCTCCGAAAAGACTCTGAAGAGAATGAGGGGAAGACTGATAGGCGAGGAAGGCAAGGCCAGGCAGGCCATGGAGAGGGAGACCGGGACCCATATTTCTGTGTACGGAAAAACCGTGGCGGTGATCGGGACGGCCGAACAAATCTCCGTCTCAAGGGAGGCCATAGAGATGCTCCTCAAGGGGTCTGAGCACACGACAGTCTACAGGTTCCTGCAGAGAAAGAAAAAAATGAGGAGCTACGGCCCGAGAAGGTAGCTTCTGGTCCCCGGCGAGAAAAATTAATCCAGCCACTGCTTGTTTTTGATCTTGTTTGGTATGTAATTGTCCGAAATGAAGGTGATGCCTTTGGACGACAGCGCCGCCAGCTCCACCTTGCCGTTCAACTCCTTCCACAGCTTGAACTGCCTCTGCCATTCCTTATTGTTTTTGAACCAGTCGTAGTTCTTGACCTGCTCCAGCCTTCTCAAATCAACCTCTTCAAACTTGATGAGATGTTTTTTCAAGTCGTACTCAGTTACATCGTCAGCCGTCAAGCCCAGCATCTTACAGCCCGGGATGGCCAGCCTCTCGGAGATGTGGGCGAGACCTATCGAGCCAAATTTTAGGACAGAATAAATATATATCCCCCAGGGGTCACCATCCACCAGCACATAAATCGGCAATTTATGTTCCAGGTGCAGCCGCTGCAGCAGCCTCCTGACGCCCCTTGTGGCCTGCCCCTGGGAGCTCATTATCAGGCAGTTCAGCTTCTCCCAAACGCGGTCTTCGTGCAGCCGTTCCCACTCAGCCGCTTTTTCCATGTAAATTACGAACTTCGCTTTCACCTTTTTGAAAAGTATCTCCTCCACATTACTCGGGATGGCCCACCCCCCGGAGCCGAGCTTGCTCCAATCTACAAGGTCGCCTTTGTCTTCGATGACGACATTGCCGGCGACGGAACCCATCTTGTTCGCGTTCACGTGCAATTGCTCTCTTGAGGCGTCCGCTATGAGCTCGAGGTCTTCTATCGCTTGATTTGATTCAACTTGGTCATCGACAATGTTTATGTTGGAGTTTGGCAGCGTCCTTTTCATCCTGTAGTAAGCTTCCCTCAGGCTAAGGTGTTTGTTCACGTCCAGCAGCTCTTTGCTAAGAGCTGCCACTTCTACCGTCTGGGTGAATTTTTTTACGTGGGCAATGTTGAAAAAATAACGCTTGGCCACCGCCTGCCCCATTTCTATCCTTTTGGTCTCTAGGTTGAACTTGATGTTTGACAATGACCTTATCGGCACATCCAGGGCCGGATTTTGCTTTTTCTCTATCTGCTCAACCACATCATTGCCCAGCTTCTTCAGATTTTTCCTCGCGTCCGACGTCTTCATCTATTTCTCCCTCCTCGGATTTTTTCACTCCCTCAACATCTTTTTCGGCGGCCTCTGATTTTTCCTCGCCCCTAACATCTTTTTCTGTCATTATCTTCTCCAAGTCTCTGATAATTTTATCTTTGCTTTTGCCGGTCAGCTTCGCCAAGGACTCGGCAAGCTCAGGCAAGTACTTTTCAAACAGCTCCTTTCTTAACTGCATCTGCGTCTGCCGGACCTTTTGGTTCACATACGAGCCCAACTTCCTTCCCGCGTCCTGCAAGGCGAGCTTTATTTCCCTCAAAATTTCCGGGTAGTTTGCTATTGCCTGCTTGCCCTCCGATGTGAAAGGTACCCACACTGACGCGAAGTGCACCAGTATTGCCAGAGGGCCGGCTGGCAGCGATGAGGACGGCTGGCTGAATCCATACCTCCTGAAATCGACTTCCTTCACGGCTTCGGTTGTAACACAGTCCGACTGATGGTACAGCAACGGCACTTTATTCGCGAACCTGAACAACTGCGCTGTTTGATCTGCGGCGAGAGTTCCTCCATATCCCATCGCCACCTCGACAAGAAATGGATTGCCGCGGTAAACGCTCGGCGGCCGTGTAACCGCGACTACATATTCCGCGCCGGTGTCTTTTTTCAACCCCTCCTCCAGAAGCTTTTCTCCAAGAGGCGACAGGCAATCGGTTGGGGGGGCGATTAGCTTCACGTTTTGTATAGCCTTGTGGATTCTTTCCGATTCTTCGTGCGAAACCTCAAGTGGTTTCTTTTTGGGTTCTACCTTTGCGGCTTTCAGAATCTGAAGCGCGGACCTTTTGCCCACCCTGGAAAAATCCTCTGTGAGAAAAGTTGTCACAGTCTTGGCTTTGGTCGCGGCCAGCATCCTTCTGAAAACGCCGATTTCCACGCCATAAGGGTGCGGTTTTATTTCCTTCGGCTGCTTCGGCATTTTGCTTAACAATCTTTTGTAAACTGATTTCCCATTCGGGCCATCAAATGTTATTTGCGAATAGGGGTTAGCCATGTGGGTCTGTTTTATGTACTCAAGCATGGACTGTTTGCCTTCAACGTACCTGCCCTCCAGCTCCAACTCAATCTTCAGGCCATGCCAGCCTTCTGGATTTTCCATAACCTCATGCCTGAGAATCTGCGGCTCGTTTTCCGAAACGTTGATCACCATCTCAAAATAATGGGTCTTCTTGCCGATGCTTGTGGTGATCTTCGCCGGCCGCCCCGTCGTCAGCTGCGAGTAAAGCACCGCGCCGTGACCACCCAGCCCTTGAATCCCGCGGGACTGGAGGAGCCGATAGAATTTGCTGCCGTAAAGCAGCTTGCCGAATGCATATGGCACCTTGTCGTCCCTTATTCCCGGGCCATTGTCTTTGACCGTGACTTTGAACTTGTCTTCGGAAATGGACGCAACGTTTATTTTTATTGTGGGCAAAATGCCGGCTTCGTTGGCCGCGTCCAGAGAATTGTCCAAAAGCTCCTTTACCACTGTTATCAGCGCCTTGGTAGGGTTTTCGTACCCAAGAAGGTGCCTGTTTTTTTCAAAAAACTCGGCAACCGAGACTTCGCGCATCGCTTCGGACATTTTTTCCGCAATGTTCTCAGCCATGGGGACCACTATTTACAACATGTTTGATTAATAAAATATGTATGTGCAATGAAGGTCTAAATTACAGACGGGAGACGGCTACAGAATGAAAATACTCGTTGCATACTATTCCAGAACTGGCACGACCAAAAAAGTCGGGGAAACCATCGCAAAACATCTGAACGCTGATTCTGACGAAATCATAGACCTGAAAAAAAGGCTGGGGCTTAGGCCAATCAGGTGGCTTGCTGCAGGGATGGACGCCAAGCGTGAGAAGCTGACAAAAATTGAAGTGAAGAAAAATCCGGAAAAATACGATTTGGTGGTTGTTGGAACACCAGCATGGGCGAACAACATTGCGCCAGCCGTTCGGACTTATCTGACGAACCACAATTGGGCTAAAAAGAAAGTGGGTATTTTTTGTACGGCTGGAGGCGACCACGTGGAAAAACCACTTGCGGAGGTGGAGCGGCTGACGAAAAAATCTGTCATCATCGGGCGGGTTGGCGTGAGTTCAAAAGAAATAAAGATCGGAAATTACGAAGGCAAGATAACATCTTTTGTAAAAATTTTGAAAAAAAGCAAAACATGACTCTGAACATGCCCGTCTTTAGAGCCAACCTCTTCCTCTCATTGTATCGACGAGCCTGTTTGTCGCCGTCAGCAGGGCAGCCTTCCTCAGCGAGATGTTTTCTTTGGATGAGGTGTCCAGAACTTCGTCGAAGACCTCAAGAAGCGTTCCTTTTATCGTTGCGTAAGTTTCCTCCTTCTTTGTCTTGCTCCCCGACTTCCCCTTTCTCCACTCGTCATAACTGGCGACCACTCCACCGGCGTTCGCGAGGATGTCCGGGACAACAACCACGCCTTTTTTCTTGAGGATATCGTCCGCCGCCTTGGTTGTCGGAGCGTTGGCCCCCTCTATCACAAGACTTGCATTGACCGTCCCAACGTTTGTCTCGTTGATTACGCCGCCGGTGGCCGCGGGAATGAGGATGTCCACGTCAAGCTTGAAAAGTTCCTCGTTGCTGAGCTCGATCCCTTTGTATCCTTTAAGGGATCCGCGCTCTTTCACCCACTTCCTGAGCTCCGCGATGTTTATTCCATTCCTGTTTATCACCCCCCCTTTGCTGTCAGTCACCCCAACTACCTTTACTCCCTTCTCGGCCAGGAAACTGCATGTCCAACTCCCCACGTTCCCGAATCCCTGCACGGCCACCGTCACGTCCCGTAGTTCCTTCTTAAGGAACTCCTTCACGGCCCGCTCAACAACCACGGAAATTCCATAACCGGTGGCCTCCTCTCTGCCGGGCAGCCCCCCGATTCCAACCGGCTTTCCTGTCACGCACTCCCTGAGGTGGGTCTCTGCAAAGATGGCGGCCATCTCCCTAGGTCCAGTCCCGAGGTCCGGCGCGGGCACGTAATTCCCGGAAATGAGTTCGTACCTAATCTCGTGGGCGAAGCCCTCCATTATTACTTTCTTTTGTTCTGAAGGCAGATCGCTTGGGGCAGCTATACCTGCCTTCCCCCCTCCAAACGGTAAATCCATCAGCGCGTTTTTGTAAGTCATTATCTCGGCAAGCTGGGTCGTCTCCTCCAATGTGACATGACTTGCCATTCTAACCCCTCCCTTGCAAGGTGGACCCCTAGCTGAGTTGTGGTAAACCACGTAAGCGTGCAAAACCTTGTAGCCGGGCGGGACATGCTCGCGGAGCCTGAAGTGGATTACCCTGTCCGGCTCGCTGAGCAAAATCAGGGATTTTTCCTCTAGCCCGGCCAACTTCACGATTTCCTCATTAATCAACATTGTATCACTCACACATGGAAAGCCAAACACTAAAACCTTTGCAGACCTTCATGCAGCGCGAGCTTCCCTCATCTCTTGGAGTATCCTTCTCGCCGTTTCCTTCGGGTTCGTGGAGTTGTATACCGCGCTGCCGGCGATGCATATGTCGGCCCCGGCCTTCACCACGTCCTTCACCACCCCTTCCTTCAAACCACCAGCAACAGCAAGAGTGAACCTTCCGGCCCGCTTTTTGGCTTCGGATATGAGTGCGGTCTGCTCGTAAATTCCCCTGCCCTTCAGCTGCTCGCTTATCCCTCTGTGGAGGCATAGGATGACGCGGCCCTCCTGCCCCTTCAGGTGGCGGACAAGGCTTTCAATCATCTCGAGTGGGTCCGGGCAGTCTATCAGGTCTATTAATACTGCCTTGTCCCATCGCTCCGCCTCGCTCACGGCCTCGATGACCTTTGTCCTCCCGCCTATTGCAAGGACCGCCGCGACGTCCGCCCCGGCCCTGAAGGCTATCCTCGCCTCCAGGTTCCCGACATCCATCGTCTTAAGATCCGCCACCAGCAGTGCGTCCGGTGCGGCTTTTCTCAGCGCGGGGATGAGGGCGTCCACGCCGTGCCTCTTCACAGATGGCGTTCCGGCCTCAACTATTCTGGAACCTCCCTCGTAGACCTGCTTCGCCACAGATGCTATCGTTGGGATTTCGGCATCCATGTCAAGCGCGACTTGGAGCTCAGGGAAGTTCAAACGATCAAACGGGTCACCAACGACTTCCACCGCCTCAGCTTTCTTCGGCTTTTTGAGAAGCGGCCGGGCTTTCGGCGCACCCTTTGCCCCCCACTTCCTTTCCGAGTAATAATCGCGCAACATCCTCGAGAGGTCTATCCCAAATTGGACTGGCAGCCTGTCGTCGACCGAGCTGAATCCTTCTCGTAAGTTAAACATCCTCTCAACATTGTTTATTCTAGACCCGACCTCGTGCAGCGACTTGCTGGTCCACTCCAGGCCGGTCACGGCGGTCAGGAGCTTCGCGATGTCGTCCAGCTCGTAGTCCAATGTCGTGAAAAGGGCAAGACCGTGGTACTTGCATCCAACCATGGAATCATAAATTGCGAACGCGTCCTGCATCTTGACGACAAGCCTTGCCTTGCCATCTTCCGAGTTGGGGTCAACAAACTCCGGGTTGCTGACGATCTCCGGGGCGATGGTGTAGGCTCTGAGATGGCAGCCCCCCCTGTTTGAGGTTGCATACGCCAAGGCAATCCCTTTTGCTCCCCGAGGGTCGTAGGCTGGTAGCTCCAGTCCTTTCACGTGCGGCGCCAACGCCTTGCTCTTTATTTTTCCGGCTGCCGCCGCCAGTCCCTTCGAAAACTCCGACTTGCCTCCTGCAATATCCTTCAACAGAGTCTCCGCGTCCTCCAAGCCATTGACCTTCCCGATTTCCCTCGCAAAGCCCAGAATCACGCCAGCTGAAATTGCGTCTATCCCGAGTTCATCACACATCCTGTTTAGCGGGACTATCTCCTTCTCATAATCAAGGAACCCAGAGTTCGGCCCCAGCATGATGGTGTTTTCAAATTCAGGCCCCTTCCCCTCCCAATCGCCGACCCTCACCCACCTCCCGCAGGCGGTCGGGCACGCAAAGCAGGCTGTTTTTCTAACAAGGTACTTTTCTTTTACTGTT
The DNA here is from genome assembly GCA_040755315.1 of Hadarchaeota archaeon (SeqCode). Classification (GTDB taxonomy): domain Archaea; phylum Hadarchaeota; class Hadarchaeia; order Hadarchaeales; family Hadarchaeaceae; genus DYTO01. The sequence goes on along the minus strand of JBFMBF010000014.1, from coordinate 22,931 downwards.
TCGCCGCAGAACCTGTCGGCCTCCTCGAATGTGATCCTCCTGCCTGAAAAGTTATCTACCGGCAGCATCCCCGCTGCCGTTATCCTGTGCACCAAAAGAGAGGTCCCGAATCGGCCCAAGCTCCCGTCCATTCCTGTTATGGGGTGCGTCTCCACGGTGCGCCTGATTTTTTCGATGATTTTTCTGTAGGCATTCTCGTGAACCACATCTAGCTTTTTGCTGCCATTCACGACTATCGCCTTCAGCCCTTTCGAACCCATGACGGCGCCGAGACCGCACCTGCCAGCCATGCCTTCCCTCCCCGCTTTCGCGCCCGTGTAGATGCACGCGATGCTTGAGAGGTTCTCTCCGGCCGGGCCAATTGCCGCAACCCATGCACCTCTGTGCCTTTCCTCAAGGTCTTTTCTTGTCTGGATGGTGCTCTTTCCCCACAGATCCGCTGCGCTGTGAATTGCCACCATGCCGTCGTCTACATGAAGATAGACTGGGACTTCGGATTTTCCTTCCACAACTATCCCGTCAAAACCAGCTCTCTTTAGAAACGTGCCAAAGGCGCCGCCCATCAGGGAGTCCGCCACAGTACCAGTCAGGGGCGACTTCGCGCTTACCGCGGTCCTGCCTGCGCCGGGGAAGGTCGTTCCAGTGAGTGGCCCCGTCATGAAAACCAGCTTGTTCCCTGGAGAAAGCGGGTCAATACCCGGCTTCAGCTCATCATGAAGTAGCTTTGCCGAGTAGCCCCTGCCACCCAGGAAGTTATAAGCAATAGTCAGGTCAATCGGCTGCGCGATTGTTTTCCCCCGCGACAGGTCGACGCGGAGCAGCTGCCCCATGTAACCTCCGACCACTCAACCACAAGGGTAACTCTCCCCGCCCGGCTAAAAACACTTTCAACAGCTTTATTTTGCCAGGTTTCAGGTATGAATGGTTGAATGGAAAGAGTAACGACTGCCTCCCTCCGCGAGATGAAGGGCCGAGGCGAGCGCATTGTCATGTTGGCCGCTTATGACTACCTCACGGCTCGGCTTGCGGATGAAGCTGGGGTGGATGTGCTGCTGGTGGGCGACTCGCTGGCGAGCGTTGTGCTCGGACACCAAGACACCCTTTCCGTAACAATGGATGAGATGATTCACCACACAAAAGCTGTTGCAAAAGCGTCGAAGCGGGCGCTTGTGGTCGGAGACATGCCGTTCATGTCATATCAAGCGGCGGCAGAAGATGCGATTCGGAACTCGGGGCGCTTTTTGAAAGAGGGACACGCCCGGGCCGTGAAAGTCGAAGGCGGGCGAGGGGTAACGGCGAAGATAGAAGCCATGATCGACTCGGGAGTTCCTGTGATGGGACATTTGGGGCTCACTCCTCAATGGATCCACCAGCTGGGAGGATACAAGGTGAGCGGGAAAACCGTGAAAGCGGCGCAGACTATTGTTGAAGATGCGAAAAAGCTTGAGGAGGCGGGCGTTTTCAGCCTGGTGCTGGAGTGCGTACCGTGGCAGCTGGCTAAGCTCATAACGGAAAGACTAAAAATTCCAACCATCGGGATTGGCGCTGGCCCATACTGCGACGGCCAAGTTCTTGTCTTCCACGATCTGGTTGGCCTGACTGGAGCAACTCTGCCAAAGTTTGTGAAGCGCTATGCAAAACTTGACGGGGCAGTATCGCGGGCGCTGACAAAATTCAAACGAGAGGTTAAGGATGGAAAGTTCCCGACGCTTGAGCAAAGCTACGAGATGTCGAAGGGAGAGCTTGCAAAGCTGAAAAGTCGAATAAAACGTGGCTCGGCCTGAATTGCGCAGAACTTCTAAATACGCGAAAATTGCAAAACAGTGCCATTTTGGCCAAATCCCACGATTATGCTTAAATACCGCGGAACTCACAATTATCCAGCAATTGGAGGTGGATAAATGGCATACATAGTGAAATCTGCTGTAAGAAGCTTGATAAAGGGAATGAGGGCAAGCGAAGACTTCTTCAAGGAACTCGACGCTCTTATAGCCCGAAGGGCCAAGCGGGCGATCGAGAGGGCGAAGGGTAACGGAAGAAAGACTCTGAGGGGCTTCGACGTTTAACCCCTCTTCCCTATTTTTCTTTTTTGTTTCATTTGATGTTTAGTAAATCTTTTAATACGGGGTGCGCTGATTTAAAAGATAATTAATGAAATACGTCCCACACATTGATGCTGAAGCACGAGGATGGCAAATCTATGCAATACCTAAGGAAGGTCTGGACACCATTCTCAATAATTTGAAGTCTTCTGGATATTCCCTGATTGGCCCAACTTTGAAAGACGGGCAAATGCTGCTGGCAGAAATAAATTCAACAAAAGACCTACCCATCGGGTACATTGACGTCCAAGGGCCGGGGTGGTACAAAACCAAAAAGGAGGGGAATTCTTATTTTGCTTATGTCAATGGTCAAAATTCAATCAAAAGGTTCCTTTTCTTGCCGGAGATTGATTTGATGAAAGTTAGCAGAAAAGACAACCGGCTCATTTGCCGCCCTCTGAAAATTGATCCGAAAAAGCAGGCTTTCGTGGGGTTAAGGGCTTGTGACCTCACGGCTTTGAAAGTTCTTGACAAGATTTTCGCGGGGGGGGAGTTCCCCGACGACTCGTACCTCGCCATAAGAAAAGAAATTTTCATGTTGGCGGTCACCTGCACGAGAGCGGGGGAGCACTGCTTCTGCGCTTCCATGGGCGCTGGACCACAAATCAAAAACGGTTACGATATTGCGCTAACCGAGCTGGAAGACTGCTTCCTTGTAAGGGTCGGGAGCAACAAAGGAGCAGAAGCGATGAAAAACGTTGAAATGAGGCCTGCCACGTTGGACGAAATAAACCGCGCCAACAGGCTGGTAGACGAAACTGCTGAGAAAATGGTGAAGTACATAGACACGACCACACTCAGAGAGGACCTTTACAAGAGGATCGCGAGCCCACTCTGGTCAAAGGCGGCCGAGACCTGCTTAAGTTGCGGTAACTGCACGATGGTTTGCCCCACCTGCTTCTGCAATGATGTACTTGACATCATTGATTTGAAGGAGAATGAAGTTGTTAGGAGAAGGTTGTGGGACTCCTGCTACAGCATAGATCACGGGGAAATAGCCACAGGGAACGTCAGGCCGACAATAACCGACAGGTACAGGCAGTGGATGATGCACAAGCTGGTTTACTGGGTCGACCAATATGGAGTGTACGGGTGCGTTGGCTGCGGCAGGTGCATAACATGGTGCCCGGTCGGAATTGACATTACTGAAAACGAGAAACTGTTGAGGAGGGACATGACTTGAATCCAAGCAGCTGGGAACTGAAAAATGTGGAAGTTGTCGAAAAAATACAACACACAAAAGACACCATATCAATTTCTGTAAAATTTGTAAATCCCGAAGAGAGAAAAAAATACTCCTTCAAGCCGGGGCAGTTCAACATGCTTTATGTATATGGCGTGGGCGAGGCTCCGATATCCATCTCCTCTTCCCCTGATGAAGAGCAAATTGGGCACACCGTCAGGTCTGTGGGATACATAAGCAAGGCTATCTCAACCCTGAAGGAAGGCGACATAATTGGCCTGCGCGGGCCTTACGGTAGTTGGTGGCCAGTAGAAAAAACAGAAGGTAAAGATGTGATTGTGATAGGCGGTGGGATAGGCCTTTGCCCCTTGAGGCCCGCCATCCGCCACATGCTGAAAAATAGGAAAAAATACAGTTCGGTGAAGGTGCTATGCGGCGCTAGGAGTCCCTCAGACCTGATGTTCCCCGAGGAGTACGACACGTGGTGCGAATTGGGTGGAGAGGTTCGCGTGACTGTTGACAGGGGCGACGAGCAATGGAAGGGCAACGTCGGACTCATCACCACCCTGCTCGATCAAATAGAGATAAAACACGACAGCACCGTGGCCATTGTCTGCGGCCCGGAGATAATGATGAAAATAGTATCGCAGGAGCTGGTCAAGCGTGGCATCTCGGCGGACAGGATTTTTCTTTCGATGGAAAGACGGATGAGGTGCGGCATAGGGCTGTGCGGCCACTGCCAGTTCGGCGGGTACTTCGTTTGCAAGGACGGTCCAGTATTCACGTACAAGCAGCTGGCCGGGCTGCTGGGGGTAAAGGGGGTTTAGAGTGGCCGAGAAGTTGAAGCTTGGGGTCTTCAAGTTTGCCTCGTGCGACGGCTGCCAGCTTGCTGTAATCAGAGCTGTGGAGCAGTTGCCGCTGTTCATTACCGAAAATGTGGACATCCGATATTTTGCTGAGGCCACCGACACAAAACTGCCAGGGCCGTACGACCTAGCTCTAGTTGAGGGCTCGGTCTCCGTCCCTGAACACATTGAAAGGGTGAAGCAGATAAGGGAACAATCCAAGTTGATGGTCACCATCGGGGCCTGCGCCACGGCGGGCGGCATTCAGTCCCTCAGGAACTGGGGCTCCATGAAAGAGTTCTCAGACATCGTTTACAAACGCCCTGAATGGATAGAGTCGCTTGAAAAATCCACTCCGATATCTGAACACGTCAAGCTGGATTACGAGATTCAGGGGTGCCCGATAAATGAAACTTACCTGATCGACTTGATGGCCTCACTTTTTTCGGGAAAACGGCCGAGGATAGAAAGGCAGAGCGTTTGCATTCAATGCAAGCGGCTTGGCAACATCTGCGTCCTTGTTGGAAAAGGGCTGCCGTGCATGGGGCCGGTGACTGTGGCAGGTTGTGGGGCCTTGTGTCCTTCCTATAGGCGGGACTGCTACTCCTGCTTTGGTCCCATGGAGGAGATAAACCCGGATTCATTGAAGAACAAATTCAAGGAAATTGGCCTCGAAGATTATGAAATACAGCACAAGTTCAGGGAGTTCACCGGCTTCTCACGCAGGTTCAGGGAGGTGGATGTTTGAGCGGCAGAGTCTTTGGGGTAAACCCTCTAACGAGGGTTGAGGGTGAGGGAAGAGTACGTGTGGAGATAAGGGACGACAAGATTGAGACAGAGGTCAACATCTTTGAGCCGCCAAGATTCTTCGAGGCCTTCCTTGTTGGAAGGAGCTATAAGGACGTCACGGACATCACTGCCAGAATCTGCGGAATATGCCCCGTTGCATACCAGATGAGTTCCGCAAAAGCCATTGAAAATGCCTTCGGGGTGGAGGTTGACGAGGATATAGAAACAGTCCGAAGGTTGTTATACTGCGGGGAGTGGATACAGAGCCACGCCCTCCATTTCTTCCTTCTCGCGCTTCCAGACTTCTTCGGCAAAAATGATGTTTTGGGGCTTTTGAAAGAACACCCGGACATCGTCAAAATCGGACTTGAAACAAAAAACGTGGGGGACAAGATAATGGCGCTGATAGGGGGAAGGGCCACGCATCCGATCAGCCCGTGCGTGGGCGGCTTCACTGGCCTGCCTTCTGCCGGCAAGCTGAAAGCTATGCTTGAGCCGCTGAAAGAAGTTGAGAAAAACATGCAGATGGTGACAGAGTGGGTTCTGGACAAGGTGGCCATGCCAGAGCTTGACCACGACGTTGAAGTGGCGTCTCTGTGGGATCCGGAGGAGTACCCCATGAGCGCCGGAGATGTCATGTCTAACAAGGGGCTCCACATAAAGCAGGGGGATTTTTGCAACAACATTGAGGAATACCAGGTCCCTCACTCCACGGCTTACCATGCCCGAGTTAAGGGCCGAAGCACGTTCCTTGTTGGGCCACTGTCAAGGTTAAAGCTGAACCTGGACTCTCTGCGTCCTGTTCCCAAGAGGTACGCCGATGCTGTTGATGAAAGAAATGTCTTCACACAAAACATTGCGCGGATACTTGAGACTATAAATGCAATCGAAGATTCCGTGGGAATCTTGGAAGATTATAAAGAACCGTTGAGGAGCAGAGTTCCAGTAGAACCAAAAGCATCGAAGGGGACATGGATAACCGAGGCGCCGAGGGGCATGCTTTACCATGAGTACGAGCTTGATGCCTCCGGAAGGATAAAGCGGGCTAGGATAATCCCTCCAACGGCGCAAAACCTCGCAAACATGGAAGAAATGCTCAAAGTACTTGTGGAGGGCCGGATAGACTCGCCGGATGAAGAGCTCGCCAAGTTGAGCGGGATGCTCATCCGCAGCTATGACCCGTGCATCTCGTGTTCTGTCCACTCGCTCAAAATCGACATAAAAAGACTGAACAGATAACTGCCGGGTTTAGGAGACCGGTTTTTCCCGTGCTCTTTTTATTATGCCTTTCATGGCCTCCACTTCTGTCAACTTCATACGCTTGGACAGCTCGTCAACAAATATTTTGGCTGGGGCCCCAAGCTGCCAGAGGTCGACATAAAGCTGCCCCATGGGCACAACCCCCCCCTGGCTAAGTTTCCGAAGGTGTTCGTCTGGCTTGAGAACAACTATGTTGTCTGGTCGTCCTCTCCTGATGGGAAACCGCCGGCGCATTTCTGCTGAATCCGTATAAACATGTACAAACCCATAGTCGGAGGGCGCTGAACCAAACTTGGCCCTGAAACCAGAATATGCCGTTAAAATAGACCCGTGCGGCAGGTTCTTTTCTATCTCTCTGGGGTGAAGGTGGCTGCTGGTGGTGTAAACTATGTCCTGGTAAATGTCGCGGGTGCTGCCCCAGTACATCAGAATTCTGCCAACATCGCTGACTGAGAAGCCGAGTGGTTTCTTCTCTATGGCGCCCAATCGCTCCAGCTTATTGATGATTGGATTCACCGTCCCGAGAGAGACGTGGCATGCTTCAGATATCGCCTTCTGGTTCATGAACCGTTTGTTTTGCTCAAACACTAAATAAAGTACCTGCCTGATGACCCGCTCATTTTTCTTCATGCAATAAACTTTCCCCAGCGTTGGTTTTAAATGTTTCGAAAAAACTTGAAACAAGGCCAAGATTGCGCTGCAATAAAAAGAAACAAATGAAGTGGATTTGGGGATTACATCTCAAGTTGGCGGGTAAAATTCTGCGTAGTTTGCCTGGCCCTAACGCTGGTGGTGCCCGCACCGGTAGCGGTAGCTGTTGACAACCAAGGTTATGTCCGCAATGTTTTCACCACCGACCTGCCCGTCAGAAGGCTAACTGCTTGGTTCGACAACCAGCCTGAAAATGTGATCATAACAATAGACGTTCTGGCCACGCCTCCACCGTTGTCTCCACAGCATGTCGTCTACACCTACCTAAAATTAGATGCGCAGCGCCTAGCCACACGAGCTGAAATAGAGTTCAAAGTTCCTCGGGTCTGGCTTGAACAGAACCATGTCGGTGAAAACGATGTTGTGCTGCTGAGGCTGGACAACAGCTGGAATGAGCTTGCCACCCAGCTGACAGAATCCGGAGAAACACTGACTTACGTGTCGCAGACCGATGGGCTTTCCACATTTGCCATAGCAGGGCGGCCTTCCGGCCAACCCCCAACCGTTGCCGGCATCCTTATCCTTATAGGGGGGATAATCGCCGCTTCGCTAGTCTACTGGTTCCTGATTCGGCCAAGGAGGATGTTCGTCTCTGTAAAAAAACTTAAAAAAGATGTTGGAAGAGAAACTGCACCGCCTTCGCCTGAAGCTGAAAAGGATATGGCGACTGCCGTTAAACGTCTCCGCGAGGCTTCCGCGCCAGGCATTCCGCATGCCAAAGTGGAGAAGCTGAAGCCTGCTCCGGCTAAAAAGACTGCTTACAAGGGGGACCTGGTTATATTAAAAAGGTTGAAGAAAAAGGCAAATAGGGGGGAACGAGGTGGAAAGTCATCGTAGTTTGAACGGGAACGATTTGGCTTCGCTATCAAGCAAGCTTGACAAACTGGTACTGTGGATGTTATATTCGCGTGGGCCTATGAGCTGGTATGAGCTGATTAATTCTATACTTCTGTCAAGGGGCTTTTCTCCCAACCCCGAACGCATGGAAAACATACTGACGTCTTTTCTGAACGACGGACTCATTACAAAAAGAACCGAGGGACTAGTGACACAGTTCATGCTCACCGAGGCTGGAAAAGAGGCGGGCATCAGGACTGTAGATGAATTAAAGAACGGCTCGAAACTCGTGAGTGATTAGTTGCAAAATTCTGGAAAAAAGACAATAAAAACCAGAGAGATTGTCAGCCAATTCAAAGAAAGAGGCAGACGCCCGGAAATAACCCCGCGAAGAGCAAAAATCTTGGGTGTTTTTTCCTGCAAGGGGGGGGTGGGAAAGACCACTACAGTGTCAAACGTTGGCTCTGTTCTTAGCGAAAAAATCGATGGCGGAGTGCTGGTTGTGGACGCAAACCTCTCGGCGCCGAACCTTGGTCTTCACCTTGGAATTATAGATGTCGAGACCAGCATGCATGACGTTTTGACGGGGGCGGCGCCAGTTGAAAAGGCGATACATGTAGTGGGAGAAAAGCTGCACGCAATTCCTGGATCGCTCGCCTATGAGGGAGACACTCCACTTGTAGATTTCAAAACAGTGCTGGAACCACTCAGAAAAAACTACAAGCTGATAATAGTAGACTCGGCGCCTGGCCTTGGGACTGAAACAATCGCGGCAATAAAGGCTTGTGACGACATGCTAATAGTAACAAACCCAGAGATACCGACAATCGCGAGCACACTCAGAACATTCAGGGCGGCCGAACGCTACAGAGTTCCTGTAATGGGCGTTGTTCTGAACAAAGTCAGGGGAAAGAAGTACGAGGTTCCAATTTCGGAGGTGAAGAATAACCTAGGCTGGCCGCTGCTCATGACGGTTCCAGATGATGAAAAAGTTAGGGAAAGCCTGACAGCGGGAGTTCCAGTTGTCAGACACGCGCCAAAGTCGTCGGCCGCGCGGGCTTTCCTTGAGCTGGCAGATCGGGTTTTTGATAAGTTGAAGTCAGGCAAAAGTTAACCCAGCTTGAACACTAGGTCCCCCTCTCTCGTGCGCTGCTCCAGCTTTACGCCTATTGACTGGCCCTTGGCCGCCTGCGGCACATTTTTGTGCTCTATCTGCATCGACTGAACTACCTGCTGGAAGTTTGTTGTGGCCCCCTCCACTGAAATTTTGTCCCCCGCCTTGAGCACATCGGAGAGTTCTATGACCCCAACCCCTATTTTTGAGAAATAGTGGGTCACTTTCCCGACCAGTTCCTTTTCCATTGGACCTTCCATCACTTCACCAGTTATAGTTCTGTACGGGTTCAATTAAACGCTTTCGGCCCGGCGGGTAGTTTTGGAACGATTTAAAACCTCGGCCACAATTAATTGTTGATTAAATGGTCAAGAATTTGGGCCGCCGGGTTTCGGACATCTCCCTGCGGAAGGGGATGACCTCCGACGAACTTGTGCGACAGATGGGTGCCGGGGGAGGCTTCGTTGCAAAAAACGTTTCCGCTGCCGTGGACATCCTTGAGCAGATGCAGCGAGACAAGGACTGCGTGAAATTTCTTTCTTTCCCCGCCTGCATAGTCGCGACTGGATGCCGCGGGGTCATCAAAGAGCTTGTGAAAAACAAGCTGGTTGATTTGGTAATAACCACCTGCGGGACTCTTGACCATGATCTGGCCCGCTCCTGGAAGCCATATTATCACGGAGACTTCATGATGGACGATGGCAAGCTTCGCCGCGCCGGGATAAACCGCCTTGGGAATGTTTTAGTGCCGAACGAAAGCTACGGGATTGTGCTTGAGGAAAAAATGCAACCGATCCTCCGAGAACTCTGGGAGGAAGGACGACGCGAGTTGACTGGAAAGGAGCTGATATGGGAGTTTGGAAAGCGGGTGGATAACAAAGATTCTATCCTTTATCGGGCCTGGAAAAACAAGGTACCAATCTACGTTCCTGGAATATTCGACGGGGCGTTCGGGAGCCAGCTGTGGCTTTTCTGGCAGGACCACCGGGGATTCAGGCTCGACCAGTTCAAGGAACAACAGGAGCTGGCCGATGTGGTTTTCTCGGCGAAAAGGGCCGGGGCGCTTATGATCGGCGGCGGAATCAGCAAACACCACACCCTATGGTGGAACCAGTTCCGCGCTGGGCTTGACTACGCCGTGTACATCACAACTGCCACTGAGTGGGACGGAAGCCTTAGCGGGGCCAGAACCAGAGAAGCTGTCTCATGGGGCAAGCTCAAGGAAAAAGCCAAACACGTCACTGTAGAGGGCGACGCAACTGTCTTGCTTCCGCTCATGGTCGGTGCACTGATGGAGAGGATGTAGGATACTTACCAAAATCATCAAATCCACCAAAAACACAGTTTTTCTGATGAAAAGCGATTTGCTGGATAAGCTGGAAAACCTTGACAGGTTGCCGCGCACCGGGTGGCTGTTCTGCAACGTCCCTCTTGCGGAGGTTGAAGATGTCGCGCAGCACAGCTTCGATGTCGCTGCGGTTACCATGCTGCTGGCCGGAGAACTTGGGGGAAAGGTGAAGCTTGATCTCGGTCGGGCCCTGAGCATGGCAATAATCCACGACTGGGCGGAGGCCTTGACTGGAGATTATCCCCACACTGCACTGACACATCTCGGCACCGGAAGGAAGAGAGAAATGGAACGAAGCGCCTTGGAAGAGATGCTGCACGGGCTTCCAAACAGAAAAGATTACTTGGGAATCTGGGAGGAGTATGAAAAAGGAAAATCGACGGAGGCAAGACTGGTGCGCTCGGCGGATTACCTCTCAATGCTGGTTCAAGCAATAAAATATCGGGAGCGGGGAATAAAATCCAAAGAACTTGACGAGCTCTGGCGCGCCGTGAACAAAGACTTGGCACCTTACAAATCTGCTTTCAGACCAGTAAGTGTGCTTGTGGTGGAGCTGAACAAAAAATACCGTGGCATAAGATGAAAGAAACGGCCCACGTAAAAATCTCTGGATGGAGAATGATCGATTGAAAAGACATGACACTCACATTCTAATGAAAGATTTCCTGTCAGGAATGGGTGAAGCGGAACCACGACCATTTGTCCCGTCCCCCTTCCAGTCAAGGGCCCTACAATCCGTGATGGTGAACGACACGATGGTTGTTGCACCAACAGGCAGCGGCAAGACTTGGATAGCTGAACAAGCCATAGCAGATTTCCTGTCGAGAGGACAGCGGAGCTGGTACACGACTCCTCTCAAGGCGCTGAGCAACCAGAAATACGACAGGTTCCGTAAACTGTTCGGAGAAGATAACGTGGGGTTGCTTACGGGCGAAAGAAGGGAAAACCCACATGCACCCGTCATAGTTGCCACGACCGAGATCCTGCGCAACTCCTTATACAGCGGCGCGGTTGATGCGTCTTTCATAGTGCTGGACGAAGCACACTACATCGCTGAGACGGAACGCGGCGTAACTTGGGAGGAAGTGATAATATTCACTCCACCGGAGAGTCGCCTTCTGTTGCTTTCCGCAACCATAGCCAACGCAGAGGAGCTAGTCGGGTGGATGAAGGTGGTGAGAGGCAAAAAACCAACGCTGATTCTAGTTGGGAGTGAGGGTCGCCCTGTGCCTCTGCGCTATGGAATCCTAGACCGCTTCGGCCGGGCTCTGCCATTGGACGTGTTGAACAGCTTACCCAACAGGAAGGCAAGGCAGCTGCTCTGGCGTGACTTCAATCCAGTACAGGTGGTTCGCATGCTCCAGCAGCAAAACCTTCTGCCAGCCATTATTTTCCTTCCAAGACGCCGCGACTGTGATCAGGCCGCCCGCATGTTTCGTGGGTTAAGGCTGGATGACGGACTGGAAGACAGGGGGGCCGCTTTTTCAGAGCTGGCCAAATCTTTTCCACATATTAAAGAGCACCAGATGGCGCGGCAACTGATTGACGCGGGGGTGGCGCCACACCACGCTGGACACATGACTGCATGGAAAATTTCCGTGGAGAGGATGTTGAGGGAGGGATTGGTGCAGGCGGTGTTCGCGACTACAACACTCGCGGCCGGATTGGATGTCCCCGCCAGGACCGTCGTGCTCCCGACCCTTTGGGTTGGAGACAGGACGGGCGAACGCCCCCTCACTGCCCTTGAATTCCACCAGATGACGGGGAGGGCGGGACGGCGCGGTAAAGATAAAGTCGGATTTGTCCTGGTTGTCCCGCAAGCAGTGGCTGATTTGAGGCAGGCAATCGCGCTGGCCGAAAGTGAGCCCGAGGAGCTGATGTCGGCTTTCCGCATCCAGTACTATCAGGTGCTGAACCTGCTAGCGAGCCGGGGCTATGAAGAGGCTTTGAAGGTGGTTGACAAGAGCTTTGCATTCTACCAAACGGCGCGACGAAGCCATCGCCGGGCCCAGTTCGTGCGGCAGAGGCTTGCGAATGAGTTCAAACAGAGGGCGGCACTTCTGCGTTCGCTTGGTTATCTGGGTAGTGAATGGACGCTTACGGATGACGGGGATTGGGGAGTGCTCATCAGGCACGAGAAATCTCTTCTGATAATGGAGGCCGTCCGACGGGGGCTGATGGACGATCTCCCAACAGAAGTTCTTGCTGGCTGGGCGGCGGCGCTGATGATAGAACGGGCGCCTCGCTTCGCCGTTGCCAAGCTGGACCTAAACCCCATCAGAAGACTTGCCTTTGAGCTTGACTCCATGGAGAGAAGGCACAAAATAGCAACGTCTGGTTTTGCGGAACCGTTCGAAGGAGGGCGAAGAAATAAGGCAAACTTGGGAGCTGCCGCAGTTTACGCCTGGGCGGGAGGCAAAATGGACTGGAGGACGCTGGTTGCAACCAGCGGCAGCGAGGAAGGTGACATGCAACGGCTAATCTCGCAAACTGCCGAAGTTTTGAGACAGCTGGAAGACCTACCCCTGCAGATATCGGAAAAGGCTGGGCTTGCGCGCCTTGCCATCATGCGCTACCCGGTGGGCGAACCAGAACAAGGCCCTGAAAAAGCGTAAATTTCAAGCTTCTTTCCGCACGGAGTTTGGCTGGTGTGAACTTGGAATTAGCCTCTTCTTTTCCTTTTACTCTTTTTCACTAGGTCGCCGAGACCCCGCTTTTCCAAGCTTTCAATCATCTCCCCCTCTGAAATTTTCGGAGGCTCAGGCGATGGTGCCCTTAGAGATTTGGGTCCGAACAAACGCGCGACGACAATCACTAGAATGAGGTAAAGGAAAAGTACTGCCCCAAAATAGACTACGCCAAAACCAAATAAAACAGAAGTCAGAACGGCCGGAACAGTGGCCGCCAGCCCAGCCAATGTGGCCAAGGCCAATGTAAGTTTCCTTTTGCGTCTGTAGAGCACCATGAGCTTTCCACCAAACGCAAGCAGGAGCGCCTCCAGCCCGAAAGCCGAAGAGCTCAATAGCACCGCCGCGTATATTATTTGTATGGCCTCCAAGTATTCCACCAATCGCGCTATTGCGTCTGTGGATATAAAACTGGGGAGCGAAACCAAGCGAATAGGAAAAATTTTGGATTTGCTCGGGAAAGAGTTCAAACCATGGAAAAGACAAAAAAACCCTTACGAGGTCATGGTCTGGACCGTCCTGTCCCAACACACCAACGACCGGAACACCGCCATGGCCTCGGCTACCCTGCTAAAAAGGTTCAAAAATTGGAATGGCCTTGCGAAAGGAGACATCGCGGAAATAAAAAAACTCATCCGATCAGCCGGGCTCCAAAAGGCGAAAGCAAAGCACCTGAAGGAAATTTCCAAGTCTGTACTAGAAAGGTATGAAGGCGACTTGGGAAAAGTCTTGAAAATGCCTGTTGACGATGCCCGAAAAGAACTACTATCGCTTCCCGGCGTTGGCTACAAAACTGCGGATGTGGTGCTGGCCTTCGCTGGTGGCAGGGATGTCATTGCCGTGGACACGCATGTTTTCAGGGTTTCCAAGAGGCTCGGCTTCGCGTCCGCTAAAGACGATTATGAGGGAGTCAAAGCCAAACTTGAAAGAATAACTCCAAACGGAAGGAAGGTGGAGGCTCACACGCTCCTGATACAGCTTGGGCGGAAGTACTGCCGCGCCCTGAACCCGCTACATGAAAAATGCCCGGTAAGAAATCTTTGCCCTATGTGGAACAAGAAGCTAATCATTCAACAGGTTCAACAACATAGTATGACTTGAGGGCCTCGCAGATTGTCTTTGCCAGCGAGTGGTAACACATGTCAACGTCGGCTTTTCCAGTCACGATGTTCATCACGTAGTCGCGGCAGGTGCAGGTGTCCTTAACAACCTCATACTCCCCGACCTTTCCGTGTACGAACCATCTGGGCCCGCGCTTTACGACCTTCCTTCCCTTTATTGCTTCTATTGCGCGCTTCCCTCTTCCACCATAGACATCCATTATCTCGCGCTCGATTTGCTGGTCGAGCACCCCGCCTGGCTTTAACATCCTGAGCAGCTCCGCTTTGCCTCGCATGAAGATGTCCGAAACCACGGTATCCCCTCAATTATTTGCTTATTAACGTGGTTATTAGGGTGATGTCTGAGGTTCTCATCGAACTGGAAAGAAGCGGGATAAGGCTGAGCAAACGAGAAGGACAGCACCTAGTCATGGACCCGGCCTTGCTTGAGCGGATGGTTGAGTATGGAGAAATATCGCAGGAGGACACGGTGCTGGAAATAGGGGCGGGGGTGGGAAACCTTACAGAGCTGTTGGCGCGGCGGGCTGGAAAGGTCATCGCTGTGGAAAAGGACGCGCGGCTTTACAGGCTGACCAAGGCGAGGCTCAGAAAAACGCGTAACGTGGAGCTTGTGTTAGGGGATGCTCTCAAAATTCCAATGCCAGAGTTCAACAAAGTGGTTGCAAACATCCCCTACTCTATCTCTTCTGACCTAACCTTCAGTCTCTTGGAGCGGCCTTTCAAGCTGGCGGTGTTGATGTACCAGAAGGAGTTTGCCAGACGTTTGGTTGCAGAGCCCGGATCGGATGACTACGGGCGCCTTACCGTGAACGTCTACTGTAAAGCAAAAATCGAGCTGCTCGAAGATGTGCCGCCTGAATCCTTTTTTCCGCGACCTGAGGTTACATCGACAATAGTCAGATTGGCGCCGAAGCCATCGCCGTTCGAGGTTCACGATGAAGCCTTTTTTTCAAGGCTGGTGCGTGGCCTTTTTCAGCACAGGCGCCAGCGGGTTCGGAACGCTATTTTTCATTCATTTGAGGAAATCTTTTCTGGATGGCGGCTGTCAAAGGAACAGCGCAGGGAGTTCATCGACAAAACTATCCCGAAAAAATTTGCAGACGCCCACGTGGTAACTATACCACCTGAAAGTTTTAGCGAAATATCCAATTTAATCAGCACGGCCACAAAAAAAATCTTGACAAAAAGTTAAAAGGGAAGCAGTTATAACGCTGTTATGATGAAATGAGGCCTCCCTGTGAAGTTGTGGTCAAAGAAGTCCTGCCGGCCATGAGGGCAATGCTGGTCAGAGAACTGACAGAGCGCCATCAAATGAACCAAGTTGAAGTCGCGCGCAGGCTTGGTATAACGCAGCCGGCCGTGAGCCACTACCTGCGCATGGCGCGCGGAGTCAGGCAGAAAAGCCCAGTTATAAAAAGCTTGGAAAAGCGGGTTGGAGAATTTGCATGTGAAATATCCAACAGAAATCTCAATCACAAGCAGATGATTGCATCGTACTGCGGGATATGCAGGTCGCTGAGCAAAAAACAGATACTTTGCTTGCTTCACTTCAAAACCGCGCCCTACCTTCAAAGAGAGGGATGCTCAGTCTGCTTTTCTGGGAAAAGATCTGGATAACACCGCCAGCGGGTGCCCCTTGCTTTTGAATTCAAAAGCTTTGTACCAGCCGAAGGGGACCCTGAGCACGCGGTAGTTTTCCTCCTCAAGCTTGCACGCGACGCACTTCAGGATTTGAATCGCGGCCTCAGGAGTAGCAAGCTCTGTGGAAAGATGAGCGAACGGGAACAGAACTATATTTTTTGTCTTGACCTTCGATGCTATGAGCTTGATTTCCGTCAACGTGTTCTCAATAACGTCCCCCGGCCTAACGGTGCAGGCTTCCGACGGCTTATCATCTGTCTTTTCTGCTGACGCAAAAACTATTAGCGGATCCCTCATCCCGCCCGCCTTCTGATCCGGCGTGATCTCCTCGGCCGCCTTGGCCTTTTCCTTCACTTGGTAGTTGAAGTAGCTCGCGTGTATGCACAGCAGCTTCATGATTCATGCCTCAGACCGTGGGCAAACATCACAGTATTGTCTGCGGCCTTGCTAAAGAAGTTTTTTATTTCTATAAAACAAGGCATAGTTTGCGGGGTGTAGAGCATTTCTGTGTAGATTAACCTAAAATCAAGATTTATCCACCATGACGCGAGATAAAGGCTCGAAAAAAGCATTGCAAAAATATTTCAATGGGAATGTGTATGAAACTTCAGAAGTATGAGCGCTGTAAAGATTTTGACGGGGGGTCCAGAGAAAGAAGTGAAGTACGAAGTCGAGGTTAAGTTCCACCAAGATTTTTTGAGTGTTAAAGAAAACAGGATAATTATCGGCTTGACCTCCAGACCCGAGAGGGGCAAGGCAAATTTAGAACTCGTCAAAAAGCTGGCCAAACACTTCGGAATTCCGTCTTCCAATGTCAGGATAGTTTCTGGTGTGAAATCTAGGCGAAAAATCGTTGGGATACGGAAGTGAGTTTTATTACCAATCATGTACTTGCCAGGGCGCGCTGTTTTTTGTGTGTTGGAGCCGGGGGCCGGATTTGAACCGGCGAATAGCGGGTCTGCAGCCCACCGCCTTAACCGCTTGGCTACCCCGGCACCGTTTCTCTTATAACGCCGTTATCTAATAAAAATTGCCCATGCAAGGAAAGGAAGACACATGAATAGAGAAAAAATCGTTTGTTTGGTTTCTGGCGGTATAGACTCGCCCGTGGCTTGTGCTATGGCGGCCAGAAGGTTCGAAGTCCTTCCGTTACACTTCTGCCTTTACCCCTACACCTGTGAGGAAAACTTTTTGATTGCCATGCGGACGCTGAAGGAGCTAAAAGAAATTATAGGGTTTGAAAAAGCCATCACTCTCCCCTGGTCAAAAATCCTCAAAACAATTCTTGGCGACCGAGAAAAGAACTACGCTTGCTTGGCATGCAGGAAAAGCATGTTCCGAGCGGCAGAACTGCTGTGCGAGCGAGAAGGAGCCTCTGGAATAGTGACTGGGGAGTCTCTGGGGCAGAAAGCGTCCCAAACGCTGGCCAACCTTGGCGCCACTTCTGCAGGAATAAAATTCCCAATTATCCGCCCGCTGCTTGGATTTGACAAAATTGAAATCGAGCGCCTCTCAAAAAAACTTGGACTCTGGCATGAGGTGCACGCGGGGTGCTGCTATGCCACGCCTAAACATCCCCGCACTAGGGCAGATTCAACAATTGTGGACTCTATGCTGGAAAGGCTTAACATTGCCGACTTTGTCTCAAAAGCGCTGAAAAAATCGCTGGAAGTCCTAACATTCGACGAGGATTTTCAGAGATACTTGGAAAAAATCGCATAGTTTTATAATATTATTAAATAATTAAGTCAAAATAAGTTAATCTTATTCTTAAAGAAAACTAAAATAAATTTGGGGGGTCCAGCAATGAGGAAAACCATCCAGACGGCGATAGTGGTCATTGGCGCATTTGCCATGTTGCTGGCTTTGCCAACGGCTGTATCGGGATTGGAGCAGATTGTGTTGTCCGAAGATTTTGAAGGGGAAACATGGGCTTCGCTTGAGCAGCAGGGTTGGAAAATGGCTTGGGACAGTCCCTATTTCTCACCAACGCTCTCAGTAATTAATGGCAAGCTCTTCGTTGATATGCAGGCCGGTGGATGGGGCTTGAGCACATTTGTTTGGCGTGCGGACGCTTGGACAAATCACTCGGCCTCGGTTCGGTTCAACTCCGTGAACTACTGGCGGCATTCAACCGTCATTATTCTATTCAGAGCAAGCGGCTTCCCAGAAGTTGGAGGCGGTTACGCCAATCTCACTGCATGGAAAGGCCTTGGAATCTGGATGGGCGGAACCTATGGAAAACCGTATTCTCTCAGACTCGTGACCGACGATGACGGCGACGGTGCTCGTGAGGTGTATGAGTATAAAACTGATTCTTCGCTGCCCCCCTACTACAATGCGTGGCACACTATCAAGGGCGAAATATCGGGAAACAATGCAAAAATCTGGATTGATGGGACACTCTGGGCAGACGTGACCGACGAGAAAATCTCGCGCCTTCCCGCCGGAGGGATTGCCATGATCAGCTACGAGGCGGACACGTTATATGACGATTTAATTGTAAGTGTGCCGGGGGCGCCTGAAAAACCCACGAGCATAGCCATTTCACCGGAAAATTTCATTGTATCCTCCGATGGATCCATTGTGTTGACCGCCACACTTTCCTCGGAGGGCTCCCCCCTCCCAAGCATGAAGGTAAATTGGACGGCTACAGTGGGAAGTATTATCGCGGCCAGTGAAACAACCGACGACTCTGGACAGGTTTCAATAACTTACACTGCTCCAAAAGTCGGCTCTGCTACTGACGTGACGGTCACCGCCTCGTTCGAAGGCGACGGGGAATACCTGCTGAGCACAGGCAGTTCATCTGGCAAGGTTGGCACCATCAAAGTAGATCTTGACCCGGACACCCTGAACCTGAAGAGCAACGGCAAGTGGATAACTGGATATATTGAGCTATCTTCCGGCCTGAAAGTAAAAGACATAGACATCGGCACCGTCAAATTAGAGTACAAAGAACACGAAATTAAGGCTGCCCGCGGTTCTATTGATGACGGAGTGCTGATGACAAAGTTCGACAGGAGAGAGCTAG
Organism: Hadarchaeota archaeon (SeqCode); assembly: GCA_040755315.1. Classification (GTDB taxonomy): domain Archaea; phylum Hadarchaeota; class Hadarchaeia; order Hadarchaeales; family Hadarchaeaceae; genus DYTO01. Next base: position 4,259 of record JBFMBF010000014.1, on the reverse strand, counting down.
TAAACCTGCTAAAAAGCGAGGCGAGACCTGCCGAAGTCAAACTGCAGGTGACTGGGAATATCGTGCTGAAAGGGACTGCCGTGCCGTTCGCGGCTTGCGACACCGTCCGCGTCATAATGCCGGGCAGAACATCCCGTGTGAACGTGGGCTTTAACGTGGAATTGTGAAATATGATTAACAGAAACAGCGGGGTTTGAAATGTCAAGTGAAAAATCGGCCAAAGTGTTCAACGCGGTTGTTTCATCAAAAATTGGGGTGACTACGCGCGAGATTCAGGAGGGCACGGGGTTGAGCTACCCGACCGTGATCAAGTGGCTGGAAGTGCTAAACGTTCAGGGACTACTCAGGTACCGGCAGGTGGGAAGGTCCAAGCTTTGGTTCGCTAGCGAGACTCTGGAGGATATGGATGAAGAGGATGTAAACCGCCTCTTGAAACTGAAGAAACTAAGCATCGAGCTGAAGGGCGCGTCTGTCGGCAGCAAAGAAAAGTAGCCACATTAACCATTTCACGGATGCTTGAGCTCACCCAGCATCTTTGCGTGCCTCGCGCAAAACTCCTGCTTCCCCAGCTGCGACTCGAGAACCTCCTCCTGCCAGTGGGAATTGAAAAGCCGGCACTTTTTATCCTCGCAGAACGGCTCTCCGAAAATATGGTAAAAAAGGGCCTGCGCGGCGTAGCCTTTCATGACCTCGGTCAGGCGCGCGTCATCGTAGTCGATGAACCTGGCGCGGAACTTTGCCAGCTCGGCGGCGGGGACAGTCGCGCCGAGGGCCGCGTAACCCTGCTTGAGCATGTAGTACTCTTTGGGCCTCGCTGGCGCCTCAACTATTCCCGTTGTCGAAATAATGGATGGGAATCCGTAAACGCTCACGCGCGCGTGGTGCCTGCCGTCGCTCTCATCCCAAGTCACAAATAGGCGGTTTGTGAAAACTATGTGCACGTGGCCGGCATCGAGCTCTTCTTCTGGTAAGAGCTTTCGCAGCACCGCTTGTAGCTTGTATCCATCATAAACGACTCCAAGAATTCTCAAAGCTGGGTTGGATATGAGCCTACGTTCGAAATCTATCTCGCCGGGAAGGGTATCCGTCTCAAAATCGGCCCTCAGCAGGTCTCTGACTTTTGTGGACGCCAAATCCCGCGCGATATGCTCAACTCCTGCTGTCCGGACTAGCAATGGTGGTCGGATGTCGACTGAAATCTTTCCGAACATGGATTCGAAGTAGCTGGTTATCCTGCGGAGGTCCAAGGTCTTTGCGGAGGGGTCGCCGTAAAGATGGATTTTTGGCAGACGGTCACTTGGCGTCGCGTAGCTTTTCATAGGCTACATCCGCCGCCTTCTTGCCGCTCAGTACCATCGCCCCAAACGTCGGACCCATTCTTGGCAGGCCGTACGCCGTTGAAACCGCCATCCCCGTGACGATGAGCCCTGGATAGACTTCGCCGGTGTGCTCGACCACCAGATCCTCCGAGCGCTCGACCCACATGGCCCCATAACCGGGAACCTTCAAAAGTCCGCGTCTCTCCAGCTGGCGCACAACAGCTGCGTCGTGGCCGGTTGCGTCTATTACCAGCTTTGATTCAAGTCCAATCGGATCCACGCATGTAATTTCCCGCGGCAGAGCCGACACCGGGGTCCAGTTGACCACGACACCGGCAACCCGCTTTTCCCGAAGCATGACGTCGTCTATCAAAGACATGTTCAAAATCTTGGCGCCGGAATCGCAGGCGGCGGCGATTAGTTTTGAGCAGGCGTGGGGGCCGCTCGCCACATAAAGTCCTTTCGAGTGTTCTTTTAGCGGCACGCCCAAATCCTGCAAGATTTTATGTCCTGGCGCTCGAACTGTTACAGGGTTCAGCAGGAATCCTCCAATCCAGAAACCTCCGCCAAGGTAGTTGTTGCGCTCTATTATCAGCACTTTCACCCCGCGTTCGGCCAGGCCCTTCGCCGCCATCAAACCGCTGGGGCCACCGCCAACTATGATGACGTCGCTCTCTGCGTATTTCTGAAAGTCCTGCATGAAACTTTCTACTATGGCCCGCGTGACCTCCTTTTCTCCTGCAGGTTGAAACGTTGTCATGGCATCCCCATTGGGTTGTGCGATTTGGTTATAAATATACAACTCCCTACCTATGCCTCCGGCCCGCCTGCACTGTCACCAGGGCGCTGGCATTCCGCCATGCTACGCAAATACCCTACGACGCGCAGAGCCATGTCACGCGCTTTTGCGGCCTGTGCCTAACGGCCACGACCCGCATGAGCCTGTTGAGTTCGCCGTCGGCTACCTCAACCGCCCACTTTGGAATCCATACTCTCATTTTTCTCACCGTTTTCTATTCATGATTTTTACCGTTGTTGCCGCACTTGCAACGCGGGCATGGATTGTGTTCGTAGTCCAAGGCGTCAGGATACATGTAGTACAATCCACAGCCGCTGCACACGGTGGGCACTTCTCTAAGGACTGCCTCCATTTTTACCTCCTCCTGAGGCCAGGAGGCCTCGAATTTTCCGCCAAGATCTTCAAGATGTCACGCCTTCCCATTTTACTTTTATGGGAAAATTTCACTTTGACCGACACCGGTTTGACTTTTCTCAGGACTCCGTGTACGGCGGTTACTGGCACGAACCCCAGCTGCTCAAGCCTGACGGGGGTTGTCTGTCTGACTATCCCTCCGTGGAGGGTCCTGATTATCACCAAAACAGACATTATTGCGAACACTACTGCCGTTCCGCCTGAAATCTGAACCACCAGCGGGCTCGCCTGCGGGGCCTCTGGAGCGCTGGACTCCTTGTCCTGGTTGGAAACCGCTTGGGCTTCTCCCAATGCTGGCGGAGTCGCGACCGGCTCGGGAGCCGGACTCTGAGCTGGGCTTTCCTGCGCCTGAGTCTCTTCTTCTAGATTGTCTATCGCGGCGGAGTTTATTTCAACCTCGTCAGTGTTCGTCGATGAAATCGGATACTGCACCACTGGCGGCACAATTGCGGGCGGAGGTTGTACTGCTGGTTGCACTTCAATGACGGGTTCTTGCACCACTTCCGGTTCTGGCTCGTTCACGTTCTCCTCGACGGGTGGCTCCTCAACTACATTCTCATCAGCGGGGGACTCTTCAACCGTGTTGTCTTCACTTGGTTGATCTTTGGGCCCCTCAACTGAATTATCTGGCTCAGAAATGGGGAGCTCGTTATCCAGCTGAGGGGCCTCGTTTTCTTGTGGGGGGTTTTCGGGTTGTGGGATTTGATCAGACGGGCCTCCCTGTCCTAGAGGAGTCTCCGGCGGTCCTTGGCCATTTCCTGGAAAGTTGTCTGAATGGCCTGGCGGGACCTCGGGCTTGTTTCCGTTGCCCTTCCCGTCTTTTTCCTTCTTGGGTGCGGCTGCAGAAAGCGGGGTGACGGCCAAAGATAAAATTATGAGTATGACTATTGTAATTATCCATCTTGATTTCCCTAGGCCTGAACTGTTGTGTTTCATTGTTCACCACCAAGCAATCTTTCGGCTTTTCGCGTGGTTTAAACCAGAAACTGGGCGAGTCGGTTTCGGCATTGCCCGAAATAATAATAAGCTGCCGACGCCATCGTTAAACACCCCTAGCTTTTCGGGTTTTTACCAAACATTTATAAGCAGGGCTACTTATTTTGGAGTTTTTGTAACTCTAATTGTTAGTTATATAATTTTTATTATACTGTAGCAACGTCTTGATTGTAAGGTAATGTTTTATCGTACGAACCCAAAAGATGGCGGTATAGATGAAAGTGAACGTAAGATTCGTCGTGTTTGACTTCCTGTTCGGCGGCGCGCTCGTGGCAGGAGCACTTCTGGTCGCTGCGCTGCTAGGCCCGACCAGCGGAGGCATCATAGCAGGCGCCCCAATAAGAACAAGCGGAGTGATTTTCCTCCAGTGGCTGCACGGCGGGCTTGAATCTGCGGTCGACCTCACGCGCGGCGTTGTTCTTGCCATGGTCTCAAACGTCTTCTTCGCCGTAGCGCTGTACCTGACGCTGCCAAGGTACGGCATTGGCGTGGCGTTTTTGGCTTCCGGAGTGGTGTTTGCGATAGCCGCCATTGCGCTGAACTATCTTGTGCCATAGGAAGTCACAAACTCGAGCGGCCCAGATGTCGACAATCAGGAGCCGTGCGCGGTGAGCGCCCTGACCAGCCGCTCAGTTATTTCACCCAGGGCCTGCTTCCCTGAAACTTGCGGCAGGTCGGCCTTGCCGGCGACGACCTCCGCGAGCTCGTTTATCGCGACGGAAGCCGGGCAG
>JBFMBF010000013.1:0-30961 GCA_040755315.1 Hadarchaeota archaeon (SeqCode) | reverse complement strand
CGGTCAGAAAGGAGGGCGACTTCTACTCCGCCACCATGGATCGATACGACGGCAGCTACCTCATTGATGTCTATGTGGGCGGAATGCTCACCTGGTCGAACGCCGGCAGGTGGTGGGAGCAGTGGGGAGTGGGACAGACGCGGGCAGCACCCCCGATACTGCTCATGATCCGCGACAGCGCCACTGGTGAATATGTGGAATATCATGATGCACAGAAGGTCAGGGTCAGCCGCGTTGGTTATGATACTTGGGAGTACAACTTCAAAAACAATCAGCCAATCATCCGGGCGAGCAGGAGCGCCAGCGGCGACCTGACGATAACGCTCGAAAGATACGATGGGAGTTCCCACTCCGACATCTTTCTAAAGAACCACGAAAAGCAACACGTCTGTTAAATCTTGTTAAACTGTATGACAGTTCCGCTAGACCCAACCGCCCACCCTTCAGTTGAGGTTAGCATGTGAATATCGTAAAGTGTTTTTTCAGTGGGACTTGGTACATCGCTCCAAGTTGATCCATTCCAATTTAAAATAATCCCGCTAGACCCAACCGCCCATCCATTGTTTTCAGACAGCATGTAAACCGAGTAAAGATTGTTGTTAGTTTGGTTAGAAATTTTAGACCAGCTTGACCCATCCCACATCAGAATTGTTCCATTCTCCCCCACAGCCCAGCCCTTTTGTGACGAAAGCATGTGCACTGAATTAAGCGGTTTGGTAGCAGTTGAAATTTTTGCCCAGCTAGAACCATTCCACCGCATAACTAATCCATTTTCGATTCCATTATCACTACTAAGGCTTATTATACGGCCTACAGCCCACCCATCGTTTTCAGATAACATGTAAACAGACTGAAGGTCGCTGTAAACAGACAGGGCGTAGTTTTCGTTTATGCTGGAATTTATGGACCAGCTTGACCCGTCCCACTTAACAATCTCTCCACCTACCGCCCATCCGATATTTTCAGTGAGCATATACATCGAATCAATTGTTAAATTTAAATTAAAAGCTGGTGGGTTTGGGACTGGAAACCATCCTAAGCCGTTCCACTTGTAAATACTAAAACATCCGGCCCAGCCTTCGGTAGGAGATACCATGTAAACAGACCAAAACGTGTCTGACGTTGGACTAAAAAGTTTCGTCAATTTCACGCCATTAAAGGTGGTAGACGAGATATATTTATTCAGGTCAGCCTTGACACCAGTTACAACAATTGTTGGAGTTGACGATTCAGGGATGATGTGGTATACCTCTATGCGGGCACCTGCTTTAACATTACCACTCAAAATTTTTCCGTAAATTCTTTGTTTGTAAACTCCGCTTGAATACCAACCATCCTCTGTTGTGTCTAACCCAACGACTTTTATAACGGCCCCATCTACCGTCCGTAAATTGTCACCATTTACAATATTTGCGGTGAGTTCATATTGTCCCTCTGTTTTTATCCAAGTAGCCTCCATCACCACATTGTCGCCGGGCAAGCCGACTGGTGCCGTTATGTATGTGAAAGCTACAAAAGACAGAACGGCCATCGCCAAACCAACATACATGGATTTTCTCATCATAAGACTACTAAATATACTGTAGATAGTATAATATTTATGTCAGTTTCTTTATTGAGTATAGTGGTGGAACTTGAGATTGTTTGATGGGGTGGTAGCGTTAGTTTTGACTTTGATTGTTGTTTCTCCTTCAGTATTCGCTGCCCCTGAAATTGTAAACCACATAGTTGACGTTTCGCCACCTAATTATTCCATCATACAATCTACAGATAATTTTTATAACTTTTATTCCAATGAAAACACTTCAAAAAATTTTTACGGTAAACTCAGCGAAAATATTCAGCTTGAACTTGAATTGGATAATAATCAAATTTTTAGGGTTCTTATAAGATTGGAACCTGCAAACCTTACAGGAGTTAGTAAAGAGAACGTAATTGGCGTCTTGAAAGAACATGCAAACAGGACTCAAACGCCAATTTTGGAATTTTTACAGAATGAAAATTCTATCGTGCTGGATAAATTTTGGCTAGCCAACGCGATTCTAACAAAAGTATCTGAGAATACTCTTTTAAAACTCGCTTCGTTTTCACATGTTTGGAGAATCCATGAAGATTTTAAACTAGTTATCGAACAAGCCCCTCCCGGGGTACCTGTGCCTGAACCAGAAGTAACGATCTTTCCACCCAGCTACATGTGGGGGTTGGAAAAAATTCGCGCCCCCGATGTCTGGGAGAGCTGGGGAATAGACGGAACGGGAGTACGCGTAGCGGTGCTTGACGCTGGCGTAAAATTGGGGGTGGGGCAAGAGGCACTTGCGAGCAAACTATGGACCGATGACCCCTCTGACCCCAAATATCCCGGCGGATGGATAGAATTTAGCGACGACGGAAATGTTGTAACTACCTCAATTCCATATGATTCTCACGAACAAGGACATGGAACACACGTTTCTGCTACAGTAGTTGGAAATTCAGTGGGAGTGGCCTCAGGGGCAACTTTGATGCATGCTTTAGTTTATCATCAAGCTGGACTTACAAGTGAAGCGTACATTAGTAACATGCTTAGAGGGATGTCGTGGGCAGCGGACCCGTATGACGTTAATCACAACTCCGCAGGCCAGCAAGCCAACATTGTGGTTATATCTTCCGGACTAGAAGGTTACCATGTTGATTTTGAAGAACCTATCAAAAGCTTAAAACAAAGCGGTATTGTCATGGTTGCTTCCATTGGTAATAAGGGGTTATGGTCCACAATTAGTCCTGGCAATATTTACGAATCATTTGCAATAGGCGCAGTCAATGAACAAGATGAGGTCTGGTCATTAAGTTCAGGCGGGATTGTGTCCAACTATGTCAAACCAGATTTCACCGCGCCCGGAGTTGATATAGTTTCTCTTGGGCGTGGTGTGCTTGGCTATTATTGGGACGCTGAAAAAAATGAATGGGTGCCTACCGGATATGGGTGGGGGTATGTCTCCAAAAGCGGTACTTCTATGGCTTCACCTCACGTTGCCGGAACCGTTGCTTTGATGTTACAGGCCAATCCGGATTTAACCGTCGATGATGTGTATGGGATACTAATGTCCGCCGCGGATGATTTGGGCACTCTGGGCCAAGACACTAGGTATGGCTGGGGAATCATAGATGCATTTAAAGCTGTGGAAATGGCAAAAATAAGTGAAAAATAAGTGACGAAATGTTAAAAGTATCTCACAGAGACAAAAGATTGGGGCCGTGGGGTAGCTTGGTCTAGCCTCCCAGCTTGGGGACTTTGGCCAAACTGCTGGTGACCCGAGTTCAAATCTCGGCGGCCCCACCACAATCTTGATGGATTTCGGATTATGGACTTGAATTTTTGATTTCTAGAAGTATTAACTTTCCAGTATTTCTTTCAGCGCGGTTGATACAGACGCCCCTTTCCTCCCGTTAAAAGTAATCGCGGCATTTCCGCGCGTCACGGCAATCATTACAGTGTTTTTCTTTCTAGTGAACCAGTAAACAAAAAACAGTGCCCAATAGACGATGCAAAAAATCACCAGAACTGAAAAAACTTTGCCCATCTCTGTAATAGCCAAGGGATTTGAAACCACCCACAGAAAAGCGCCCATAGCAGTCATTAAAGGAAGCGCCGCCGACAATGCAAAACACGCACCCAGATTGTAATCTCTTCCGCCGGTCGCTGTAAGCGAATTTCCATTCATTTTGATTTTGTATCTCGCCACATTCAAATACTCCATAACCTTCTCAAGCGCTTTCTGCTGGTTCGTTTTAATTTTAACTTTCATTTCTTGGGCCATTTTCCTCGTCTCCCCGAACTCAATCACGTGATAAATACCAGGTGGCCACCACAACTGCGAGCAACACCGACACGACTATTGCTCCCAGAATTGCACCAAACCCCATCTCCCCACTTATCAAAGGCATGGCAACAAAAACAAAAGTTGCAAGCAACGCGGCCACAATCTCCACAAACATGATTACTCTTTTGGAAGACACCTCCCTTTTTACATCGGCCTCGGTTTTTGGCAGGGGCGACCCACACTTGGCACAGTAAAATAAATCGTCCGCGTTCTCTCGCCCACACTTGCTACATTTTTTCATCATGCTCCGCTCCGCGACGCCAAGAAGAGTTTCAAATATGGTAAAACGATTACCCATGCCACGGCACAGATTAAGGCATACGCCGCCCTTTTTGCCCATTCCCGCACCCCCTTCTTGTGCATGCCAAACATCGGGGCCCAGAGTATGAAAAAAGCCAAGTATGATATGCCAAAGACAGTTGTCACAGGATATCCCAAAGCCCAGGACCCAGCCAAGGCCCAGAATAAAAGAAATATTCCCGGGAACCATTTGACAAAGAAATTACCAGTCTCAACAGCTCCTCACTTTGTCTGGGTTTTCAACGAAGTCCTGTGGTGGCATTTGGGGCAGAATAAATCTATTTCCCGGCCAGAACCTCGTGCCCCTTCTTGTTCGTCGCTTTTGGGCAATAGCCTTCCACAGTGGGTGCAGAAGTACCTCCGAGTCCATTTTAGGGACGCTTTTGCATCATCGAGAAGAACCTTGGCCCCAGTGTGGCGCGGGCTGATTTTCAAAACTTTTTCCAAATAAGGAATGGCTTCCTTTGCGTGCCCCTTCTTCATTAGCTCCAGACCCATCATGTAGTTGGAAACGGCGTCTGATTTTTCCGATGTTGATTTGGACGGCATGCCTTTGTCACCCCCAACAGTTGATTATTCAAGGCTCTTGTAAATACTTTTTTCGTCCCATGTTTGTTGTTCTTACCTGTCTGGACGATTAACAAACTTGCCCCTGCCGCTCGTCGTTGAGTTATGTCTGGGGTACATTGGGCTGTTGGGTTTCCCCTGAGAACCCACAATGACCTATTTTTCCGCGTTTTTCCTGCGGAGCGCGTAAACCAAGATGAATGAAGGTAGCACGAAAAGCGCCGCTATCAGAGAGTAGAAGACAACGGCCGCCGTGAGTCCCCCGAACCTGCTCATCGCCGGCATCCTAGAAAGCATGAGTATGACGAAAACCCCTGCGGTGGTGCCCATCGCCGCCAGCAGCGCCGTGCCTGTGTTCATGACTGTGTTCCTTACCGCCTCCTCCGGCGACCGCCCGCGTCCCTTCCACTCCCACCTGAACCTGTACACAATCTGGACGCTGTAGTCAATCCCCGCCCCTATGACTAGCGCCGATATCGCCATCGTGAGCACGTCGAGCGACCACCCCAGCAGCCTCAGCGTCCCCAGCTCCCACACCACCACCAGAAGCACCGGCAGTGCGGCCAGAGCGCCCATCCAAAGCGACCTGAAAATCAAGACCAATACAATAAAACAGAGAACAAGCGCCAGCACCGTTGTGTTTATCATCCCTGACAAGATGCCTCCAAAAATATCTGAGATTATCGCGGGCTCGCCTCCAACAGCCGGTGCCCCGTTTGTTGTGAGGTCCAAGCTGCTGCCAGAGTAAGCCCGCACGGTGTTCCTGATGATGTCCGTCGCCTGCTTCACCTCCACGTTGGTCTTGGCATTCGTGTAAAAAATCATCGTCGCCCCACTGTTGTCGGCTGTCAAAAGCATCCTGATCTGACTTTGGTACGTCGACGATGCCCGCAGCCCCCCCACAACTGCGGCAATTTCTGCCTCGGTCAACAAGGACGGTGGGCGCCCGGCAGCGGAGACCACTAGGTCGGCGATGCTCAAGGAGCCCGTGATGAGCCGTGGGGCAACATTGTTCTCATTTGAAAGCACGGCATTTTCCAGCTGGAGCATGTCTGACAGGCCACTTGGGCTCAGAACGTTGCCGCCCGCCAGCGCAAAAATGAACGACTGGCCTCCAAACAGGTTCTCTATTCTATTCGCCGTGGCTATCGACTCTACATCTGACGGCAAAAACGTCTCGAACGACATCGTGGTGCCCACACCAAGGGCCGCCACAAGGCTGAGGGCCACGACGACGGAGACAAAAGATACAACGACCAGCTTGTGGTGCTCGGCTCCGGTCGCAGCAATCGACAGCGCACGATCCACCTTCTTCCCCCTCATTACAACGATTGCCTTCACCCTGCCGACCTTTCTTCCGTCCCTCAGTACCACAAAAGCTGGCAGCATCGTGAGCGCCAAAACAAACGCGAAGAAAATCCCCAACGCCGCGAGAACACCCATTGTCTGTATCGGCGGAATGTCCGAGATTGAAAACGAGGCGAAACCTATGACTGTGGTGATCATGCTTGCCAAAATCGCCGGCCCGATTCTTCTGATTGAAATCCCGACAGCATCCTTAGCAATCAACCCCCCTCCCCGCCCCTCATAGTACCTGTTTAGCATGTAAACCGAGTAGTCAACACCCATCCCCAGAAGCAGCGGCACCAGCGCGACGTGAACCATCGTGAACCCAAGGCCGAGGTAACCCATGGTGCCGATCGCCCACATGCTCCCCAGCCCGATTACCAAGAAGCACAACAATATGTCGGAAAATTTCCTGAAGATCAAGAAAAGCAGGGCCACCACAAACACCATCGCGACCGGAATCAGGACCGCATTGTCTCTGTTCATCAGCGCCGCGATTTCGCCGTACCCCGAGTAGGTCCCGCTGACGCCCAGAGTCAAATCAGCGTGGCTCTTCTCGAAGTTGTCGACCAAACTCTGCAAGACATCTGTTTTTTCCAGAAGTTCCGACATCTTGAGCTGGGTGTTTGTGTAGATGAAAATGATGGTGGCTTTCCTGTCCGCCGTCAAGAACCTGCTAACGCTGCCGGATGTCTGGGAGTTGGATGAAAGGTTGTCCAAGATTGCTCGCACGGCCGCCTCAAGCTGCTGGTCCGACATGAGCGGGTAGTTGGGAATGTACTGCAGCACGGAGTCAACATAAGAAGAATATGTAGTAGCATAGTTCTCAAGCCTCGGATCAGACATGATAATGTTTTCAAGTTCCAGAATTCCGCGGATGGCGCCGGATGTTGTGACGTCGTCCGCCTGAACCAGTATCAACTCGTAGGACGTCGACCCGAACTTGTTCTCCAGCTCAAGGGTCGTCTTGACGGAAGGGCTGCTCTCCGGCAGAAAGGTCTTGAAGTCAGTGATCATGGTTATTTTCGTGAGCCCGTACGCCATGAAGCCGCTCACCAGGACCACGCACAGGAGGACCAAGTAAGGCTTCCTCTCCACCGTTCGGACCACCTTTCCAATCATCTAATCGCGCCCCATTCTCCCCCGTTTTTTCGCCTTTAAAATTTGCGCTTTTTGGCTACACCAAAAAGGATAAACCGCCGCGGGGCTGACGGTAATGAGATGACAATTTGAAAGTCGCTCTAATAGGCTGCGGCGCCATAGGCACAGTGCTGGCGAAGTCGATTGACAGCGGGAAGGCAGGAGACACAACGCTGAAAATTGTGTACGACCTGAAACCTGAGAAATGCGCCAAACTCGCAAACAAGATGCGCTCGAAACCCAAAGTGGCCAAAAGGGCTTCTGAAATCTACGCCGACAAAACGGTCAGCTTAGTCGTCGAAGCCGCCGCCCAAACGGCTGTCAGGCAGTATGCCCTGAACATCCTCCGCTCTGGCAAGGACCTGATGGTGATGAGCGTCGGGGCATTCTCTGATGAAAAGCTTCTGAAAAGCGTGACGGCCGCGGCAAAGAAAACGGCGAGAAAAGTCCACATCCCGTCCGGTGCCATCATCGGGATAGATGGGATAAAGGCGGCTGGCATCGGCAGGATTAAGGAAGTCACCCTCACAACGAGGAAGCCTCCTGCGGCGCTGGCCTACAGCGATTATGTGAAGAAACGCGGCATCAACCTGAAAAATATAAGTAAACCAATCGTCCTTTTCCAGGGTCCAGCCCGCACGGCCGTGAGGCTCTTCCCCGCTAGCGTGAATGTCGCTGCCACTCTGAGCCTGGCAGGCATCGGGCTTGACAGGACTAAGGTCCGCGTGATAGCCGACCCGAAAACCAAGCGAAACGTCCATGAAATTCGCGTGAAGGGCGATGCTGGTGAGCTTCTTACCGAGGCGAGGAATGTCCCGATGCCGGACACCCCCAGGACAAGCCAGCTGGCCGCGCTTTCCGCAATCAGGACCCTGCGGAACTTGAGCGAGTCGCTTCGCGTGGGAACATGATTTTAAGCGGGCACACCGCATACTTTTGAGGCCCAACATGGCACAAAACCCAATGGAAGAAATCATCAGGCTGAAGGAAGAAAGGGACGCCGTAATCCTCGCGCACAACTACCAGCGGGAGGAGATACAGCTGCTTGCCGACTACATAGGCGACTCCCTTGACCTGGCGAGATACTGTGCAAAAGTGAAGCAAAAGCTGATCGTGTTCTGTGGGGTCGACTTCATGGCGGAGACAGCCGTGCTGCTGAACCCGGAAAAAACTGTAATAATCCCCGCCCCGGAGGCGAAGTGCCCCATGGCGGCCCAGCTCCCGGCAGAACTCATAAGAGAAACGAAGAAAAAACATCCGAAAGCGGCCGTCGTGCTTTATGTCAACACCCTGGCGGAGGCGAGGGCGGAGGCTGACGTCACCTGCACCTCGGCAAACTCGCCACAAATAGTCAACGCGCTCGACGAGGAAGAGGTCATCTTCGGCCCCGACAGGAACCTCGCCTGGTACACCCAGCAGAGGACGGACAAAAAAATAATCCCCCTGCCGGACTACGGCTACTGCTATGTTCACAGGATGTTCTCTCCCGCGGACATCATCCTGCTGAAAGAGCGCTACCCGGATGCCGAAGTTCTTGTCCACCCGGAGTGCGACCCGGAGGTGCAGAAGCTCGCCAACCACATCTGCAGCACCAGCCAGATGATCACCCGCGCGAAGGCCTCGCCAGCAAAGCGCTTCATCATAGGCACGGAGGTCGGGATGGTCCAACGGCTGAGGCGGGAGTTTCCAGACAAGGAGTTCATCCCGGCACTCGAAACGGCCGTCTGCGAGCAGATGAAAAAACACAACCTGCAGAAGCTCTACGAGGCTCTGCGGGACGTCAAGCATGTGGTTAAAGTGCGCGAGGATGTGGCGGAGCGGGCCCGCAGGGCGACCGAGCGGATGCTGGAGCTGTCTGGGAGGGCTTCACGTGATTGATCGCGTGGTTAAAAAGAAAATCAAGGAAATGCTGGCCGAGGACATCGGCGAGGGAGATGTCACCTCCGACTCTATCATCAAACCAGGCGCGAGGGCCTCTGCCAAAATTATCGCGAAACAACCCGGAATACTGGCAGGAGTGGCTGAAGCAAGTATGGTGTTCAAAGAGCTTGACGTGGCTGTAAAAAAAATTCAGCCGGACGGCTCGAAAATAAGGGCAGGCGGGGTTGTGATGCGGCTGGATGGGCCAGCACGGGGGATTTTCGCTGGAGAGAGAGTGGCGCTGAACCTGCTGATGAGGATGAGCGGGATTGCCACCGCCACGCGCGAGATGGTGAATCTGGCAAAGAAAAAAAACCCTCGGGTGCTTGTGGCCTCCACAAGGAAGACCGCGCCCCTGCTCACTCGCTTTGACAAGTGGGCGGTGGCGATGGGGGGCGGTGCCACCCACAGGTACAGCCTGAGCGACCATGTCCTCATCAAGGACGGCCATCTCAAGCTCGTGGGCTCCATCGGGGGAGCCGTGCGCCGCGCAAAGAAGGCCGTCAAGTGGGGTAAAGTGGAGGTTGAGGTGAAAACAGCTGGGGAGGCCATTGAGGCCGTGAAGAGTGGGGCAGACGTGGTGATGTTTGACAACATGACGCCGATCGATGTTAAAAAGGCAGTCCAGCTTCTGAAACGAAAGGGGCTGCGCTTACGGGTGCTACTCGAGGCATCCGGTGGGATAGATCCAACAAACATTGAGGAGTACGCGGCCACGGGAGTGGACATCATCTCCTCCAGCTACATGACCATGCGGGCGCCGGCTCTGGACATGAGCCTGGAGATAAAAAGGGATTAAAAGGGCCGTTAAGAGGGGGGAGAGGTGATAAAATGACTGATCTAAGTCCAGGTGCGACAAAAGTTTACGACGCCTTGAAGAGACTCGGCGCCACGACCCAGGATTCCCTGAAGACTTCCGACGACGCGATGAGGGCTTCCAAGCTCCCGAAGGGGATGGTCAACAACGCCCTTATCGAGCTCGTCAACAAGGGGTACGCCAAGAGGGTGGCACGGGAAAAGGCGGCTGGATACTACGTTGTGAAGTGACTGCTTGCGGCTAATCCGCTCTCAAAATTTAAAAATTTTCTGCATTTTTTAATGATGGGCAGATTTAACCTCGTTTGAGACAAAGTTTGTTCATGAGACGCACCGGCGTTGCTGAACTTCCGCTTCACGGAGGCAGGTGCCCACCTTGGCTGTTCGGCAGGATGAAAAAGTTGAGCGGAGCCATTACAACAATAATTGTCAACGAGTACGGAAGCCAGGAGCTGCTCAACCGGCTCGCCGACCCTTTCTTCTTCCAAGCACTGAGCTGTGTGATAGGATTCGATTGGCATAGTAGTGGAGTGACCACAACCACCATGGGCGCCCTGAAGGAAGCGATAAAGCCCGAAGAGCTAGGAGTGGCCGTATGCGGCGGAAAAGGGAAAACATCGAAGCGGACCCCTGAAGAGATCCAGAAACTGGCAGACACTTTTTCATTCACGTCCCAGAAAATTGAAAAATTGGAGTACTCGAGCAGGATGGCGGCAAAAGTTGACAACTCCTGCGTTCAGGACGGCTACCAACTTTACCACCACACGTTCATCGTGACAGAAGACGGGGACTGGGCGGTTGTCCAGCAAGGCATGCACGACAGGTTCGCGAGAAGGTACCACTGGCTTTCGGAAGGCGTGGGGAGTTTTGTGGAAGAGCCTCACTCTGGCATCGCAGGCGACCGCAGGGAAGAAGTGGTTCTGGACATGACCTCGCGAGAGAGCGGGGAGGCGCGCAAGGCGAGCGTCGATCTGGTGAATGACAACCCGAAACATCTGCTGCCCCACGTCCGCGAGGCCGAACAGCGCTCGCTCGACGATTACCTTGTGAGGAGCCCGCAGGTGAAAAAGCTGGTCATGCCGGCCCACCACGAGATAACAAAACTCACGGAGCGGACGGTGGCGGCGCTGCAGAAGGCTTACGAGATTCAGCCCGAGAACTACGAGGAGCTGGTCGCGATCAGGGGGATAGGGCCAAAAGCGGTAAGGGCGCTGGCGTTGGTTTCAGATTTGATTTACGGGAAGCCGCCGTCATGGAAGGATCCGGCGAAGTTCAGCTTCGCGCATGGCGGGAAGGACGGAATCCCATACCAAGTGGACAAGCCGACGTACGACAGGACAAACGAAATCTTGGAAAACGCGATTCAGGAAGCCGGGGTCGGGCAAAGCGAGAAGATTCGCGCCATCAAGAGACTTCACGAGTTTTTAGGATGAAGTTTTAAGGAACAGTGCCCAGATTTTATTGGTCCCGCGGTAACTCAGCCTGGTTAGAGTGGTCGGCTGTAGACCCTAAGGATAGCGACCGACATGTCGGGAGTTCAAATCTCCCCCGCGGGACCACACATTTAAAAACCGAGCACGAAAATTGATTGATAAAATGACCAAGATAATGGCTGTTGAGGACGGGGCTGACATCCTAGCGCTTATAGAAAAAATACTGAAAAGGGCCGGCTACGAGTTCGTGGGCTGTACCACCGGCGAAGAAGCCCTTGAAAAATTTGGTAAGGAAAAGCCAGACATCGTCCTGCTCGACATAATGCTGCCCGGGGTTGATGGTTATGACGTTTACAAAAAAATGAAAAGCATCCACAAAGACCAAAAGATCGCATTTTTGTCCGCCCTCGACATAAGCGCGAAGGCCCAAGTGCGGCTCTTCAGCCTCGGCTCCCCCACCTACATCTCCAAGCCCTTCACCCCCGACGAGCTGCTCGGCAAGGTCCGAAGCCTTCTTGAGAAATAGACGATTTTTCAAAACAGCGTTGCGTCAAGGTTTTATCCCGGCCCCTTGAAGAAAAACTGGTGAAATGGATATCATCTACATAGTCCTGGTAGTGCTCAGCATGCTAGTGCTTTTCGAGCTGGCCGTGATCATAAACTCCCTCCGCTACACCAGGCAGCTCCTCAGGATAAAGGACAAGCACGAGGCGGAGATTAGGAAGGCCCACGAAAAGCTGAAGTCCGTGGACAAGCTCAAGACTGAGTTCATGAACATCGCCGCCCATGAGCTGAAAACACCTCTCGTTCCGATGGTGGGTTACCTCCACCTCATAGACAAGAAAAAGCTGGACAGCGAGGACAGGGAAAACCTCGACATTGCCATAAGGAACACACAGAGATTACAGCGCCTTGTCGCCGACATCTTGGACATAGCCAAGTTAGAGTCAAAGGTCATGAAATTCAACATGGAGGACATCCAGCTGACCACCCCGATAAAAGACGCTGTTTCAAGTGCTGCTCCATTCGCCAAGGAAAAGAAGATTTACCTCAGAGCCGACGTGCCCGAAAAGCTGCCGACCGTCCATGGCGACACCATGAGGATCGCACAAGTCCTGACAAACCTGCTTAACAACGCCATCAAGTTCACGGACAAGGGCGGGGTGACGCTCAGTGCCAGGAAAAGCGGAAGCAATGTGGTGGTCGAGGTGGCAGACACTGGCATCGGCATAGGCAGGAAAGACATCTCCAAACTCTTTACAAAATTCTACCAGGCCGACACCTCTGGGAAGAGGAAGTACGGCGGCACGGGACTGGGGCTGGCCATCTGCAAGGAGATAGTGAGGGCGCACAAGGGCGACATATGGGTGAAGAGCAAGATTGGAAAGGGCTCGACCTTCGCTTTCAAGCTGCCAGTGAAGGGGTGAAAAAATGGTGAAGATAATCGCGGTGGACGATGAGCCGGACATCCTTCAACTGCTCGAGCGGGTCTTCAGGAAGGAGGGCTTTGAATTCATCGGCTTCCTAGATAGCGCAGAGTTCCTCAAAAAATACAAGAAAGAAAAGCCGGACCTCGTCCTTCTTGACTTGATGATGCCAAAAATCAGTGGACGGGATATTTATAAGAAGTTGAAGGGAATGAACAAACAACAGAAGGTGGCGTTCCTCACAGTTCTAGAGCCATCTCCTGGAGAAACCGAAACCTACATCGAGAAGCCTTTCGAGCCAGGGGAACTCGTAAAAAAAATCAGAAAGATTGTTGGTAAATAATTTTGGAGTCAACTGCACAAATGGATTTATACGCTCGGGCGCAGATTTAATTGGGTTGGCGGCCAAGGCGGCGGGGAAATACCCGGTCCCGTTCGATCCCGGAAGTCAAGCCCGCCAGCGATTCGGGTTGTACTGCCCTGCGAGAGCGGGCGGGAAGCTCGAGACGCTGCCAGCCCACTTTGAAAAGTTTATTATCTGTTGTGACAACAACAATTCGGGCCCTGGTGGTGTAGCCCGGACTAACATGGAGCCCTGTCGAGGCTCCGCCTCGGGTTCAAATCCCGACCAGGGCGCCTTCTCACACGAAAAAACACCAACCCTCAAAAAAGCGGAATTAGAAATGTTTAAAAGGCTGTCCGCGGTCGTTAATTGGCTAAAAAAGAGCGGGGAAGTTTTGAGCCGCTTTCTGGGCCCGTAGCGCAGTCTGGCTAGCGCACCGGCCTTTTAAGCCGGTTGTCGAGGGTTCGAATCCCTCCGGGCCCGCCTGCGGGGCTCCAAAATGGAAGAAGCAAAGAAAGAATATGTGCTGCGGCACGTGCTCGTGCCTAAACACGAGGTCCTGTCAAAAGAGGAGTCAGAGGAGTTGCTGAAGAAATATTCTCTACTGCCGGCCCAGCTTCCTTTCATCAAAAATACAGACCCTGCCGCCGCGGCGGTGGGGGCAAATCTCGGAGACATCGTGAAGATAACTCGAGACAGTCCAACTGCTGGGAAAGCGGTGACTTACAGATATGTGGTGGAGGAGTGAATTTGGACACTTGGCCTGTAGTCGAAGCTTTCATAAAGGAAAAAGGGCTCGTGCGCCAGCACCTTGACTCATACAACTACTTCGTCGATCATGGGCTGCAGCAAGTCACAGATGAAGTGGGCGGGATAGACCTCGACATTGAGGGAGTAAAAGTGAAGTTCGGGAAGGTGCTGCTGGGCGAGGCCTCCATAAGCGAGGCTGACGGCTCGGTCCCAGAACTCTGGCCGTGCGACGCCAGGATAAGGAACCTGAGCTACACCGTCCCGGTTTTTCTCGAGATGTTCCTCGTCAGGGGTGGGAAGGAATCTCCGCCGCAGGAGGTCTACATCGGCGAACTTCCCATCATGGTCAAGTCAAAAAAATGCCGGCTGTGGGGGAAGAGCTACGACGAGCTGGTGGACAGCGGCGAGGACCCATACGACCCCGGCGGCTACTTCATTGTCAACGGCTCCGAGCGGGTGATAGTCGCCCAGGAGGACCTTGCCTCAAACTCCGTCCTCGTGGAGAGGGACGAAAGAGTGGGGACGGAGGTGGCAAAGGTTTTCTCAACCCACCGGGGATTCAGGGCTCTTGTGGTGGTGGAGAGAAAAAGGGATGGCCTGCTCAGGGTAGCATTCCCGGCCGTCCCAGGCCAAGTCCCCCTGATTATTCTGCTTAAAGCGCTCGGGCTCGACAGCGACAAGGAAATAGTCGAAGCAGTTTCGGACGACCCTGAGATCATAAAGGAGCTGTTCGAAAACCTGCAGGAAGCCAGCGAGGTGAAAACCAAAGACGACGCCTATGATTACATAGGAAAAAGGGTGGCCATCGGGCAGCCCAGGAGCTACAGGCTCCAGAGGGCCCAAGAAGTTTTAGACAAGTACCTTCTCCCGCACATTGGGACCAAGCAGAGCGACCGACTGAACAAGGCCCACTACATCGGGAGGATGGCAGAGCAGGTGATAGAGCTGGCCATGGGCAAGAGGGGCATCGACGACAAGGACCACTACGCAAACAAGAGACTGAAGCTCGCCGGAGACCTACTTGAAAATGTCTTCAGGCTGGCATTCCTGAACCTCATGCGAGACATAAAATACCAACTCGAGAGGTCCGCTTCCAGAGGAAGGGAGCTAGACCTAAAGACGGCCGCTCGCGCAGACGTCCTTACTGAGAGGATAAGGCATGCTCTGGCCACAGGGAACTGGCCGGGCGGCAGGACCGGCGTGAGCCAGCTTCTTGACAGAACTAACTACATGGCCACAGTTTCCCATCTCAGACGCGTGGCATCTCCGCTGAGCCGGAGCCAGCCCCACTTTGAGGCCAGGGACCTCCACTCGACCCACTGGGGGAAGATTTGCCCATCCGAAACACCGGAGGGGCCAAACTGTGGGCTGGTGAAAAACCTCGCCCTCACCGCCGAAATCTCCACCGGGACCGACGAAGGTAAAGTCGAGCGCATTTTGCACAAGCATGGTGTCTCTAAGATAACAAAGACCAGCGAGAGGAAGGGCAAGACCACCGTCTCCCTGAACGGGAGACTGGTCGGGATTGTGGATGATGGAAAGAAGCTCGTGGAAGAAATCCGGAAACAAAAGAGAAAAGCCGTCCTAGATGAGCAGGTCAACGTGGCATACAGGGAAGATCTTGAGGAAGTTAGGGTCAACACCGACGCCGGAAGGGTCAGACGCCCTGTGATAGTGGTGGACGCAGGGAGGCCGAAGCTGACCACAGAACTTGTGGAAAAGGTAAAGTCCTGGGCGCTGCCTTGGAGTGGATTGATTCAGAGCGGAGCCATAGAATACCTAGACGCGGAAGAGGAGGAAAACTCGTACATCTCTGTGGACGAGAAAGGTTTGACAGCTGAACGCACCCACATGGAGCTGCACCCCCTTGCCATCCTGGGAATCAGCACCGCCCTCGTCTGTTATGCAGAACACAACCAGTCGCCGCGCAACACATATGGCGCAAACATGGCAAAACAGGCGCTCGGCCTCAACACAACCAGCATCCACAAGCGTGTCGACACGAGGGGTTACTACATGCACTACCCGCAGGTTCCTTTAGTGAACACGAAAGTCATGGATGCCGTAGGTTTCGACAGCAGGCCGGGCGGGCAAAACATCGTCGTGGCCATCTCAACTTATGGAGGTTACAACATGGAAGACGCGGTGGTCATGAACAGGAACTCTATAGACAGGGGAATGGGCCGGGTCACGTTTTACAGGATTTACGAGGCTGAAGAGGGCCGCTACCCCGGAGGTCAAGTGGACAAGTTCGAGGTGCCGGGGGAAGAAATCAGAGGGTACGCGGACGCCAGTCTGTACCGGAACTTGGGTGAAGAAGGGATCATTGAGGTGGAGACCCAAGTCCGCGGCGAGGAGGTCTTGATAGGAAAGACCAGTCCACCCCGCTTCATAGAAGAGATAGACGAATTTGGCCTTGCAATGGAGCATGGGCGCCGCGAGAGCTCCATTAGGGTGAGGCCGAGCGAGGTAGGGTTTTCCGACCAAGTCATCATGAGCACCACTCAGGAAGGGCACAAGTTCGCAAGGGTCAGGATAAGGGATCCGCGCATCCCGGAGATAGGGGATAAGTTTGCATCGAGACATGGACAGAAAGGAGTCATTGGCATAGTTTTGGACGCCTGCGACATGCCGTTCACAGCGGACGGGATAATCCCTGACATCGTGATCAACCCACACGCCCTGCCGTCAAGAATGTCTGTAGGACAGCTGCTGGAGATGATGGCGGGAAAAGCGGGGGCGGCCGCCGGGACAAAGATGGACGGGACTCCTTTCAGCGGCATACCGGAAAACCGGCTGAGGGAGATGCTGAAAACTTACGGGTTCAAGTACACAGGGAAGGACGTCATGTACAATGGTATAACTGGTGAAACCATACCTGTTGAAATCTTCATTGGCGTCTGCTACTACCAGAGGCTCCACCACATGGTCGCAGACAAAATTCACGCAAGGGCCCATGGCCCCGTCCAAGTCCTGACACACCAGCCCACGGAAGGCCGCGCGAGGGAAGGCGGGCTGAGATTCGGAGAGATGGAGAGGGATTGCTTGATTGGTCATGGAGCCGCAATGCTTTTGAAGGAAAGATTGCTTGACGCATCCGACCGCCACACGGCACTCATCTGCGGGAGGTGCGGAGATTTTGCCTTTTACGACAGAAAAAAGGACCGCACATACTGTCCGCGGTGCGAGGAAGAGTCAGAAATCCACAGCGTTGAGATATCCTACGCTTTCAAGCTTCTGGCGGACGAGTTGAAGTCGCTTGGCCTTTTCCCCAGGGTAAGGCTCAGAGACAGGGTGTAGGTGAAAAAATGAGAAGCCCGAAAATGATCGACAGCATAGACTTCGGCCTGATGTCCCCAGAAGACATCAGAAAAATCTCGGTCACAAAGGTCGTCACCGCTGACACTTACGATGACGAGGGCTATCCGATAGAGAGGGGGCTGATGGACCTTAGGCTCGGCGTAGCCGATCCTGGTCTCAGGTGCAAGACCTGCGGGTCCAAGGCAGGGGACTGCCCTGGCCACTTTGGGCAGATAGAGCTTGCAAGGCCCATCATTCACATCGGTTATGTCGAGACTGTCTACGACCTCCTCAGGGCCACATGCAAGTTCAAGGATTGCGGCAGAATCCTGCTGAGCCCATCAAAAATGGAAAGCTACAAGCAAAGGATAGAAGCAGAAAAACGGGCTGGCGGAAAGTGGTGGAAGGTCGCGGCGGAAGCAACACGGCACGCGATGGGGGCTGAAGTCTGTCCCCACTGCAAGCAAAAACAACCACCAATCAAGTTCGAAAAACCAACGTCTTTCATAGAAGAAAAAAACTGGCTGTCTCCCAGCGACGTGAGAGAGCGACTGGAGAGGATAAAAGACGAAGACCTACCTCTGCTCGGCATAGATCCCAAGGTCGCAAGGCCAGAGTGGATGGTGATGAAAGTTATACCCGTCCCGCCAGTGACAGTTCGGCCAAGCATTACCCTAGAATCAGGCGTTCGGTCGGAGGATGACCTGACTCACAAGCTGGTCGACATCATAAGAATAAACCAGCGGTTGGCTGAAAACATAGACGCGGGCGCACCACACCTGATAATTGAGGACCTATGGGAACTGCTGCAGTACCATGTCACCACTTATTTCGACAACGCCGTTTCAGGGGTTCCGCCGGCTAGGCACCGCTCTGGCAGGGTGCTCAGAACGCTCGCACAGCGACTAAGGGGGAAAGAGGGAAGGTTCCGTGGGAACCTGTCTGGGAAGCGTGTGGACTTTTCAGCAAGGACTGTTGTTTCCCCTGACCCAAACATAAGCATAAACGAGATAGGGCTCCCAGAATATGTAGGAAAGATTTTAACAATCCCCATCAGGACAAATGATCATAACATTGAGGAACTCCGCAACTTCGTCAGGAGGGGCCCGGACATATACCCTGGCGCAAATTATGTCATCAGCCCAGACGGGAAGAGGTATGACCTCAGGTACGCGGACAGGGAGGAGCTCGCCGGCAAGATTGAGCTGGGATTCTCTGTCGAACGCCACCTCAAGGACGGAGATATTGTCCTTTTCAACAGGCAGCCTTCCCTGCACAGGATGTCAATAATGGCACATGAGGTGAAGGTTCTGCCCGGCAGGACATTCAGGCTTAACCTGAGCGTCTGCCCGCCTTACAACGCGGACTTTGATGGGGACGAGATGAACGTCCACGCCCCTCAGACGGAAGAAGCGCAAGCAGAGGCTAGGATTCTCATGAGGGTCCAGGAGCAGATACTTTCTCCGAGGTTTGGCGGCCCAATCATCGGTGGCATACAGGAACACATAACAGGGGCCTACCTCCTCACCAGAAGGGATACAAAGCTCACGCGGGAACAAGCCCAGATGCTTCTCGCCAAGGCAGGTATCTTCGAGGAACTCCCCAAGCCAGCCTTCAGGGAAAAAGATGGAGAGCGCTGGAGCGGGAAGCAAATATTCAGCATGCTGCTTCCAAAGAAGCTCAACCTCAGGTTCAAGGCGAAGGTCTGCGAGAACTGCGTGCGCTGCAAGGAAGATGGGTGTGACGTCGACGCTTATGTCGTCATAAAAGACGGAGAGCTCAAATCCGGCGTGATAGATGCAAGAAGCTACAAGGCCCTCGACAGGTGCGAAATACTTGACAGGATAGTGAAAGACTATGGGACGACCGCCGCGCGTGAATTTCTTGACAAACTCACAAAAATATCCATCGCTTCGGCCATGATGATCGGTTTCACCACCGGAATAGACGATGAAGACATTCCCGCCGAGGCTGCAGAGAGGATAGCAGATGTCTTGGATGAAGCAAAAGTAAAGGTGAACAAGCTGATAGAGGTCTACAATGCCGGAGAGCTGGAGCCGCTGCCCGGCAGGTCTTTGAAAGAGACCCTTGAGATGCGGGTCATGGAAACTCTGGCTGAAGCCAGAGACGCGACTGGGGCCATAGCTGAAAAATACCTTGGAATGGACAACCACGCGGTCATAATGGCTAGGACGGGGGCCAGGGGAAGCATGCTGAACCTGACTCAGATGGCCGCCTGCGTGGGGCAGCAGTCTGTCAGGGGGGAGAGAATAAGCCGAGGCTACAGGAGGCGCACCCTCCCGCATTACAAGATGGGCGACCTTGGTGCCGATGCACGTGGGTTCATAAGCTCAAGTTACAAGAGGGGACTTGAACCCTTGGAGTTCTTTTTCCATGCCATGGGCGGCAGGGAGGGCCTGGTCGACACAGCCGTCAGGACGGCTCAGAGCGGCTACCTCCAACGCCGATTGATCAACGCTCTACAGGACCTCAGGGTAGAATATGACGGTACGGTGAGGGACGACAGGGCTGCGATAGTGCAGTTCACTTACGGTGAGGATGGCGTAGACCCGGCCAAAAGCGACAGCGGGAAGTCGGCAAACGTGGCAAAGATTATCGACAGGGTGATGGGTGAGTAGATGGCAGGGGTATCTCCAGAAACTATCAAAGCTGAAGTCCAGAAGCTGAAGGACCAGGTCCCAGAACTCGTTATCCAGAAGCTGCAGTCAGAACTAATCAAGGTTGGCAAGGAAAGGGCGATAACGAGGGAACAGCTGGAAAAAATCATTGAAGAATCCAAGAATGCCTACATGAAAGCCATCGTGGAGCCCGGCGAGGCCGTGGGGACGGTGGCGGCGCAGTCCATGGGGGAGCCGGGGACGCAGATGACCCTCCGAACATTCCACTATGCAGGTGTCGCCGAGCTGAACGTCACGCTCGGCCTGCCCCGGTTGATAGAAATCCTGGATGCGAGGAAGACCCCATCAGCGGCCCTGATGACCGTATACTTGAAAGAGAAATATGCCAGCAGCAAGGCAAAGGCCACGGAATTCGCGCAGAAGATAGAAATGACCACCGTGAATGACGTCTCCATAGTCTCGGAGACCGACCTGATAAACATGGTTTTCGTTGTTACCCTTGACCGCTCCAGGCTTCTCAAACGTGGGCTCACGCCAACCCAAGTTGCGAACACAATAAAGGACAACCTGAACTTGGACGCGACACTGGACGGGTACAAGCTGCGTATCAGGCCCGCAGTTCAAAGCATTTCCGAACTACGACGGATATCCAACCGCGTCAGGACCCTCCCTCTCCAAGGGGTAAAGGGAATCTCCAGAGTACTCGTGAAACTAGAGGGAGATGAATATGTTGTTTACACTGAGGGATCCAACCTGCTGGCGGTGCTGGAAATGCCTGAAGTCGACCAGACAAGGACCTCGACCAACAACATCCACGAGATTGCGGAAGTTCTGGGGGTAGAGGCTGCGAGAAACGCGATAATAAACGAGACGGTGAAGACGCTTGAGGAACAGGGACTGAATGTGGATCTCAGGCACATAATGCTGGTCGCCGACACAATGACTGCCACGGGCGCAATCAAACCAGTTGGGCGGCACGGCGTGAGTGGGGAAAAGGCCAGCGTGCTGGCCCGGGCCTCGTTTGAAATAACAACAAACCACCTTCTCGACGCATGCGTGCACGGGGAGTCCGACAAGCTTTATGGAGTCATAGAGAACGTGATTGCCGGACAGCCCATTCCTTTGGGTACAGGCTCTGTTGAACTCGTACGGAGGGAGGAGAAGAGTGGACGTAAGTAAGGAAATAGGGCAAGCGATATCGACCGGTGAAGTGGCCGTCGGTATTAAAAAGTCCACGAAAGCTCTGAAGCGTGGGAGCGCCAAGCTTGTCATATTTGGGTCAAACTGTCCGGAAAACGCGCTCGCAGACATAAGACATTACGCAAAAATAGCCGGGGTTCCGGTACACGCCTTTTCTGGGGACAGCGGCGAGCTTGGCCTGGCATGCGGTAAACCATTTACGGTGAATGCCATAGCTATCATCGATCCAGGAAGTTCCAGCATACTCAGCGCGGTGGAACGAAGATGACCGTGAAGCTAACGTCCGAAGAGCTAAGATATATCGCACTCTTTGAGGGTCTTACTGGCGCAAGGGTCAAGGACTGTGTGTTGGACGAGGGTTATGGTCTCGTTACTTTTGTCGTCTCTGAGGGTGACATGGGGCTTGCAATAGGCAAAGGGGGGAGCCGGATTAAGAAAGTCAAAAATGCCATCGGGAAAACTGTAGGAGTTGTCGAATATTCGGGTGACCCGGAGGGGTTCCTGAAAAACATTTTGAAACCTGCCAAGGTGAAGTCCGTAAAGTTCACCGAGGAGGGGGACAAGAGGATAGCCGAGGTCACAGTTGACCCCATGGATAAGGGGGTTCTTTTGGGGAGAGGCGGCAAAAGGATTCTGAACGCGAAAAAACTTGCGCAGAGACACCACAAGATAGACGGCATCGTTGTCAAGTGATGGATTTAAAGCACCGGATTTGCAATTGTTTAGGGTTAACATGAAGTCACCTAGAGGAGAGTTCGCGGCGAGGAAGCTGTATCTCACTAGGCAGAGGTTCAGGTGGAAAAGCGCAAGGTACAAGACTAGGGCGCTCAGGCTGAAGGAGAAGGCCGACCCACTTGAGGGCTCCCCACAGGCAAAGGGGATAGTGCTGGAAAAGGTCGGGATAGAGGCTAAGCAGCCCAACTCTGCCATCAGGAAATGCATCAGGGTGCAGCTTGTCAAGAGCGGACGCCAAGTCACGGCTTTCGCGCCTGGGGACGGTGCAATCGGGTTCATCGACGAGCACGACGAGGTAGTGATAGAAGGGATCGGCGGGGCAAAGGGAGGAGCTTACGGTGACATACCTGGTGTCAGATACCGCGTCACGAGCGTCAACGGGATATCTCTGAAGGAACTTGTGAAGGGCAGAAAGGAGAAACCCACGAGGTGATGGCCTGGCTTTCAAGTATTTTGGTGAATGGGGCGTCGAAGAAGTGGTCATAAAGGATGCCGGCCTGAAGCAATACATCCGGCTGGATCCAAAGCTTGTCCTGCACAGCGGGGGGCGGCAGGCGGAGAAGCTGTTCGGCAAGTCAGACGTGCCGATAGTCGAGAGGCTCATAAACAAGATCATGCGGTCGGGACCCGGGGCCAGGAAGCTCGGCGGAAAAATCATAAGGGGTGCAGGAGCCACTGGAAAAAAGCACAAGGCGTATAACATCGTTAAAAGATCATTCAAAATAATCGCCGAAAAGACTAAGAAAAACCCGGTACAGGTTCTAGTCAACGCCGTCCAGAACGCCGCCCCGAGAGAAGAGACTACCCGCATAACATACGGGGGGATTTCATACTACGTGGCTGTGGACGCGGCGCCCCAGAGAAGGCTTGACTCTGCCATCAAGAACTTGGCCGCAGGGGCATTTTCGGCATCTTTCACCACAAAAAAACCGGTGGAAGAGTGCTTGGCAGAGGAGATAATCATGGCTTCCAATAACGATGTGAAGAGTTTCTCGGTGGCAAGAAAAGAGGAACTGGAAAGGATAGCCAAGGGGGCCAGGTAAACCTTTTTATACGGTTATGAGGAGGAAAAATAGCGAGAGGTGCAGAAGATGGCAGCAAAACCACACATGAACCTTGTGACGATAGGTCACGTCGATCACGGAAAGTCCACCACAATGGGGCGGTTGCTCTTCGAGAAAGGCGTCGTCAAGGAGGAGGAAGTCAAAAAGTATGAGGCGATGGGGGACAAGGGTAAATCTTTCAAGTTTGCCTGGGTCATGGACGCCCTGAAAGAGGAGAGGGAGAGGGGGCTCACGATAGATTTGGCGCACAAGAAATTTGAAACTGAAAAGTATTACTTCACGATAATCGATGCCCCTGGCCACAGGGACTTTGTCAAGAACATGATTACCGGGGCCAGCCAGGCGGACGCCGCGGTGCTGGTGGTGGCGGCCGACGACGGGATAATGCCGCAGACGAGGGAGCACGCTGCTCTTTCATTCACCCTTGGCGTGGCGCAGTTGGTGGTCGCGATAAACAAAATGGACCTTGTGGAGTACAGGCAGGATGTCTTCAACAAGCTCAAGGCTGAAATAATTGATCTCCTGAAGGCTGTCGGGCACAGGGCCCCTGAAAAGTTCACTTTCGTGCCAATATCCGCGTTCAATGGGGAAAACATAAGCAAGAAGAGCGAGAAGATGAAGTGGTACACCGGGCCAATACTTTACGAGGCTTTGGACACCTTCACGGTGCCGGAGAAGCCTCTCGACAAACCTCTCAGGCTGCCAATCCAGGACGTTTACTCAATAACTGGCGTCGGGACTGTGCCGGTGGGGAGAGTGGAGACCGGCGTGATAAAAGTGGGAGACACGATAATTTTTGAGCCTGCTGGAGTCACAGGCGAGGTCAAGTCCATAGAGATGCACCACGAGCAGATCCAGAAGGCTGAGCCTGGGGACAACATAGGGTTCAACGTTAGGGGAGTGGATAAGGCGGCCGTCAAGAGGGGAGACGTTATCGGGCACCCGCAGACGCCCCCAAAAGTTGTGAAGGAGTTCAAAGCGAGGATTGCTGTACTCCAGCACCCAACAGCTGTCGCGGCAGGATACACTCCGGTTTTCCATGCACACACTGCCCAAGTTGCCTGCACGTTAACTGAAATCGTGAACAAGCTTGACCCCAAGACTGGCGAGCCGCTCCAGGATAAACCAGAATTCATAAAGAAGGGGGACTTGGCCACCATCCTTGTGACACCGACAAAGCCGATGGTACTAGAAAAGGCCACTGAGGTACCTCAGTTGAGCAGGTTTGCCATTAGAGACATGGGGATGACGGTGGCCGCAGGCGTTTGCATAGACTCAACCCCTGCAAAGTAGGTCTTTTTATTCACGCCCCGTAATTAGGTGGGATGCACTTGCAGAAAGCACGGATAAAACTCTCGAGCACCGACATACAAAAGCTCGGAGAGATATGCAACCAAGTAAAGGCGATAGCCGAGCGGGCCGGCGTGTCCTATGTGGGGCCGGTTCCACTTCCAACAAAGAAAATCAAGATAACAAACAGGAAATCTCCCGACGCTGAGGGGACGCCGACCTTCGACCGCTGGGAGATGAGAATACACCGGCGGCTCATTGACATCCAGGCTGACGACCGAGCCCTCAGGCAGCTCATGAGGGTACAGGTTCCTGAAGAGGTCTCGATTGAGGTCGAGCTTAAGACGTGACACTTTTGAATGTGGCGGGCCCGCCGGGATTTGAACCCGGACTTCAGCCTCTGTACCTCCCCCACAGGTTAGCAGGGTTGCAGGTTGTCCCGTGGTTTACCCCGCGGGATTTTTTGTTTCACTTGGTTTAGCGCGTGCCATTTCTCGCCAAAGTTTTGAGTGTCTGGGCTATTTAAAGGCGAAAATTTTGGGTTTTTCAGAAGTTTATTATCGGACGAACTCAGTTGTTCTATGACTTACGGATTTCATCAAACAGCTCCACTGGTTCTTTTGTTTCCACACCAAGCTTCCTGAAGTACTTGACAAGCTTCTCGATGTCGCGCAGGAGAAGCTCGTCCGCCATCGGGTTCCTGACATCCGTCCCCAAGGAAAAGTCTATAATCGCTGGCTCAGGAGTCAAAAGAACATTGTATTCACTCAGGTCAGAATGAACGAGCTTGGCTTTCTGATAGAGAAGCTTAACGGAGCTAATGAGACTCTCAAAGGCTTTCTTCGGGTCTTTTGGCCTGATGTCTTTCATTCTGGGATAAGGGGTCCCTCTCTTCCCAAGAAATTCCATCACCAAAACATTCCTCTCCTGGTCTATCGGCTTCGGGGCCGGGATTCCCGCCTCCACCGCGCGCTTCAGGTTCCTGAACTCCCTCGAGGCCCAAGCCGAGATGACGGCTCTCCTGTCATTTGAAATCCCCTCAAATCTTGGGTCGGCGGCTAGGTAGCGGTGCATACTCTTGAAGTCCGAGGTGGCCAGGCGGTAGATTTTGATTGCCACATATTTTTTGTTTTTATCCAGAGCATAGAAAATGTTGGCCTCCTTCCCGGTTGAGACTGCGCCGCCGAAGAGGTCGAAGACATCCGTGTTCATCATGTGATACAAGGTAAGGAGAGTTGAGCTGTCGAAGACCCGCTCCATGATTTTGTAAGTTTCAGAGTCCTTTTTGAGGCGCTCAAATTTGCGGCGATCCAGTCCTCGCAGGAAAGATTCAAGATTGGGCGACAATCGGGACTCTACTCCCAGAGACCCTTTCTCCTCAGCCATTCGACTTGCGTGCGCGTGTAGCGGTAGAGTATGTCCCCTCTCTCATTTCCCTGAACAGGCCAGGGTTGCACTATGACCACATCCCCCTCGCGCACCCAAAGGCGCTTCCTTATCTTTCCTTTTATCCTGCCATTCCTGACGTGTCCATCCCTGCAACGCACGCGAGCCCTGTCGAAGCCAAACATCTGCTCCACCATACCAAGAACCTCACCCGACTTGGGTAGGCGGAGCCGCTCGATATCTTCCTCGGGCGCGAACTTTGGCATCAGGACCCTCCAGCCCTCTTGTCCCAAAGCAGCCGGTTGACGCCGTTGACCATCGCTTGGACGCTCGCCATTATTATGTCCCCACTGGTGCCTCTCGCCGTGACTATC
Source organism: Hadarchaeota archaeon (SeqCode) (assembly GCA_040755315.1). Lineage (GTDB taxonomy): Archaea > Hadarchaeota > Hadarchaeia > Hadarchaeales > Hadarchaeaceae > DYTO01. Next base: position 5,070 of record JBFMBF010000013.1, on the reverse strand, counting down.
CTCTTACCATCTGTTAGCTTGACGACAACGTTGACCACGGCGTCCGTCCCTCCCGAGATCGCATCAACGTGGTACTCTTGCAGGCGAATTTTTGAAATCCCCTCCACCACCTCTCGTATGGCGTGCATCGCCGCGTCAACGGGGCCGATTCCAACGCCGGACTTCGTTACCTCCTTGTCCCCAAACCTCACCTTGACGGAGGCAGTCGGCGTTACCTTGTTGCCGCTCAGGACCGTAAGTTCCAGGAGTTGAACCATCTCCTCAAAACTGCGGCCCATGACAGAGTCAACTACGGCCCGGAGTTCTGTGTCGGTCACGAGCTTGCCCTGATCCCCCAGGCGCTTGACCTGCTCAAATACATCGGCCACCTGCTCCTTCGTGGGATTTAGGCCCATCTTTTTCATCTCGTTCTCGATGGCGTGTGAACCAACATGTTTCCCGAAGACTAGCTTCCTGGTCTGGCCGACTTTTTCAGGGGGTATCGGCTCGTAAGTCGGCGGGTAAATAAGAACCCCGTGGGTGTGGATGCCCGCACCGTGTGTAAACGCATTCTCCCCAACGACAGGCTTGTTTGATGAAATAGGAAGTCCGGTAAGGCGTTCCACGAGTTTTGAGGTGTGGTATAACCTGTTCATCTTCACTCCCGTCCGGATGCCTTTGAACTGGTCCAGCGCCAGCACAACCTCCTCGAGGGGTGCGTTGCCTCCCCTTTCGCCCAGACCATTGACCGTAACGTGGACCTCCCTGGCCCCGCCCTCGACGCCAGCCAAAGTGTTCGCCGTCGCCAGTCCGAAGTCGTTATGACAGTGAACGGCCACAGGAACCTTCAGCTTGCTCGCCAGGTCTGAGTATAACTTCCTTGACGTCTCCGGTGTTAGCACGCCGACTGTGTCGCAGGCACACACCCTGTGCGCGCCAAGTTTAACTGCACTGGAAAAAAGCTTCCTCAGAAACACTGGATCCGTCCGGCTCGCGTCCTCTGAGGAAAACTCCACGCGAAGGCCGTGGTCAATCGCGTGCTCCGCCGTGTCATAGGCCATCTTTGTTATCTCCTGCTTGGATTTCTTGAGCCTGTACTTCAGGTGAATGTCTGACGTGGGGACGACGAGGTGAATGCCATCAACGTCGCATGATAGGGCTGCGTCAACATCTTCCTTGCGGGCCCTCGAAAAGCTGTAGATTTCTGCGTCCAGCCCGGCCTTTGAAATGTTTTTTATCGCTTTTCTTTCCCCCTCTGATGATATGGCAACTCCGGCCTCTATCATGTCCACGCCGAGCTCGTCCAGTGCGCGCGCAATCTCCAGCTTCTGCTCGGAAGTAAGGGCTACTCCCGGAGTCTGCTCCCCGTCCCTAAGGGTCGTGTCCAAGACCGTTACTTTTCTGCCTGCCATTTGCACCTTCTGTATATTGGGGATAGCTCATATTTAGCCTGCTGTTTAGATGGGCAAGGGTATTGGCATGCAATCAAAACAGACGAAACTGCTCAATATATTGATGTCGTACAAGCGATGCAAAGAGATTAATGCTGTTAATAAGGAGTTAAATAGTGTAGCCCCGTGGGGTAGACCAGCAAAACTGGGCCCAACGGTCAATCCTGGCGGGCACCGCTAGGGCCGCATTCTGGACCCGTCGACGTCGGTTCGAATCCGACCGGGGCTACCACCAACCAATTAATCTGCGACACCAATGCGGCCGCGCCACTATTTTGGAGCCCCCGCCTCGAGGCCTCGTCGGAAGTAGTCGCGGCAACACTGGACAACTCGCACATGCGCTTCGCCGGGAGCCCCGCGGGCAGGCTCGAGACACGCCTTCGCTTGGCACCCTCCCACTCATTCGGATCCGGCCGCACCGTCGTCACTGTCAAGGCCTACTCATTGTACAAGGGCGGCTGGCGCCTGGTCGAGACATTGGAGGAGAACCTGGAGCTGACCACCGCCCCGAAGCCGCCGGACTACGGATACAAGGTGCAAAAGGACAATATTTACATTGACCCGCATGTGCCGCAGCCGGAGAATGTGCCCATCATTCCAGAGCCCCCGGTTGCGATCGTCCGCGCCACCTTGATGCCCGTTCGGTCGGTGGACTCCTGGTATTATGTTGCCGTCGACACCGGGAACAGCGGGAGCAGGTACGGCGCAACCGCCGCAATTGGCTCCGGGTGGGTGTATGAGGATTTCAGAATTGTTGACGGCCAAGCGCAGCACATCTTGTGGCTAAAAACTGCTCCGGGGACGTGGACGGATGTGGGGACCGTGCCCATTGAACCATTCACGACTCAAACGTTGATAATGATTAAGATTAAAGATTAAGGTTGATTGGTTACGATGGATAAAGCCACTGTCCAAACATGGCAGCGTTATCTTTACTACGGCTAAAAGTTTCGATTATATTATAGTTTTCTTCTTCGGGCTTTCTCCTTGACAGCTGCGCCCAATATGAAACGTCTATCGGGGTGCCCATGCTTTGGTTTTCTGCTGGTAAATTGGGATTCCAAGGATACCAATATTGGGCACCACTCTTATTGTCTCCATAAATTCGCAATGTTACTTTGTTTTCGTTTTCTCTTTGTGTGTACACAAGAACGTCGACCCATAGCACTTCCCGCGGATAAAGCTTATCGACTAGTCGGAATAGTTGGGGCCCATCTTGTGTTAGCGTAGGCCCGCCGAGCAAATCGTTCAGATTTTCGCTTCGTTGTCCTCTGAACCCATATACGCGATAAAAATCCTGCTGTCTGGTGAGGGTGTTATCGTTCTCTTGGTAATACAGTGCCCAAATCACAAGCGTGCCTGGGGTGTCGTAGTGAGTAAAGATTGGTGAGTTTTCGACTTTGGGATATGGAAACCATATTACGACGTTCTCGGCTGGCCCGCCGTTCTCCGGCCCCCGGTACATGAAGTACGCCTGCATCTTGAACCAGACGTTCTCCTGCTCAATCTGTGCTGGCGCCACGAGCCTCCACCCCACGTCCCACGGCACGCCCGCCACCAGCGTGCCGGCCGCCAGGGCCAGAGCGATGGCCGTGACCGGGATCCCGCCCCGCCTGTTCCCGTCCGAGATCTTGCTATATGCGGCCGCCCCAATGAACCATGAGATGAAGAGCGCGACGCCCAGCGTGAAGGGGGAGTTCGGCCAGCGGAGGGTCAGGTTCAGGGCAATGATTGTGGCGGAGAAGACGACCAGGGACGCGGCGATGCCTGTGAGTGGCTTTTTGAACATTCACATCATCTCCATGTTTCAAAATAAGCTTGTTGTGGTCACTTCCACGCCTCTGGGGATTCGTACTCCCTCTTCAGCCATGCCGAAAACATGGGGTCCAAGGGTGCGTAGGTTCCGGGCGAGAGCTTCTTCACAAAGCCTTTCAGGTCAAGCGTTTTGAGGGCAGACTGGACGGCGTAATACGACGTTCCAAGCCTCGATGCGATGCCGCTTACCCTGCCGTCGCCAAGCGTTAGGAGAACCATCAGCTCTAGCTCGCTCACCATGCTTTCAAGGTACAGAAAGTGTCCGCGGAGGAAGCCGAAAGCATCCGCTTCCAAGTCCGCCGGAGTGTCGAGTTTCCCGCCACGGACGTTCGCCGCAAGGCAATATGCCTGTAGATATAGGGGCCAGAGATGCGTTCGTTCTTTGAGTTCGGCCATGAACTCGGTCGGCACTCTTTGTTTGATTTTGCTAAAAACAAGTTCTCTCGCCCCGTCTTCCTCTAGGCCACCCACCTCTTTTGGGACGAGCATTCGGCCGAACTTCGCCTTGATCAACAGTTCCATGAGTCCGACCTGGGAACCGCAGAAGATATAGTTGGCGTTCTTCGCCTTGGAAATATGGCTTCTCAACGCATCAAAAAAGTCCATGTCTTCGTCCTTCGGTTTCGACCCGGATATCCTTATGATGCTGGTGACTTCGTCAAGCATTACCAGCAGCCCGATTCCATACGACTCGATGGTGGAGAACGTATTTTCGATAAACTCCGTGAGGTCGGCGTCCGGGTCGAAGTAGAGGGTGACCCAGTCCGATATTTTTACCCGGAGGTTGTCTCTCACGAAATCCGTCATTTTGGCCATTTTGTCTTTGGCGAGCGTGGGCATGCTACGAATGAATCCCTTTTCTCTTACCGCCGCATAGAGCGCTTCCTTCCCGATGGTTTTAATCACGTTCCGCTGGGTCTTGGGCACGACTTTGTTGATGTCTATACGCAGTGGGACCAGGTTGTTAACCTGCTCCATTGCCGCGAGTTGCTCAAGCACGGATGATTTTCCACATCCGCGCGGGCCAATCAGGGCGTGGTGGGCATGATGGATGTTTCTCTTTAGTTCGTTCAGCAGCGTTTTTCTGTCGAAGAATTCGCCGCCTGAAACCGGGGTTCCGAACATGGGTTTCATCTTTTCTTAGTCTTTTTTCCTATTAATACTTTTTCCTATTAGTCTTTTTTCCTATTAGTTTCGCCGTGGACCGGCGCTGAACATGGAACCGAAGTTTTCTTCCGTATTTCCCTTACCGCTCGTCTTACTGCAACTGCGCCGATTTCGTCTTCGGCTTCATCCATGATGTTTTCAATCTTATTTGCCCAGTGCCAAGCAAGCACAATATTGAAAACCAGCATGACCCCAACCAAAACAAATATTGATATTGCGCTGTCCAAGCTCAGTATAATTCCCGTCACGTCCGCTCCTGTTACTAAAGAAAGCTGCCATCTGATGGTGGCCAAGTACGCGGCTACCACAAATGTAACGATCGCGCAAATGGCAAAAATCATCGCTGCCAATTTTAAGCGGTCGGCAAACTTTGAGATATCCCGAAGCCTAGACTCACCCAAAGTAGACACCTTTTAACATGTCTTCATCTCGTTTGACGTTATTTCGCGGACAACACAACGTCGCTTTCAAACTTCGACGACTATTGCTGTGTTGGTGTCGACGACTCCCTTGACTTTGTGTATCTCCTCGACCACGGTGCTGCTCAGCGTGTCAAGGTCCTTCGCCTCAACGAAAACGATGATGTCGTAGGGGCCAGTCACCACATGCACCGACTTCACGCCCTTCAGCTTCATGAGGTCCTTCGCCGCCTGCTTCA
>JBFMBF010000012.1:0-36316 GCA_040755315.1 Hadarchaeota archaeon (SeqCode) | reverse complement strand
GAAACCTTCTATCTCTTCTGTGAGAACAAGCCGCCCCTTGGTCAAAACCAACTTCCTCGCCATTTTATCAATATATATTAATATATATTCTCTATTTAAGGCTAACGGTCAAAAGCTAAATACGTACAAATCTCCTCATCCTTAACTTTTGACACCACGGTTGTTGACACCACGACAGAGAACGTCTATTACACCACGCCCACGCTGTCCCCGGGCATCTATTACTGGAGGGTTAGAGGCGAGGCGGGTGATCTCATGACTGACTGGAACACGGCGAGGAGGTTCTATATTGCCGGCGCTGGCGGGATCACAGAGAACAATGAAAACAACACGGCCACTACAGTCACTCCTGCCTCCGTCACACTCACGAACATTTCTTCAAAACTCGGGCAGACGATATCCATCGATGATAATGGAGTGAAGTCTATAACTGTGTCCTCGTCTCCAAAAATTGTTCAGGTGACTTTCAATGATGATCAGCCGGTTTACGTTCTTACAATCAACACGGACGAGAACATGTCCTCGATCTCAGTCGACGTTGAACAACTATCCCAGAAGCCGTCCAACGTGCCGGACCCGACAGCTTCAATTCCAGGCATAGTCGTGAGCCACTACATGGACATAACTGTCACGCCAACGGCCGCGACCTCCATACAGGTTGAAAACACTTCCACGGTCAGCTTCAGAGTTTCGAAATCCTGGCTTAGCAGCAATAACATAAGTGCTGCCGGTGTGCGCCTGTTGAGGTATTCCAGCGGCCAGTGGAGCGAGAAGATTGCCTTCCTTCTAGAAAAAGAGGACGCAACGTACCAGTACTTTACCGCAATGGTCCCTGGGTTCTCGACTTTCGCGGTGGCGGGGGAGTCGGAAGGGGGCACTTCCAGCCCAACATCGACTTTTCCAACTGAAATGGCGGTTGTGGCAATCTTTGTGATAGTGATGGGAGTTGTCGTTGTAATCAGGTCGAAAAAGCATTGAGTATGTTTTTACCACATAAAGATTAGACTTTACATCTCGTGCACCCGTTTCCAACTCTCCTGAATAATGGTAGAATTAAACGGGAGTGAGTATCTCCTCCCCCGCACCATTTTAAGTTAGCTTTAAATACTTTAAGTTGAGTTAACATAACTGAGAGCATGAGATTTCATAACGTGTTGGAAGAGGTTTTCGGCACCGCAGAAAGAGTAAGAGTATTGCGGACACTCGTTACTTATACAAAGGAGTTCACGTCAAGGGAGTTATCAGGATTATGTGGAGTTTCTACCCCCGGCGTTATAAACATCCTGACTCTCTTCGAACGTCACGGGTTTATCCAGAGCAGGCGGATTGGAAACTCTATCCTTTGGAAGTTGAACGGGAAAAATTACCTGGCGGAGTCGGTAATACTGCCAATTTTTGAAGCCGAAAGCCGCCTCATTAACCATTTGAAACGGAGAATTTCAGCAATTGCAAAAGGCCACCCTATACAAAAAGCGGTGATTTACGGCAGTGTTGCCCGTGGAAATGAACGCCCGGACAGCGACATAGATTTGATGTTAATTGTGAAAGAAAAAGGCAAGTGGTTGGAGGATTTTAAGAACAAGTTGAGGGAAGCGGTTTTGAAACTTTTTGGCAACGCGTTGTCGATACTCGTCTGCACGTCTATTGAGTATGAACAGTTGAGCGATGGGTTGAAAAAGGAGATAAGTAAAGGAATTGCAGTGTTGGGCGATTGAAATGATTGAAACACAGGAAATTGGGAAACACATCTATTCAAACTACCTCAAAAAAGCAGAAGAATTTCTGAACGGCATGAAAGACGAGCTGGCGCACAAGCGGTGGAACATGGCAGTCCTGGCAGGAGTTCATTGCACCATCACTTCGTGTGATGCGTTGACGATATTTTACCTGGGTAAGAAACACAAGGGCATGAAACATGCAGATGCGGCAAAGCTTCTAGCCAGCATAGAGGAGATCGAGTCCAGAGAATTGAAGAAGTCAAACCAGTTTATTTCCATCTTGGATTTCAAAACTCCAGTAGAGCACGGCGAAACGGTGTTTAAGGAGTCAGACACTCGGGAATTTGCAAAGCGGGTCGAACGCTTCCATGAATGGGTAAAAGAAAAAGTCCCGAAATGAACAGCGCGATTGGCCAAATTTTACCAGTAAAAAGGTGCTGAAATCCCTTCCCCCGCGCCAGCCTTCTTTACACAGGATATAACAACAAGCGCCATACTGTAAGCTGGTAAAGATGATAGCCAAAACTGGAACGGATTTTGACATAGTGTTCCTCACTGCCGACTACTACGACGACCACCCGATGTCACCGGCCGGAGTCATAGCCCGGGTCTTGGACTCCAAGGGCTATAATGTTGGGATAATCGAAAAGCCAGAGACTAAGGAGGACTTCGCCAGGCTCGGCGCACCAAAGCTCTGCTTCTTTGTCACCTCCGGCTCCGTGGACAGCATGGTGAACAACTACACGCCGCTCAAGAAAAAGCGGGCCGGCGGCCACAGCTCCGCCTCAAAGATGCCGGACAGGGCCGTGATAGTCTATTGCAACGGGATAAAACGGCATTTTAAGTCGAGCACCATCATCATAGGCGGCATAGAGGCTTCCCTGAGAAGGTTCGCGCACTATGATTATTGGGACAACGATATCAGGCGCAGCATCCTTCTTGACTCCAGGGCAGACATTCTAGTGTACGGCGGCGGCGAGAAGCAGGCCATAGAGATCGCCGACAGATTGAGGGCCGGAAATGGCCTGCGGGGAGTACCTGGCACATGTGTCATGTCCCGAACGGTCGACGCGGATTTTGAAATGCTGCCATCTTTCAAAGAGGCGAAGGAGGACAAGGTGAAGTTCTGTCAGATGCAGGTGGCATTCTCGAACTGTAAGAACCAGGCCCAGAGATATGAGAACAATTACGTGTTGCAATACAGATCGCCAGATTACACTACAAAGGATCTTGATTGGATATACTCCTTGGGGTTCACAAGGAAGCTTCATCCGCGCTCGCTTTTGAAGATGGCCCAGTTCTCGGTGGTCACCCATCGCGGCTGCATCGGGAGGTGCAATTTCTGCTCGATTTTTCTACACCACGGCGATAACATAATCTCGAGGTCGGAGGCGAACATCCTCAACGAGATAAAGAGCCTTGCGAAGCACCCAGACTTTAGGGGGTACATCGACGACCTCGGCGGCCCCTCAGCGAACATGTATGGGATGGACTGCGAGAAGAACTGCGGCGCGAGTTGCATGCGATGCGCCGTTTTGGACAGGAGCCACCGGAGGCTGGTCTCGCTCATGAGGAAGGCGAGGGCGGTCCCGGGAGTGAAGAAGGTTTTTGTCAGGAGCGGCATAAGGTATGATTTGGCTTTGGAAAGCGAGGAGTACATAAAGGAGTTGACGGAGCACCACATTTCCGGAACACTGAAGATTGCCCCAGAGCACTTCTCTGAGGGGGTGCTGAAGCTGATGAACAAGGACAACTCCAATTTTGACAAGTTCGTGGAGCTTTTCAAAAAATTCAACAAGGGCAGGAGGCAGGCCCTGAGGTTTTACATCATGATTGGCCACCCGGGCGACGACGAGCTGCAGGTAAAGGTCTTGAGCGAAAAGCTGGCCAAGCTCCGGAACATAGAACAGTTCCAGCTTTTCACACCCACGCCAATGACGATTTCATCCTGCATGTACTGGACTGGCCTCAACCCGTTCACCCTCGGGAAGGTCAAGGTCGTCCACGACTACCACACAAAGAAAAAAATGAAAAGGCTGCTGCTGGATTCCATCAAAGAATCTCACTCTCGGGACATGCTCGCTTGGGAATAAGCCAGCCGTGACAACAAGAAGTTCTAATACCTTCTTCCGCCGCGGTCTCTGTACCCGCCCCTGAAACCGCCGCCGTACCTCGGCCTGAACTCCCTGCGTTCCCGCTCATGTTCCGCGGCGCTGACATCTACCTCGGTGTTCACGTTTGGGATATCTTTGTCGGGCTTTGTCATTTTTCCGTACTTTCCAACGTTCAGGCGAATGTGCCCCTGGAATAGCGTGACGTAACCATTCTCTATGTACAGGACGTCGCCTTCGCTGACCGAACCTATCTGGTCCTGCCACAACGAGAGGACGACCGTGCCGGTCTCATCGCCAACCCGGGCCTCAGCCACTCTCCTTGCTTCTCCGCCAAATTTGTTTGGTATTTCCTTCGGTTCCCCGATGCCTGTGACCTTCGCCAGAACATTTACCTTGTTTGACCGAGGCGTAAGGTCTTTCACCTTTGTTATTTCTGCGGGCGCAGCTTCTGTTTTTTCTTCCATAGCTATCCTTTTCTTATCGAACTCGCTGCTTAAAAATGAACCGTGTGGGTTATTCCTTACTTTCGCTGCCTTCCACTTTTTTCTCGACCTCGCGGATGACTCCCAGAATCTTCAAAAATAAGTTTTTCATGGCGTCGTTCTTGGCAATCCCCAACCCTTTTTTGACATCCCCCACGACCACCAGCTTGTCCCCCGGTTGGATTTCAAACTTGTCTCGCGCCGCCTTTGGTATCACAATGTCTCCGTTTCCTCCAACGGTGACGACGCCGAAAGAAAAAACCCCCTCGGCAAGTTCAGTTGGTTTGACTTCTTCCTCAACAACTTTTTCAACCTCGGCTTCCTCTATCTTTTCGGGTTTGGCAACCTCCTCAGTCTGCAAAGCTTTGGCTATTTCTTCTATCTTTTCAGCTTTGGCGGCTTCTTCTGCATTTTCAGCGCCGCCTGCTTTTTCAGTTTTTTCAGCTTTTTCTGGCATGGCTCCCCTCAACAATTGTTTTCCATTTTATTTAACAGACACGACAGAAGTTCCGCTTCACAGGTAGCGTTCTTTCTCCATCTTTTCCCTGAGCGCGGCCTGGGCGGCGGCCAGCCTCGCCACCGGGAGCCTGAAAGGAGATGCCGAGACGTAGTTCAGCCCGTAATCATGGCAGAGTTGGATGGACGCGGGATCCCCACCGTGCTCCCCGCAAATCCCGATCTCCAGTCCGGGCCTCTTTTTTCTCCCGAGCTCCACGGCAATCTTTATCAGCTTTCCAACCCCTTTGGGATCCAACGTCTGGAAGGGGTCGGCATCAAGTATTTTCTTCTCGAGGTACTGGAACAGAAACTTGTGCTCGGCGTCGTCGCGCGAGTAGCCGTATGTCATCTGAGTCAGGTCATTTGTGCCGAAAGAAAAGAACTCCGCGTACTCAGCAATCTCGTCGGCCGTCAGCGCCGCCCGCGGAATCTCTATCATCGTCCCGAACTTGTACTCGACATTCACCCCGTACTTTTCCATGACTCCTCTTGCCACCGGCTCAAGCTGCTCCCTCACGATCTTCAGTTCGTTGAAGTGCCCGACTAGCGGGATCATCACTTCCGGCCTTGGGTCCAACCCCTCCTTCTTCAGCTCGCAGGCCGCCTCGAAGATTGCCTTGACCTGCATCTCGTTTATGTCCGGGTAGGTTATCCCGAGCCTGCACCCGCGCAGCCCCATCATGGGGTTGGCCTCCCTCATGTCCTCCACCCTCTTCAGCAGCTCCTCCGCCGCCTTGAGCTCCGGCTGTTTGCTTCCACCCATCCTCCTCACAATCACCTCGTGAAGCAGCTCCTCGTAGCGCGGGAGGAACTCGTGGAGCGGCGGGTCTAGCAGCCTTATTATCACCGGCAGCCCGTCCATGACCTTCAGAATCTCCTTGAAGTCCCCCTTCTGGAACTGCAGCAGCTTCTGCAGCCCCGGCTTCCTTTTCTCGGCGTCCTCCTCCAGTATGACCTGCCTGACAATCGGGAGCCGCTCCTCCTCGAAGAACATGTGCTCGGTTCTGCAGAGGCCTATCCCCTGCGCCCCGTACTCCCTCGCCTTCCGGGCGTCACGCGGGTAGTCGGCGTTCGCCCAGTTCTGGAGGCGCTTGGTTTCGTCACACCAGTTCAGGAGTTTCAGCAGCTCCTCTGACATCTTTGGCTCGACCAGCGGGGCTTGGCCGACGATCACGTCGCCTGTGGTCCCGTTTATCGTTATCAGTTCATCCTCCCTCACGGTCACGTCACCCGCAGTGAAAAGGCGCTTTTCCAAGTCAATTTTTATCCCCTCGCAGCCGACGACTGCGGGTTTCCCAAGCCCGCGGGTTACAACCGCCGCATGACTTGTCATTCCCCCTCTTGAAGTGAGCACGCCCTGCGAGGCAATTATTCCTCCAACATCATCGGGGTTCGTTTCGGGGCGGACTAGAATTAGTTTTTCGCCATCCTTCGCCTTTTTCTTTGCATCTTCCGGGTCAAAAACGACTTTGCCGACCGCGGCGCCGGGACTCGCGTTCAACCCCTTTGCCACCACCTTCACCTTGGCGCTTGGGTCCACTTGTTTGTGAAGCAAGCGTTCGACTTGTTCAGGTTCTATCCTGATGATGGCGTCCCCCTTCGTTATCAAACCTTCATCGGCCATCTCCACGGCAATCTTGACGGCCGCCTGCGCCGTTCGCTTGCCAGCCCGCGTCTGGAGCATGTAGAGCTTGCCCCGCTCGACCGTGAACTCGACATCCTGCATCTCCCTGTAGTGCTGCTCCAGTTTCCTAGCGATGTCAAGGAGCTGGGCGTGCAGTTGCGGGTGTTTCTTCTCGAGCTCGGCTATCTTGAGCGGCGTCCTTATGCCAGCGACGACATCTTCCCCCTGAGCGTTGAACAGGAACTCGCCGTAGAGCTCGTGCACGCCGGTTGATGGGTTCCTCGTGAAGGCCACTCCCGTCCCGGAGCCCTCCCCCATGTTGCCAAAGACCATCGTCATCACGTTGACAGCCGTCCCGAGGTCGTGGGGTATCTTGTAGTAATTCCTGTATTCATTGGCCCTCTTGTTATTCCATGACCTGAAGACGGCGGCTATTGCAAGGTCAAACTGCTTCCAGGGATCGGATGGAAAGTCAGAACCAGTGTCGCTTTTTATTATTGACTTGAACTCCACAACGATTTTTTTGAGGTCTTCCGCCTTGAGGTCGGTGTCGGCCTTCGCCCCAACCTCATGCTTTTTCTTTTCCAGCGCGTCTTCGAATTTCTTCGCGTCCACCCCGAGAACAACCTTCCCGAACATCTGGATGAACCTCCTGTAGGCGTCGTAGGCGAACCTCTCGTCGTTCGTGAGCTTTGCAATCCCACGGACGGTCTCCTCGTTCAGGCCGAGGTTCAGTATCGTGTCCATCATCCCGGGCATCGAGAGCATGGAGCCCGAGCGGATCGAGATCAGGAGCGGGTTGGCCGGGTCGCCGAAGCGCTTGCCGGTGAGCTTCTCAAGCTTTTGCATGGCCGCCTTCACGTCTTCATTCAGGTCTTCTGGTATCTTCCCCCCGAGCGCGTAGTATCGCTTGCAGACCTCAGTCGTTATGATGAAGCCTGGCGGGACAGGGAGACCCAACTGGGTCATGGTGCAGAGGCCGGCGCCCTTTCCCCCGAGCAGCCTCTTGTCCTTGCCGTCCCCCTCGTCGAAGAAGTAAAGATTCCTTGGCATGCGTCCTTGAGCATATCGAGGGAGATGTTTTAAAAGTTGCGTTCAAGTTTTTGCGGCCGACGCAGAAAAGCTGAAGCCGCGTTTTATCTTGAATCGGCTTATTTTCACCATTTTGTGAAAAACTTATATATATACAAAGTCTAAAAGTGAAACAGTGGAAACATGAAGTTCGAGCGGATTTATCGCGAGCTCCTGCTCCTGAGCCTCTCTGGGGAGTCTAGAACCAAGCAGGAGGACTTGGCCAAACGCTGCCAGGTTTCGATAGGTTTGGTGAACAAGACTGCGCGAAAACTTGCGGCTGCGAGAGCGGTGGAGACAACGCGGCGCGGGCTGAGGACGCTGTCTCCGGCGCGGATACTGAACCTATGGGCAACCGAGCGCAGACTCGATCGCGACATAGTTTTTGCCTTCCGCATCGACCCCTTGGAGGAAAAGAACCTTCCACGCGGCGCTGCACTGACCGCCTTTTCAGCTTGGTCATCGTTGACAAAACGCCGCCCAGCAGAGTACTCGCGCATTTACTTTTACATCTGGGACCGCGAGGAGTTCAATCGCTGGTTGGGGTTCCGAAAACAAAAAATACGTAAAACCAACCCCAACATCTTCGTGCTGCAGGTTGACGACCCACACTTACTCCAGACTTCAAAACATGGCGTAGTGCCAGTGCCGCAGATCTATGTTGATATTTATGCCATTGGAGGACCGGAGGCGGCGCCATACCTCAAAGACGTGACACAGGCACATCCGGAGTTGAGCATGTGGTAGAATTCTGGCGTGATGAAGCGGTCGAGCGCTCCTGGGATGTCCTCAAGCGATTGCAGAAGGTAGCCGATTTTGTGACCATAGGCGGCTGGGGAGTGTACCTGTGGGCCCGCAAGCTCAAGAGCCGCGACATCGATATCTACATGGACCAAAACAATTTCTACAGGCTGCAGGCCGAAGCGCTCAAGTGGAGTTTGCATGTCAAGCGCAATCCACGGTTAAAAAAATTTGAGGTTGTGGTGGACGGTGTCGAGGTGGACATTTACACCCCGTTCATGTGCAACTTGGTCGTCCCCTGTCTGGACATCTTTCGCGAGAAGATGATTTCAAATGTTGAGGGGTTCAAGGTCGCGACCCCGGAAGTTCTCCTGCTCCTGAAGGCCCAGGCCGCCGGGGAGAGGTGGGGTTCTGAAAAGGGGATGAAGGACCGCATGGACATCATATCACTTTTGGCGTTTGTTGACCTGAAGTTCGGCGCCCTAAAAAAACTCCTCGAGAAATATGACTTGCAAAAAAATCTTTGGAGGGTTTTGAAACAAACGTTGGCGGAGAGCAGGGAGGAATACAAAGTTTTGGGGTTGAGGTACGAGGACGGCGTCAGGCTGAGGCGGCAGCTTGAGGAAAAAGTGACCTTTAGATAAAATTTACTGGCTTAATAACGCAATCGCGTAACAAACAAGTAAAAATATCTACAGCTAATTGCACGTTTTTCACGTTTTTTTTCTGCCGCTCATGTCACATTGAGGATGTAGGGGATTTAGGCTCCTTTCTTCAGACCCCGCAAGCAACTGGGCACCAAGTGCGGAAACTAAAAGATAGTACACACCAAAATGGCCACCAAAACGCTTTAAAAGACTGAAAGGCACTTTATTTTGCTTAACAGGAGACGGATAAAGTGAGGATTGGACGTTCGGATAGGACCAGTCATGTCAAACAAGGGCTCAGCGTCGCGCTTTTATTGGCGCTGCTCATTGCGGCGGCCCCAATTGTTTCTGCCCCGACCAGCTCCGTCACCCACACCACTACTGATAACTTCAACACTGCCGTAGCTAAGATGAACGCGATAGTGAGCCAGAACCAGGTCAGGCTTTCGGCTTTCAGGGTCAACAAGTGGGCGCGCTTGGCGACCAACACCCCGCCGTCCGCGAGAGGGAGGCACGCGATGGTCTACGACCCCGTGACCGAGAACGTGATCCTCTTCGGAGGTTACGATGGGGTGCGCTATGATGAGAGCTGGATGCTGAACCCCTCCACCCAAAGATGGGAAAACGTGACGCAAGCGGCAACCAAGCCGTCCGCGAGGGAGTATCCTGCCATGACGTACGACCCAGTGACCGAGAACGTGATTGTCTTCGGAGGGATGACCGACTCGGGGCGCGACAACGAAATCTGGATGTTCAAACCATCCACCCGCACCTGGGAGAACGTGGCCTCCATTGCCGGCCCGTCTAGGAGGGAGCAGCACGCGATGGTCTACGACCCCGTGACCGAGAACGTGATTCTCTTTGGTGGATACACCGGAGCTGTCAACGACGAAACCTGGATGTTCAGCCCCACCGCTCGCACTTGGCAGAACGTGACGCCGGCGGCGAGCCCGACAGCAAGGTACGCCCACGCGATGGTCTACGACCCCGTGACGGACAACATTATCGTCTTTGGTGGGCGCAGTGGCACGGAAATCTTCAACGATACCTGGATGTTCAGCCCCACAGCCCGAACCTGGGAGAACGTGACTCCGGCGACGGGCCCGACGGGGAGGTATTTGCACTCGATGGCGTACGACCCAGTGACCGAGAACGTGGTGATCTTTGGAGGATGGGACGGGGCAATGTTCAACGATACCTGGATGTTCAGCCCCACAGCCCGAACCTGGGAGAACGTGACTCCGGCGACGGGCCCGACGGGGAGGTATATGCACGCAATGGTATACGCGGCCAAGATAGAAAAAGTCGTCCTGTTCGGTGGCGACGATGGAACGGTTTATGTGAACGACACCTGGACCTACCGCTCGGGGCTCTATTTCCCCGCAATCTCATCCCAATCGTACTTGGTGTCTGCGGAGTTGGACAACACGGCGAACCTGATTGAGAATGTCACTGTAACTTGGAACGGCTCCGTGCCCCTGACGGCGAGGTTGAGTATTTACGCAAGTAACGCGGGCGCGTATTATTATTCAGTTGATAATGGTGTGGAACGCAGTATCCTTACTGCTATCAGCAGGGGGTCTACACTCAGCTATCTCACATATCTGACGATTCCATCGAAAACTTGGGAAAACTTGGCGTTCACCGCAGCCACTCCAACCCCTCGCCCGGTGAGAAGGTACGCGATGGTCTACGACCCGAAGACGGAGAACATAATACTTTTTGGAGGCGTTAATAGTGCAGGGGTGAGAGAAAACGAGACCTGGATGTTCAACCCATCAACCAGAACCTGGGAGAACCTGACCGTTACTACATATCTCGGCGCCGTCCTGCGCCCGAGAGGTGGTTCAGCAATGGTTTACGACCCCAAGACCGAGAACATTATCCTTTTCGGAGGCGGTTCTCCAGGGGTAGAGAACGAGACCTGGATGTTCAACTCAACCGCCAGGAGATGGGAGAACATAGCTGTTACTGCAAAAGACCGTTTTCCGCCAAATCCCACAGAAAATAGAATAGGCGCGCGGGAGGGCGCCAAGATGGTCTACGACCCCAAGACCGAGAACATAGTCCTAGTCGGCGGTTATAATGGCACGACATACGAGAACGAGACCTGGATGTTCAACTCAACCGCCAGGAGATGGGAGAACATAGTTACTAGTACATATACATCATTTCCGGGCCTAAAGTACGACCACGCGATGGTCTACGACCCGGTCACCGAGAACATAGTCCTAGTCGGCGGTTATAATGGGGCAACAAACGAGAACGGGACATGGATGTTGAACACGACCACCAGGCGCTGGGAACTCTTGTCAGTTACCGGAGATGATGTTCTGCTCATCCGGTCTCAGCACGCCATGGTCTACGACCCCATTACAGAGAACATTTTCCTGTTTGGAGGTGCCACCGGAGCGGCAGGGGCAGTAGTCGACAACGATACCTGGATGTTCAACACGACCACAAGAAGTTGGGAAAACCTATCTTACACTGGAAACGCCGTAATGTATGTTAGGAGCGAGCATGGGATGGTCTACGACCCCAAGACCGAGAACATTTTCACCTTCTCAGGCAATGGACCCGGAGGTGCAATCGACAACGATGGCTGGATGTTCAAGTCCATCCTCGACGACACCCCCATTCTCACCGACATAACATTGCAGTACGAGCACTCCACTCCCGTGAGGCCGTTCTCTCCTGCAGCAGACACAAAGACTACCGACACCACCCCGAACCTTGACCTTGAAAACACGTACATCGGCGACAGCTACGAGTTCTGGGTGGACGACGACTCGGGCTTCGCCTCGCCCGTGATGGAGAACGACAGTGACAACTCCCACGACATGGGCACCCTGGCCGACGGAAAGTACTACTGGAAGGCCCGCGTCTGGAAGGGGACCCACTACAGCGACTTCTCCGCAGACACCAGGGCGATTTACATCGACACCACCGCACCGGGAGTTCCGACCAGCATCTCTGTCTCACCGGCAAGCTGGACGGCCACCAACTCGTTCACGGTCAGCTGGACCAACCCCTCTGACCTCACCGGCATAAGCGGCGCATACTACAAATTCGGCACGCCGGCCGGCTCCACGGACGGCACGCTAGTGTCAGGGTCCAACCTGACGTCAATGACCATAAGCGCCCCGGCAGACGGCCAGAACACCGTTTACATTTGGCTGGTCGACGCCGTAGGCAACGTCCTCTCCACCAACAAGGGTTCAGCCACCCTTTACCTGAACAGGGCCACGCCCACGGTCACGCTGTCCGCAGCCATGGGCGCCACCGAGACCGCCGCGGGATGGACCGCCACATCCACCAGCGCCTCTTACACTATAAGCGGGACGGTGCCGGCGGGCTCAACTGTGAAGATAAACGGGACGACGGTCGATGTCTCCGGCGGCGTGTTCAGCCTGGCAGCCAGCCTGATTGGAGGCGCGAACACATTCACGATAGAGGTCACAGACCAGGCGGGCAACACGACCAGCCGAACGCTGACGGTCAACTACTCGCCGTCCGCGGCGATGCCTACGACCCCGACGTCCACAACAACGAACATCGTCCTGATGGCGGGAGCGGCCATATTCCTGGTCGTTGCGGCTCTGGCGGTCATCTACTCTTTCGTCAGGCCGAAGAAATGAAACCCCGCTGGCGATCATCCGCGTTAAGCAGTGGCGGTATTTAGATTTTTTTCTTTGTCTAATTTTTTAGACAACAAAGTATAAATAGTTAGACAAATGTATATTTGATTGACACCCATGGGTCAAGCAATCGAGCATTTGTTTGCGACCAAGATTTGTTGGGCAGTACTTCAATTTTTTCTCAATAATCCAACTAAAAATTTCTATGAGCGTGAGATTCAGCAAGAAGTCACAGCGGCAAGGGCAAGCGTCCGCAAGTGGTTGAGCGTTTTGGAGCAGCTCGGTTTTATCTCAACCGAGAGGTGGGGCAGGTCGAAGCGCTACAAGCTGGACCGCGAAAATCCGGTGGTGAAACAGCTGAAAATCTTGAGCGTGGTGAGTGAACTGCTTCCGAAACTAAAAAGACACGAGGGTCGTGGCGAGATTTATCTTTATGGTTCAGCAGCACGCGGCGAGGGGTTCGAAGACTCAGATTTGGACATCCTCGTAGTTGGACGTGAACGGGATGTGATAAGTGAAATCGGAAAGATAGACAAAAGGATTAAGGTCAGTTTTTTCACTCCACTTGAATGGGCAAAGGTGGCAAGGGAGGACCCAGCTTTTTATGAGCGGGTCTTGCAAGACAAAATAAGGTTGGTGTGAATGGACATCGCGAGCTGTCTGCAGGAAGGTTACCTGCAAAGGGTAAAAGTGGAGCGAGACCTTATTGAAAAAGAGTTTGAAGAGGCAGAATATGACCTAAAAAAGGCTCGCCACGCGTTGGATGATGGAGATTTCAAGTGGTCGATAATCAAGAGTTATTACTCCATGTTTCACGCCGCCCGCGGGGTGCTGTTTTCTATCGGGCTAAAAGAGCGCAGACACTTTGCGGTCAGAGTGGTGCTGGAGGACCTGAACGCCCGGGGGAAACTGGAGAACAAGTTCATCTCAGACTTTTCCGCAGCGCTCGTGGCCAGAGAAGACGCCGACTACAGGTACACTTACACACAGGAAACCGCATCTTATCTGCTTGAGGCAGCCAAAGACTTCCTGAAAAAAATGGAGAAAATGGTTGGTTAAGATTAATCATTGCTGTTTGGAATCTTTGCCATTGATAAAGCGTGGTAACCCCAACAAAAAGTGTTTTAAAGAGTGGCGGAGAATGTGGTCCGAGGCTGGCTCGAGGGGTGGTTACCCGAGGGTCAGAAATTGCCACACATAACCAGGGTCGAGCTGAAGGGCTTCAAGTCATTTGGTAACGCCAAAGTATCGATTCCGCTTTCTAAGGGGCTCACAGCTATCGTCGGTCCCAACGGCCACGGGAAATCCAACATAATGGACGCCCTTTACTTCGTCATGGGGGGCCTGAGTGCCACGACCATGAGGGTGGAGCGCTTTTCCGACTTCCTCTTCAAGGGGGACGAAAAGTTGGGGACAAAGCCAGCCCCCTTCGGGGAGGTTGTCCTGCATTTCAACAACGAGGACGGGGCAATCAGTATTCACTCTCCGGTAGTCAGCATCTCCAGGTGGATCAGCAGGAGCGGGAAGTGCAACTACAAGATCAACGGGAAGGCGGTCAGCCGTCAGGATGTTGTGGACCTCCTGGCACCGGTCGTGAGCAGCCCGGGGGAGCACAACTTCGTTATTCAGGGCACGGTCGGCAGCATAGCCGAAAAGAACCCAATCGAGCGCAGGGAGATTGTGGACGAGCTGGCTGGAGTGGGGGAGTACGAGAAGAAAAAGCGGGATGCCTTTGGCCAGCTCCAGGGGGTCGATGGGAACATCTCCAAGCTAGACGCCGGCATGAAGGAGATCTCCACCCAGCTGGAGGGGTTGAGAGGGCAGATGCAAGCGGCCATGGAGCACAACCAGGTTGCGGCCGAGCTTGACCAGGTAAGGGCCGCCCTCCTGAAAAAGAAGTTCATCCACTTCTCGAGGAAGGCCTCGAAGCTGAGGGCCGAATGGACAAAGATGGGCAGGAGCATCACAGTCCTTGAAAAGAAGCGCAAGCGTCTGGGCCAGAAGGCGAAGGCATGTGAGAGGGAGCTGCAGGAGCTAGACGGCAGCATACGGAAAATAGAGGAAGAGGGGCTGCTTCAGAGGGCGGAGGCCATAAGGACCCAGCTTTCCACCTTCACTACCTTGCAGAAATCGGCCGCTGGCAGGCTCGCGGGCCTTGTCAGGGGAATGGAAAAAACCAGCCGAAGCCTTGCCGAGGCGAAGATTGAAGCCAGCAGCCAGTTCTCGTTCTCTTCAGAGTTCAGCAGGCTGCACGAAAAATTCCTTGCCCTGCACGATTTGCTGGTGTCAGCCAATACTCAAGAGGAGGCGGTGGCGGCCATCCAGCAGATCAGGCGTCTTCTGGAGGACCTCGGAATGGTGATAAAGGGGCTGTCGGAATGCGGGGCGGATGCCAGCCGGGGAGACGACAAAGGACTCGGGGAGATTCACAACAAACTAATGAGGCTCACCGGCGCAAAGGAAAGTTGCGAAGCAGAGCTGAAAGGCCTTGAGAATAAAATCGAAGACGCCAATGCTCAGCTTAAAGAAATAGAGCCGGAAGAAAAAAAGCTGCGGGTTTCCATTCGGGCCCTGCGGGAGAGGAGGGACCATCTTTCCGCCAGCGTGCGGGACCTCAGGCAGCGCGCAGACGACATCCGAGACAAGATTCAGGACTTGACCGCCAAGCGTGGGGAAAGGAACACCAGCATTGCGACCACGGGTTTGCAGTTGGAAGGAGTTAAAACAGAGTTGGAGAAGGCTGTGGCCGACCCGGCGCCATTCCTCAGGATGAGTTTGGAAGAGCTGGAAGGAAAATCCAAACAGCTGGAAGCCAAACTGGGGGCGCTCGGACCGGTCAACCAGACGGCCGCTAGGTCATTCAGGGAGACGGAGGAAAGGTTTAACGAGAAGAAGAGGCAGCACGACAAGCTGCTGGCCGAGAAGCAGTCGCTGCTGGACTTCATGGCCGAGGTGGAGAAAAAGAAGAAGGAGGTCTTCATGAAGACATTCGGCGAGATTTCCTGGCAATTCAACCAGATATTTTCCGAGCTTTCCGGCGGAGGCACGGGAGAGCTGAAGCTGGAGAACCCGGAGTCCCCGTTCGACGGCGGCCTGGCCATGGAGGTGAGTTTCAAGGGCTCCCCGCCGGGTCTGTGCAGCCTCTCGGGCGGGCAGAAGACCCTGACGGCCCTGGCTTTTATCCTGGCTCTCCAGAAATACAGGCCGACGACATTCTACATCATGGACGAGATAGACGACAATCTTGACCCCAACAACAGGGAACGCGTCGCAAAAATTCTCCAGAAGTTCTCCAGGGAGTCCCAGATAGTCGTGATCACCCACCACAACACGATCCCTTCCCTGGCCAGCCGGGTGTTCGGAGTGGTCAAGGACAACGGCGTCTCCCGCCTTTACTCTGTGGACCTTTCTGGTTTTGGTGGTTGAATGAACGCGGTGACCGACCAGCCCATCCACGTCCTTCTTGACCTTGTGCAGAAGCACAAGCTTGACCCCTGGGACGTAGACATAGAGAAGCTCGCGGCCGTCTACCTCAGAAAAATAGAGAAGGCGAGGGAGCTGGACCTGAGGGTCCCCGGCCGGGCCGTCCTTTCAACTTCCACAATTTTGAGAATAAAGTCCGACTGCGCCGTGGGCGGGAACGGCAAGAAGGCGCCGGAGAAGGAGGAAGAAGAGCTCCCAGACATAGAGCTCCCAGACTTTGGCTCGCTCGCCGTACCCCAGCTGATGCACCGCAAGATAGAGCTGGCCGACCTCCTCGGGGCCCTGAGAGATGCGCTGGCCGAAACCCCTGTCAAAAAGGAGGCCTGCGGCCCCAAGGTCGCGAGCAGGGTCATCATCCCCAACCCATTCGACCTCCTACTCCGGAGCGAAAGCCCGAAGTTGCTCTCCAGGATCAAGGAGCTGGCCGCCTTAAGAGGAAAGATAACACTGTCGGACCTCATCGATCAGCCAAGCAAGGAGTCTACGGTGTTGACCTTCTTCATAGTGATTTTACTGTGTTCGGAGGGGAAGCTGAGGCTAGAGCAGCCGGAACTATTCGGACCAATCTTCATTTCCCTTCCTGAGGGAGTGTAACGGTGGGGACAGAGGAAGACAGGAGGGTGCTGGAGGGCGCCCTTTACGCGGCCGACCACCCCATGACGATGGAGGAGCTCAAAAAAATCCTTGGGACATCTTCCGAGACTTACACCCGCAAGCTGATAGATGAGCTGAAGTCGGAGCACGGCGGAAGGGGAGGCGCCTTCCGGGTGGTGGAGGGAGAAAGGGGGACATTCTCCCTGAAGCTGGCCGAGGAGCTCTTCGATAGGCTCGATGATGTAATACCAAAGATGAGAATATCTCGCGGGGCCCTCAAGACTCTGGCGATGGTCGCCTACAAGCAGCCGATAACCCAAGCCAGGCTTGCCGAGCTCAGGGGAAGCAGGACATACGACCACATCAGGCAGCTTTCCGACGCGGGGTTCGTGGAGTGGAAAAGGTATGAAAGGACCCGCGTCCTCAGGGTCTCGAAAAAGTTCGCGAGCCACTTGGGCTTCGACAGCGACATGGACAAGATGAGGGAAAGGCTGGAAGAGCTCGTTCGTTAGGGCTTTATGCTGTCTTTTCCACGTTTTTCTGTATGGCTAGATGGCAGGGAAGGTCACTGAAGAAGTCCACGGGCGGCCGGATATGGCCCAGGCGAAGCAAGAGAAAGAGGGAGATCGGGGGTGATTTTGTCGAGGTGAAGATGGCACCCACCGAGCGATTGGGACTGAAGGTCTTTGGAGGGCAAAGGAAGGTAAAGCTTTACTCGGCAGATGTCGCGAACGTCACAGACCCGGCGACCGGGAAGACGACAAAAGCCAAAATTCTGACCGTGGTGGAAAACCGCGCTGACCCGCACTTCGTCCGAAGGAACGTGATAACAAAAGGAGCCATCATCAATACTGAGGTCGGAAGAGCCCGCGTGACCAGCAGGCCGGGGCAGCATGGCGCCGTGGATGCGCTACTTTTGGAGAAGTAATCCTATTTTCCCGAGGCCACGATTGTCACTCCAACCTCAGCCAGCGAAACGTTGTTAAATTCGGAGCGCAAATTCTAGCTGATGAATCAGATTCAGATGACGTTGACGCCCGCGGAGTCAAAGCGGCTGATAGCAAAGGCCGTCGCGGCCATGCCGGAGGTAAGGTCTGCCATGCGTTCAGGTACAATTGTGGTGGGGGTAGGCACGACCAACGCGTGCGTGGCCGAGGAGCTTCTTGGAAGGAAAGTTGACAAGAGCAGGTTCGTGGCCGGCGTGGTTCTTCCAAAGGGCACATGCGTGGTTCCGAAGGAGAAGAGGCGGAGGGAGATAGTAATCCGAAAGGGGCGGGTCGCGGACGTTACCATGGACGAAGCGCTGGAGGAAATGGGAAAAGGCGACGTGGTGATAAAAGGGGCAAATGCACTCGACGCCGAAGGCACGGCGGGGGTGTTCCTGGCTTCAAGGAGCGGGGGGACGATAGGGAAAGTGATGGGCCACGTCAAGTCCAAAGGAATAACTCTTGTGATCCCAGTTGGACAGGAGAAGTTCATTCCGGGCTCGGTCAGGGATATTTCCAGGGTCGCCGGGATATCAAAGTTCAGCCATGCAACCGGCTGCCCCGTGGGGGTGATGCCGGTGAGCGGCAGGGTCGTCACGGAGCTGGAGGCCGTAAAAACACTTACCGGTGCAAATGCCGCGGTGATGGGGAAGGGGGGAGTGTCCGGGGCGGAGGGCAGCGTCACCCTTCTTGTGAAGGGGACCGCCACCCAGCTGTCAAGAGCAAAAAATCTCGTAAAGATCATGAAGGGCGAGCCGCACGTGAAGGTTGAAACTGACTGCAGGAAGTGCGAGCAGTCGGACTGCTTTTACTGATAGATTTACTTGATTGCACCTTTGTGTCCGTGTCTTGGTCCCGGAATCATTTCCGGCAGCACCGATCCGATTGAAACTTCGTCAACACTCTGCACCACGGCACCCCACTCCTCGATTGATGAGCGGATGTATGGGTAATCAAGGCGCCCCTCCAGGGTCACTCTAAGCGTATCCGTGTTCCTGTCGATTTCAACCAGAATGACATTCACGCCATCAACCCCGTCAAGTGAACTCAGCCTTGTCGTGAACTCGGGCAGGCCCGGGTCGTGGGGCTTCAGCACGTCGAGCACAAGTTTTCCTATCTTTTTGTCAGAAGGTTTTTTGGCCATTTCACCGTATCCCATTTTTCACGCGCGGTTAAAAAGTTGAGGGAAAGCCGGTCACTGGATCCCGAGGAGCTTGTGGACTTGGGGGATGACCGCGACCTCGACCCCTGCCCGGGCGGCGGCTTCCGCTAGACGATACACATGTGTCATGCTCGGGCCGGTTCTGATTTTTCTTGCTGGTGTGACGGGCTGGAGGACGACCGGAACTCCAATATGTGACAGTTTTTTGCAGACGTTTGTGATTGTTGAAGCCCTCGTGGAGGAAAGCACAACGATCTTCACAAAAGTGTCAATTCCTGCCCCATTTGCCAGCTTCGTGCACGCGAGTTCCTCTTCCAGCAATTTGCCCCACCTTTCTCGCGGCACAGCCTCGTGCTCCGGGAGCTTCACGTCCACAGCAGCGATGTCAGTGTACGGGAGGACGGATTTCATGACTTTTGAGTCAATGCCGTTCGTTTCAAGGTAAGTTCTGAGTTTTAGGCGCTTGCACTCCTTCGCCACCTCCACCAAAAAATCTCCGGCAAGAAGAGGTTCGCCGCCGGTCAGCGAGATGCTGTGAGTGTCTGGGGTTGTCAAACGTTTGACATGCTGAAGCACCTGAGCCGCTGTCATCGGATTTTCCACGATTTTGAACACCATTAAGCCGGGTTTTGTTTCTACCTCGCATTTTCTGGCGGTGCTTCTGAATTTCTCCGTGTCGCAGTATCGGCAGTTCCAAGGGCATCCGGAAAAACGAACGAACACCTGTCTCCGGCCGACATGGGGTCCCTCGCCTTGGATTGAGTTGAATATCTGGCCGATGTAGCCGCTTCTCATTTGCACCATACTCATTCAGCACCAAAACTTAAGGGTAGATCCGCTGGTGGTAAAGTCCCGTAGAATGAGGCAATGGCTTGTGAGAGTTAACCATGTTCTACGTTACGGCGCGTCCACACCATAATGTTTTAACCTGCGACGTGCGGCGTCAACAATCCACGGTTGGTAGGCCGCTGGGCGTCGCTCTATGTGGACCACGTATATTGTCTCGTCCGCAATGCTGAAAAAAACCCTCCACCATCTTTTACCAACCACTAGCGCGAGAAGCGGTCGCTCGCCCGGTTTTTTGGCGCCCACGACCACTCGAACATCACCCACGCCAGTCTCCGCATACCTCTCGAGCGCGTTTGCAATCCTGCGATAATTTTCGCGGTCTTTTTTGAATATGCGTCTTAAATCATCTTCGGCGTCGGGGTGAAGTGTCACTTTCAAGCTCATCCATTACCTCCCGGAGTGGCCTCCCCACGACTGGCTCGTTGGCCCGCTGGTAAAGCTCGTCGACGAAAGCCAGATAGCCGGACACAACTTCGTTTATTATCTCATCGTAAGTCATTCCTTTATCGCCCAACTTCCGGAGGGTGCTTGCCGTGTCAGAATGGATTTTTATCGTTGTTGCCGCCATGCGTCCACAGTATAACTGGTATACCAGGTAAACTATAAATCTTTTGGTGGACCGCTGGCGGTTCCGGAGCGAAAGCGCAAAAACCGAGTGGAGCCCCGGGTGGGAATTGAACCCACGACCTACTGATTTCTTGCGCTTGGCTACAAGTTTCGACAGCTGCCTTCAGTCGCTCCGCCAAGCTGAGCTACCGGGGCACCATACATTAGTTAACAGGTCCGCATTTAATTTTATCTTGGGAGTGCCCTGACCATGTCCTCAATTGCCGCCCGCTGGTCCTTCGCGAGCACAATGCCCGAGGCCAGCAGCACCCCTTTTGTCCCGAGCTGTATCGCCTTGATGATGTCGTCCCCGGTCGTGATTCCGGCACCGCACAGGACCTCCACTTTCGGGTTCACCCTCTTGATGGCGTCGACAGAACCGCTGACCACCTCAGGCTTCGCCTTCGACACCGACACTCCGCTGCCAATCAACTCTGGGGGCTCGACGGCAATCATGTCCGGGCCGAGAGCCGCCGCCCCCTTGCTTTCCTCGATGTCGGCTGTGCAGACTATTGAAGAAAACCCCAGCGGCCTGATCAGCTCAAGAGTCTTCTTCATCTGCTCAATTGGAATCTTGTGCTCCGCGTGGTTCAGAAGTGTTCCGACCGCCCCGGCCGCCTTGACAGCTTCCGGGGTGACCCATCCCGTGTTCTTCCCCGGCGTCACAGGGTCGACATGCTGCGCTAGGACCGGGATTTTTACCTTGCTTGCAATCCTGTAGATGTCTGCATGCTGGGGACAAACGGCAACGCTTGTGCCGTAATCTGCGACAACATCTTCCACAAGCTTGCACAGCTCCAGGGCCCTTTCGCCGGTGGCCTCCTTGTATGTCTTCAGGTTCAAAACCACTATTGGAAGCTTCAGCATCATACCCATTTCACTCGAGCCTATTTAACACCTTCAATATATTTTCCAATATGCGCCGCCTGCTGATCTCGACATTCGTGATATCCCTCTCCGTGGGGATACTGGCGATTGTTATCCCTCTCTATGCGGCGATAGACCTCGGGGCAAGTTACACCGAAATCGGCTTGCTCGGCGTCGCCTACGTGGTTTTCAACGCCGCCCTTTCCGTGCCTGTTGGAAGAATCGGCGACAGGAAGGGGAGAAAATCTTTCATAGTCGGAGGATTTCTTTCAGCAGCTTTCATCTTTCTTCTGTATCCCCTGTCCAGCTCGGTTGTGTGGCTCCTGGTCCTGAGGCTTGCCCAGGGCGCCGCCGAGACACCCGTGTGGGTTACCACCCAGAGCGCCGTGGCCGATTTTTCCTCTGCAGAGAAAAGGGGAGCAGCGATGGGTTCGTATGCAACATTTTGGGCGTCAGGCATTGGGATAGGTCCGATAGTCGGGGGATTGCTATACACCTCGGTTGGGGCGAGGGCAGCTTTTCTCATCAGTGGTTGCATCGCTTTTGCGGCCACTGCAATCGTTACCACGATTTCTTTTCCAAAACCCAAACAGATTAAAAAGAAGGTTGATTTGAGGCCAATCATCCCCACATTTTTACCCACTGTGATGTACGTCGGGTTCGTGGCGCTCCTCTTCACTCTCCTTCCCGTTTACGCGACAAAATCTTTAGGCATGCCCGAGTTTTTGGTAGGTGCCTTGGTTGCAATCTACACCCTGGTTAGGGCCCTGCTGTTTTCTCCATTTGGGAAAATATCTGACAGGGTTGGGCACAGGCCGATTATTCTTTTAGGAATATTTATCGCTTCGGCAGCATCGGCAGGCATATCGCTGGTCACAGGTTATTTCTTCATTGCAGTTTTCGTTATTTTCCTTTCAATTTCTGAGGCACTGGTTTACCCTGCGGTGGTCTGCATGATATCAAAAGGCGGAGAGGGTAATCTTGGCCTGTTGATGGGCATCTTCAACATGGTGGCGATGATTGGTTGGGGCGTATTTTCAGGGATAGGCGGTCCGCTTGCGGACGCCTTCAGCCCGGCCGCAGTTTTTTTGATTTTTTCTTTCGTGGGGCTCGTTTCCATCCCAGTCATGTGGAAAATATTGCCGAGAAAGTAGTGCCGGGGGCGGGACGGAATAATTTTATTGTAATACTTTCGCCGCCGCCCGAAATGTCGTGAAAAAGTGCCAAATAACCGCCTCAAATCGCCTGTCTGACGCCGCCCACGGCCACGCCTTCGCTTTTACTTTCGCTGACCTCTCTCCCCAAAATTCGCTTAAATTCGTCTCTAAAATTCAGTAAGGGGGATGACTTGGGGCAATTGACAATCCGCAATGGCAGAATTCGTCTCATGAGCAATAACAAAACGGTTGTTCTTTCATTCAGTTGCAAGTCCCTTTTAGAAAAATGCGAAAGCAAAAACATAACTGTAATAGCTAAATTTGACAGAAACATTTCAAAAGCAGAGATACATACAGGTGCTTTTGGAAATAAATTGTATTCAGATAATAGATATGGCATAAACCTAGCTGTAACAAAATACATGCCAAATAATGTTTTGACTCCAGAAAAAAGAAATCGAAAAGTAAATGTGGTGTTTGACCCATCTGAATTTGGGCTGTCTTCAGCAGAAACAATAGAAGATTTAGATGGGCGATTACTTTTTTGCGAACTAGCAAAGCACGAATTCAAAGAATATCCGGAAAGAGTCACATGTAATAATGGTATGGGTGATTTAGTCATGGCCAAAGACGGGATTTTGTACTCGTTTCATGTTACTAAAATTTTGCCTTGTTGTCCAGATTCCGACCGCAGGTTACAGAATAGACACCGCATAATTGGGAAGTTGCTTTATCAATGTCATGTGGCGAACAAAAAATTAGGTGCAAAATGCATTGTAATTTTGCATTCTGAGCTATTGTCCAAGAGAATCATTACTCGTGATGCAATAGAACTGTTTGGCTGTATGAACATCCACGTGTTATTTACTGATTTTGAAGGAGAATGGTGGCAGCGGGTGGCAACCAGGATTTCTTCCAGGTTCAGTGGTGCCGTTCGCCCTGTAGGGGGAACCCCAACAGTGGGGCGGGACTCGAACCCGCGGTCTCCAGATTTCTCACATCATCTCGTGAATCAGCACTCACAGCCGACGACGAGGCTATGAGTCTGGCGCCCTAGCCAGCTGGGCCACCCCGGCCAATTAGAACTCAAATTGCCAACTTTAAGCTTTAGTCTTCCGCATGAACTGTAGGAAATCCCGTCTCGACTTCAGCCTCGCGCAGCCACCCTCGTGTCCCACCAGAACTTCATCCGCCATTCCAACAAAAATTCCGTTTTCCACCACACCCAAAATTTTGTTTATCTCCAGCTCAAGCTTCTCCGGGTCGGAAATCCTGTGGAACTTCACGTCAAGAATGTAATTCCCGTTATCAGTAACGAACGGCTTTTGTCCGGCCACCGCCCGCAGCTTTGGGTGTCCGCCAAGCGCCAAGAGCTCCCTTTCGGCGTAACCAACGGCAAACGGCAGAACCTCAACAGGCACTGGCGAACGTTCGCCAATCCTCAGGACCAGCTTGGTTGAATCTACAACGATTACAAGTCGTTTGGCCGCAGCCGCCACAAGTTTCTCCCGAGTGTGCGCCCCTCCGTGGCCCTTTATCATGTTGAACTTGGGGTCCACCTCGTCGGCGCCGTCAATCGCCAAGTCCAGTTTGTCGTGGTTGTTCAGAGAGTCCAACTTCAGCCCCAGCTTCTTGGCCAGCTTCTCAGTAGATGACGAGGCCGGCACGAATGTTGCTTTAGGCCTGAGCCTAGCGATGGCCCCGACAACCTCGGCAACAGTGGTTCCTGATCCCAGCCCCACTACTGTCCCCGCCCTCACAAGTTTGGCGGCAGCTTCGGCAGCAGCGATTTTCCAGTCTTCAACGCTCAAGCAATCCCCAGAAAGTCAACCACGCGAATATATTAAATAGTGCCGCAATATTCACGATTGGTGGAAATGAAAAAAATAGTTTCGGTAAAAGAGGCAATGTCCGCAAAAGTTCTCGTAGCAACCACAGCGACTACAGTGGCGAAAGCCGCAAAGTTGATGGCGAGCCGCAGCGTCGGGAGCATAGTTGTTTTGAAAGGAAAGACGCCCGTGGGGATTCTGACAGAGAGGGATGTTCTGGAGAAGGTGGTGAGCGAAGATCTGAGACCCAGCAAGGTTCTCGTTGAGAAGGTGATGTCTTCTCCGATAATGACGATAACTCCAGACACCGATGTCACGGAGGCCGCGAAAATCATGTCAAAAAACAAGATAAGGCGCCTCCCAGTCGTGGAAAATGGAAAACTGATCGGCATCATAACTTCCGCCGACATAACCGCGATATCCCCGGACATACTTGAGGCGGCATCCCGACCAAACGAGCCGATGAAGGAAGAAATAGAAGAAAGCGTCTGCGAGTCCTGCGGCGAGGTCACAAACGCCCTTTACGAAGTAAATGGGATGTGGGTCTGCGAGAACTGCCGCGATACTTCTGGCGAGTAGAGGATAAAATGTCATGTAGGGACATGCTGGCGGGGCTCCGCGTCAGCGACGTGATGAAGCCCTGCACAGTGTTCATCAGCTCCCGAGAGCCGGTGACGACGGCCAGGGCAATGATGCGTGAGAATGGGCTCCGGACCCTTCCTGTTGTTGACGGCGGGAGGCTGGAAGGGGTATTGACCCCGCGGGAAGTTATGCAGGTCACCTCAACCCGCTCCAACATTCCGGTTTCAGGTGTGATGTTCCCAACCCGGCTGCTGGTAACGCCGGGGATGCCATTGTCAGAGCTTGCGAGGCAGATGGCCGAGCTGGATGTCAATGACATGCCAGTGCTTCAAAATCAAACAGACAGGACGGTCGTGGGGCTGGTCAAAATGGAGGATGTCCTGCGCAAGATTTCCAGCAAGTTCTCTCCGAAGCTTCTGGTTGAATCTGTAATGACAAAAGAAGTTGTGTCCTGCTCAGGAGAAGACGATGTCCGCCAGGTCTGGGAACAGATGGAGCAGGCCAGGTACTCGGGGATCCCTGTTGTCAGCTACGACCGAGCAAGGCGCGTGAAAAGGGTCGTCGGGATAATTTCCCGCTCGGACATAATAGGAACGGGGACGGCGAGGATATCCGAGGAGTCTCGCAAGGGACGGGCCTCCCCGAAGGTAAAAACAATCATGCGCACCCCCGCGCTGAAAATATCTCCCAAGGCGCCAGTTGTGGAAGCGGTTGATGTAATGGTCCGGAAAAACATAGGGCGGATGCCAGTTGTGGAAAATGACGACCTAGTGGGAATCATAACTAGGTATGATGTCGTGGCGGCAGCGTGCGGGTGATGAGTTGAAGAGAGCTTTGCACTACCAGTCGCACGACAGGGGTCCGCTATCATTCAAGTCGCACGTCCACAAGAAGGAGGGAGACATCATGGCGATAGCAAGAAAGTCAGTTTTCACTGCTCCGCCAACAACTCCAATAAAGGCCGCTGCGGAGCTCATGGTCAAACACCAGGTTAGACGGCTCCCCATAATCCGGCCAGGGACAAAAAGGATTGAAGGGATGGTGAGGTCTAGGGAAATAGTCGACTTTCTAGGCGGGGGCGAAAAGAACATGATAATCAGAGCCAAATTCAAGGATAACTTCCACGCCGCCGTGAACGAGCCGGTTAATATAATCATGGTCAGGGATTTTCCCCACGGGGAGGTTACAATGTCGATGGAGGAGGCAGCCAGGTTGCTCTTGCAGACCGGCTTTGGCGGGGCACCGATTTTGGACCGTCAAGGGCAGGTAGAGGGAATAATATCCGACAGGGACTTCATCTCTTTCGTCCCGCCCACGGCAGGGACGGCAGTGAGCTATTACATGGTCAGGCACTTGGTCACGGCCGAGCCGGAGCTTTCTATAAATGAGGCGGCAAAGAGGATTGTCTCACGTGGAGTGAGAAGACTCCCCGTGGTTCGTGGCCGGGAACTGGTTGGGATAGTGACAACAGTGGACATCTTGAGGTATTTTGCTTCTGGGAGGGCCTTTGAGAGGATGCGGTCAAACCCTGAGGGAGGAATTTTTGGAGGCCAAGTACAGGAAATAATGACCAAGGAAGTTATAAGCGTCTCTCCGGACGCGGATGTCGGGGAGGCAGCGGCGCTCATGAAAGAAAAGGGTTGCGGGGGGATGCCGGTGGTCTCGGGGAGGGAACTCTTAGGGATAATAACCGAGCGCGATCTTTTGAGGTTGTTGGTTTGAAGTCGGAAATCAAGGTCGAAAGCGCGATGAGCAGTCCAGTAATCGCCGTTAGGCCGACTGACACGGTTGCCCGCGCCAAGAACCTGATGCTGCGCCACGGGGTCGGGCGACTGGTGGTCATGGAGAAGGGCAAACCCGTGGGGATGCTTTCCATGCATGATGTGGCGGAGCACCTCAGCAGGGGCGCCCCAGAGTGGAGGAGAAGGCAGATAGACCAGATTCCCATCAGCCGGGTGATGCACAAGGGCTTGGTCACAGTTTCAATGGGGACGGAGTTGGGCAACGCCGCGCGTCTGATGCTGCACCACGGCATAAGTAGCCTTGTGGTCCTTGAGGATGGAGAGGTCGCGGGGATGCTCACAAAAACAGACCTTACGCGGCACTTTGCCGGGCAGCTGCGCGGCAAGTCCAGGGTGGATGAACTGATGACAAAGAATCCTGTTGTGGTCAACAGGGGCCACAGCATCGCCCGCGTGGTGGAACTTATGGAGGAGTTCGGCGTGGCGAGGGTCGTGGTAGTGGTTGGGGAAAGGCCGATTGGAATAATCTCCGAGAGCGACGTTGGGTTTGCCAGGATGGAGGAGCCTGGTCGGGGCATGAAGGAGCGCGAGGTCAGGTACACCAGAAAGCTGGAAAGGGCCTCCAGGCCGATGGCCAGGTATGTTAAGCAGGTTGCTTTGCTGACGGCGGAGGACATAATGCACTCGGACATAATCACAGTTCTGCCGGAGTCGGACTCTGCCGAGGCGGCGGGACTCATGCTCAAGCACGGCATAAGCGGGCTCCCGGTCGTCGAGAATGAAAAACTAGCCGGCATTTTGACCAAGACAGACTTTGTTAAGGAAATAGGCAGGTTGTACCATGAGGGTTAGCCAGATAATGAGTTCTCCAGCGGTGACCGTCGACAAGGATGTCGAGCTAATCGTCGCGGTTGACCTCATGAAAAAACAAGAGGTTTCGCGTCTTGTTGCCACTCACGTCGGGAAGATAGTCGGCGTTCTGACTGAGAAGGACATAGCAAGGGAGATGGGGTCGCTTCACGCCTACCGCCTTCCTCCCGGGAGGCTCCATGTCTCCAACCTGATGACGGCCAACCCGGTCACGGTGGAGCCTGATGTCACCGCGAAGAGGGCTGCCGAGCTCATGCTTGAAAGGGACATAAGCGGCCTGCCTGTCGTTCGGGAGGGAGCCTTGGTGGGAGTGGTCACAAAGTTGGACTTTGCAAAAATCTGCGCCGGTTACGAGGACATCTACGTCGGGGAGGTCATGCAGGCCAACCCAACTACAGTCTCCCCACAGGACAGGCTCATACACGCGCGCAAGCTCCTCCTTGAGGAGGACCTGCTGCTCCTGCCTGTGATGGACAGCCGGGAGCTCGTCGGCGTTATTACAATGAGGGACGTCGCCATGAGGCTGGTCGACTTTCAGGATGTCGTCCCGGACAGGTTCAAGAGCGAGCGCATCCGCAACCTCCTTGTGGGGGATGTCATGGCCCAGCCCCCCGTGACCACGCGCACTGATGAGAAACTTTGTGATGTCGCGAGACTCATGCTGGAAAAAAGGTTTTCTGGGCTCCCGGTGGTGAACCTCGAGGGGGAGCTGGTCGGTCTGGTTACTAAAACAGAGTTCGCCGAAGTAGCCCGGGAGAGGCTTTAAGTTTCTTGGTGAAGTAGTCTTCGGGCGGCGGTGGTCCAGCCTGGTTAAAGCCAAAAGCTGCCAAGAGACTCAGGCTTCCCAAGCCTGCTACGCGGGTCCAAATCCCGCCCGCCGCACCACTTCAGCGTTTTTTAAAGGGTCCATCCAGACTATGGGTGTTAAAAGGCCTAGTTCCCATTATTCCAAAGGAGGCAAAGGAGGGGTAAAATGCTGAAGAAAAAGGAAAAGCGTCCGGCTTTGGAGATAAACCTTAACGTTATCCCCCTGTTGGAGAGCTTGGGACTTGGGAAACTCCTTGACCAGGCTGCAGAGGCGGCAAAGAAGGGCCAGACCGATATTATCGAGAAAATAGCCGCCAAGATTCAGCAGGGAGAGATGGAAGTAAAGGTCAACGCCGGCGGGAAGAAAAAGAAGGTTCCCATCAGCTTTGTCGTAAGGCTGAAGAAGGCCTAGAGCTGGCGTAGGGGTGTTTCCATGCCCAAGCGAAAGGCCAGGCTGATCCTTTGCAGCGGCAAGGGAGGAGTCGGGAAAAGCACGGTGGCTTCAGCCATAGCCACGTACTTCTCTGAGACTGGGAAAAAGACTCTTCTGGTTTCCAGCGACCCGGTCCAGGCCCTCTCGAGAATATTCAACAAGAAGGTCGGTAACAAAATCACCAAGATAACTAAGAACTTGGACGCCATGGAGATAGACGTCGAGAAGATCGCCACTAAAGTAGAAACGGAGTACAAGGATGTTCTGGCGGACGCCCTTTCCTCATGGCTGGACGAGGAGACCGCCAAGAGCCTTCCTCTCCACATACTGAGCGGCGCCGACGAGCTCCTAGCCCTTGACAAGATACGAAGGCTTGTGGATGATGAACATGAAGTCGTCGTCTGGGACACGAGCCCGACCACCCATACCCTGCGTCTGCTGGGCCTGTCCAAAAAGCTGAGCGAGGCTTTCCACGGGAAGTTCGCAGCCCTGTATAAGCTTGCTCACCCGCTCCAAGCCATCAGGGCAGCATTCGGGGGTCCAGAGCCGCAGCTTCTGAAGGCCGTGGAGAACCTGGGGAGGACAGTGGAAAAAGTGGAGAAAATGCTGGCCGACTCCCAGACCGAGCTCATCTTGGTCATGAACCCGGAACAGCTCTCAATATTCGAGGCCAAGCAGCTCAAGGAAGCGGCGGAAGCCCATCACATTACTGTCAAGCGGGCGGTGGTCAACAAGATGCTTTTGCCCTGCAAATGCAACTTCTGCACCATGAAAAGAAAGGAGCAGGAAGAAAACTTGGACTTGATAAAGCAGGAGTACAACGACCTGAAGCTGCTGGTGATGCCTTTCATGCCATATGAAATACTGCGAGAGAAACGCGTAAGGGAATATGCAAGGGAACTGTTCAAGGACTAGTTCAATAACTTGAGCATCTCTCGGTAGCTCTTGGGAGCGAAGTGTGACATGAGCTTTGAGTACCCGCGAACCGTCGAGTGCTCCCTGTAGAGCTGGTAAAAGGCCAAGCCCACTCGTAGCTTCTGAGTAAAGCTCATCATTTTTCGTTCCCCTCCGACAACTTACAGTGGCAGACATAGGGTATAAAAATAGCGTCTTTTTCATTTTTTCACGGCATTTGCCGATATCAAGGAAGAAGGGGAAACTAAGGGATAGCCTACTTCAGGAGCTTCTTCAGCTTCTTTGGCATGGTTTTTTCTGATTTGAGGCTTTCAACGGCCTTGTACGGGACGGTTATCGTGCCAACCGGCGACCTTTTGGCTTCAGAGTCCGTCCCGCCCACTTCTACCAGCCCATATTTTTTGGCCAAGCCTTGAAATTTGCGGACATCAGCAGGCTCATGGTAAGGGTGATATACCTCGAGGCCCGCCAACCCACTCTTGACAAGCTCAGGTAAAATGGATTCAGCGCCGCCAAACTTCGGGTGGGCTAGCGCCGTCACCCCGCCCGCCCTTGTTACCAGCCCTATCAACTCCCCCACAGGTAGCTGGTACTTAGGAACATAGGCAGGCTTCCTAGGCGCAAGGTATCGGCTGAATGCTTCCCCTATGGACTTTACGGCGCCAGATTTCACCAGGGCCTCGGCTATGTGGGTTCTCCCCATGACGGCCGCGTCCCCCGCAATCTTCACGACATCGTTATACGTAATCCTAACTCCCATTTCCTGTAGCTTTTCTATTGTCCCTTTGATCCTCCAGGCCCTGGAGACCTGAGACCGGCTTATCTCCGAGAGCAGAGCGGGGTGCCGCCAGTCTATGAAGTAGCCTATTATGTGGGCCTCGACTCCTTCCTCTTCAAAAGTTATTTCTACTCCAGGGATTACCTCGACGCCGTAGGCTTTTCCAGCTTCAACAGCCTCTGGAACTCCTTCAACAGTGTCGTGATCCACTATGGCTATAGCTGCCAGCCCCATCTCTTTAGCTAATTTCACAGCCTCCGATGGTCGCACTCTGCCTGTAGTCGCAGTCGTGCGGACGTGGAGGTCGGCTTTCTTTCCAACCATCCACAACGATTTATGGAAACGGGCCTGAATAAATGTATTGGAAGATGCTAAAGCGTGCAATTTTGAGCATTTTGTAGTTTTTTTGGCTTGTCCGGCGTTTGCGCCTTACTTTGTCAGCTTCTTCAGCTTGTTAACAGTACTGTACGGGACCGTGGCATCCCCCACACATCCGGACCCAGAGTCGGTGCCCCCGACCTCGATCAGACCATATTTCTTCGCGATTTGCCGGTATCGCTCAGTGTCTTCCTTTGTGTGGAACGGGTGGTAGACTTCGAGCGCCTTTATCCCCTCCTGTACGAGCTCGGGCAGCAGTGCCTCCGCCCCGCCGAACTTAGGGTGAGCCAGAGCCGGCACCCCCCCTGCCTCCCTGATGAAGTCGAGCAGGGTCGCCAGCGGCATCTGGTCCCTCTGCACGTAAGCCGGCTTCCCCCGGCCCAGGTACTTGTCGAGCGCCTCTTTCGGGTCTTTAACCATCCTCAGCCTTGCCATGTGCCTGGCTATGTGCATGCGGGAAACCGACGCCGCGCCGTCAACCTCGTGCATCACATTCTCGTAAGCGAGCTTTATCCCGAGGTCCTGCAGCTTTTCCAGGGTGTCCGCCACCTGCTGTATCCTGATCATCTGGTTTTTCGCGAGCTCAAGGCGCAACCTTGGTGTGTGTGGGTTGATGAAGTACCCGATTATGTGGGCCTCCTCCTTGTCCGTCTCATAGGTAAGCTCCACCCCGGGGATGACCTCAACGCCGCGCAGGGCTCCGGCCTCCGTGGCCCCTATCACCCCGTCCACGCACTCGTGGTCGACAATGGCGATTGCGGCGATTCTTTTTTTCTTGGCAGCGTCAACAGCCCCTGTTGGCGTGATCTTCCCAAGTGAAGCAGTGGTCCTGACGTGAAGGTCTGCCTTTGGCATGCTGGTCCAAAAATAATATTTCTCATTTCAACTATATAATCCAGGCATTGTGCGCCAATTTTGTACGTCGGTTTTTCACGAGATGAGGGGGACGATGTTTTCCATCACGTACTGCAGGAACTCCTTCTGCTCCGAGCGGCTGAATAGCGTAACCACGCAACTTCTGGTTATCCCGACAGCCAGCCCCCGCTCCCTTATCTCGAACATGACATACCACAGCCGCCCGTGTTCTAGGTAATCCCGGTAGAGCTTCGTGTCCGCCAGGCCTGAGCCCGCCAGCGCAAGCTTCCCAACGCCGGGGATGTCCACCTCGTCGAACCAGATCAGCTTGGTGGCGCCTGGGTTCGACTCGTGCAGCTTCTTGAGGGTCTCGTGAGTGATTTTGCACTCAACGACCGCCCCGGGCTTTATGAACAGTATCTCGCTGATCTTGTTTGCCACATAGCTTGTGAGAAGTTTTTTTACCCCTCTGGCCTTCGACGGCGCGAGAACTATGAGGAAGTAGCGCCCCTTGTGGCTCTTGATCCAGAAAGGCACCTCCTCTGTTACAATCGTCTCCACCAGCCCCCGCTTGTAGTAGCGGCTCAGGACGAAATCCCTGCTGAAGACCCCTGAAACAGAGTCCCGTCCAGCCTGCATGTCCAGAACCTCGGTCGTCAGCTTCGTCTTCTTCCCGCCGGGCGCCTCGTGAGGCTGCTCCTCCTTGAAGTCCTTGAGCTTCCTAGCCGTCGTCGTCATGTCCAAGCGCTCCTTGAGCTCAAATATTTTTGCCACTAGCACCATCGCGGCACCGCTAAGAACTCTCTCCGACTGCTTTAAAGGTGGGTGGGGGAATTTTGTTAGATTGACTTGCCGCAGGATTATGGCGTCCAGTTGAAAGAGCTAATACTCGAGAATTTCATGAGTCACACTTATAGCCGGATCCCTCTGAAGCCCGGCCTAAATGTGATATGCGGTCCGAACGGCGCGGGAAAGTCCTCCATCCTGCTGGCCCTAGCAGTGGCCCTAGGCCAGACATACACCGAGCGCTCCAGGAGGCTCGGCGACCTAATACGAAGGGGAAAGGACCTTGGGCGGGTTAGCGTGGTATTTGACAATTCCCCGAAAGCAGGGAGGCGACCCGTCCCAAGCGTGGACTCGGACACCTTGGTGGTCTCCCGCTATCTGAGCCAGGACGGAACCTACTGGCATGAGGTCAACAACCGCCGGGCCATGAGGGAAGAGGTCCTCCGCCTTTTCGGGAGGCTCTCGATAAACCCCGACAACATGCTGATAATAATGCACCAGAACATGATAGACATCTTCGGCGCCGTCGATCCAAAGGAGAAGCTGAAGCTTGTGGAGGAGGCCGTTGGGTTCAAGGAGTACAGGGAAAGGATCATCGAGGCGAAGGAAAAACTCACCCACGCCTTGAGCGAGGCCGAGTCAACCAAAAGCCTTCTGGAAAAGGCACAGGAGACACTCAAGTACTGGGAGGGGGAGTACCATAGGTTCAGGCGAAAGCTGGAACTGGGGGAGAAAAAGAAGTCGCTTGAGCTAGAGTATGCGTGGGCCAAGTACTTTAGGCAGAAGGACTCCGTCGATGGCCTGAAGTCCAAGTTGGATGCTCTGACTTCGGAGCTGTCGGAGATTTCAGGGGAGATGGACAAGGCCTCAAAGAAGGAGGAAGAGACCGGGGAAAAGCTGAAGGAGCTTGAGTTTGAGTTGGACTCCTCCTACCAGCGCCTGATCGAGCAGGAGAGGACACAGGCGGAGCTGGGTGCGAGCACAAAACTTTTGGAGGGGCTCGACAAATCGCTTCGCGCCGTGGTCAGTGATGCCGTGGGGTATCTGAAGGCCGAGGTCGTCCGCAGCAGGAAGCTTTCGGGCGAGATTGAGGGAAAGATAAAGTTGACGAGGTCAGTCATAGTTGAAACAAAGGGCAAGATTGAGAAGGCGAGAGAAATCTACATCGGCTCAAGGGTCAGGGTGGCGGTGCTAGGAGTCCGCAGGGAGCTTCTGGAGAAGGAGGCATCGTCAGTACAGTCCGACCTCAGGCAGGCGAGGAGGGAACTGGATAAGCTTGAGGAGGAGGCCAAGGGCTTTGGGGAGCGGGCGGAGACGGAGCGGAAGCCGCAGGATGTTCTGGATGAGCTGAAGATAATCAACGTCCAGCTTGCCACGCTTACAGATGTCTCTCCAGAGGTGGAAAAGATGTATCTGAGCTACAAGGGCACAATGAAAGAACTCAGGGCGAAGGCCGAGATTGCCGAGGCAAACAGGAAGAGGGCGATGGAGGAGCTGGACATCAGGAGGCGCCGATGGACAGCCGAGATCACAAAACTTCTCAATGATGTCAATGAGACTTACGCCGAAATCCTGAAAAGGGTGGACGCAGCCGGCGACATAAACATGAAGAACCCTCAGGACATAGAGGCGGCCGGGCTTGAGCTAATGGTGGGGTTCAGGGGCGCCGAGCCCAGGGTTCTAGACGCTTACACCCAGAGCGGGGGTGAGAGAACCACCGCCCTCATGTGCTTCCTGCTCGCCCTGCAGCACCGCATCAAGTCCCCCCTTAGAGCAATAGATGAGTTTGAGGCCCATCTTGATCCGCGCAACCGGGAGGCGGTCTTCCGCGGGATAATAGAGTTCATGAAGGGGAGCGAGACCCAGTACATAGTCATCACTCCTGGGCAGCTGGTCACTGTGGAAGGGGTCCCGAACGTCGTGACAGTCCAGAACATCGCCGGGTCGTCAAAGGTGAAGGTGGCCACCAAATGACGAAAGAGCGCCAGGAACTTTTGCTCAGGGTGATAGACCTCTGCGAGTCCGTTAGGAGCAGGGGTCTGGACCCCTTCGATGTGCAGGTGAGGGAGTTCTTCGATAGGCTGAGGGAGCTTCTTCCCAAGATCAAGAGCCATGAGGACATGTATTTGGATGTCCAAGCGTTGCTCGGTCTGGCGGACGTGGTATTCCAGCAGGGGGAGTGGATTAAGCACAAGTCCTCTGTCCTCTATCTAGACCCACTCCTGATAATGTTGAAGCTGCACGCCCTTTCCCCGCAGGATCTTGCGGAGGTTTTCTCCAGCTCATGGCACCCGATAGTTGAGATTGAAGCGATATCTCCTCCCGGGATTCTGGAGGCCAAGGAGTACTGGACGGCCCTCCCTCCACTGGGGGAGAGGTGGCGCGAGCTCGATGTGACGGAGGTGATGACGGGGGAGTTCGCGAGGAAGGAGCTGGCCAAGATGGGGATACTCTCCGAGGAGGACTTTGTCGCGGTCTTGGACAAGGCCTGGCGGGACCTGAAGGAGGCGGCGGGCGGCGGCGAGGTGAAGTACTGGGACTTTATAATGGAGAAAAGTTTCGAGCGAACGGCCTTCAGAGCCTGGCTTGTCAGCTTTCTCGTGAGTTACGGCTACGCCACCCTCGAGCTCAAGCCGCTGGATGAGGAGCCGTCCATCAAGCCGCTCCCGAAGCCCCAGAGGCCGGAGCGTGCGCAGACTTTTTCAGTTCCGATTTCGATATCGAGGGATGAGTGGATGAGGAGGCAGAAGGGTGGCTGAAGAGAATATCGTGGAGGCAAGGCAGAAGCTTGCGAGGGCGGCCCAGCTGTTGTTCTACCGCCATCATGTTGAGCCCGGGGCGAAAAGATGGGAGCTCAGGAGGGCCCTCGGCAGGAACTACGAGCAAGTGCTGAAGATGTTTGACGATGAGATTTCAAAGCTAGGGCTGCAGCTGAAAGTTCTTTCGGAGGGGGAGGCTGGCTCCGACTCCGACAGATTTTACATAACCCTGAAGGGTCACCCGGTCCTGACGGAGGGGAGGACTTTCGGGTGGAGGATAGACGACATGGCCATACTCACGGTCACCCTAGCGCATGTCCTCGCGAAAGGCGGGAAGGCGCCGCTGAAGGAGATAGAGCGGGTGTTGGAGGAAAAGTTCCCGCGATGGAGGGTCGAGTCGACTCTGGACAGGTTCATCCGGCGCGGCTACCTATCAGAGGACGATGCCGGGCTTGTTTACATGGGGTGGAGGGTCAGGGCAGAGGTTGACCAGAAGACTCTGCTTGGGCTTCTCCTCGGGAAGGAGGAGTCCCGGACCCAAGAGGAGGATAAAAACAAGTCGGGAAAGACACCACCTTCCGGAGATTCCAAACCTGACGAAAAATCTTGAAAACTATTTTCTAGCAAGAGTTATTTCTTTTTCTCCGTCCCCTGGCACGCTGATCTGGACTGGATTCGGCTGCACATATGCTTGGGGAAAATTATTCGTGTTGAAAAAGACCCAATATTTCCCTGCTTTCAGGGTGAATTGAGCCACGCCATTTTCATCAGTTGTTGCTACCCCACCCTCCGGGGGTGGTCCGGGAGTTTCGGCGATATCAACCTCGATGCCCGCCAGCGGGGCCGCATTCTCGCCGAGTATCTTCACCTGAAACGGGATCGTGCCGGTTATGGCCGACCCAGTCGACCCCGCCCCGAATCCGGAAACGACACTGTGAGAGATTAGGATACCCACAACGGCAATTACAACCACCAAGGCATCTAACTTCCTGACTTTTGGAATGATGAGGAAATAGATGCCAGCGGCAATCAACAGGATCATGCTATATAACAGTGGGGTGCCGATTATTGCCGCCGGAAACAATGAAATCGAGACGCCGGCGAAAGCCAGGGCAAGAATCGGGTAACCGATCAGCAGCAGCCCAATGACGAATCTCGCAACCTCTACCCTGGTGGCTTTTTTCATGCGACCCAAATTCCACTCTCTCGCCGCGGCATATTATTGTGATTTGCGTAATTTATGTTAGCTTTATAGGAGGTCCGTTACAGTGAATATTGGAGCACATGGGCGAGAAACAATTGTACCAAGGAAGGCAGCTTCCGCACGAAGTCCTTGAGCACTATC
>JBFMBF010000011.1:0-40137 GCA_040755315.1 Hadarchaeota archaeon (SeqCode) | reverse complement strand
ACATGTTGGCGTTGAGTTCTGGTACAAGGCCTTCCCGTAAAAAATTTGTTTTTGTGTTGAAAACTGATATTCAGCTTTGTGGTCAATAGCGAGCAAACGATGGTAGTATAGTTAAATTAACAGAACCTAAATTTTTACTGTCCTATATCCATTTTAGAGATATCCCTTTAAATTCGCCAGCGAAGTGACCGCGGCTAAGGAATGGGCGGCGGAGAAAGCTTGTGGAAGGACCTTTTCTCCCTGGCGATGAGTTCCTTCACCTTGGCTTCATCCACACCAACCGCCTCCGCTATCTCGGTCGGCTTCATCTCTAGGTCAAGTCCCGCGTAGACCATGTCAAGCTTTTCATAAGTTATCCCGAGTTCCCCCTCGTCGGTCTGGCCGGGCCAGAGGCCGGCAGTGGGGACCTTTTCCACCACCTTCTTCGGCAGCCCTAGGTGTTTGGCAAGCTGTCTGACCTGGGTCTTGTAAAGGCCGCCTATCGGTAGCATGTCTCCCGCGCCGTCGCCAAACTTCGTGAAGTACCCTGCCCTGAGCTCGCTCCTGTTCCCCGTGGCCGCCACAAGCCTGTTGAGGAGGTTCGCGTGGTAGTAAAGAACCGTCATCCTCACCCTTGGCTTGAGGTTGGCGCTCGGGAGGCCTTTAAGCTTGAAATCCTTCAAGGTCGTGTGGAACTGGCGGATGAGGGGAGTTATGTTCATCAGCTTGAACTCTATGCCCAAAATCTCCGACACTGAAATGGCGTCATGCACATCCTGCACGCTTGTGACTCCAGTTTCCGACATGGCAAGACCCAAGACCTTTTTCCCCCCGATGGCCTTTGCGCAGAGGGACGCGACCACCGATGAATCTATCCCTCCGCTCAGTCCGACCACAACCCCGCTGGCGGCGCTCCCCTCCACTCTTTGCTTTATGAAGGAGACAATCTTCTTCTCCTCGGAATGTGGGTCTATTTTCAGCTTCGCCGTTATCTTTTCAAGTGCTTCACCCATGGGCGCCACCTAGAACTTCTTCCGGTAAGAGCCGATTATTTTCAGCATCGCGGTTTTGTCTTTCAAGGCATTCAGTGCTTCCTTCACCTTGGGATCCGCTCTGTGCCCCTCCAGGTTTATGAAAAACAGATAGTCGCCGAGGGCCTTCTTGGACGGGCGGGAAGTAAACCAGCCGCACGCCCGCGCCGTATTGCTTATTGGCCGCCAGTTCTGAATATGTTCCTTGTGAATCGAGCACCGCGACTTTCATGTTATCTCACCCTCAAACTCTTCATACAGCTTCTTGTAAGCTTTACATAAGGCTTTATCTCCGATAATTCCCGCGGGACCCTTGAAAATATAATCCACGGCTTGGGCCCCCGGTTGAAAGCACCGCATCGAGAGAGCGGCGGCCGTGAGACACAGCGGCCAGACGATAGCCGCCGGCGTCTGCGTGGACCCTGTGCCGATGAAGCAAAAAACAATTTTTAATAAGTGTATAAATCAACCAGATGTTGAAAGCCTGTCAGCATAGTTTTTTAGTTAAAACAAACCAATATAATTGGTGATGAGCATGCCATCTTTCCTTGCAAGAAGGAAAAAAACATTGACCAAGCAGCCTGTTAGTTTTGAAACGTCGTCAGGCGAAACTGTAGTGTTTGGTGCGAGAAGAAGACCAAAAAGAAGACACAGAGTAGAATGGTAAAAATACGAAGTTGAAAAATCGCAGTTATCCAAATAACGGCCGGGCAGGATAGTCTACAAGCGTGTGGCAGCCACGGTAAGAGTTTGAATATTGGTGGCCGGAAAATCACTCGCCGAATATGCTGACCCGCTTACGCTTCTTGCGCCTATAGCCGAGGTCGAATGGACTTTTAACCTGTCCTCTTGGCGAGCCGAATGTGAACGGACTTGAAGTTGGTTTGGAAAATGATGACGGCGTTCCGGAAAGTACGCCCATCTGTGTGGCGCTTTTCCTAATT
Organism: Hadarchaeota archaeon (SeqCode); assembly: GCA_040755315.1. Taxonomy (GTDB): domain Archaea; phylum Hadarchaeota; class Hadarchaeia; order Hadarchaeales; family Hadarchaeaceae; genus DYTO01. The sequence goes on along the minus strand of JBFMBF010000011.1, from coordinate 38,183 downwards.
TTTCGTGCGCTAACTCTTATTTTGTGGTGTATTTCAGCGTGACATGTCGGGCAAAGAACTTTGAGGTTACTAAGGCGGTCATTGTTGCGGTTCCCGTCTTTGTGGTGTATATTCCACACCGCACCCAATGGTCTTTTACAACTTTGACACTTGTGTCCAGCTCTAGCCAGAACTTCTCTTTCAATGGCTTTACGAACAGGTTTCCTGTTTTTCCTATTTTCTTGAGGGGCGCCCAATAAAATTTTGGTAATTTCGTCTGTGGAGTTTGCCATACTATCAAATTATTATAACTGCGTTAATTTAAAAAGGCTTGAGAACGAATAATCACAATGACTGGATTGGCGGCGAGCAGAGCTTGTGGGTTACCTTCTTTTTCTGAACAATCAGTTCGCCTAAGCTTAGACCACTAACTCTGCTAGAATTTCACGGGAAAACTTTTGAATAATTTTTCTAACAGTTTCATCAGGGAGCCTTCTTTCCGTTTTGGCGACAAACCTTTTAGGAACAGTCATAACTTTTCCTAACTTGACGAGTGAGTGTTCAGGTAATTTTCCAAATCTCAAGTCTTTTGTATCGAGTTCGTAATCATCTCTCTCAGGTCCAAGATTTGTACAGCGTATTTCAAGAGTTATTACGTCCTCTCGATAATCATTGTACCAATCCGAAGAAACTACTAGCGCTGCTAGCGGGTTTGCACCTTTTTTAAGTTTACCTGGCAACGTTATCTTGACAATATCTCCCCGCCTAAAAATCACCCTTTCAGGCATTTTTACTTCACCTGTGGTTATCCCTTTTAGCATCCCTTCAAATTTGAAGATGAACTCATCAAATTAACTTCCACGTTAGAAACCTGAGACTTTAAAGTAGGTCTGAGAGCGATTACCCGCGTGGGGTAAGAATAAGAACCTAATATTCTGACCGCCGCTTTTTGCTCAATGGATTTCAGCGCTTTTTTCACCTTGGAGTCTTTGGTGCTTCCTTCAAAGTCAACATAAAAAATATACTCACCTAACACGCCTCTAGCTGGGCGAGAAAGTATCTTTGTAAGGTTAATGCCACGATTCGCAAACTCTGCTAGAATTTGATAAAGCGCGCCAGGATAATCCTTTGGAATATCAACTATTATTGATGTTTTAGCGGAATTTTTTGGTCTCACAGGTTTCCTACTAATGACAAAGAACCTAGTTGTGTTGCTTCCGCGGTCATGCACTTCTCTGCTTATTACATTTAGCTTATAGATTTTAGCCGCCCGCTCACTAGCGATTGCCCCAGTAGTTGCATCTTTTGCCGCCTGTTTTGCCGCCTCCCCCGTGCTTGTAACTTGTCTTTGTTCAACGTTTGGGAAATTTTCTTTCAAGTATACTCTACAGTGCGCCAGAGCTTGGGGGTGTGAAGCGATAACTTTAATCTTGTCTTTTCCCCCTCTCGCGGCGAGACAGTGTGTTACTGGAAGATGAAGTTCTTTCACAATATTCAAATCGTGACTTCTAAGGAGGTCAAATGACAATGTAACATCACCTTCTACAGAGTCCTCTACCGGAATAACGCCATAAGTTGTTTTTCCTTCTTCAACTTTTTCAAATATTTCCGGCAGGTCTTTTGCAAATACGAGTCTTGCGCGTTTCCAGTGTTTTTTGGCTACTTCCTCTGTGTTGGTGCCCCTTGGGCCCAAAACCGCTACTGAAAGTCCCTGCATCATTTTCATCTCCACTTTAGCTAATTTAAGCCTTGGGTTTTAAGCCTTTTCTGTGCGCCGATTGTGCCCGTGGATACAAGCACTTCTTTCATTTTATACACCCTCAAACTCTTTGTACATCTTCTTGTAAGCTTCACGCAAGGCTTTCTCGCCGATAATGTCCGCCGAGCTTTTGAATATTTTTTCCACTGGTCCGCTTTTCCCAGCCGAAAAAGCAGTGTCCATGGTATGGCAGGCATCAAGAATGGCGCGTCTAACAATTTTTGCGTGGGGGTTGTGCACCTGAATTTCCGCGTAGAGCTTGGGCTGTCCCGCAAGCAGGGCTTTAGCGGTGTTCATCAGGGTGGCTGAGAGCGGGGTCCTGATTTTTTGCGCCTTCCCGAGCCCTTTCATTTTAGCTACTGCCGAAATGTATACTATCAGCAGGAAGTGGGTCATGCACTGAACAATCGCCATCAGCTTGTCATGCTCTTCGGCATCCACCTCTGTGACATTCGCCCCGAGCCTAGTGAGCGTCCTCTTCAGGTTGTTGTACTTTGGTCCGGGTTTTACAGGAACCACCAAAACGTCTTTGCCATTTATGGTCTTTGCCCCCGGCCCGAACAGCGGGTGGATTGAAACAAGCTCCACATCAACATTCAACCTGCGCATCATGTTTACAACATCCCTTTTTGCCGACGCCATGTCCGCAAGCAACGCACCCTTCTTCACCTGCGTCGCGAGCGATTTGACGACATCAGGTGTTACGGCGATCGGCGCCGCAACGAATGTCATGTCCGCCTCTACAGCCGCCCTCCCCCTTGTTTCCGCGCGCACGCCCAATTCCCTGGCAACCCTCTTGGCTTTCTCGATATCCCTGCTTACGACAATGACTTCCCCAAGATTTTTTTTAGCGAAGCTCGCGAACCATTTGCCCATCGCGCCCATGCCCACGACTGCGACTTTCATGTTTTGCTCACCTTGCCCATCTCACGTTTTACCGCGGTTTTCATAACCTTTACGGGGGCCCGCTTTCCGGTCCACATCTCAAATGACAATGCGCCCTGGTTCACCAGCATCCCAAGTCCATCGATGGTCTTCGCCCCCGCCTTCTTGGCTTCGGCGAGCAGCTTGGTTTTGAGCGGCTTGTAGACGATATCCATGACGATGAGGTTCCTGTGCATCATGTCGGAAGTGACGAGGGTCCTGCCGCTCTCCGGCCACATGCCCACGGAAGTCGCGTTTATCAGGACATCTGCACATCCTATGATTTTTTTCAGAGCTGGCTTCTGGACAGAAACGACCGAAACTTCCGCACCAAATTCCTCGGCCATCGATGCCAGCGCTTTCGCCCGCTCCACCGTGCGATTGGCAATCACCAGCGCAGCCCCGGCCTTCGCCAGGGACACGGCGATTCCACGCCCCGCCCCGCCCGCCCCGAGGAGCACCACCTGCCGGCCCTTTATCGACCTAATGGCTTTCATGAGGGCCCTCATCGCCCCTTCGCCGTCCGTGTTGTAACCCACAAGTTTCCCACGCCTGTTCACTACTGTGTTGACGGCTCCGGCGGATTTCGCCGATTCATCCACCTCGTCGAGGAACTTCATCACGGATATCTTGTGCGGTATCGTGACGTTGAACCCGGCTATTCCGAGCGCTCTTACTCCCCCGATTGCGTCGGCGAGGCTTCTCTCTGGAACGTCGACAGCCACGTAGATTGCGTCCAAGTTCAGGGCATTGAAGGCCGCGTTGTGAATGGCCGGGGAGAGGGATTTCTCAACAGAATGCCCGATGAGAAGATAGAGTTTCACCGGCGGCCTCAATCGCGGACCTCCTTTGGCATCAGCTCCCGCAGCAGACTCTTGGTCGTGGAAACATCCAGCTGCCCCGGGGCTGTCCTCTTCCCGGCCGCCGCGTAGACCAGTGGAGAACCGAATATTGTTCCGATGAACCTTGTTATTACTCCGGCATCGTTCATGGAAAAGGCGATTACAGGGATGCTCAGCCTCCCTTGAGTCTGGACTATAAAGTCCATCATGCGGAAGGCGTCCCACCTGTTTTTTGCAAATGTCACAACTTTAGCGATGTCGCAACCGACACCAGCGATTTCATCAAGAACATGAAGCAGCCGGGCGGGAGCGGGAGTCCCAGTGAAGTCGTGGCGGGACACGATTACGGAAACCCCGTTGCTTTTTGCCTTTTTGATGACGCGACTTCTGAGAACCTGCGGAGTGGAGAACTCCAAATCCACACATGAGACTCCAAGCTCTATGCCTTTCATGAGTTCTTCAGTCCTGGCCTTGTCGTCCCCTGTGAAGAAGCCGCCCTCACGCTTCGACATGTTCGTGAGAATTACCGGCAACTTGCTCTTGAGCAGCCCTTCCCACCCAGGCTGACCCCTAAGCCCGTCTATCCTGAGTTCTATCACGTCCGCGCCGTCCTTCACGGCCCCAGCCATGACCTTCTTCATTTCCCCAACGCTGTTTCCTATGACGGCGCCGCACACAGCCGGCGTCTTGACCTCGCGTTTGCCAAGATTCATCCAGCTCACTTCTCTATCATTGTTTCTTCCACTTTCATACCAAAGTGACGCCCGCCAGCCTCAACGTAAACAAGGATTTTGTCTCCGGGCTTGAGCTTTGCAACAGAGATTGGGTTGCCATCCTTCCCGACTAAGTTTATCGTCTCGGCATTTTGCAGGAGAGTCTTGTAAACCTTTCCCTTCCAGGTGGCTTCCACCAGAACCAGGGGGCGCCTTTCTATTTTCACCCGCCCGATCACGCCAGATTTCGCCTCGCCTTTCCAGTCCACTATCATGACCTCGTCCCCCGCCTGAAGCTCGGACATGTATCTCGTCTTCCCTCCGGGGACCTTTATGTAAGCGTGCACGGCCCCGGCGTTTACCCTGAAGGGTCTTGACTCCACGAACTCTGTTTTGAGCGACTCTGAGTGGACGAGGAAGAGCCCCTCCGCCTGGCTCCCCACCAGCATCCCTTCGCCGATTTGCATGATGGAGGTGGTGTCTATGCAGGCCCTATCGCCCATCCCGACCGTCTTCACAGTCTTCACCTCCGCCGGCACGAGCTCCAGTTTCTCGGCGGCCAGCTTCTCGAGTGCTTCGCATGTTTTCTTGACCTCACCCGGTCCGGCCTTTCTCGCGTCCAGAAGAACCCCAGCAGCCCCGACCTCCAAGGTCTGCGCCGCAGTCACGGCTTCTTCCGCGTTTTTTACAGCCGCCAGGATACTGACGTTTGAGCCATGGAGGCCGGCGATGATGTTTTCGAGAGGGATGATTTTCCAATCCTTCGCCGTAACAATAAGAACGTCAACAGCTTTCCCGACCTTCACAGCCAGCTTCTCGGTAACTTTGTCTTTCACGTCCACGTAAGCAGCCACTTTTTTCCTCTGTGCCCTCAGCTTTTTTGCGTCCCGAAGCGCCTTCTCCGCGCCAGCAGCGTTAGGTACGGACAAAATCACCGTTCCGACCCATGGAGCGGCTCCTGTGGACGCAAGTGAGATTGCCCCGAGATTCATCGCTTTGGCGTCTGCTGGGCTGACTACAGCGACATCCGCCCCAGACTCAATCGCGGCAGTCACGAAAGGCTTCTTAAGTGACCAAGGGCCATTCCAGTCGGCCCGAACCCAAACCAGCTTCCGCAAGGCTTCACCCCTTGAGCTCTTTCATGGCCTTTTCTACGGAAGCGCCATCGTGCACTATCTTCGCCAGAGCTCTGACCATCGCAGCCGGGTCCTTGTGCTGGAATATGTTGCGGCCTATTGAGACGCCTATCGACCCCGCCTGCAGGGAGTCGAAGGCTATCCTCAGAACATCCGCGTCCGTGGCCATCTTGGGCCCTCCAGCTATCACTATCGGCACCGGGCAGCCCCGCACCACCTTTTGGAATGTGTCGATGTCCCCCGTGTAGACTGTCTTCACGATGTCGGCGCCAAGCTCCGCCCCGACTCTGGCCGCGAGTGCGACAACCTCCGGGTCGTGCTGGTCTTTCACCTTCGGGCCGCGCGGGTACATCATGGCGATGAGGGGCATCCCCCAGTAGGCGCAGCTCTCCGCCACGTCGCCCAGCATCTGCAGCTGTTCCGGCTCGTTCGGCGCCCCGACATTTACATGTACCGAGACTGAGTCCGCCCCGATTGATATCGCCTCTTCCACGCTCGCCACCTGCACCTTGCAGTTCGGGTCCGGGCCAAGCGAGGTGCTTCCCGAGAGGTGTATCACGAGTCCTATGTCCTCCCCGTACCCTCTGTGCCCAGCCCTGACTATCCCCTTGTGCAGCACCACGGCGTTCGCGCCGTTCTCGGCCATCTTGTTGACTATCGCGGCCATGTCCTCAAGGCCGGCAATCGGGCCCATCGAGAGGCCGTGGTCCATCGGCACAATCACTGTCCGCTTGCTTTTCCGGTCGATTATGCGCTCAAGCCTTATCCGCTTGCCAATCTCAGACATTTTCACCCTTTGAGGATATGCCGCCAGCCCATTAAAAGATAGCCGAAAGCCCGTCCCACCAGCCATGTTGAAAAACCCTAAAAGACAGCTTCCACAAATTGGAAGTGGTTGAATGCTGGAAAAAGTGCCAATCGCGAAGCTGCTTGGGATACCAAAAGTCAGAGAAGTAATCACCCGGGCATACGAGCGCCAGCTTTACCAGGAAATAAAGCAGAACGGCACAGTCCCGTCCCATGTGGGCATAATCTTGGACGGCAACCGCAGGTTCGCGGAAAAGATAGGCCTGGACGGCGTGTGGGGGCATGTGTTCGGGGCAGAGAAGCTGGAAAAGGTGCTCATGTGGTGTCAGGATCTTGGGATAAAGCACGTCACGGTTTACGCGTTCTCCACGGAAAACTTCCAGAGGTCCCCCGAAGAGGTAAAGACCCTGATGGAGCTTTTCGTCAGAAAGTTCCGCGACGCTTCCAGGGACGAGCGGGTTCACAAGTACAAGATCAGGCTGAAGGTGATAGGGAACCTGAACTTGATGCCGGAGTCGGTGAGGCGCGCGATCGAGGAGGCAGAGACGGCCACAAAGGAATATGACGGTTACACCCTGAACCTGGCCGTGGGCTACGGCGGCAGGGCGGAAATCACTGACGCTATCAGGAAAATCTGTGAGTTGGTGGAAAAGGGGAAGCTGAAACCCGGCAGCGTGGACGAGAAGACAATCGAAAAGCACCTTTACACGGCTGGCCTGCCTGACCCCGACCTCGTGATCAGGACTAGCGGGGAGGAGCGACTGAGCGGGTTCCTGCTGTGGCAGTCGGCTTACTCCGAGCTTTACTTCTGCGAGGCCAACTGGCCGGCCTTCAGCAAGCTGGATTTCTTAAGAAGCATAAGGTCTTATCAGAACAGGAAGAGAAGGTTTGGAAGGTGAAAAGATGGAAGCCGAGATAGCCGTGATAGGCGGGTCGGGCGTCTACTCGATGGCGGCGATGAAGGGCGCCACATCGACAAAAATAAAAACCCCTTACGGCCTTTCGCCCGAGGTAGTGATTGGAAGGATTGGGAAGAGGAATGTGGCATTCCTTCCGAGGCACGGGAAGGGGCACACCGTTCCACCTCATCTTGTAAACTACCGGGGGAACATCTGGGCGCTCAAGGATTTGGGAGTGAAGAGGATATTGGCCACGACCGCATGCGGCACAATGAGCCCGAAAATCAAGCCAGGGGACCTCGCGCTGCTCACCCAGTTCCTGGACTTCACAAAGGCCCGCGCAAACACTTTCTATGAGGGGAAGGAAGGTGTGGTCCACATCGACATCACTGAGCCCTACTGCACAGAACTCAGGAGGGTGCTTTCTGCGGCGGCAAAGAAGCTTAGGATAAAGCTCCACCCCGAATCAACATACGCCTGCATGGAGGGGCCGCGCTTCGAAACGGCGGCGGAGATAGTTGCGCTCAGGAGACTCGGCTCGGACCTGGTAGGGATGACAAACATCCCGGAGTGCGTGCTGGCGCGAGAGCTTGAGATGTGTTATTCGGCAGTCGGGATAGCCACCAACCACGCAGCCGGGTTCTCGAAGGTGAAGCTGACCCACGCCGACGTCCTCGAGATGATGCAGGACAACGTGGCCCGGGTCCAGAAGCTCTTCATGGAAGCAATCCCGAATATTCCCAAAGAAAGAAAGTGCACATGTAAAGATGCTTTGGACGGCGCCGTGATAAAAAGCTAGCCGACGTCGAAGGACTCTCCGCCCTCTTCCTCGATGTATTCCGGCTGCTCGACATCGTACTCCCGCTCCATCGGCTTTTTCTTTTTCTTCTTTTTCTCGATGATGACCGGGACCTCTTTCCTTTCCTCGCCCTTCTCGCTGATCTTGTAGGCGGACGGCTTCTTCAGCTTGCCCTTGTAGCCGCACTTGGAGCAGACCAGCCGCCTTGAGCGCCCGACCTTTTCGGGCACCAGTATCGTGCCGCATTTTGGACAGAATTCCATCAGCTTCACGTGAACGAGTTTAAAGGCGGAGAGTCTTATAAAGCTATTGTTTTTCGGTTCTGTTAACTTATCGGGTGGTGGTCTCAATCGTCTATACTGATTAAAGGAGACGGGGGGAAATGTTTAAACAGATTTTATCTCTCACTCACCTCCCACTAGTTTCTTTATGGTTAGATTTGTCCCGCTCTTTTCTCGCAACTACTTTCACAGTTGGCGAGGAGACAAGCCCAACGATAGAGGTTACAATTCCAGCGACGAGGAGTATTAATCCGGTAAAAACCAGCGCCGCTCCAGTCGTGATGTAAGGTCGGCTGGTTTGTAAAGGACTCAGTATTACGAAAGGAAAAAACAGGGCAATGCCAACCAACATCAGGGTGATGCCAGTTACCACCATTATGACTCCGGCAACAACAACACGGAGTTTCATTTTATCGCTAGATGACAATTTAGCTTGAGCATATTTAAGCCACGTAAATACCCGCACGCATCGCCCCATTTCCGCCACATTCATAAGCCTGCTAAACAGGTGTGAATGGGTGGAACTCTGTACATGATACTAGGCTGCGGCGACGTGGGTTTCTCGGTCGCCAGCATGCTGAAAAAGGAGGAGGTGGCGATAGTCGACAGGGACGCCAGGAGGGTCGAGCAGCTCAGGAGGATGGGCTACCAGGCCTTCGTCGGGGACTTCGGCGTCCAGGAGGCCCTGAAGGAGGCGGGGTTCGAGAAGGCCGAGATGATTCTGGTTCTCCTGCGGGACTTCAATTCCACGCTGACCGCGCTGGGCTCCATAAACAGCCTGAAGGCCGAGCTGAAGGTCGACCCCGTCGTCGTCGTGAGGGTCTCCGACGAGGCGGAGGTGATGGAGGCGAAGAGGATGGGGGCAAGCGACGCCCTTCCGACCTACCAGCTGCTCGCGAAGTTCGCTGTGGGGAAGCTCGAGGAGCTGCGGAGGATGACCAGGGAGCGGCGACTGAGGGCCCTGCTTCAGAGGGAGCCATGGAGGAGGAAGATGGCGATAGTGCTCCAGACAAACCCGGACCCGGACAGCATAGCCAGCGGCGTGGCGCTGAAGCTCTACGCCAAGGCGTTCGGGGTGGACTCGGACCTGGTTTACGACGGGGTGGTGGGACACCCGCAGAACAGGGCGCTGCTGAACCTCCTCGGGCTCGAGCTGCTTGAGGCCAAAAAAGTCAACTTCAGGGATTACAGCCTGTGGGCGCTTGTGGATGTCGCAACCCACGCCAACAGCGCCCTGCCAGCCGACATTGTGCCGACCCCCACGATAGTGATCGACCACCACACTGTCCCTTCGGGAGATGTGAAGGCACTTTTTTACGATATTTCCCCCGTAGGCGCAAACTCTACTCTGCTTACAAACTACCTGAAGTACGCCGCGATAGCGATGGACAAGGCCACGGCGACGGCCTTGGCGGTTGGGATACTCACTGACACCAATCATTTGACAAAAGGGGTCACCCAGCTGGATTTGGACGCATACGAGTACCTATTGGGTTTTGTGGACAAGGAACTCCTGGGCGGGCTGTTCTCGACGACTCTGTCGGCAGACGCTTTCGATGTCATCGCAAAGTCCGTGAAGTCCAAGAAAATCAAGGAAGGTTACCTGACGGCCAACGCCGGGGAGGTCAAGGACAGGGACCTGATAGCCCAGGTCGCCGACCTATTCCTGAACCACGAGGGCGTGAACACCACGCTTGTTTACGGCACGGTCAAGGACAACATTTACGTTTCAGCTAGGACTAAGGAAGTTTCGCTCCACCTTGGGCAGGCGCTCAAGACCGCTTACTCACAGATGGGTTCAGCTGGGGGGCACCCGAGGATGGCCGGGGCCACCATCCCGCTGTCTTTCTTCAAGGTCCCCAAGGAAAAGCTCAAGAAGGAGATTGACAGGGCAATCAGCGGGAAATTCCTCGAGGCCGTCGGAGTGATAAAGCCCAAGAAGACGAGGAAGAAGAAAAAGTAGCGCTCATGGGATACTTTCAAAGCGCCCTCAAGGGGCTTCTTCCGGAAGAAAAGCTGAAGCTGCTTCCAAAAGGATTCGAGAGAATAGGGCATGTCGCAGTCATATCCTTGCCTCAGGAACTGGCCGGGGATGCAGGGCCGATCTATCAAAAACTTTTGGAGTTGAAAGGCGTCAGGACAGTGGCGCTGAGGGAGGGAGCCGTCCATGGCAGGGAAAGGATGCCCGCCTTGAGAGTCGTTGCCGGGGACCCTTCAACAGAGACGGTTCACCGGGAGCACGGCTGCTTTTTCAAGCTCGACCTGGCAAAGGTGATGTTTTCAAAGGGGAACGTCCAGGAGCGCGGGAGGCTGCCAACGTTAGTCAAAGACGGCGAGGTCGTGGCAGACATGTTTGCAGGTGTGGGACAGTTCAGCATCCCGATCGCCAAGCATGCGCGGCCGAGCAAAGTTTACGCAATTGAAATCAACCCGGTGGCTCATGGCTACCTTGTAGAAAATGTGAGGATGAACAAGGTCGGGCACATCGTGGCGCCGGTGCTCGGAGACTGCGATAAGGTTTCGCCGCACGGTGTGGCCGACCGTGTGGTGATGGGGATTCTTCATGTGACCCCCCGCTACCTTCCGCTTGCAATGGAAGTCCTCAAACCAGAGGGAGGAGTAATCCACTACCACGAGACTGCCCCGTCCAAGCTCAGGTTTGAAAGGCCAGTGAAGAGGATTTTTGAGGCCGCCGGGGGGAGGAAGGTCGAAGTCCTGGGAAAGCATTTCATCAAGAGGTACTCGCCTCGCGTCGATCATGTTGTTGTTGACGTCAGGGTGGGACCTACCTAAAGTTTTTCCATGGGCGGGTAAAGTAGGCAGGGCGTCAAATGCAGCAGCCGACAAGGAAGGAGTTGTTCAAGCTCCGGGCGGTGGCAGACTACCTCTTCGGGCGAGGGGTCGGGGCGAAGATGTTTCCAGACGGTGTTGAGATAGTGAGGACGCGGGGGAGAATCAGGCAGGTGTGGATGGGCGGAGAAATACTGTGCTCAATCAGGGCTTCCGACGGTTTTATAGTGCTGAACAGAAGGGGTGCGGAACTCCTTCACGCCGCGTTGAAGCCTCCCCGCCTGCGAGTGGTGGTGATGGACGGCGCGGCGGATTTCGTGGCGAAGGGAAAGACATTGTTCGCAAAACATGTCGTTTCTGCGGACCCAACAATAATTCCCGCCGAGGAAGCGCTGGTTGTTGATACTCAGGACAGGCTTCTTGCCAGTGGCAAGGCGCTTCTTTCGGGCAGGGAGATGGTGGCATTCAAGGCCGGGAAGGCCGTTCAGGTAAGAAGGGGTTTTGGTGAAGATCAAGGACCCGAAGACGTCTGAACTGGACTTTGTTGGGCTTCAGGCGCTGGTCGAGCCGCTCCGGCGAATGGAAGGTTCCAAAACGGCAGACATGGTTGCGGAGATGTCGGACGCGATGCTTGAAGTTTTTCTCAGGACCACAAGGGAAAACGACAGAGAGAGGGCTATCAAAAAGATGTGGGATTTGGAAGAATGGCTTACAAGGAAATTGTGATACGCGTGGCTCGCATGATGTCGCGTGCCGGGCTCCCGCATGCTTTTGTGGGGGCGCTGGCGGCAGGCTACCACGGACTCGCGCGCTCCACAAGGGACATTGACGTGATGGTCGTCGCCAATCGGGCAGAAATAAAAGAGTTGACTAGGCTGGTGGTCGCCGCAGGGTTCAGAAAAATAGAGCAGCCATTCGGAACCATGGAGACAGGGAAGCTTGTTGTGGAGTCTGACGAGGGGTACAGGGTTGAATTCTTGCTGGTCAGGACCGAGCACGAGGTGGAATTGGTCAAGAGGGGAATGAAGGCCCACATTTTCGGGGTGAATGTCTGGATAGCTTCACCCGAGGACCTGGTGCTCCAAAAACTAGCAATTGGAGGGGCGAAGGACATCGTGGACGCCGCGGCGGTGCTGATGAGGCAAAAGGGGATACTAGACGTCAGGCGCATGGAAAGTTGGGCGTCAAAACTCGGCGTAAAGAACAAGCTAAAAGAGCTCATGAAGAAGGTTAAGTGATGTTTCCGAGAAAAATTGACCCGCGGCAGATGGAGCGGATGATGAAGCAGATGGGCATCAAGACCCAGGAGCTTGAGGGAGTCAAGGAGGTCGCGATAAAGATGGCGGACAGGGAGATAGTGATTCCCGGCGCGCAGGTGGTCCTCACGGAGATGGGGGGGCAGAGGAGCTACCAGGTGACCGGGCGGGAGATTGAGAGGAAGGTCGAGGCCGGGCCGTCGGAGGATGACGTGAGGCTCGTCATGGAGCAAGGTGGCGTCGGGCGTGAGGCCGCCGTTCAGGCCTTGAAGGAAAGCAACGGGGACATCGCGGAAGCCATCTTGAAAACCAAAGAGAAACGATAACCATTTTTTCTTGTTTAAACACCGCCTTCACCCAAAGCTTCGCGGGAACATATGGCAAAACTAGCAAACGCGTCGGAGGATATTTATACAAATATATACCAATTATACTTTGATAACATGGCGACGAAATCTGGCCGGCTTGTATATCCCGTAGACCTGACGGAGAGAGCAGATGATTTGAAAGCTATTGCTGAAAAACTCAGAATTTCAAAAGCCGAGGCGGTAAGGGAAGCGATAAAAAACTACGCCGAGTACATCCGTGGATTGGAAGTTGTTGCATACCGGCAGGTGAGTAAAGCGCAGGCGAGAAAAGAAGTTCAAAGTTACTTAAGAGGCAAAGAACGAGTTTGGGCGGACGAAATAAGCAACGCTTTGCAGATAGACCTTGGTCTTGTCAACGAGGTGCTTCTTGAAATGTGGAAGGAGGGTTGGGTTGAACCGAACAGATAGAATTGAGGCTGAGAAAATCAGGTGCGTGGGGAGAAGCGTTTCCAAGCCTAGGTTTGTCCAATGGAGTTCAAGACACCGTGCGATGGAGGTCTTCGTCGAGTGGAGACCAGCAATCGCCGAGGTCGCGCGGGAGTGGCGTGTACTGAAGGAATGATTCAAATTTACATTGGACAAGGGAGCCAACTTGTCCAGCCTAAAGCATAGAAGATTCATGGAATACGTTGAACCGTTGCTGAGTTTTCACAGATTTGCCTAATTCCGGTCCGTCACTATTTGTCTTTTGGAGTATGGAGATGTTGTCATGGTCATTACTAATCCTTATTTGTTTTTTTCTAGGATTTCAAAATTCAAAACTTCCTTAGGTCCTATTATTTCAAACTCCATTTTTCCATTCGGTTTTTTTAATATCTCAAATTCAACTTTTTGTTTCGGTTTTAGTGTTTGTGGTTTGACTTGCCCCGTGTTTTTGGTTTTGCTAGTTTAGTTTTAAAAACTTTGAACACTACTGAATTAAACAACTCGCAAATCTAAACCCATTTCATTTTTTTGAAAAGGGCATCTTTTAGCTTCATGAAGAGTTTTTCATCGCATGGCAGTTTTGTTTTGTCCACAGCAGTGATGGTTGAAATCCCAATCAAAGAGTTGGTCAGGAAGGCTCCTTGAGACGATAAAACTTCCTTCAAATGAAATTTTCCCTGTACCACTTTCAGCTCAAGTCCAGGAGCGAGCGAGAGCAGCGCCCCCCTCGTTATTCCCGGCAGTAGCCCGCACTCGAGCGAAGGCGTGTAGAGTGTCCTACCTTTGACCCAGAAGATGTTTGTGAAGCTCCCCTCCGCCACTTCCCCTTTCTCGTTCAGGAAAATTGCCTCATCGCAGCCCGCGCTTTTTGCTTCCCTCCGCGCGAGCATGTTTTCCAAGTAGTTCAAAGATTTTATGGACAGGAGGCGCGATTGAGAGAACCGCCTGAATGAGGTGACATGGGCCGTCATGCGCTCTTTTGTTGGTTCATATTTCCTGACCACTATCAAAAGTCGGCTGCGGCTGGCCCTGTCGTAGAACTTCAGAGAGCCAGAAGAGAGGAGGCAGATCTTAACATACGCGTCTTCAATGCCGGACAACTTGACGGCCGTCTCTGCAGCTTTTCTTATCTTCTCTGCGCCGGGGAAAGGGATGCAAAGCAGCTCAGCCCCACGCTTCATGCGCGTGACGTGATCTTTCAGAAGTGCGGGGGGGACGTTTTTCCACCTGAATGTTTCGAAAAGCCCCTCAGCGTAAAAAAGGGCCCTCAGTGGCAGAACATCCTCAAGCGGTTTTCCATACTGATAGATGATTTCCGATTTTTTGGTCGGCTGGTTGGCGGCCATCACATCGTGGATAACCAGAGTTTTCTTCCTTATAAATCACCTCCACACAAAAATCGCCTAGAGGCAAGTCGGCCCCGTGGTCCAATCTGGGTAGGATACACCTCTGACAATAATTAATTTTCTATTTTTTTATAAAAAGTTCTTGTGAGCGCCTTCGCGGAATCATCATGGAAGCGCCTTCATCATCGCCCGCGCCTTTACCAGAGTTTCCTCGTATTCCTGCCCTGGCACGGAGCCCCAAGTTATCCCTCCGCCCACCCAGAATGTGCCCACACCGTGAGATGCTAGAAGGACGCGGATGGCGACGCTCAGCGTGAAGTCCCCGTCAGGTTTGAAAAATCCGATTGCCCCGCAGTATGGCCCTCGAAAGTGCGGCTCCAGCTCGTCTATTATTTCCATCGCCCTGACCTTTGGCGCTCCGGTGACCGAGCCCGGCGGGAAAGTTGCTTCAAAGATGTCGTTTATCGTTGTTTTCTCCTCAAGCTTTCCCTCGACTTCCGACACCAGCTGGTAAAGCGTGGTGTACGGCTCCACCTCGAACAGCCTATTCACCCTGACGCTTCCCGCCTCGCACACCCGGCTCAAGTCGTTTCTCATCAGGTCAACTATCATGAGGTTCTCCGCCCGCTCCTTCTCGCTTTTCAGCAGCTCCCCCCGGAGTTTTGCGTCCTCCAACGTGTTTTTTCCCCGCCTCCTTGTACCCTTTATCGGCTTGGTCACGATCTTCCTGCCGGTCTTCCGCAGGAACAGTTCCATGGAGCCGCTCAGCAGCTGAAACTCTCCGAAGTCCAGGCAGCAGGAGTATGGTGTGGGCTGGGCTCGGTAGAGCTTTGAAAGGAATTGTTCGGGCTGGATTTTGAACGGCGTGTCGAAGCGCTGGGAAAGGTTGACTTGGTAGATGTCTCCCCTCGCTATGTACCGCCGGGCCTTCTCGACCATCTTGGCAAAAGCCGGCTTTGTCATGTTTGGGCGAGGCGGGCGTCCATGGCGAGCTTTTGGGGTCTCAGTTAATTCCAGCCATCTTTCCAGCTTTTCCCTGAGAATCGCATCCTTTTCAAAAAACATGAAGTTGGCGACCGGCGGCCTCAGCCCATCTTTCATTCGGCTGGTTCTGAACCCTTGCAGGATGGACCAGAAGAACTCGTAGCTGATGTAACCCACGGCGAAGTAGCCTTGGCGGAGCTTTTCCTCCAGCAGGGGCAGCGGAGAGCCCTGAACCTTCACTAGTTTCTTCCCAGACCTCAGGACAGAAGCCTCTCCTTGGAAGCTGAGCGTCGTGCTTGGGCACTCCATGAGGATGACGGACTCTTCTTTGGTCCAGCCCCCGCCAGAGTTCAGGAGGACCGCGCCCATCTTGAACGGTTCCACTGGAGACATCACCAACAACAACCACTCGGCAACATAAATCTGGTCGCTCACCTTCTCAAAAGGAAGATGATGACCGATAGGATGGATAGCGCCAGCAACAGCGGGGAAGTGGCGAAGTAAAAGCCGTCGCTGTGGTAAATGTAAATGAGCCATGACGGGACCTGTGAGAAGTCAACATACTTCCCGATGATTGGCAGGACCACCAAAGCCGCGCCGATGAGCATGAGGGCTATGCCGAGCCAAGTCAGCTGCTCCATATTGCCGCCCTAAATTATTTCTGCACTGTCAACATGCCCGCCGCAGAACTTCCGGGCGTACCTGCTCAGGGAGTTTATCGCGGCCTCCATTCGATCGCGACCTACCCCCGGGGCGTTCCAGAGGGCGTAAAGCACAGATGATGCCTCGTGACTTATCTTCGCAAACTTGGAGTCTCCGAGGGTGTATGCAGAAAGTATCTTTTGGTCGTCCCTCAGGATGACCTCACCCGCTTTGGTAATTAACTTCCTTCCGTCAATCAGCTCGATCGGTTCAGGCTTCTCCGCGAGAGTGGTCTTGGCTTCGCCCTTCATTTTCAGGATGTCGTAGACTCCAGTCGAGATCCAGTGCTCCACCGTGGTTAGAAGCGAGACGTCAACGATGTTGTTTATGGTCGGGAACCTGTCGTCCAGCGCCCTTCTAAGAAGAAACTCCGGCGCTGGGCGGTAGCTCGATGGGTCGGCGCCCATCTGCTTGAAGAAAGAGCGGTAGGCCTTGGCCTCCGGGATTTCCAAGACGTTGACGGCTCCGTACTTGGTTTTCAGGTCGCTGAAGACCTCGCGCTTCCTCTCGACGAGCGCTTCAACAGTCTGCTCCATGGTCACGCCGCTGACGCGCACGTAGCCAGCGATGAACTCAGGGTACTTTTCCCTCACCTTTGGGTCCAGCTTCATTCAAAACCTCCAAGCTTAATCTGTCAAAGTTCTTTTTAACCTTCTCCCCGAACTCTGGAATGAGAAGAATGAAGGCGCTTCAACGGGGTTTTTACGAGCGAGACCCGGCGATGGTGGCCCGAGAGCTTCTTGGGAAGGTTTTGGTGCACAGGACTCCGGAGGGAAGGACTTCTGGAAAAATAGTGGAGACGGAGGCCTACTTTGGGAAGGGGGACCCGGCGTCAAGGGCATCTAGGAAACGGACGAAGCTGAACGAGCTGATGTGGTGGTGCGGGGGGTTTGCCTTCATTTACATGGTGCACAACAACTGGATGTTCAACGTCACGGCCGACCGGGAGGGTGTGCCGGGGGCAGCTTTGGTCAGGGCTCTTGAGCCTTTGGATGGTATCGAGCTCATGAAAAAGCGGAGGCGCGTGGATGATATTAGGCTGCTCGCTTCCGGGCCGGGGAGGCTGACGCAGGCGATGGGGATAACCTACGGGGACCACAAGATTGACTTAACAAAATCGCGCGCCCTTAAAATTGTTGAAGGCGTGCCTGGTGAATTCAAGATATCGCGCTCGCACAGGATTGGCGTAAGCGCGGATTTGAAAAGAGAGCTTCGGTTTTTCCTCCAAGGGAATCGGTTCGTATCTAAATAATGGCGCTGGCGTGCTGGCCGTAACCCTCCTTCTGTTTTAGGCGACATTCAGCTTAGCAGGCTACCACCCGCCTCAGGCAGGCGTTCGTAGGCGGAAATTTGCCCTTGCATCCCGCGCGGCGGCCGTTTCATCCCCTTTGACCCGACCTCAGCGTTCCCGCATCCTCGCACGCAGGCCGAGGGGTATCGTTTCTGTTCCGCCGTTCCGGCCTCTCAGCCGGTCCCTTTCGGGGTTGCGGTCCTGCCGGATGGGAGGAGTTTCCTCAGGCTTTCACCCGACGGTCGCCCACCAGCTCGCCGGCAATGAAATCTTGTTTTTCTTTGTTTAAGAGCGTTGGCACGAGTGGCCTTCAATACTTCCGATAGACCACGCTTCTGTGTCCGACTTCCAGAACGAACACTACCATTTTCTTTCTCTCGATGCTCACAATTACCCTGTATTCCCCAACCCTCAACCTGTAAAGTCCGAGCCCCATCAATTTTTGAACATATGCAAATGGGTTTTGGGATATCGACTCAACCTTGTCAAAAATTCTCCCGGCCGTGCGCTTATCCAACTTCTTCAGCTGTCTGAGCGAGGCTTCGGTCCATCTGACTTCATATTTCATCTGATTCCCAGTTTCCGCTTTGCATCTTTGGTGGAGTAAGTCCTGCCTTTTTTGACATCCTCCAAAGCCGTCTCAATGTTTTTTATGGTTTCGGGGCTCAATTCTCCCTCTTCGCCGCAATATGTGATTAGACGTTCTATGACTCTGGAATACGGTTCTCTGGGGTGCATTTTGATCTCCTCTAACTTAGCTCTTACCCTTTCTTCAACTTGGATTGTAGTTGCCATAGCACTCTATAGAACACTATAGCCTGCAATAATTTAAACCTTTCGCATTCCTCATGCTTTCACCCGACGGTCGCCCACCAGCTCGCCGACATGTAACTCTATCTCCATCTTGGTTAATAATGCTGGCGGCCGTGGTTTAGCAAGAGAAGCGCGGGAAGTTTTCAGGTGGCTCTTTCAAGCCTTTTATTGATTTCGTCCCAGTTTACGATGTTCCAGAAGGCCTCGACGAACTTGTCCCTCATGTTCTTGTAGTCTATATAATAAGCATGCTCCCATACATCCAGCACCATAAGAACCGCGAACCCAGGGTAAATGTTGACGTTGTGTTTTTCTATCTGCATTATCTGCGGCCCCTTTGTCAAACTGTCTAACGTCAGCGCAGCCCATCCCGAGCCCTCCGCGCTCACGGCAGCCTGAGTGAATTCCTTCTTGAACCTCTCAAACCCGCCGAACTCCTTGTCCAAAATATCGCCGAGGGCCCCGCCAGGCTTCCCCCCACCCCTCCCAGCTGGCGCCATGTTTGGCCAAAAAAGCGAGTGCAGAACGTGCCCGCTGGCATTGAAAGCGAGGGATTTCAATGTGGATTTCATGTCCAGATCGGTCCCCTCTTTTCTGGATTTTGCAAGATTTTCAAAAATCGCGTTCGCGTTCTTCACGTATGCCTGGTGGTGCTTGTCGTGGTGTATCCTGAGTTGCTCCTCTGACATGTGCGGCTCAAGGTCTTTGTAATCGTATGGAAGGCCAGGCAGTGCATACAGCTGCATTTTTTCCATTTCCAGTCAACCTCATTGCTTAATTGCGCTCGGTGTTTATAAAGTTATGAATATTTTTTGTTAAAAATTAATCACCACTTTCATTATCTTCGGCCGCATGCTGGATTTAAACCAGCGCGTCAACCAACTATCTGTGAGATGATGTTCTTCAAACGAGTTTTCAAGAAAACGCCGCCGCCGGAACCGATGGTCGAGAAGCTGTCGCTCGCCGAGCTTGGGGAGAGGGCGCAAAAACGCAGGAAAGAAAGGCTCATAGAAATCCAGTCAAAGTTGGGCCAGTTGCTCGGCAGATTCGCTGGGGAGAGAAAAGCCCTGTTGAACGAGGTCAAAACCCTTTCAGAAGCAGAAGCTACAGAGGAAATCCATCCTGGCCTTTACAAGTCGTCGCTCGAGGCGCGAAGGCTTTTCATAGAAAAGATGATGCACTCACTCGTGGAGTTCCGCCACCCAAAAGAAGTCTCGTCGGAATCTTTGGCCGCACTTGATGAAAGGCTAACGAACATGGTCAACCAAACAACCAACGCAATAGCAACGCACGCAAGACAAATCAGGGCAGTGTTCGGCTCTAGGTTTAACCCAATCTCATTCTACCTGAAGCCGCTTCATGACACCGCCAAAGAAATTCATACCACAATCCAAGATATTCTCAAAGAGATGCGCTCACTCGATTCTCTCTCGGCGAAGGTGCAGACGCAGACGGAGCTGCTCGGCTACATCGACGAAATGAAAAACAAAGTAAAATCATTGGAAGAACAGATTCTAAAGCTGCAGATTTCAATGGACGATGAGAAAGCCAGCTTGAAGCAGCTTCTTGGGAGTGTGGATTTCAAAAATGCAGATTCACTCAGGGAACAAATCAAAAATGTCGATCAGGAAACAGCCCAAGTGAGGAACGAAATTCAAGGTGTCTTTTCTAACATGAGCCGTCCCCTAAGAAAGATGGAGAAGGTCGTCGCGACTGGCAAGTATCCGATTGACCGAGATATTGTGGTAATCCTGAAGCTGTGTATCCAGGATCCGCTTTCCGCAATCTCATCTGAAGAAAAGCTCTCAGCCGTCAAAACTCTGCTACGAAAGATGGTTGAATTCATAGATGGGGGCCAGATAGATTTGAACGAGAAAGAGCGCAAGAGGCGGGCGGAGGCTGCAAGGGAAATCTTGGAGACGGGAGCACTTGAAAAGTCAAGAGAAAAACTTGGGGGATTGAATTTAAAAAGGGAAGAGCTGCTGAGCGCTTGGGAAAAGTTACCTCACCTCCGCCGAAGCGAAATCGAAAAATCCATAGAAACTCGTCGAGCTGATTTGGAGCAGGCGCAGGCGCTCATCAGACAATTTAATCAGGAGATAGAGGCGGCGCTGAATAGAGTCAGTGAAAACAAGGCAGAGCTGGAAATGCAGGCGTCCGAGGTGTTGGGTGTTAAAGTTGAAATCGTCTCCTGAACCTGCCCGAGCTCAAGCTGAGGATCGGCTCTCGGCAAAGTTCTCATCGCTTTTCCCCAGCTTCAGAAACTTGTCTAGCTCCGCAACATGTCCAAAGATGAACCGAGCACACTGGATTCAAAGCGATCTTCGTCAAATGTACCAGCCAACTTCGCTGATTCCAGACAGTACGCGCAGGGAATGGATTCCTCTTGGCCGCTTGGGGCGCGCAGGAAGCGGTGTTTTCTGGGACACTCGTAAAGCTCCAGCATCTACATCACCTCCTTGAGTGGTAGGGCGCGCCGGGATTCGAACCCGGATTTCCAGCTGTCGGCCGCAGATGCGACTGTCGGACTGGCGGGTTATCCGTTACCCCACACGCCCGCCGAAAATCTTTTACCCTTCGAAGCGAGATACTCAAATGCCGTCGGACTGGTAAGTTATCCGTTACTTTTTTTGTCATCTGTTTCCCACCGGAGTTTTGGGTGGCGGTAGTATTTAAAGGAGAAAAATGGGAAAATTTAGCTAATCACTTTCGAGCGATACAGAAAACATCTTCGCTGTTTTCAATTTCCCCGCAGGCATCCATCCTCAACCCCGCCCGCTTGGCCCAGACACTGATGTTTTCAGGCGAGTGCTTGCGCCCGAGCGACGTCAAAGCCGCTGTCCCTCCCACCTTCATGACCCTTGCAATCTCTTTAACAGTCCTCGCTGGTTTCGGCATGTTCTGAAGGAGGGTGACAGACGCCACTAAATCAAATGTTCTGTCTCGGAACGGGAGATGGTCAGCGTCAGCGAGAACGACTTCCCCACCCCGCGCCTTTGCCCCCCGCAGCATCTTCTCGGAAGCGTCGACGCCGATTACCACCTTGGCCTTTTTTCTTAGCTCGCCAAGCAGCAGTCCGGTCCCGCAGCCGAGGTCGAGGGCGCGGCCGAGCTTTTCCGGCATGTGTCGCAGTATCTTCTCGTACTTCGCCTTTTGTATCTCGGCGTAGCGCCTGTCGTAAATCTCGGCGGTTTCGTCGTAAAGTCGGCGCAGCTCAAGCTTCCTCTTCATCGATGTAATCTCTTTAAATGTGATTATACGCTTTTACCTCTCCAGCACCAAGGCTCATGGGTGTCGCTTGAAAAACAGGATCAGCAGAATGAAGGAAAAAATGGCGTCGCGTGGTCTCGACGCCTTTGTCGCCATCCAGAATACGAGATATTTCTCAGGATCCACAGCTGGCAAGGCCGTAATCATACCGCTAGAAGGAAAGCCTATTCTGCTCTGTAGCAGGCTGGAGTTGGAGCAGGCCAGGCGGCAGAGCTGGATTCGAGATGTCCGGGCGTTCTCCAGCTGGAAGGCGCCTTTGCAGCGGGGCGAGCGGGTGATTTTCCAGGAGATGAACGAGGTCATCGCCGGTTGCCTGCGAGAGCTGGGTGCCAGTTCAGTGGGATATGACCGCGCCAGCCGGGACTCCATAAGAAAAATCAGGAACTTTCACCAGGCGGGCTACCGCGAGCTTCCCGGGCTTGTGCTTGAGCTTCGCATGATAAAATCAGCAGACGAGCTGGTGCTGCTCAAGAAATCTGCAAAAATCGCTGTGAAGGGTATGGAGAAAGCCGCGGAGCTTGTCGAGCCCGGCCGCACGGAGCTTGAGATGGCGGCGGAAGCCGAGTTCGAAATGCGGAAGGCCGGCTCGGAAGGGACCTCTTTTCCCACGATAGTCGCCTCCGGCAGGAACTCTTGGCTGCCCCACGCCCAAGCCACCGAGAAGAAGCTTGCGAAAGGTGAGCTTGTTGTTGTGGACATGGGTGCCACTGTTGAAGGCTACTGCTCTGACATGACAAAAACATTCACACTTTCACCGACACGCCGTCAGCTGAAGCTCCTTGGAATAGTGAAGCGGGCCCAAGGAGCAGCCCTGTCGAAAGTAAGGCCAGGAGTCAAAGCAAGCGACATTGACGGTGCCGCCAGGCAGGTGATCGCGCGTGCAGGCCATGCCAGGTTCTTCCCCCACGGGATGGGCCACGGGGTCGGGATGGAAGTCCACGAGCCCCCCAGTCTCTCGCCAGTCTCCAAAGATATCCTCCGCGAAGGCATGGTCATCACGGTTGAGCCCGGAGCCTATTTGCCCGGCGTAGGCGGCGTCAGGTGGGAAGACATGGTGCTCGTCTGGAAAGGCGGCCACAGCTCTTTGACGTCAGGCCGCTAGGATGCAGGCCCCATTTGTTGCGAGTATGGTGGTATAAGGAGGAACACAACAATCACGAATAAAACAACTCCACCCATGATGATGAACCTCTTCGCAGACATCAACTGGTCTTCAGGGAGAACCTTCCCCATACCCCAGCAAGTGAGGCAAGGCAGGAGCACCCAGATCATGACTGTGATTGGCACGCCTATGGCGAACCTCCATCCGCCAGGCAGCGCGTAAACAGGCGCCATAAGAGCTTTCAGCACAGGCGACTCCGCCGACTGAGGTTTTTGTGGTTGTTGATCGTACTGAGGTGGATTGCCATCTTGCGGCGGCTGCTGCGGCGGCCCATCGAAAGAAAAGGTCTGCACCCCCTGCTGGCCGGATGGCTGGTAGTTTTCCGGCGCCACAAAATTATCGTTCAGCCCATAGGCGCGAAGGTTTGAGTTGTCAAAGACCCGCTTGAAAAGCTGCGCATTCTCAAGAATCTGCGGGCTCATCAGGTCCATGAGTGCGTAAATCTTCCCCCCGACCTCCCGCTCTTTCCTGTACCACTCGACCGCCAGATCCATCGCACTGCTCACGGGCCCCTGTAGCCTGTTGGATAGGCTGGATATGGAACTGCTTTGGATGGTGCCTTTCAGCCCCACAGCGTCTGGCCAGTATGGGAATACTCGCTCCCCGGTGCCGAAGACGTAAACTTCTCCGAACTGGCTGCGGAAGCTGGTCAGGGAGTTGTACTCGTCCATGGATATTGTAGGCTGCAGCATCTGCCCCGTCCAGGCGTAAGTGTTCGAGACATATGCCCGGTTTGCAAAAATAATCAGGACAAGGAAGATGAATGCCCCGCGCCCCACCCAGCCGAGGCCGCTTGTTCCATTGCCCCGGCGTTTGGACGACTTCTTCAAGTCCCCAATCTTCCACAGGAAAGCCCCGACTCCATCCACCAGACCTACAGCCCCAAGCAAGGCTACGGGTGCGGCAAGGGTTATCACAAACCGCCACTGGTAGCCTTGGTCGACCCATGGCTGCGCCATAACAAGAGAACTCAGTCCCCACGCGAGCAGGAAGAGGTCGGCCTTCTTTCTTCTGTGGATCGCGACACCTCCACCGATGACCGCGAGTGCCAGCAGAGGTTTACCTATGTACTCGTCATAAAAGCGGTAAATCGTCTCCTGAAAAGGCTGTGGAAGCGGCTGTTCTCCGGGCCCTTGGGCCATGAATGTCGGGGGCATGCTGTTGGTGGTCAGGCTCCCCGCAGTCTCCAACGCCCCGTAGTAGAACCATCCAGCGACCAGCGCAAGAGGAATTATAACAATCACAGCAGCCTTTATCTCCTTCAACGGAATGCGTTTGTGATAAACAAGCAGGACGCCGAGGTATGTGACGCAGGCCACCACAAGCGCGCCGAACGCCAGCTGGTGGCTCAGCCCTACAACCCCCAGCGCTACACCCGCCAGGACCAAGTCAAGCTTTTTGTTTTCTTCCAGCCCCCTCCAGAGAAATAGCACGGCTAGAGGAGCGAGCGATACTCCCAAAGCATTCTTCTGGAGCTCGCCCATCATCCTGAGGCTGGCCGGGAGGAAAGCCGAGAAAAAAGCAGCCGCCAGCGCCGTGTAGGTGTTTTTGGTAAGCCGCCTCATCATCAGGAATGTTGTCAGGGTCACCAGCCCCGAGGCTAGCGCCGTTGCAATGTCAAAAGCAGTTATCCGGGATACTCCGAATGCCGTTAATAATCCAGTCCCTCCAGCCGCGAAGTGGAAGAACAGCGGAGGTGTCCCGACGAGGTAGGGGTTGGAAGGATAGTGGTCGGCCAAGTAGTTGACATGGAAAAGGTGGTAAGGCCCGTCCCTCCCCAAGGGCAGCCAGTAGCCGAGTGTCACGGCGAGCCTCATGAAAAGAGCGCCCGAGAATATCACGAGCAGAACCACTAGGACGATTGCCACGCGCCTGTTCATCCTCAAGGGGGATATCAGCAGCCGCTTCAGCTTCATGGTTTCGCAGATTCACCTCACAGTAACCTCTTAAATCGGCGATGGAGATTATCCACGGGTGGGAATGTGAAGCGCGAGCGGGTAAAGGAGAACTTCAGCGAATGGTTTAACGACATCGTCCAGGAAACCGGGATAATGGAAACGAGGTACCCCGTGAAGGGACTTTACGTTTGGATGCCGTACGGCCTGAAGCTCCGCAACTCAGTCTTCTCTATCGTCAGACAGCTCCTTGAGCAGACCTGCCATCAGGAGGTCCTGTTCCCGCTGCTGATCCCTGAGAACCTCTTTGAGAAGGAGGCCGAGCACATCCGGGGTTTCGGCGGCCAAGTCTACTGGGTGACAAGAGGAGGAAACGATGAGCTGGACGTTAAGCTGGCCCTTCGCCCGACGTCCGAGACATCGATGTACCCGATGTTCGCCCTCTGGGTCAGGTCACACGCCGACCTCCCGCTCAAAATCTACCAGCTAGTCAACATCTTCCGCTACGAGACGAAGATGACGAAGCCACTCGTCCGTTTGCGCGAGGTCACCACATTCAAGGAGGCCCACACAGCCCACGCCACAGAGGAGGAGGCAGAGGCCCAAGTGAAGGAAGCCGTGAATATTTACAAGCAGTTTTTCGACGAGCTGGGAGTCCCCCACGCCGTCACAAAGCGCCCGCCATGGGACACGTTTGCCGGGGCCAAGTACTCAATAGCCTTCGACACTCTCGCCCCGGACGGCAGGACATTGCAGATAGGAACCGTCCACAACCTCGGCCAGAATTTCTCAAGGGTTTACGGGATTGAGTACGAGAAGTCGGACGGGAGCCACGAGCATGTCTACCAGACCTGCTACGGCATCTCCGAGAGGGCGATCGCTGCGGTGGTTATGGCCCACGGAGATGATGTCGGGCTTTGCCTCCCCCCCGATGTTGCCCCCATCCAGGTTGTCATCGTTCCGATCCCTTACAAGGAGAAGGTCTCTAATGTGGAGCAGTTTGCGAAATCGCTGAAAGACGACCTTTCGGCAGCTGGCTTCAGAGTACATCTTGATGACCGGGATCTCCGCCCCGGCAACAAGTACTACTACTGGGAGAGGAGGGGCGTCCCGCTCAGGGTGGAGGTCGGCCCAGAGGAAGTGACGAAAGACCAAGTGACGGTTGTGCCGAGAACAACAGGAAAGAGGTTCAGCGTCTCCAGAAAGGGGCTCAGGGAGCGGGCGAGGCAGCTGTTGGTGGAGATAACGGCGGAGCTCCGTGATCGAGCGCAGGAGACTTTCAAAGGTTCAATCAACGAGGTCAGTGTTCTGGGAGAAGCGAAGGAGATAATCGATAGAGTCGGCGGTGTAGTAAGAGTCCCTTGGTGCGGCCAAGAAAGCTGTGGGAAAGATATTGCTGAGAAGACGGGCGGGGATTTCTTGGGAGAAGAAGTGGACGGCGCCAGCCCGTCCGGTGACTGCATCGGGTGCTCCAAAAAGGCGAAAGTGAAAGCGCTTGTCGCGCGGACTTACTGAACCTGAATAGTTTTTGCGGCTTCCACAACTTCCTTTTCAGAAGGAAATCCCGTCGGCCCTCGGTACCTTATCTTCAATCCGGCAGTAGCCGCCGCAAACTTTGCCGACTCGACCGCTTTTCTCGTCTCCATGTAGCAGGAAAGGAAGGCGGCCCCGAAGACATCTCCGGCGCCCGTCATATCCCGAGCATCCACCTTCAAGGGGTTCACCTTTGCCAGCCCATCGTCGCTCAGGATTAGCGAAGGCTTTCCCCCTTTTGTGACCATGACAACTTTCGGCCCGACATCCTTGAGTTTCCTCATCGCCGCTTCTACATTTTCCCCTAGGATTCCCGCCTCGTCCAGCCCCAGCTTCACGATGTCAACATTCTTCAGATATCCCGCGAGGTCCTTTGGTCTAACGGTGACTCTCCCATCCCCTCTGATTTCGCGCAGAACCCCCTGCGGGTCGAACATTACTATGTTCGAGTTTTTCTTGATTGACTTCAGCAGTTCAGGCCCCACCTCTCCAGCTATCGGCGATACATAGAAAGCGCCGGCGTCGAGGTAGTCTTCTGGGATGTCATCAGGCTGGATTTGCGGCGCCACATGCTTGCAGACCTGGGTCCTGTTCCCCTTTTCATCGTATGTGTTTTCAAAAGTTGTTGTGTAATCTCCGGCAACCGTTATCCCCTCGGTGTCTAATCCAAGCTTTCCGTAGATCGGCGGGAACTTTTCAAGAAAATCCGCCCCGACCTTTGAGACCAATCCAATGCTCTTTCTCAATGCAACGAGCGCCAGGCCGCTGTACGTTGGCGCACCGCCGAGCATGTTCTCTACTATGCCTCCGCCGTGCAGGATGTTGACATCAACCGTAACATGGCCAACAATAACAATGTCAAAAGGCATCTATCTCTCCCTCCTTCCAGCTATGAAGTCCTCGACCGCCTTTCTCGCCTGATCGTCATGCAGTTGCGTGGGGGGATGTTTGAAGAAGTATGCTGACACTCCGACCAGTGGACCGCCAATTTTTCTGTCGAGCGCGAGCTTCACGGCCCTGATTGCGTCTATAACCACGCCGGCAGAGTTTGGCGAGTCCTCCACCGACAGCTTGACATCAATCGTCAGCGGGATATCCCCGAACTTCTTTCCTTTCATATGGATGTAGCAGACCTTGTTGTCTTTAAGGAACGGCACATAATCGCTCGGACCTATCCTCAGTGGCACCTCGTAGGGCACTTGGCTGGATACCGCCTCCGTCTTGCTTATGCGCTTGGAGCTAAGGCGCTCCTCCTCCAGCATGTTGAGGAAGTCGGTGTTCCCCCCGATGTTCAGCTGGTAGCTCTCCTCCATCTTCACCCCGCGGTCAATCATCAGCCTCGCGAGGGTTCTGTGGAGGATCGTGGCGCCCACCTGTGATTTTATGTCGTCTCCGGCGCAGGGCAGCCCCGCCTCAGCGAAGCGCTTTCCCCACTCCTTCCCGGAGACTATGAACTCAGGGATGCAGTTGATGTATCCACAGCCGGCCTTGATTGCTTCTCCCGCGTAGAATCTGGAGGCCTCATAGCTCCCGACCGGCAGGTAGCTCACGAGAATGTCAGCGCCGGCATCTTCCAGGGTCTTGGCCACGTTCACGGTCTTCTGCGTGGAGTCGACTGGTATCACAGGTTTTAGGTATTTCCCGAGGCCGTCCAGCATCGCGCCCTTCATGACCTCTACGCCGATGGGGGGAACGTCGCTAAATTTTATCGTGCAGTTGGGCGGCGAGAAGATGGCCTCTGCCAGATTTCTCCCCACTTTGTTTGCATCGATGTCAAAAGCCGCTACGAACTTGATGTCTCTTATGTGGTACCCACCGAAGTTAACGTGCATCAGCCCTGG
This sequence comes from Hadarchaeota archaeon (SeqCode), assembly GCA_040755315.1. Classification (GTDB taxonomy): domain Archaea; phylum Hadarchaeota; class Hadarchaeia; order Hadarchaeales; family Hadarchaeaceae; genus DYTO01. The sequence goes on along the minus strand of JBFMBF010000011.1, from coordinate 10,367 downwards.
CACGAACTGGTCCTCCCGCGCGTTCTTGTAATATTCAATCCCCTGAACAAGCGAAGAGGCGCAGTTCCCGACTCCGACTATCGCGACTTTCACGACCATATTTTCACATTCCGAGCTATTATGGGATTTGTAATATATTCAAATAATTAAATATATAAGGGTTGCGGTTAAAGAAGAATGGGGGTTTTCTTGGCGATAGCAAGGATGAAGAAGAAAACGGCAACGGAGCTGCTCTGGCCATACTTTCTAAAGCTGCTCAAGGAACGACCCAGGTACGCCTACGAGCTAAAGCAGGAGGTTCAGAAGAGGTTCGGCTGGAAGCCGCCAACCGTAACGTCATACATCGTCCTGCACCGCCTTCAGCGCGGCGGTTTTGTCACCTTTGAGTGGAAAGAGCAGCGCGGGCGGCCGGCGAGAAAATACTATAAACTAACTAAGAAAGGAAACGAGTTGCTGCAAGAGGGCGTGAAGTACCTCAAGTGGCTTTGCTTGCAGCTTTCGGACTGAGGCGTTTCCAAGACACCCACAGCCTCTGGATCACTGTTACGTGAGTCAGGACAACTATCAGGACAACTGAATATTGAGTGTAGCCCAGCAGCGCCCCAACAGCCAGAATTATAAGCCTCTCCGCCCTTTCAGCGATACCGACATCGAGCTTCCCTGTCCCTGCGGCCTCTGCTCTGGCTCGGATGTAGCTGACCATGAAGCTCCCGGCGATGGCCAGCATACCCCACACCCACCCCCACCCAGGTGTAAAACCCACATCTTGGATTCTCCCGAAGATGAGCGCGTAGATTATCCCAGCAAAGAGCAGGAAGTCGACATATCTGTCAATGACCGAGTCCAGCACTCCTCCGAAGGCGGTTTCCCTTTGGAGCACCCGCGCCACCGCACCGTCGATTATGTCAAAAAATCCCGCCACGAGCAGGACAAAACCAGCCAGCAACTGCTCCCCTCTGGCAAAGAAGAAAGCGGCCAGAACTCCGACAGGAAGCCCGATCAGCGTCAGCGCGTTGGGGCTGATTCCAGTCTTGGCGACAGCTTCGGCTATCGGTTTTGTCAGGCCGCCGACTCTGTCCCGGATGCTGCTCAACACTTCAACCCCTCCAACAAAAGAGATATTTTGGCGCCCGCCATAAGGGTTTTGATTGGATGATTTACCTGGGTCCGGCGGGAATCCCCCTCTCCAGCAAAGGTCACGGCAGCATTGAAGGCCTGAGGCGTGTGGCCGAGCTGGGGCTGAACGCCATGGAGATAGAGTTCGTCCGTGGCGTGGCGATGGGAAATGAGACAGCCAAAGAGGTTGGAAAGCTGGCGAAGGAGCTGAAGATTGACCTCTCCGTTCACTGTCCTTACTTTATCAACTTGTGTAGCCAGGAGAAACCCAAACTCGAGGCGTCAAAAAAGAGGATTCTGGACTCGGTCGAACGGGCACACTACTTGGGCGCCCATGTTGCGGTCTTCCACCCAGGGTTTTACGGCACGTTGACTCCAGAGGCCGCCTTAGATGCAGTTAAGGCCGCCGACCTAGACATGCTTGACAGGACGAAGTCGATGGGAATAAATGGAGTGGCGCTCGGGCATGAGACAACCGGGAAGGTCAGTGCTTTCGGCACTCTGGAAGAGCTGGTAGAACTCTCAAAACAGGTATCCCGGTGCGTCCCGGTCATTGACTTCTCACACCTGTGGGCGAGGGCGGCTGGTCGCATAAACTACCCGGAAATCTTCGAAAAGCTCAGGCCCCTCAACCTGAAGCACCTTCACTCCCATTTCACCAGCATGGAGTGGGCGCCGGCGAAGGTCCCAGGGCAAGGCAACGAGCGCAGACACCTTCCAATCAGGTTTAACGAGCCGCCGTTTCTTCCGCTGGCAAAGGAGGTTGTGAAAAGAAAAATCGACATAACCCTGATATCCGAGTCGCCACTTCTGGAGCAGGACTCGCTGGAGATGAAAAGGGTCTTCGAGAGGTTAGGGCAAAAGTTTTAGTCTGTCCGCAATTTCATCCTGCGGCAAGGACTGCTGTTCCCCCGTTCTCATGTCCCTAAGCACGACTTCTCCTTTCAAAAGCTCCTCAGCTCCGACTATCACAACTTTTTCTGCCCCCAAGGAGTCCGCATACTCCAGCGCCTTCCTAAGCTTCCTGTTCATGAGGTCCAGTTGGACGCTTAAGCCCCGCTTCCTTAGCTTTGATGTTATCTCTAGGGCGTTCGGTAGCACCTTCTCCTCCGTGAACACCACCACGCAGTCTGGCGAGCCGCTGTGCTTCGTCCATCCAATTGACAAAATGGCGTTGGCCATCCTGTCTACTCCGAAGCCAACCCCTACAGCAGGGGTGTGGTCCCCTCCTAACAGCTTGACTAGCTCATCGTAACGCCCGCCTCCAGCGACCTGTACGCCGTCAGAGTAAATCTCGAACACAAAGTCGGTGTAGTACTCCAGGCCGCGAGCAATCCCGAAGTCCACGCTGAAGTTTTCCACACCGAGTGGCAAAAGCAAGCCGGTTATCTTCTGCAGGTTTTCCAGCGCCTTGGCCCCGGCCGGGGTGTCCGCTAATAACTTCTCGGCTTTTTTTATGACACCTGCGTCTCCCTTGAGAGAAATCAGGTTCCGCAGTGTTTTTTCAAAATCTTTCTCGACCTTGGCCCGCGCCAGCTCCTCCGAGATTCTCTGTTCATCTTGAGAGTCAATAGCCCTTAGGATTGGATCCTGAGCCTCTCCAGTTACTCCAGCCTTTTTGAGCAACTCCCTGAGCAGCCGGACGTTTCCGAGCCTTATTTTAGCATTTTTCAGCCCCACCTCGTTCATCACGTCGTTAGCCAGGGCCACCACCTCTGCGTCTGCTTCTGGCCTTGAGGAGCCCAAGACCTCCGTGCCTGCTTGGATGAACTGCCTCCACCTCTGCGCCTGCGGTTCCTCGTACCTGAAGCAGCTGCCGGAATACCAAAGCTTCACGGGCTTGGGGGCGGACCTTAACTTTTCTAAGTAAAGCCTGACAGCGGAAGGCGTGATTTCCGGGCGCAGCGCTATTTCCCGCCCGCTTTTGTCTTTGAAGGCATAAATCTGGTTGACGATGTTCATGCCGCTCTTCTTTGTGAAAAGCTCAAGGTGCTCGAACATCGGCGTCTCCACTTCCTGGTATCCATAGCTCCGGCATGTTTCGGCAATTTTTCCCAGTACGAACTTCACGGCCGAGAGTTCTCGGCCAAAGAGGTCCTTGGTTCCGCGTGGGCGTCTCATGTTTCCCCTCATGTTACCAGCGAGTGGTCGACTCTCAACAATTTCACCATACTATCCGAGCTGGTGAATGCCGTCTGGAGGTAGTCGACCCCAGCCAAGTTCTGCGTCCAGGCCAAGGCAGACACGGGCGTCTGGGCAATGTCATTCGAAGCGCCCGTCACAAGCCATGCTCCAACGATTGTGCCGGGGTTGGATGAATCGACGAACAGTACCAGAGTTTCGTTGATTTGCGCCGGAGCTGCCGGAGGAACAAACACGCGGTAGTCGCTGATGCTGTTGCCGGCCACGCCCATTATCCCGTAGCCGTCCATGGTTAACTGGCTGCTCCCTACCTGCAGGTAAACACTTTGCGTCGCCGAGTCCAGAACCACGGCGCTCCTGTTGTCTCCAAAGTTGAGGATTAATTTCGTGTTGTCTGAAGTGGGCGCCTGCGTTAAGCTGGCAAGCCTTTCTTTCCCGAGCAGGATGTTTGCAGGGTAGTTTGCCGACTGTGCATACTCATCATAGGTGAAAACCAGATAGTCAATTTTCACCCCGTAGTTGTCCCTGTATGTTTTGAGGTACCATTTGAGCTCGTCTTTGCCGATGACTGGGAATCTCTGAACATCCACCCTTCTTCCGTTGATGAAGTAAGATTTTCCATATGGCTGGTAAGCCTCAATCCCATACCTCCTCGCCTGGTTGCCTTCTACATAGTAAATGTAATCCGGCGGCTTGGGTATGCCGGGCAGCGTCTCCCAAGCTCCTTCCTTGCCGGTGGTATCGGAACCGTCGCATACGGTTGGCCGCTGGTTGGTTCCAGTGAAAAAGTGACCGAACGACCACTGGATGGAAAAAACATTATCCGGCGTGGTGTTGGCGCCAATCCAGCTTGACGCTTCTATGAAACCATCATACAATGGATAACCGTGCCATTGCGTAGGGGGAGTCGTTATCGCGGCAGTTGCCTTGGCATTTAACAGGAATGCGCTACCGATAAAGACGGCAAGGATTGTCAAGAGCAGCGGGTGGTGCAGGTGATCCAGCCACCCAGATTGCCATTCGGTGGAGAGTTTTTTGATGAGCGACATAACGACGGCTACTCCGGCGCCCGCCATCATGGCGTAAAATGGCCACCACACGCGGTCGAATCTAGCCTGCCCCTTTCCTGGCCACACCATAGCGAGCAGAATTATGAACCACGCCACCATTAGAAGTTCCCATTTTTTCCTCGACCACACAAATTTCAACACGGCGAGGGACAAAAGAACAAGAGTTATCGGCCCAAGAAGCCCGCTGTCGTAGAAGTCTAAAGTCTGGCTCAACGGCCCGGCCAGTTGGGCTTCAGTCGCGGGCGGCGTGATACTACCCACACCTCCTCCTCCAAAAGATATCCCGACATAGCTCAACATCATCTGGAAAAACCCAGTCCACATGCTTATCGGCTCTTGGCGTGTCATACTCCAGAGCGCTATGCTCACCACCACCGCCATGCCCAGCACACCCAGCAGGAATTTCAGATGGACCTTTATTGCGGAAGATACCGCGGCGAAAATGTCAAACTTCCTGTGAACAAGATGCCCAGCAAACTCGTGCAGAAGGATAAACATCACCCCTCCGACAAAAGGTGCCATGATGAAGATCCAGCCGCCCCACGTCATCCCAAAAAGCCCCGTTGACATCCCTGCAAGGATGGAGAATTTCCACACATCCTTCTTGGAGGCCTTGAAGAGCTTTATCGTGAAATATAGCGTCAGCGCTATGAACAAAATCTGGGTCGGTTCCCTGTCAAAGGCCCCAACCTTGTGCCAGTATATTGAGCGGGTCATGGTCGCCATCAAAAATGCGGCCGCACACCCGGCTGTGTTTCCTCCCAGTTCCCTCGCAGCCAAAAATACAGGAATTATTGCAATGGCGAAGATCAGCGGCCCCCAATATTTCGCCACGTCCATCAGGGTGACGCTAGGGTTAACGGCATGGGCAGCTCTGTAAAGCACAACAGCGCCGAGGGATTGCAGCTGGTACGTTTCGACATCGAGCCCGTATGGCGCGTGAGAAATAGGAACTTTATCGGCCAACGCGTTCGTGTTTTCTATCCTAACAGCTATGTTGTATACCCAGCCGCTGTCTGAAGTTGTGAGAATCTGGTACTTCTCCCCGGGTATCAGAAGTATAGATGCTGATATGCCCATCGACGCAGCCACGAGCAGTACCACTACCCATCTGCCATAGTTCAAATGGCCACCCAAAGTTCTAAGTTTTCAAGGCTTTAAGAGAGTTGGTTAAGCTTCCTTTTTCTCTTCCTTCTTAGCTTCGCCCGTAGCCGGAGGCGTGTACTCCTTGGTGGTAGCCATTATCCATCCCAACCACATTCCCAAAGCACAGACTACCAACACTCCCAAGGTGACCGGCAACGCGAAAGCAAGAGGCATGAGCTCGCGTGGTGTCAAGTATCCGAAGTAGATGTGCGCCACTAGCACCACCAAACACACTACCAACAGCACTGCACCGAGCGCTCTAGTGGTTCCCACCTTAATCACCTCTAACAGAGTCCGGGCGGGGCTTTTAAATAGATTTCGGGGAAGGGAAATCGGAAACTCCATTAAAGCTGGGGAGGAATGTCAAATGGGGCCCGTGGCCCAGCCTGGATAGGGCGGCAGCGTCCTACGGAAATCCGGAAAAAGCTGCACATCGGGGGTTCAAATCCCCCCGGGCCCGCCATAAAGCTCAAACCCTACGGTATCTCGGACAGAACAGCCGAAATTTCTTTTTTTCGCCCCTTCTGAAGCACAGTGAACTTTGCCTTGTCGCCAGCCTTGCTCGCCTTTATCAGTTTCCGCAGTTCTTCTATGGTGTTTACAGGTTTGCCGTTGAATTCAAGCACCACGTCTCCCGCTGAAATCCCTGCCCGGTCGGCCGGGCTGTCCTCGATTACTCCTACAATCAGCACCCCTTTGTTCACAGGTATCTTGTAGTGTTTACTTATCGTCTCGTTCAGGCTTATTCCATTTACCCCAAACCACGGAATCAGCGGCCGCCCGTATTTGGTGATGTCTCCATAGCAGCGGAATATCATGTTGATTGGGACGGCGAACCCTATCCCTTGGGCGAACGGCACTATCGCAGTGCTTATGGCAATGACCCTCCCGCTTTCGTCGATTAGAGGCCCGCCGCTGTTGCCAGGGTTTATCGCCGCATCCGTCTGGATTAGGTCTTCAAGCGCCCCGTCTGCCGCGCGTATGGTGCGCCCGAGCGCGCCAATCACACCCATGGTTACAGTGGGTCCGCCGGACAGGCCGAACGGATTACCTATGGCAAAAACACGCTGCCCCACTCTGAGCTTGTCGGAGTCGCCGAAATCAACCGCCGGGAGTCCCTTTTGATTTATTTTGATGACCGCAATGTCAATGCTGGGGCAATTGCCGACAAGCTTGCCCTCGACCACTCGCCCGTCCGTGAGCGTGACCCCGACCCTTTCAGCGCCCCTGATGACATGGTTGTTGGTTATAATGTAACCGTCTGGGCTTGCAATGATCCCCGAGCCCATTCCTTGTACCGGGATTGGCCGATAGAACAAGTCATGCAGATGCTTGAGAGTGTTGACGTTCACGACGCTCTTGCTCACCCGTTCTATCGCGTCAAGCACGGCGGAGTCGTCAGAAGTTGACATGGCCGTCGTGCAATTTTTGCCGCCGACGCTAAATAATTATTGGGGCGGGGGGAAGCTTTGAAAATAAATAAAGGCAGGAAAAATGAATAGCTCCGGTGCTCCGGTGGTGTAGCCCGGTCAAACATGTAGGCCTCTCGACGCCATTTGGGAGCAAGCCTACGCCGCGGGTTCGAATCCCGCCCGGAGCACCAAGTGATCAAATGCAGGAAGAACTGGAACTCGAGCAAAAGCTCCTGAGAAAGCGGGGAAAGCGCCGCGCGGTTTACCGAAAGGCCCATAAGAAAGGGCGCTAGTTTTATTGCCTCCCAACTAGACCCTTTATCAGCGGGGGTGCCTGAGCTTGGCCTAAAGGGCAGGAGCGGCAAAACCGTTGCCAAACTTAAGGGCTAAGCTAAGAAATCCTGTGACCGAAGGGTCTCCGCAGGTCCAAATCCTGCCCCCCGCACCATTTGCTTCTGACGATTTTTTCTAAAAACTATACAAACTCAATCTTTGCCATTTCGGCGAATACTTTCGGTGACCTCTCCCAAAAGCATGTTAAAGCTAGTTAAAATATCGTGGGGAGTTGAGATGAATTTTCAAAACCGAAATATCAGGCACGCCATTAATTTGTTTCATTTGCACGATTCAAATTTAGATACTTCACCTCGGAGTCTTATTCGAGTTAGGCTTTCTTCTTCCTTGCGGTTAAAGCTAAAAAGAGTTTTGCACACCCCGAAAATTATCAGTTCAAATAGAAATAACTAAGTAACAAAGGCGTCTCCTTGGATTCAATCCTACTCCCCGCACTTTCCCAGCTACTACTTTTCCCAGATCAGCAGCGCTTCTTTTGTTGTGCCGATCTTTTTTCTAGATGGAGTCGTGCACTGGCGCTTGTTCACAACCACAACCTGTTTTGCTCTGAAGCCGACAGCCTCGCCCATGTCGCTCAGCCGCAGACACACCTCAACCGGTCCATCGGGGAAGCAGCCGTCAGAGACAACAAGACAGACCCTTGCTCCATTACCGCAGGCTTCGTGGAGCCGTTTGATAACCGCGCGCATGTCACCAAAGTATTTCTCTGGAGAGACTCCCACGCCGGCCCCCCCAACCAGCTTCTCCGGTCGTGGGCTCTCCAGTCCAACAATCCAATTCTCAATCCTGTAAGCGTGGAGATACTCTTGCTTTGCCAGATACGGCGGGGATGTTATCACTGCGGTGGCCCCCCCGGCATCAATCTCTCTCGCGTCGCAGAGTTTGGCCTCAACCTTCGACCCTTTCAGCGCCGCCTGCTCAATGTCGCGGCACATCCCAAACAGCCTCCGCTCGAGCGCCTTTTTCAGCGGCGGCACTGATTTTTTTGTTACCTTTATCGCCGCCCCATCCTTGCGAGCCCAGCTGCTGTCCATCGCCGCGTTCAACAGCCCAAGCAGCAAAAACTCGCGGGCCTTTTCATCCTTGACCTCAAGCACCTTGCCCCTGAAGAAATCCAACTCATAGAGCACGCGCGGCGGGAAAACTCTGGCAACAAATGGCGGCACTTGAACATCCGCCTCTTCGGGTTCACTTCCAAGAATCTTTGAAATTTCTGTTTTCAAATCACCGACGTCGTAGTCTCTAATTTTGGCCCGAGATGCCAGTAGGAAAAGCGGGTAGACATCAAAGCCCATGCAGTCCAAACCAAGCTCCTTGCAGGCGAGGAGCGTCGTCCCAGCGCCACAGAACGGGTCGAGCACAATGTCTCCTTCACCAAGCCCCCACGTCTCCGCCAGCAACTTGACGAGGCCACTCGAGAACGACTCCTTTATCTGGAACCACCTGTAAATCGGTCGCTCGCGGTCGGGAAGCGGCGTGGCCAACTTTCCCAGCTGAAGCCTCTCAGAAACTCTCAAGCTCGCACCGTCGACGTGAGGAAACCAAGCTCCTCCTCGCTCAGCCCAAGTTCTTTAGAAATGGCTCCGGCCCTCTTGTCATTTTTCAAAACTGCGCTCAAGTACGGCAGGATGTCTCTTCTTGCCACCCTTGATGATGTATGGCAGCGGCGGGCCACCTTCCTAGCCGCAGAGTCCCTGACCGCTCTCAGCCCGCGCGTGTGGGCGAAGCGCCGGATGTGGCTGGGCGGCTGGAACTTCTCCCAGTTGATTTTTTCTCCCCTGTTGAAGCCGACACCCGCCGTCATGACGTCGCTGGCGTAGCCCCAGAGGCCGTAAGCCTGCTTCCTCTTTGCCCGGTTCAAGAAGATGTCTGCCCTAGAAATTGCATCACAAACCCTTGCACGCGCCTCAGGGTCGGCAACCATCTTAGGGATGTTTTCCTCCACCCACGCGAGGATGTCTTCTGGTGGCATGTCAACTGCCCAGGACAGCTCCCTTATTTCAGCGGCGCTCCCTGCCGTGAGTATCCCGTTTATCAGGTCAAAGATGTTTTTCCCCCTATCGCGGGAATATTTTTGGATGTCCTCGAGCTTCAGGGCCTTTCTCCCAGCAGACAACACCTGAAGGTCTTGGATTGCCGCGCGGAGGTCACCTTCGGAAGCATCGGCAATTTTTTCTGCGGCGCCAACTTCAAGGGCCACGCTCTCTGCTTTTGCAATCCTGAGCAGCTCCCTCATCACAACGTCCCTGTTCATGCGCCTGAAGCCGATGGCAAGACATGAAGCTCTGATGTCCCAGGGGATGGAGTACTGGTCGTTGGCTATGAGGATGATCGGGTTCCTCGCTTCCTCGATGACTTCTTTTATCGCCTTGTAGCCGCCCCTGTCCGCCGTGCCGTGGACATTGTCCGCCTCGTCCAGCACCAATAGCCTAACGCCGCCTGCGCCTCCGACCAACGTCCCAGATGTTGCGGCGGCTCCGGCAACCCTCTTTATCTGACTGAGTGTCCTTTCGTCGCTGGCGTTCATCTCCAGGATGTCCCAGCCGAACTCCCTGGCAAGTGCGGAGGCCGCGGCACTTTTCCCGGTCCCCGTGCCGCCGTGTAACAAAATAGCTTTCTTGCCTGGCTTTCTCATGAGCCACCCCTTGGCCCACTCCCTCATCTGATGGACCGCCACCGGCTGCCCGACGATTTCGGCCAGCTTTTTTGGCCCGTATTTTTCCACCCACAGCTCTGACATCGGAGAAACTTTATTTCTAGGATTAATAGGTTTGAACCGAGGACGAAAAACACAGCGCAATTATATGCGGGCGGTCAACAGGAGATGGTGGTAATCTGAGGCTGGCAGTCATCGGCGACTTTCACCTCGGGGTGAAGTGGGGTACGCCCCGCAAGAATGACTCGTTCGAGCAGGCGAAGGAGGCAATTGAAAAGGCGATAGAGCAGGGCGCCCAGCTGATACTGGTGCTCGGAGATGTTTTCGACGAGAGGATTCCGCGCCAGCCGGAAATCTGGGCCAATGCCTTGAACATTTTTTCCATCCCTTCCCTCAGCAGTGACGGAAAGCTGAAGCTTAACAGGACGATTGATAAGCCTCAAGATGAAATTTCGCCAGCGGCCCTGCGTG